>DASYNF010000275.1:0-73843 GCA_036008685.1 Actinomadura sp. | reverse complement strand
GACGACCTGTTCGACTTCTTCTACGAGGCGCTGCCCGGCTACCAGGAGGTGGGGCGCCGGCGGGTCCTCCTCGGCTGCTGGGGCAGCCTCAACGACCCCGAGTACTGCGACTTCCGCTACGAGAACATGAGCAACTGGGGCAAGAAGATGTTCGTCACCCCAGGCGTCATCGTGGACGGCAAGCTGATCACCAACGACCTGGTGAACATCAACCTCGGGATCCGGATCCTGCTCGGCAGCTCCTACTACGACGACTGGGAGGACCAGGGCAAGTTCGTCACCCACGACCCCCTGGGCAACCCGGTCGACATCCGGCACCCCTGGAACCAGCACACCATCCCCAAGCCGCAGAAGCGCGACTTCGACAATAACTACAGCTGGGTCATGTCGCCCCGCTGGAACGACGGCACCGACAACCTGGCCCTCGATACCGGCGGCGGCCCTCTCGCCCGGCTGTGGTCCACGGCGCTGTCGGGCCTGGTCGACATCGGCGGCTACGTCAAGGCCACCGGCCACAGCGTCGTCATCAACCTGCCGCGGACGATGTCCAAGCCGGAGAAGACCTTCGAGTGGAAGATCCCCACCTACAACGGGGAGCCGCTGTCCAACGCGATCGAGCGCAACCGCGCCCGGACGTACTTCCAGGCCTATGCGGCCGCGGCGGCGCTGCACTTCGTCGAGCAGGCGCTCGCCGAGGTCCGGGCCGGCCACACCAAGACCTGGGAGTCCTTCAAGGTTCCCGACGAGGCCGTGAGCTGCGGCTTCACCGAGGCGGTCCGGGGCGTGCTGTCCCACCACATGGTGATCAAGGGCGGCAAGATCGCGAACTACCACCCGTACCCGCCCACGCCGTGGAACGCCAGCGTACGTGACGTGCACGGGACCCCCGGACCCTATGAGGACGCGGTGCAGAACACGCCGATCTTCGAGGAGAACTCCCCGGAGAACTTCAAGGGGATCGACATCATGCGGACCGTCCGCAGCTTCGACCCCTGCCTGCCCTGCGGTGTGCACATGTACGTCGGCAACGGCAAGTCCCTCGACCGGATCCACTCACCGCACGCCTTCGCCGGAGAAGGCGGCTGACCGATTCCCCGTGATCACGCGGGTCCCGGACCGGGACCCGCGTGATCACGACCGGACACATCCCCTGCCGGAGGCCCACCATGCCAGGAGCCGATGACGTCCGCGCCGCGGGCGACCGCGTGGAGCAACTGCTCACCGAATTCGACCATCCCGCGACCCGTGACCGGGCCGAGGAGCTCGTCCGCTCGCTCGTTCAGGTCTACGGCGCGGGCCTGGAGCGGATTCTGGAGATCGTCGGGGCCGACACCGCGCGGGAGCTCGCCGGTGACGATCTCGTCGGGGCGCTGTTCGTCGTCCACGACCTGCATCCGCTGACCACGGACGAACGGGTCCGGGCCGCGCTCGACGAGGTCCGGCCCTATCTCGGGTCGCACGCCGGGGGAGTGGAGCTGCTCGGCGTCGACGAGGCGGGCGTCGTCCGGCTGCGACTCGAGGGCAACTGTCACGGCTGCCCGTCATCGCAGGTCACCGCCACGATGGCGATCGAACGCGCCATCATGAAGGATGCGCCCGAGATCACCAAGGTGATGGTCGAGGGGGTCCAGGCCGAGCCGGCGCTGCTGCAGATCCACCCGTACCAGGGCAGCGAGTGCGCGGTGCCCGAGGAGGCCGCCACATGAGCCTGCGGCGGTTCGCGGTCGAGCAGCGGCAGCCGGAGAGGGACGGAGCCGAGGCCGAGGCCGAGCAGTGCGAGATGTGCGCCGAGGCCATCGCCGAGGACCACGGCCACGTGGTCAACCTGGAGGACCGCCGGATCCTGTGCACCTGCCGTGCCTGCACGCTGCTGTTCACCCACGAGGGCGCGGGCGGGCGGTCCGACGCCCCGGTGCGCAGATTCCACACCGTGCCCGACCGCTATCGCTTCGACCCCCTGTTCGTACTGCCGGACGCGGACTGGGACGAGCTCGCGATCCCGGTGCGGATGGCCTTCTTCTTCCGTAACTCGGCCATGGACCGCACGATCGCCTTCTATCCCAGCCCCGGCGGTGCGACCGAGTCCGAACTGCCCATGGAGGCCTGGGACCGGGTGCTCACCGCCAATCCGGCGATGGCGGACGTCGCGCCGGACGTCGAGGCGCTCCTCATCGACCGGGGCTCCGGGGCCTACCTCGTCCCCATCCACGCCTGCTACGCCCTGGTGGGACTGGTCCGGCTGCACTGGCAGGGCTTCGACGGGGGCGAGGAGGCCTGGAAGGTCATCGACGAGTACTTCACCGACCTGCGCAGGCGTGCGGGGGCGGATCATGACTGAGCTGGCCTTCGAGTGTCTCGGCGCCCGCCCCGACCCCTACGCGGCCGCGCCCACCATGGTGTTCCGGCTGAGGATCACCGAGGCCGGCGACGACCCGGTTCATGCCATCGCGCTCCGCTGTCAGCTCCGCATCGAGCCGCAGCGGCGGGGCTACGGCCCCGCCGAGACCCCGCTGCTGGCCGACCTGTTCGGCACTCCGGACCGATGGGGCGACACGCTCAAGCCGCTGCAGTTCGCCGCCGTGGCGGTGATGGTCCCGGGGTTCAGCGGGTCGACCGAGATCGACCTCCCCGTGCCCTGCTCCTATGACATGGAGGTGGCGGCGCACAAATATTTCGCGTCCCTGGAGGAAGGTGAGATCCCGTTGTTGCTGCTGTTCAGCGGCACCGTCTTCAGGCGGGGGACCAATGGGTTCGCCGTGCAGCAGGTCTCGTGGGACTGTGAGGCCAGGCACCGGCTGCCGGTGAGCACCTGGCGCGAGCTCATGGACCGCTATTTCCCGGGTGCGGGCTGGCTGCGGCTGAGCCGGGAGACCATCACCGCGCTGCAGCTCTTCAAGGCCGACAAGGCCCTTGCCACCTGGGACGACGTGGTCGGCGCCCTGCTCATGGGGGTGCGCCTGTGATCACGAACATGGACGCCGCCCGCAGGATCGCCGACGTGGTCCTCTACGAGGGCTACCTCCTCTATCCCTACCGCGCGAGCGCGGTCAAGAACCAGATGCGCTGGCAGTTCGGGGTCCTGGTCCCGCCCGCGTTCACCCTGACCGAGGAGCCCTCCGCCTCCCAGACCGAGTGCCTCATCGAAGGCGGCGATGTCGTGCACCTGCGGCCCCGGTTCCTGCACGTCCTGGAGCGTACGGCCGAGGGGGCCGAGCCGTTCGACGAGGCCGCCGAGCGCCAGATCGACATCGTGTGGGCCCTGGCCGACCTCCTTGCCGGGGAGTGGATCCACGACGCCGAGATCCCGGGCGGCCGTGAGACCGAGGGGGAGGTGACCCGGACCTGGCGGCCCCTCCGCGTGCGGGTGCGCGCGCACGCCGAACGGCTGCCCGGACCCTACGACGTCGTCCGGTTGCGGGTCCGGCTGGAGAACACGACCCCGTGGAGCGGTGGGACCCGGCCCGACGCCCTGCGGTCCTCGATCGTCGCCGCGCACAGCCTGCTCGCCGTGACCGATGGTTCGTTCGTGTCACTGCTCGATCCGCCCGAGTGGGCCCGGCCGATCGCCGAGGCCTGCGAGAACCTGCACACCTGGCCGGTGCTGATCACCGACGACGTGGTGCTGTCCTCCCCGATCACGCTGTACGACCGGCCGGAGATCGCCCCGGAGAGTCCCGGCGACTTCTTCGACGCGACCGAGATCGACGAGCTGCTGAGCCTGCGGACCCTGACCCTGACGGAGGAGGAGAAGCGGGAGGCGCGTGGCACCGACCCCAGGGCCGCCGAGATCATCGACCGGGTCGAGGCCATGCCTCCCGAGCTCCTCGAACGCCTGCACGGGGCGATCCGCTCGCCCGGTCCCCGGCGGGGCTGGGACCAGCCGGAGAGCGCGGGCGAACCTCGGACGTGGCGGGAGCCGGCGAGCGTCGACGACCCGGCGGAGGTCTTCGACACCGGCGGGAGGCCATGGTGGGACCCGGGCTCGGCCATGCCCGAGTCGGCCGGCGGCGGCCGGCCGACGGCCTCGCCGGAGACCGACAGCGTGGTGGTGGCCGGGACCGTCGTCGCCAGGGGCAGCCGCGTGCGCCTGTGCCCGGCGGGCCGGGCCGACGCCCAGGACATGTTCGTCGTCGGCCGCGTCGCCGACGTCGAGGCGGTGCTGATGGACGTCGACGGCGGCACCCACCTCGCGGTGATCCTCGAGGACGACCCTGGCGCCGACATCCGCCGCGAGCAGGGCCGTTTCCTCTACTTCGCGCCCGAGGAGGTGGAGCCGCTATGAAGATCCTCGTGGCCGGCGTCGGCAACGTCTTCCTGGGCGACGACGGGTTCGGGGTCGAGGTGGCCCGGCGGCTCGCCGAGACCGAACTGCCGCCCGGCGTGGACGTGGGCGATTTCGGGATCCGCGGCATCCACCTCGCGTATGAGCTCGGCGACTACGACACCACGATCCTGGTGGACGCCGCCTCGCGGGGCGGCCCCCCGGGCACTCTCTACGCCCTCGAACTCGACGAGGGCGAGCCGCAGGAGCTCATCGACGCCCACGGCATCACGCCGGACGCCGTACTCGATCTGGTCAAGGTGGTCGGCGGGCGGGCCGGGCGGGTGCTCCTGGTCGGTTGTGAGCCGGCCGACGTCTCCCCGGGCATGGAGCTGTCGCAGATCGTGACCGCCGCCGTCGAGCCGGCCGCCCGGCTGGTTCGCGAACTCATCCAGGAGGAAATAGATGCTGAAGAGCATGGTGATCGGAGCGGCACTGGTGGGGACGGCGGTCCTGGTGGCGCAGTCGCTGCCGGACATCGCCCGCTACCTCGAGATGAGGGAGATGTGACATGAGGACCCAGGTGATGGGCCAGGTGATCCGCTCACGACCGCGGGCGGTGAGATAGCGGTGCACGAGGTCGGACTCGCCGAGGCCATCCTCGTCGCCGTGGAGAAACGGGCCGCAGGGCGTCCGGTGGCCCGGGCCAAGGTCCGCGCCGGCGCGTTGCTGCGGGTCATGGAGCCCTCCATGGACCAGGCGTTCCACCTGGTCTCGGAGGGCACGGTGGCAGAGGGAGCCGCCATCGACCTGGTCGTGACCCCGGCCCGGATCACCTGTGCGGGATGCGGGCACGAGGACGGGACCAGCGACCCGCTGGCGGTCTGTCCCGCCTGCGGGAGCGCGGACGTCGACGTCACCGGCGGTGACGAGCTGGTGCTGGAGTCAATCGAGATAGCGGAGGCGCGTGATGTGCCTGGGAATCCCCGGTCGGATCGTGGAGATCCTGCCGGATCAGCCTGATCTCGCCAAGGTCGACGTCAGCGGAGTCCGGCGCGCGATCAACATCGGCCTGATCACCGAGGACAGGCCGGAGCCGGGCGACTGGATCCTCATCCACGTCGGTTTCGCACTGTCCAAGATCGACGAGGAGGAGGCCAAGGCCGCGATGGACTTCCTCGAAGGCATCGGCCAGGCCTACGCGGACGAGATCGAGGCCCTGAAGGAATCGAGGATCGAGTGATGCGATTCGTCGACGAGTATCGCGACGCGGAGAAGGCCCGCGCCCTGGCCGCCTCGATCGCGGCGCTGTGCGAGCCCGGCCGGTCCTACAAGTTCATGGAGGTCTGCGGCGGGCACACGCACACGATCTACAAGCACGGCCTCGAGGACTACCTCCCGGACAACGTCACGCTGGTGCACGGGCCCGGCTGCCCGGTCTGCGTGATCCCGATGGGCCGGGTCGACGACACCATCCACATCGCCGAGCAGCCGGACGTCATCATGACCTCGTTCGGCGACATGATGCGCGTGCCCGGCGGGCGCGGATCCTTCTTCGACTCCAAGGCCCAGGGCGCGGACATCCGGATGGTCTACTCACCGCTGGACGCTCTCAAGATCGCGAGGAGCAACCCGGACAAGAAAGTGGTCTTCATGGCCATCGGGTTCGAGACGACCGCGCCCTCCACGGCGATGACCGTCCTGCGGGCCAAGGCCGAGGGGCTGCGGAACTTCTCGATCTTCTGTAACCACGTGACGATCATCCCGGCGATCAAGGCCATCCTCGACTCGCCCGACTTCCGGCTGGACGGGTTCATCGGCCCCGGCCACGTCTCCACGGTGATCGGCTGCCGTCCGTACGACTTCATCGCCCGTGACTACGGAAAGCCACTGGTGGTGGCGGGCTTCGAACCGCTGGACATTCTCCAGTCGATCCACATGCTGCTGGAGCAGCTCGCGGAGGGCCGTTCGGAGGTGGAGAACCAGTACGGCCGGGTGGTGCCGTGGGACGGAAACCCCAAGGCGCTGCGGGTGATCGGCGAGACCATGGAGCTGCGCTCCTATTTCGAGTGGCGGGGGCTGGGCTCCATCTCGCAGTCGGCGCTGCAGGTGCGTGAGTCCTACGCCGAATTCGACGCCGAGCGGATCTTCGAGATCCCGGGGGTCCGGGTCGCCGACCCGAAGGCCTGTCAGTGCGGAGAGGTCCTGAAGGGCGTGCTCAAGCCCTGGGAGTGCAAGGTCTTCGGCACCGCCTGCACCCCCGAGACGCCGATCGGCACCTGCATGGTGTCCTCGGAAGGCGCCTGCGCCGCCTACTACAACTTCGGGCGGTTCACCCGGGAGCGGGTGCAGGAGGCCACCCATGGTTGAGAGGAGTGCCGACTGGGCGGAGGCGGCCGTACGCGAGCACGCCCATGTCGAGCAGGTCTCTCGGGAAGAGCAGGTGCTGGAACGGATCGAGCGGGCCCGCCGCCGCAAGGCCCGGCTGCGCGAGGACAACATCACCCTGGCGCACGGCGCCGGCGGCAAGGCGTCGCAGACTCTCATCGAGGCGGTCTTCCTCGATGCCTTCCGCAACCCGCTGCTGGAGCCGCTCGGCGACGGCGCCCTGCTCAGCGTGGGTGGCGCGGCGCTCGCGTTCACCACGGACTCCTACGTCGTGTCGCCCCTCTTCTTCCCCGGCGGCGACATCGGCGACCTGGCCGTCAACGGCACCGTCAACGACCTGGCGGTCTCGGGGGCGGTGCCGCTGTTCCTGTCGGCGGGATTCATCCTCGAAGAGGGGTTCCCGGTCGAGGACCTGCGGCGGATCGTCGGATCGATGAAGGAGGCCGCCGAGCGGGCCGGCGTGCAGATCGTCACAGGCGACACCAAGGTGGTCCAGCGAGGCAAGGCGGACGGGTGCTACATCAACACCGCGGGCGTGGGAGTGATGCGCCGCCCGCCGGCCGGGCCGGTGCGGCCCGGCGACGCCGTGCTGGTCTCCGGACCGATCGGTGAACACGGCATGACCATCATGCTGGCGCGCGGGGAGCTCGACATCGAGGCCGAACTGCGGTCCGACACCGCCCCCCTCAACGGCATGGTGACGTCATTGCTGGAGGCCTGCGGCGACTCGGTGCACTGGATGCGGGACGCCACGCGTGGCGGGATCGCGACGATCCTCAACGAGGCCGCAAGGGACGCCGAAGTGGCGGTGGTCATGGAGGAGGACGCCATCCCGGTCCACCCGGAGGTCCGCGGCGCGTGTGAGCTCCTCGGCATCGACCCGATGTACGTCGCCTGCGAGGGACGCATGGTCACGATCGTCTCCGCGGACGTGGCCGATGCGGCCCTGGAGGCGCTGCGCTCGCATCCGCTCGGCGCCGGCGCCGCCGTGATCGGGAAGATCAAGGACGACCCGCCTGGGCTGGTGCTGCTGCGCACCGCCTTCGGCGGCACCAGAATCGTCGACCTGCTGGTCGGCGATCCCCTGCCCCGCATTTGCTGAGGAGGAAATCATGGGCGAACCCGAAGATCCCGCCGTCAGGGGCGCCGACAAGGCGTTCCAAGGCGCCGGCGCTGAGCCGGGCCCTGGCCGCGAGATGTCCGAGGAGGAGCGCGAGGGCGTGGAGTCCACCGACACCGAGGCGAACACGCCGCTCGGCGTCGGCGAGAGCAAGAGGCGCCATGCCGAGGACATCGCCAGGGGAAAGGACGAGAAGGGCCGTACGACCGAGGGCACCAAGGGCGAGTCCGATCGGCCCTATGGCACGTCCGAGCCGGAAAGCACCACCGGGGTCGATCCGAAGGGCTCCGTGACCGGCGGCCCGGACATTCCCCCCGGCGACCAGGGCGGGTGACCCGGCCCGCCGTGATCGTGCGGCCGTTCTCCGAGTGATCACTGCCGTGCGGAGGCCACCGCGGCCTGACCCGGACCGATGCCGCCGCGGCGTGGCGGCACGCGATGGTGGGTCAGGACGCGGGGGCTCCGTCTCCTGGCCGGCGGCCCACTGCCCCGGATCCGCTGACCAAGGTCACTCCTACGTCGGCCGACGACATAAGGTGAGGCAAGATGGGCACGGCCCGTCTGACCGTTAGGCGGCCTGACCGCCAGGAGGAGGCGCGCTCGTGCTGGTGGACACCTTCGGCCGAGTGGCGACGGATCTGCGCGTCTCCCTCACCGACCGTTGCAACCTCCGCTGCTCCTACTGCATGCCGCCGGAAGGCCTGGAGTGGTTGCCGAAGCCCGAGCTCCTCACCGACGACGAGGTCGTACGCCTCGTTCGGATCGGCGTGGAGCGGCTCGGCATCACCGAGGTCCGCTATACCGGCGGTGAACCGCTGCTGCGGCGCGGCCTCGTGGACCTCGTCGCCCGCACGGCCGCGCTCGAGCCCCGGCCGCAGATCTCGCTGACCAGCAACGGGATCGGGCTGGAGCGGCTCGCCGCCCCGCTCAGGGAGGCCGGCCTGGACCGGGTCAACGTCTCCCTGGACACCCTGGACCGCGAGATCTTCGCCCGCCTGGCCCACCGGGACAGGCTGAAGGACGTGCTCGCGGGGCTCGAGGCCGCCGCCCGCGCCGGGCTCGCACCGGTCAAGATCAACACCGTCCTCATGCGCGGGGTGAACCAGCACGAGGCGGTGCCGCTGCTGGCCTACTGCCTGGAGCGCGGCTATGAGCTGCGGTTCATCGAGCAGATGCCGCTCGATGCCCAGCACGGCTGGCGGCGCGAGGAGATGGTCACCGCCGACGAGATCCTCGGGGGGCTCACGGAGGTGTACGAGCTCGAGCCGGACGAGCCGGACAGCCGGGGCAGCGCGCCCGCCGAGACCTTCCTCGTCGGCGGCGGGCCGGCCAAGGTCGGGGTCATCGGATCGGTGACCCGTCCGTTCTGCGGGGCCTGCGACCGGGTGCGCCTGACCGCCGATGGCCAGATCCGCAACTGCCTGTTCGCCACCGAGGAGTCCAACCTGCGCGACGCGCTCCGGTCCGGGGCGACCGACGACGAGCTGGCCGGCCGGTGGCTCGCGGCCGTGCGGGCCAAGCGTGCGGGGCACGGCATCGACGACCCGAGCTTCCTGCAGCCGGTGCGCCCGATGTCGGCGATCGGTGGTTGATCCGTCAGCCGGTTTGGCGCGGCGTACCTGGGCGGGCAGGATGGCGAGTGTGAACGACCAGCCGTTGGAACACCGGGTCGAGATAGCGGTTCCCACGGACAAAGAGGTGGGGGAATACGCCAGCTTCGCGTCCGTGTGGCGGGCCCAGGGTTCCTTCGTGATCGACTTCGCCACCGAGGTGCGGCCGCCGGAGGTCAGAGAGGACCCCGAGTCCACGACCCCCTACCTCCACGTCCCCGCGCAGGTCGTCTCCCGGGTGCGGATCCCGCCGGGCCAGGTGTGGGAGCTGATGAAGGCGCTGGAGCAGAACCTCAGCGCCTATGAGCGGGAGAGCGGCGGCGGCGATCCCGAGGTGCCCCCACAGCCATGACGGGTGATGCCTACGATGCCGTGATCCTGGGCGGTGGCCTGGCCCGGCGCCTCGGCGGCGCGGACAAGCCGGGCATGCTCGTGGGCGGCCGGTCGCTCATCGGGTGGGTGGCGGACGCGGCGGCCGGTGCGAACCGGCTGGTGATCGTCGGTCCGCCCCGCGCCGACGTGCCCCATGCCATCACGGCCCGTGAGAATCCGCCCGGCTCCGGACCGGTGCCCGCGCTGCGCGCCGGGCTCGCGGAGGTACGGGCGCCATGGCTGGTGCTCCTCGCGGCGGATCTGCCCTTCCTGCGGCCCGGACACGTCACGGAACTGGTGGAGGCCGCGCGGGCCCACGGGTCAGGCGCCGTCCTCGTCGACGCAGACGGCCGGGAACAGTGGCTGGTCGGAGCCTGGCGCACCGCGGCTCTCACCGCGGGTCTCGGCGGTTACCGGGGACGATCCCTCGGAGGCCTGCTGGGCGGGCTGTGCCCGGTGACGCTCCGCACCGGCGGCGGCAGCCGGCCCCCGTGGTATGACTGCGACACGCCGGAGGATCTCGCGGCGGCGGCCGATCTGGAATCCTGAGACCGTTCATCCGGCGATCGGAAGGCGGTAGGCACGTGGCGGTATTGGAAGAGTGGATCGAGACGGTCTGCAAGGAACTGGGGCTCGACCCCGCGGACGTGGATCGTGATCTCGTACTCGATCTCGCGCGTGACGTGGCGCACGGTGTCGCCCGTCCGGCGGCGCCGTTGACGACTTACCTGCTCGGGCTCGCGGTCGGCCGGGGCGTCGCGCCACGGCAGGCCACGGAACGGATCACGTCACTCGCCGAGGGACGGCGGAGTCAAGACGGCTGAGGCGGCGCCGTGCGGCCGGGCTCCGGAGCATGAGGGCGCGGGTGGCCCGGATCCCGGTCCCGGTCGGCCGGTCCGGGGCGCGACGTACGGGAGATCCTCGGTAGGCTGCGCGAATGCTCGATCATGGTGAGGACCCGCGGCCGGCCCGCGGCGTGGTACGGGAGATCTACACCCCCGAGCGGGCGGCGACCCTCGAATACTCCCCGGATCTCGACGGGCTCGCCGATCCCGGTGAGATCGTCTGGGCCTGGGTGCCCTATGAGGAGGACCCCTCCCGCGGTAAGGACCGGCCGATGCTCGTCGTCGGGCGTCATGGGCGCAGGCTGCTCGGCATGATGCTGTCGAGCAAGGGCGACGATGACTCGCCGGACTGGCTGGAGCTCGGCTCCGGCCGCTGGGACGGCGACGGGCGCCGCTCGTACCTGCGGTTGGATCGGGTGTTCGCGCTCGAGGAGGATGACATCCGCCGCGAAGGCGCGGTGCTCGAGCCGGAGCGGTTCGCGCGCGTGGCCGCCGCCCTGATGCGGCTGCACGGCTGGACGGCCACCAGGTAGCCGGCCCGCCCCGGTCAGCCCGCCCTGCGGAGGGTGACGGTCATCTTCCGCGTGGAACCGACGTTGCCCGCGGCGTCGATGGCGCGGTATTCGATGGTGTGGCGGCCGTATCCCGGTGGGACGTCGTCCCATTCGACCGTACGGACGGGCCTGCCGAGCTTGCCGTAGACGAGGTCGTCGATCTTCGTGCCCCGCGGGGTGAACAGCCATGGCGCGTTCGAGTCGGTGGGCCAGCCGAAGTAGCGGAACCAGCCGTCGCCGTCGACCTGGAACTCCGCCAGCGGGGTTCCGTCCGTGTCGTCGGACGGGGTGAGCTTCATCGTGAACCGCTCGTCGAAGACGTACTCGGGGCGGCCCGTCCGGCCGGCCGTCGCGACCGGCCGTGACAGCGCGGAGGTGATCTTCGGGCGCTCGGCGTCGACGGTCCAGGCGAGGGTCTTGGACCCGCCGCCCGGCGTGGCCGGATCGGTCACGGTCGCGGTGACGCGATGCGTGCCCGAGCGGAGGCGGAAGCGCTTCAGGTCGAGGCCACGGTCGTCGCCAGGGTGGGGTACGGGCCGCCCGTCCAGGGTCCAGCGGACCACGGGGACCGACGTGGCGGGGTGGGCCGTCTCGACCTGGACCACCGCATGGGCGGGCAGGTTCCAGCCCGTCGGCGTGGATCCGGTGAATCCGGGGGCCACCGGGTCCGCGGGGGTGGTCACCCGCGTGTCGACCTTCCAGGTCCGGGTCCGGGTGAGGCCGGCCGATGAGCGGATCGCCGGGTCCCGGACGAAATCGGTGGGATCGACCACGGTGGCCGTGAGCATGTGCGTTCCCGGCGTCAGCCGCAGCCGGCGGAGGTCCAGGTCGTGCCGGTCCCGGCCGGACGGCACGCCGCGGCCGTCGAGGGTCCAGGTGACGCGGAGAGTGTGATCGGCCGGGTGCAGTGTCTCCAGCCACATGACCCGGTCGGCGCCGATGGGCGCGCCGGTGGGGGTGGAGGCCTGGATCAGGTCGACCTTCTCGGCGATCGCCTGCGTCATGCGCTCGCGCTGGATCTGGTCGTATTCGTAGCCGAGCACCTTCATCATGGAGTGCTCGCTCGGGCGCCAGACCCCCTTCGTGGAGTAGAGCCCGCCCTCATGGCCGCCGATGACCCCGCCGGAGGCGCTCTTCTCACCGAGCCAGCGCCACCACTTGGCGCGCTGCTCGCGCATCTGCCGTTCGGTGAGGGTCGTGTGGTGGACCGAGCCGGGCTCTCCCTGACCATAGGCGCCTCCGGGTACGCCACGCGCGTAGTAGGTGTATTCGTCGTCGAGGCGGCCGAGTGAGTGCCCGATCTCATGGGGCATGATCAGCGAGGACATCGCGTTGCCACCGGACGCGGTCGCCTCCCGGCCTCCCGCGCCGCCGTACGTGGTGCTGTTGCCGAGCGCCAGGAGCTGCCGGTTGCCGTCGCCGGTGCCGGGGACCAGGTTCGCGTACCGGCCGAGTGCCGTGCTGTCCACCGTCAGCAGCCGCTGGATGCTGCGCGGATCGCAGCCGCCCCAGAAGCCCATGCCGAGTGGCGTGTTCCTGTGGGGAGAGCTCAGATCCGGATCGCAGCCGACCCCCGACCCGGCCGACACGATCTCGACGGCGTAGACGTTGACGTAGTCGCGGTAGCTCTTCCATGGTTCGAAGGCCCAGAGGGTGCTCAGGTGCCTGTCGACGTCGGCGCGGAACTTCGGCATCTCGGCGGCCGTGTAGCCGTCGCCGAGGATCACGAAGTTGAAGCGCTTCGCCGGATCCCCGGTGACCTGGATCGGCACGACCCTGGCGTCCCCGGCCTCGGCCACCCTGGCCGCCTCGGCATCGAGGACCGGGCCGGTCAGGAGAGCGAGTTGCAGCAGCGCCGCAGTGCCCAGCGCGGAGGCGGCCTTGGCCGTCCTGCGTTTCCACATCGGACGAAGTCCTCCCTGTTGCCCCGGAGAGGGGAGATCCTTGATCAGGAGGCGGTCATCGTCTCATTCCGGAACGGGATATGCCGGAGTTATGGCTCAGCCAGGATATTTCCTGACATGGCGGGCGGGTGAGATGGGGAACCGTCAGCCGTCGTTCGGTTCCAGGGCGTCCACGGGGACCACGTCCCGCAGGAATCCGCGCCGGTCGAGGAACTGGGACAGGAACTCCCGATGATCGTCGCAGGCGAGCCAGACCTTGCGTCGTTCCGGAGTGTGGATCTTGGGGTTGTTCCAGCGGAGTCCCCAGCGTGCGTCGGCGCGGCAGTCCTTCGCGGAGCATCGGGAGGCGCCGGCCTGAGCGTCGGTCATCAGCACAGTGTCTCAGGCGCCCGTGCCGCGGCGACTCCGCACCCGGAGGCTTCACGAATACGTGGACGCCGCGGGGCTCAGGCCCGGGGAGGACGAGCCTCCGCCGCCGTGGAGGACCTGTCAGGGCGGATGGCCGGTCCCGGCCAGAGCCGCACGTCGCGACGCGGGTGAGGAGGGGGAGGGGCTCGGGGGATCAACCCCTAGGTAAAAGCGACGCCGGGTGGATACGGGGGCAATCCACCCGGCGTCGCATCATCGGTGTTCCGACGGGGGCCCGGAACACCGGCACGGGCGCCCCGACGGGGGATCAGAGCGCCGGTACAAATCGTACACCGAAACCCCCATGGGTTAGTCAAGAGATGTCACGAGCGGATTTCCCGAGACCGACCGGAAATCTGCTTGTGGCTCGCCCTTTCGCGGACTGCGGCGTCGTCGTCGAAGTGGGCCGCGTTGTCCGGCTCCCGCCCGCCATTGGCGAAGACGACGCTGATGTAGGGGAGCACGAGGGCTCCGACCACGAGGATCCCCACCAGCCACAGCGGTGCGTGTCCGGTGAGGAAGACGGCGAGGAGGAAGCAGACGGTCCGGATCCCCATGGACACCAGGTAGCGGCGCTGGCGGTAGTCGATGTCCTCGGACATCGGCCGGTGCGCGTCCGTGACCGTGTAGACATCCGCTTTGCGGCGGGTAATAACCCTCACGCTTCTACGTTATGCCGAGTCCCCGCAGGAAGCGATACCGGAGGCCCCCAGTGAGCGAGCGAACCTACCGTGTCACCGAGATCGTCGGCACATCCCCGGAGAGCGTCGACGCGGCCGTCCGCAACGCGATCAGGCGGGCCGCGCAGACCCTCCGTCACCTGGACTGGTTCGAGCTGACCGAGGTGCGCGGCCAGATCCTCGATGGCGAGGTCGCGCACTTCCAGGTCGGAGTCAAGGTCGGGTTCCGGCTCGAGGACACCTGATCCGCGGCTCGGCGCCGGCAGGGTCATCGTCGTAGCGGCCGGTCGGCTCGAGCGGGCGGCGCACCTGGGCCCGCACACCTGCGTGCCCGCCCCCCGCTATTGACAGCCCGCGGGCGGCTTCATGACACTCGGCCCTGCCGGCACCCGCCGGCGGACCGACCGAGGGGGGCCGATGAGGTCCATCACCGACAGGATCGCCGGCGCACCGATCTCGTGGGGGGTCTGCGAGGTCCCCGGGTGGGGACATCAGCTGCGGCCCGGACGAGTGCTCGCCGAGATGCGCGACCTGGGCCTCGCGGCCACGGAGTTCGGCCCCGACGGCTTCCTGCCCTCCGCCGCCTCCGCGCGGACCGCGCTGCTGGACGGCTTCGGCCTCCGGCCCGTGGGGGGCTTCGTCCCCGTCGTACTCCACCAGGCCGCCCACGATCCGCTGCCGGGGCTGGAACGGGCGATGGACGGCTTCGGCGCGGCGCAGACCCTGGTCCTCGCCGCCGCGACCGGAGCCGGCGGCTACGACGGACGGCCGGATCTGGACGCCGGGGCCTGGACGACGATGCTCGGCAACCTGGGCCGGATCGCCGGGAGCGCGCGGGCACGCGGCCTGCGGGCCGCTTTGCACCCGCACGTCGGCACGGTCGTGGAGAGACCGGCCGAGGTCGCCAGGGTCCTCCACGGCTCCGACATGGACCTGTGCCTCGACACCGGTCACCTCCTGGTCGGCGGCGCGGATCCGGTGGACCTCGCGCGGTCGGCCGCGACCCGGATCTCGCACGTGCACCTGAAGGACGTGGACGAGGGGCTGGCGGCTCGGGTCCGGCGAGGGCCGCTCACCTACACGGAGGCGGTGCGGGCAGGACTCTACCGGCCGCTCGGCGCCGGCGACGTCGACATCGCCGCCATCGTGCGGGCCCTCGAGGACGCCGGCTACGCCGGGTGGTACGTGATCGAGCAGGACACCGTCCTCGACACCGAACCCGCCGCGGGCACCGGGCCCTGCGCGGACGTGGCCGCGAGCGTCGCGTTCCTGCGCGAGGTCACCGGATGAGCGGTCAGGGGCCGGGGGAGGGCCCCGGCCGGACGGCCGCCGGCGCCGAGGGCGAACAGGGCTTCGACCTCATCACGATGGGACGGATCAGCGTCGACCTCTATCCGCTCCAGACCGGGGTCGCCCTGGAGGACGTGGAGACGTTCGGGAAATACCTCGGCGGGAGTCCGACCAACGTCGCCGTCGCGGCCGCACGGCACGGCCGCCGCGCCGCCGTCATCACCCGCACCGGCGAGGACCCGTTCGGCCGCTACATCCACCGGGCGCTGGGCGGCTACGGGGTCGACGACCGCTTCGTCACCGCCGTCCCGGGGCTCCCCACGCCACTGGCCTTCTGTGAGATCTTCCCGCCGGACCACTTCCCCCTGTACTTCTACCGCCGTCCCAAGGCCCCCGACCTGGAGATCAGGCCCGAGGAGCTGGACCTGGAGGCGATCCGCGCCGCCCGGGTGTTCTGGGCCACCGTGACCGGGCTGTCGCAGCAGCCGAGCCGGGCCGCGACGCTGGCCGCGCTGCGGGCACGGTCCCGCGGGGCCCTCACCGTCCTGGACCTGGACTACCGGCCCATGTTCTGGTCCTCGCCGGACGCCGCCCGCGGCGCGGTGCGCGCCGCGCTCGCCCACGCGAGCGTCGCGGTGGGCAACCTCGACGAGTGCGAGATCGCGGTCGGTGAGCGGGACCCCCATAGGGCCGCGCGGGCACTGCTCGGCCGCGGGGTGGACCTGGCCATCGTGAAACAGGGCCCCAAGGGCGTGCTCGCCGCCACGCGGGACCAGAGCGTCGAGGTGCCGCCTGTGGAGGTGGAGGTCGTCAACGGCCTGGGTGCGGGCGACGCCTTCGGAGGGGCCCTCTGTCACGGGTTGCTCAGCGGCTGGGACCTCGAACACACGGTGCGGTTCGCCAACGCCGCCGGAGCCATCGTCGCCTCCCGGCTGGCCTGTTCGCCGGCCATGCCGGAGGCGGCCGAGGTGGAACGGCTCATGACCGAGAGGGGCACATGACCCGAGGGACGTTCGGGGAGCGCTTCGGCGCCCTCACCGAGATCAGGGCGACCCGGCCGGGGGCCATCGAGGAGGCCGCGGACCGCCGGGTACGGCGCAGGCGGCCGCTCGAGCGGTCCGGCCGCCTGCTCATCGTGGCGGCGGACCACCCGGCGCGGGGTTCTCTCCGCGCGGGCCCGGATCCGCTCGCCATGGCCGACCGGCGGGACCTGCTCGAGCGGGTGTGCCGTGCGCTCGGCCGCCCGGGAGTGGACGGCGTGCTCGGCACCCCGGACCTCATCGAGGATCTGCTGCTGCTCGGTGTACTCGACGGCAAGGTGGTGCTCGGCTCGATGAACCGGGGCGGGCTGACGGGCGCTTCCTTCGAGATGGACGACCGTTTCACCGGCTATGACGCCGAGGGGATCTCGAGGGCCGGCCTGGACGGCGGCAAGATGCTGCTGCGCGTGGACGAGGACGATCCGGCCACCGCCCGTACGCTCGAGTCCTGCGCCGGCGCGGTGACGGAGCTGGCCGCGCGGCGGCTCATCGCGCTGGTGGAGCCCTTCCTCTGCCATCGCGCCGGCGGGCGCCTCCACAACGTCCTCACGCCGGAGGCGATGATCCGGGCCATCGCGATCGCCTCGGCGCTCGGCACGACCTCCGCCTACACCTGGCTCAAGGTGCCCGTGGTCGCCGAGATGGAACGGGTCATGGCCGCCTCGACGCTTCCCGCGCTCCTGCTCGGTGGCGAGGTCCCCGACGACCCCGAAGCCGTGCTGGCCGGGTGGCGCAAGGCGCTGGAGCTGCCGAGCGTGAGGGGTCTCGTGGTCGGCCGGTCTCTGCTCTACCCGTCCGGCGGCGATGTGGAGGCGGCCGTCGACGCCGCCGTGGAGGTCCTGCGATGAACCATGGAGCGGTGAGCGGCCGACGAGGCACAGAGAGGTGAGCGGCCGATGAAACATCACCTGCCCGCCGGGAGCACGGCGACGGACGCCTTCGCCCTGGAGGTCACACCGGACACGGCCGGCTGGGAGCGGTCGGCCCTGAGGGTCCTCGAGCTCGGCACGGGAGGGTCGTGGACCTTCGAGACCGGCGAGTTCGAGACGCTCGTGCTTCCGCTCGCCGGATCCTGCGCGGTGTCCTGTGACGGCAGGACCTTCGAGCTGGAGGGCCGCGACAGCGTGTTCTCCCGCGTGACCGACTTCGCCTACGCCCCGCGGGACGCCACGGTGACCGTGTCCGGCCGGGGCCGGTTCGCCCTGCCCGCCGCCCGGTGCGACAACCGGCTGACCCCGCGCTACGGACCGGCCGCGGGCGTCCCGGTGGAGCTGCGCGGAGCCGGGCGGGCCGCCCGGCAGGTCAACAACTTCTGCACCCCCGAGGCCTTCGAGGCCGACCGGCTCATCTCCTGTGAGGTGCTGACCCCGGACGGCAACTGGTCCTCCTACCCCCCGCACAAGCACGACGAGGACCGTCCGGGCGAGTGCGTGCTGGAGGAGATCTACTACTTCGAGGTGGACCGCGGTGGCATGGCCTACCAGCGGGTCTACGGCACCGCGGACCGGCCGATCGACGTGCTGGCCGAGGTCCGCACCGGCGACGTGGTACTGATCCCGCACGGCTGGCACGGCCCGTCGATGGCGGTCCCCGGCTACGACCTGTACTACCTGAACGTGATGGCCGGGCCCGCCGCCGAGCGCGCCTGGTCGATCTGTGACGATCCGGCGCACGCCTGGGTACGGAAGGCGTGGGCGGACCAGGAGATGGATCCGCGGCTTCCCCGGACGAGCACGGAGGGCGCCTCATGAGCACGCGACTCACGGTCGGACAGGCGATCGTACGGTTCCTGGCCTGCCAGTGGTCGGAGCGCGACGGCGTGGAGCGGCGGTTCTTCGGCGGATGCTTCGGCATCTTCGGCCACGGCAACGTCGCCGGCGTGGGACAGGGACTGCTGGAGGAGCGGGCCGGCGGCACCGGCGGGCTTCCCTACTACATGGCCCGCAACGAGCAGGCGATGGTGCACGCGGCGGTCGGCTACGCCCGCATGCACGACCGGTTGCGCGCCTTCGCGTGCACGTCCTCGATCGGGCCGGGCGCGACCAACATGGTGACCGGCGCCGCCCTGGCGACCGTCAACCGGATCCCGGTGCTGCTGCTGCCCGGAGACGTCTTCGCCACCAGGGTGGCCAACCCGGTCCTGCAGGAGCTCGAGGACCACCGCTCCTACGACGTCTCCGTCAACGACGCCTTCAGGCCGGTGTCCAGGTTCTGGGATCGGATCAACCGCCCCGAGCAACTGCCGCCGGCCCTCCTCGCGGCCATGCGGATCCTCACCGACCCCGCCGAGACCGGCGCGGTGACGCTGGCACTCCCGCAGGACGTGCAGGCGGAGGCCCATGACTGGCCGGGCGAGCTGTTCGAGCGGAGGATCTGGCACGTCGCCCGGCCGGTGCCCGAGCCGGCCGCCCTGGCCCGTGCCGCCGAGCTGCTGCGGGCGGCACGACGGCCGATCATCGTGGCGGGCGGGGGCGTGATCTACTCCGGTGCCGCCGCCGAGCTCGCCGAGTTCGCCGCGGCCACGGGCATCCCCGTGGCCGAGACCCAGGCCGGCAAGGGTGCGCTGGCGTGGGACCATCCCGGCGCGGTCGGCGCGATCGGCGCCACGGGCAGCACCGCCGCCAACGCGCTCGCCCGGGAGGCCGACCTGGTGCTGGGCATCGGCACCCGCTACAGCGACTTCACCACGGCGTCGGGCAGCCTCTTCGCCGATCCGGCCGTACGGTTCGTCAACCTCAACGTGGCCGGTGCCGACGCCGTCAAGCGATCGGGCGAGGCGCTCGTCGCGGACGCGCGCGCCGGGCTGGCCGGGCTCCGGACGGCCCTGACGGGGTGGTCGGTGCCGGAGGACTACCGCGCCGGGGCCGCGCGGCTCGCCGCGTCCTGGAACGCGACCGTGGACCGGGCCTACGCCCTCGGACACGGACCGCTCCCCGCCCAGTCGGAGGTCCTCGGAGCCGTCAACGAGATCGCCGGGCCACGGGACGTGGTGGTGTGCGCCGCCGGCTCGATGCCGGGTGACCTGCACAAGCTCTGGAGAGCACGCGATCCCAAGGGCTACCACGTCGAGTACGGCTACTCCTGCATGGGCTATGAGATCGCGGGAGGCCTGGGTGTGAAGATGGCCGCGCTCGAGGAGGACCCCGGCCGTGAGGTCTTCGTGCTCGTCGGCGACGGCTCTTATCTGATGATGGCGCAGGAACTCGTCACGGCCGTGCAGGAGGGGGTGAAGCTCGTGGTCGTCCTGGTGCAGAACCACGGCTTCGCCTCGATCGGCAACCTGTCCGAGACGGTGGGCGCGCAGCGGTTCGGGACCCGCTATCGGTACCGGTCGGAGGAGACCGGGGACCTCGACGGGGCCGTGCTGCCGGTGGACCTCGCCGCCAACGCCGCGAGCCTCGGCGCCGACGTGCTGCGCGCGAACGGGATCGACGAGCTTCGCGCGGCTCTGCGGACGGCCAGGGACTCCGGCCGTACGACCGTGGTCCACGTGGAGACCGACCCCCTGGCTCCGGTGCCGAGCAGCGAGGCGTGGTGGGACGTCCCCGTGGCGGAGGTCTCCGGGCTGGAGAGCACCCGCGAGGCCCGGGCCCGCTACGACAAGGACAAGCGCGCCCAGCGCCCGTACCTCTGAGCCGGCTCTCCGGTCGTGATCTCGCGGTCGTCCGCGGCCGGGAGCGCGAACGACCGCGAGATCACGGCGGAGAAGGGAGGTCAGGAGGCCTGGCTCACCGTGGACATGTTGAAGTCCGGGACCCGAAGGGCGGGCATGGCGGTACGGGTGAAATGGTCCGACCACTCACGGGGAAGGGTCCGCTCGGTCTCTCCGACCTCGGCCAGGCGTGACAGCAGGTCGACCGGGCTCTCGTTGAACCGGAAGTTGTTGACCTCGCCGATGACCTCGCCGCCCTCGACGAGGTAGACGCCGTCGCGGGTCAACCCGGTGAGCAGCAACGTCTGCGGGTCGACCTCGCGGATATACCACAGGCAGGTCAGCAGCAGCCCCCGCTCGGTGCGGGAGACCATGTCCTCCAGCGAGGCGCCGCCGGCCGGGCCGGTCATGAGGAGGTTGTCCATGCCCGGCGTCAGCGGAAGCCCGGTGAGGGCGGCCGAGTGCCGGGTCTGCAGCAGCGCGTTCAGCTTGCCGTCCGCGATCCAGTCGGTGGGCTCGAGGCCGAGGCCGTTGTCGAACACCGACGAGGTGCGGCCGGAGGCGTGCGCGATCACGAACGGCTCGCACTCGAGGCCCTCCGCGCGGGGGTCGCTGTGCAGCCGGATCGGCAGGCTGGCCAGCTTCTCGCCGACCCGGGTGCCTCCGCCCGGCGCACTGAAGACCGTACGGCCCTCGTAGGCGTCGCGGGCGCCCGCCGACCAGTAGAGATAGGTCATCAGGTCGGCCACGGCACTCGGCGGCAGGATCGTCTCGTACCGCCCGGCGGGCAGCGCGACGCGCCGCTTGCCCCAGTCGAGCCGGCGGTCCAGCTCGCCGGTGAGGGCCGCCACGTCGACGTCGCCGAAGTCGCGGGTGCTCACGCCGGTCCACGCCGAGCTCGACAGGTCGCCGGTCTTGGCGTTGATCTCGACCTTGCCCGTGGGCTGGTCGTGCCGGAGCCGCAGCCCGGCCGAGGAGCCGAGGAACGTCGAGGTCATCTCGTGGTGGGCGAAGCCGTAGAGCTTGCGGCCGGTCGCCGCCGCGGCCGCGAACGCCTCGCCGAGAGCCGGGGCGAACCGGTCGAAGACCCCGATCGAGGTCTCGGCCGGTGCGGCCGACCAGTCGCCGGCCGAGGGGGACTCGGTGACCAGCGGCGCGGCGTCCTCGGCGGGCTCGTTGTCGGCCGCGACGCGCTCGGCCGCCCGGACGAGGTCCTCGATCTCGTCCGGGCCGACCCCGGCGCGGGAGACCACGCCCGCGGACACGCCCTCGTCCTTGGCGCGCAGCGCGATGACGGTGAGCCGGCGGGTGCGGCTGACACCGTTGGTGGTGAGCGTGTTGCCGGCCCACCGGAGGTTGGCGCCACTGGACTCGTCGGCGATGACGACGCAGTCGTCGGTGCGCGACAGCTCCAGGGCCTTCTCCACCGACTCCTGAGGCGTCATTTCCCGGCCTCCTTCAGCGTGTTGAGGATGTTGACGCCGCGGAACAGCGCGGACGGGCAGCCGTGGCTGACCGGCGCCACCTGGCCGGGCTGGCCCTTGCCGCAGTTGAACGCGCCGCCGAGGACATGGGTCTGTGGGCCGCCGACGGCCTCCATGGAGTTCCAGAAGTCCGTGGTCGTCGCCTGGTAGGCCACGTCGCGCAGCTGGCCGGCCAGGCGTCCCCCCTCGATCCGGTAGAACCGCTGGCCGGTGAACTGGAAGTTGTACCGCTGCATGTCGATCGACCAGCTCTTGTCGCCGACGACGTAGATGCCCCGGTCGACGCCCGCGATCAGCTCCTCGGTCGAGGGGCCGTCAGGGGCCGGGCGCAGCGACACGTTGGCCATGCGCTGCAGTGGCATGCTCGCGGCCGAGTCCGCGAAGGCACAGCCGTTGGAGCGCGCCTCACCGGTGAGGCGCGCGATCCGCCGGTCCAGCTGGTAGCCGACGAACAGGCCGTCCTTGACGATGTCGAACGACCGGGTCCGCACGCCCTCGTCGTCGTAGCCGATGGTCGCGAGGCCGTGTTCGGTCGTGCGGTCACCGGTGATGTTCATGATCTTGGAGCCGTACTGCAGCGAGCCGAGCTTGTCCGGGGTGGCGAAGGACGTGCCCGCGTAGGCCGCCTCATAGCCGAGCGCGCGGTCGAGTTCGGTGGCGTGGCCGATCGACTCGTGGATCGTCAGCCACAGGTTCGACGGGTCGACCACGAGGTCGTAGTCGCCCGCCTCGACCGTGGGCGCGGCCAGCTTCTCGGCCAGCAGCTCGGGGATCTCGGCCAGTTCGGAGTCCCAGTCCCAGACCGGACCGGTGAGCCACTCGTAGCCGTGGGCGGCCGGCGGGGCCAGCGTCCGCATGGTGTCGAACGCGCCGTCCTGGATGCCGACGGCCTCGACGACCGGATGTAGCCGCACCCGCTGCTGGGTGGTGCGCGTGCCCGCGGCGTCGGCGTAGAACTTGTTCTCCTTGACCTGGAGCAGCGTCGCGTCGACGTGGTTCACGCGGTCGTCGGCGAGCAGCCGCCGGCTCCAGTCCGTCAGCAGCGCGACCTTGTCCGAGGTCGGCACGTCGAAGGGGTCGACCTCGTAGGAGGAGATCCACGTCCGGTCGCCGTGGACCGGCTCGGGTGCCAGCTCGATCCGCTCGCGGTTGATGGCCGAGGCCACCATCGCGACCTCGATCGCCTGCTCGGCCACCCGGGCGGCGGCGCCGGTCGTCAGGTCGATGCCGGAGGCGAAGCCCCAGGTGCCGTCCTTCACCACGCGTACCGACAGGCCGATGTCGTCGGCGTCGAGCGCGGTCTCGAGTGCGGCGTCGTGCAGGCGTAGGGTCTGGCTGCGGATGCGCTCCAGACGGAAGTCGGCGTGTTCGGCGCCCAGGTCCCGGGCGCGGGCCAGCGCGGCGTCGGCGAGCGCCTCCAGTGGGAGCGCGGCGAAGGCAGGATCGATCTGGTGCACCATGGCAACCTATCGCGCGGGCGGGGGCCGGCGCGGGAGCCCGGCACGGCCGAAGGAGGCCGCCGGACCAAGGGGACAAAGCCCTGCCAGGGGATCTTGTCGGTCGGCCACATCTGACTACCTGCCGGTAGCCCGATACGCTCGCCGGGTCTTATCGAAGCACGTGGCGACGGAGGTTCTGCGATGAGTGGGGAGTCCGGGGGCGGGAGCCAGACCGGGGGACAGGGCAGATCCGTGCTCGTGACCGGAGGCAACCGGGGCATCGGTCTCGCCATCGCCCGGGAGCTGGCCCGCGCGGGTGACGCCGTGGCCGTGACCTACCGGTCCGGCGGCGCGCCCGAGGGGCTCTTCGGCGTGAAGTGCGACGTGACGAGCTCCGAGGACGTCGACGCCGCCTTCGCCAAGATCGAGGCGGAGCAGGGCCCGGTCGAGGTGGTGGTCGCCAACGCCGGGGTCACCAAGGACACCCTCTTGGCGATCATGAGCGAGGACGACTTCACGTCCGTGCTCGACACCAACCTCACCGGGGCCTTCCGGGTGTCCAAGCGCGCCGTCAAGGGCATGATGCGCAAGCGCAAGGGCCGGATCATCCTGGTCTCCTCCGTGGTCGGCATGCTCGGGTCCGGTGGCCAGTCCAACTACGCAGCCTCCAAGGCCGGCATGGTCGGCTTCGCCCGCTCACTGGCCCGTGAGCTCGGCTCGCGCAACATCACCGCCAACGTGGTCGCGCCCGGCTTCGTGGAGACCGACATGACGGCCGCGCTCGGCGAGGACCGCCAGGCCGAGATCAAAAAGCACATCCCGCTGGGCCGCATCGCGACCGCGGACGAGATCGCGAAGGTCGTGCGGTTCCTGGCCGGCGACGACGCGGCCTACATCACCGGGGCAGTGATCCCCGTAGACGGCGGCATGGGAATGGGGCACTGAGATGGGACTTCTCGACGGCAAGCGCATCCTGGTCACGGGCGTCCTCACGGACTCCTCGATCGGCTTCCACGTCGCCCGCGTGGCGCAGGAACAAGGCGCCCAGGTGGTGCTGACCGGGTACGGGCGGATGAGCCTGGTGGAGCGGATCGCCAAGCGGCTTCCCTCCGGACAGGCCGGTGACCCTCCGCCGGTGATCGAGCTCGACGTCATGAACGCCGAGCACCTCGGCACGCTGGCGGAACGGGCCGGCGAGCACGTGGACGGGCTCGACGGAGTGGTGCACGCGATCGGGTTCGCGCCGCAGAGCGCGCTCGGCGGCAACTTCCTGGAGACGCCGTGGGAGGACGTCGCCACCGCGATGCACGTCTCGGCGTTCTCGCTCAAATCCCTCACCATGGCCTGCCTGCCGCTGATGAAGGGCGGCGGTTCGGTCGTCGGCCTGGACTTCGACGCGACCAAGGCCTGGCCGGTCTACGACTGGATGGGCGTCGCCAAGGCGGGCCTGGAGTCGACCTCCCGCTACCTCGCCCGCTATCTCGGACCGCAAGGGGTCCGGGTCAACCTCGTGGCGGCCGGCCCGCTCGGCACCATGGCGGCGAAGAGCATCCCCGGCTTCCAGGAGTTCACCGACATCTGGCCGAAGACCGCCCCACTCGGCTGGGACGTGGCCGACGCCGAGCCGGCCGCGCGCGCGTGCGTCGCGCTGCTGTCGGACTGGTTCCCGGCCACGACCGGCGAGATCGTGCACGTCGACGGCGGCGTGCACGCGATGGGGGCCTGACCGCGCCGCTCCGCGCCGCTCCGCGCGATGTCCAGAGGGGACGGGCCGCGGATGAACCGCCCGCCCCCGCCCTCGTCAGCCGCCGAGCATCCCGGCGAGAAGGCCGGTCAGCCGGGTGCGCCGTCCGGGGCCGGGCGCGGTGCCGGAGCGGACGGCCCCGGCCAGCGCGGGGCCGGCGGCCTGCACGACCGACAGGTGGCGCTGTGCCCGCCCGAAGGCCGTGGAGACCAGGGCCCGGGACAGCGGCTCGCCCGCCTCGGCGGGCAGGACCGCCACGACCGCGGGCCACCGGGTCCCCCGGGCCTGACGTACGGTCATCGCCCAGCCGGGCCGCAGCCGGGGCAGCAGCGGCCGGGGAACCGTCGCCATGCCGTCGGGAAACTCGATCTCCAGGCCGTCCTCGGTGGCCGCGCGGACCACGCCGGTCTCCCCGGGCGCGGCCTGCGGCAGCGGGCCGTGCACGAGGACCCGGTCCCCGACATCGAAGCCCTCGTGCGCGCCATGCCCCGGGTTGAGCCGCTCCTTCAGCATCCGGTTGAGCACGGCCGCCCCGGCGGCGCCGGCCCAGGCCGGCGTCACCACCTGCACGTCCGCCGCGGCGATGCCGAGCGCCCGCGGAATCGAATCGGTGACGAGCTGCACGGTCCGGTGCGCGGCGGCGTCGTCTCCGGCGGCGGGCACGATGACGACCTGACGGTCGGGCGCGTCCACGCGGGGGAGCCGGCCACGGTCGACCGCGGCGGCCAGCTCGCGGATGAGCGCGCCCTCCCCGCCGGTCGCGGCCGGCCCGGCCCTCGTGACCGGCACCGCGGCGGATCCGGCCAGGTCGGCGAAGACCCGGCCGGGCCCGGCCGGGAGAAGCCCCGCGGGATCACCGCAC
Organism: Actinomadura sp.; assembly: GCA_036008685.1. Classification (GTDB taxonomy): domain Bacteria; phylum Actinomycetota; class Actinomycetes; order Streptosporangiales; family Streptosporangiaceae; genus Actinomadura_C. Next base: position 48,190 of record DASYNF010000275.1, on the reverse strand, counting down.
AGCACCAGATGCGCACCGTCCGCGCAGGCCTCGACCAGCGCGGCGGCGAGCTCGACATCGAGGGCGGCGGCGTCGTACACGATCACGAGGTCGGCCTCGATCGGCGACTGCTCGCCGCGGCCGAAGGCGACGCCGCCGGCGGCGTCCCGGGCGTCGAGGAGCCGGTGAAGGGAGGCCGCGGTGACCTCGCTGGGCACGGACAGGGCCGCCGCGGCCCGGGCCGTGGCCGCCGCGACGGCCACGCGCACCCCGTGCGCGCCCAGCGCGGACAACGGGGCGACGGCCCGCTCGAGATCCTGCTCCGCCCCCGCCACGATGCTGACCCCGCAACGGAGCGCGGCCATGGCGGCCTCCCGTATCTCTTCGGGAACGTCCAGGGCCGAAGGGTCGTCCAGCAGTGGTCCGGCGGTGGCCATGAGCCGCACGACGCCTTCCGCGACCGCCTCCTCGGCCAGCCCGTGCCGGGCGAGGGCGAGGGTCCGTGCGGGCTCGTACGGATCGGGGACCTCGCCCGCGTCGCCGCCGTCGTCTCCCGCTTCCCCGAAGTCCTCCGACTCCGGCGGCTCCTCCTCGAACATCATCACCGTGGCCTCGTCGAGGGCCGCCTCCACAGCCTGCTCGGGATCCGGCACGCCGAGCGCGGACAGCTCCGTCACCACATCCTCGACCGGCGTGGCCGTATGTCCGGCCCGGGCGGCGCGGAGCAGCAGGTGTGTCACCAGTGCCCGGCAGCGCCGCGCGTCGGCGCTCCCGGGGTCCGCTCCCAGCAGCGCGCGGGCGAAGCGGTCGGCCTGCTCCGGCAGGACTCCCGGTACGAGCAGCAGCAGCCAGGGGTCCTCCCTCAGGCGGGCCGCCGCGGTCTCGCCCAGATGGGCCCGCACCCGCGCGGCATGCGCCTGGGGCACGCCGGTCGAGGCGAACAGCCGGTCGAGTTCAGACATCGGAGATGTCGTCGAGGGCATTGCGGATCTCCTCGGGAAGGGTGAGGCTCTCGGCGTCGAGAATGCCGGCGAGCTGGGCTGAGGTGCGGGCCCCGACGATGGGCGCGACCACACCCGGCCGGTCTCTCACCCAGGACAGCGCCACGGCCAGCGCGGAGACGCCGAGCCCGTCGGCCGCCGTCGTCACCGACTCCACGATCCTGCGGCTGTCCTCGCCGAGATAGGGCTGTACGAACTCGGAGAAGTGCGGCATCGCGGCCCGGGAGTCCGCCGGGATGCCGGTGCGGTACTTACCCGTCAGGACTCCGCGGCCCAGCGGCGACCACGGCAGGATCCCGATCCCGGCGTCCAGCGCGGCCGGCAGCACGTCGCGTTCGATGTCGCGGTGCAGCAGCGAGTATTCGACCTGGGCCGAGGCGATGGGGGCCCGGCCCGGCCACGCCCGCTGCCAGGTCGCCGCCTTGGCGAGGTGCCAGGCCGCGTAGTTGGACACTCCGGCATAGCGGGTGCGGCCGGAGGTCACCGCATCGTCGAGTGCGGACAGGGTCTCCTCCAGCGGGGTGGCGGGGTCGTAGACGTGCAGTTGCCACAGGTCCACGTGCTCGACACCGAGCCGGCCCAGTGAGGCGTCGAGCGCGCCGAGCAGATGCCGGCGGGAGGCGTCGTAGCGGCCGTCGGGGGTGATGCCGGCCTTGGTCGCGATGACGAGGTCGTCGCGGGTGACGACTTCACGGAGGAGGTGGCCGAGCAGGAGTTCGCTCTCACCCTCGTTGTAGACGTCGGCGGTGTCCACCAGGGTGCCACCGGCGTCCACGAACGCGGAGAGCTGGGCCGCCGCGTCATCGGCGGCGGTGTCACGGCCCCACGTCATCGTGCCGAGCCCGAGCCGTGACACCGTGAGCCCGCTTCGCCCAAGGCGACGCTGCTTCATGGACGCGGAGGTTACCGGAGACCAGGGGCCGGGCTCACGCCCGCGACCCGGCTGGTCCGGGTCGCGCGGGCCCGGCCGGACCGGATCCGGTCCGGGCCCCGGTCAGGGGCACCGTGCGCCGTGGCCTACGGGCCGTCCTTTCCACCCGGTCGCCCGCACGGAGCGCGCACCGGTCGCTACGCTTTCGAGATCAATCTGTTCGTGCCGGAGGGAAAACCCATCTCGTGAACTTCGTGGAAGCGACCGTGCTCGGAATCGTCCAGGGCCTCACCGAGTTCCTGCCGATCTCGAGCTCGGGACATCTGCTGATCGTGCCCAAGATGCTGGGCTGGCGTGACCCGGGTGCGGCCTTCACAGCGGTGATCCAGCTCGGCACCATGGCCGCGGTCCTGCTCTATTTCGGCAAGGACCTGATCCGGATCACGACCACCTGGACCCGCAGTCTCTGGACCCGTGAGCTGCGTACGCACCGGGACGCCCGCATGGGCTGGTACATCGGCCTCGGCACGATCCCGATCGGCGTCTTCGGCCTGGCGTTCAAGGACTTCATCGAGGAGCCGGCCCGCAATCTGTGGCTGAACGCGACCTCCCTCATCGTCATGGGCCTGCTGCTCATGGTCGCCGAGTGGGCCGGCCGGCACAAGCGGACGGTCGACGACCTGAACCTGCGCGACGGCCTGCTGATCGGCGGCTTCCAGTGCCTGGCGCTCATCCCGGGGTCGTCCCGCTCCGGATCGACGATGACCGGTGCCCTGTTCCTTGGTTACACCCGTGAGGCCGCGGCCCGCTATTCGTTCCTGCTGTCGATCCCGGCGGTGGTGCTGTCCGGGCTGTTCGAGCTCCGCAAGGTCGGCGAGGGCGGCATACAGCTCGGCCCGACCGTGGTGGCGACCATCGTGTCCTTCATCGTCGGCTACGCCTCGATCGCCTGGCTGCTCAAGTTCCTGGTCCGGCACTCCACCGTGGTCTTCGTCTACTACCGCGTCGCGCTCGGCGGGATCCTCCTGGGCCTGCTGGCGGCCGGGGCCATCTCGGCGACCTGAGAGCCCGGGTCAGGGGGTGCGGCGGTGACCGCCGCACCCCCGCACGGCTACAGCCAGCCGCCCCGTTTGAACCGCCAGTAGAGAAAGAGACAGACCCCGGCCATCAGGCTCAGGGCCACCGGGTATCCGCTGATCCATCCCAGCTCCGGCATGTACTTGAAGTTCATCCCGTAGATGCCGGCGATCATGGTGGGGACCATGATGATCGCACCCCAGGCCGAGATCCTGCGCTGGTCCTGGTTCTCCTGCTTGCTCAGCAGCGCGAGATGGGCGCTCAGCACGCTGGTGAGCAACTCGTTGTGCGACTCGACGTCCTGGTCCACCCGCAGGAGCTGGTGCAGCACGTCGCTGAAGTACTCCGTCATCTTCGCGTAGCCGTCCACGCGCCCCCGGGTGATTTCCCGGAGAACCGGGATCAGCGGGTCCTCGGCCGCGCGGAACTCCAGGACCTCGCGCTTGAGTTCGTAGATCTTCGCGGTGACGTCGCTCTGTCGCGCGGCGAAGACCTGCCGCTCCAGCGCCATGATGGAGGCCTCCACCCGGTGCGCGACCGCGCTGTAGCGGTCGACCACCTCGTCGCACACCCCGTACAGGACGGCCGCCGGACCACTGGCGAGAAGCTCGGGGTCGGCCTCCAGCCGCCGGCGGGTCTGTGTCAGGGGAGTGCCGTCGCCGTGCCGCACCGTGACGACGAAATCCCTGCCGGCGAAGACCATGATCTTGCCGATCTTCACGTCCGCGACGGACTCGTCGAAGTGCACGGTCTTGAGGAGGACGAAGGTGATGTCGTCGTAGCGCTCCAGTTTGGACCGCTGGTGCTCGCCGCTCAGCGCCTCCTCCACCGAGAGGGGATGGAGCTTGAGCTCCTCGTTGATGTGCTGGAACGTCTCCTCGTCCGGCTCGTGCAGGCCGATCCACATGAAGGCGTCGCCGTCCTCGCGGGCGGCTTCCAGGGCATCGCTGATGTCACCGGTCACGTCCTCGCGGACCCCGGACCGGTAGATGGCGCAGTTGACGATCACCCGACGATTGTGAGGGATCCGCTCGGCGTATGAGGGTGACACTGCGGCATAGATGGCGAGTGCGGCCGTATTACCTCGTAGAGTGCCATCCGTGACCACGCTTCTTCTCGTCCGGCACGGCCTCACCGAGCTGACCGGCCCGGTGCTCGCCGGCTGGACTCCCGAGGTACACCTCGACGACCGCGGCCGGGCGCAGGCGCAGGCCCTGGCGGCCCGCATCGCCGCCGTCCCGCTCGACGCCGTGGTGTCGAGCCCGCTGGACCGCTGCCGGGAGACGGCCGGAGCCGTCGTCGCGCTGCGGCCGGAGTCGGCTCCGGTCGACAAGGTGGAGGTCGACGAGCGGCTGGGCGAGGTCCGCTATGGGGACTGGACCGGACGCCGGCTGGAAGAGCTCGCCGAAGAGCCGCTGTGGCGCGTCGTGCAGTCTCATCCGAGCGCGGCCCGCTTCCCCGGCGAGGAGGGCGAGTCGCTGCCGGAGGCGCAGCACCGCGCCGTCGGCGCCGTGCGCGACTGGAACGCGCGGCTCGGCCCGGAGGCGACCTACCTGGTGTGCAGCCACGGCGACATCATCAAGGCCATCGTCGCCGACGCCCTCGGGCTCCACCTGGACCAGTTCCAGCGCATCCACGCCGACCCCGCGTCCCTGAGCGTGATCCGTTACACGGAGCTGCGGCCGTTCCTGGTCCGGCTCAACGACACCGGCGGAGCCGAGGGGATCGTCCCCGCGCCGGGGGCCGGCGACGGTGACGCGCCGGTCGGCGGCGGCGCTTAGAGCCGGCGGTAGGGTCGTCGTATGCCTGTCATCTCCTATGACATGCCGGACAGGTTCATCGCCGGTGCCGTCGGCCAGCCGGGCGAGCGCGCCTTCTATCTCCAGGCTCGGGCGGGCCGGAGGATCACGAGCGTCGGCCTGGAGAAGTTCCAGGTGACCCTCCTGGCCGAACGGCTGGAGGAACTGCTGGACGAGGTGCTGCGACGCAGCGGCGGAATCGGCTCCGTGCCGGCCGTGGCCCCGACCGAACTCCAGGACGATGAGCCCCTCGACCAGCCGGTGGAGGAGGAGTTCCGCGTCGGCACGATGGCGCTGGCCTGGGACCCCGATGACGAGCGGGTCATCATCGAGGCCCAGGAGGTCGGCGAGGACGAGGCCGAGACCGCGATCGGCGAGGACGAGCCGCAGGTCGTCGTGCTGCGCGTGCGCATCACCGCCGGCCAGGCGCGGGCCTTCTCCCAGCGCGCCCTGCGCGTGGTGGCCGCCGGCCGGCCGCCCTGTCCGCTGTGCGGGCTCCCCCTCGACGCCGCGGGTCACGTGTGCCCGCGGCAGAACGGGCATCTTGGGTGATATGACCGGTTCGATCCGCGATAACCGGATGATCGGGGCGGAAACGGTGCCGCGCTGGATGCCGCGGTCGCTGCCCTGGACAATGACCGCATGACCCAGCCCTCGCGGGACCGCTCGTCCCCCCCCGGCCGCGGAGGCGACCATGACGGTTCGGTCGATCCCACGGATGTCGAGACGGCCGAGGCGCTGCTCCGGCAGGGACGCATCACCGTGGAGGGCCGGCTCGTGGCGGCGTCCAACGCGACGCTCTACTGCACGGTGGAGTGGGAGGGGGTCAGCGGCGCCTGCGTCTACAAGCCGGTGGCCGGCGAACGGCCGCTGTGGGACTTTCCCGACGGCACGCTGGCGGAGCGGGAGGTCGCGGCCTACGCGGTGTCGCAGGCGATGGGCTGGCGCGTCGTTCCCCCGACGGTGCACAGGGACGGGCCGTACGGACCCGGGATGGTCCAGCTCTGGATCGAACCGGACCCGGAGGTCGACCTCGTCGCGCTGTCGCGGGCCGACGACCCCATGATCCGCCGCATGGCGGTCTTCGACGCCGTCGTCAACAACGCCGACCGTAAGATCGGGCACCTGCTGCCGCCCGGTGACGGCCACGTGTACGGCTGCGACCACGGCGTGTGCTTCTCCGTGGACTACAAGCTCCGCACGGTCCTGTGGCAGTGGCGCGGCAAGCCCCTTACCGACGAGGCGATCCAGGCGTTGAGCCAGGTCAAGGCCGCGATGGACACCGGAGACCTGGGACGGCGGCTCTCGGACCTGCTGACCGCCGCCGAGGTGGACGCCACGCGGCGCCGGATCGAGCTGATGCTCAAGCACCGCGTCCATCCCTATCCGCCGGAGGACTGGCCCGCCATTCCCTGGCCGCCCCTGTAGCCTCCGGCGCTCGGGCTGTGTTCATGGCCGCGCTCCGCGCGGTGGCTCGCGGGCCTTCGAGGCGCCGTCTTCCCTCGTCCTTCGGTCACTCGTACCTCGCTCCCTCACTCCTCAGTCCAGACGACGCCGGCCCGCTCGCGGGCCTGTGCTGATGACCGGGACCCGAGCGGGAATGCTCCACTACCGCTATGTACACGGCTGTGATCTGTTTCACCCCCTCGGCTCCGGCTCCCGAGGACGTCCGCGTCTCGGGGGGTGCTGCCGTTGCGGACGGCCGCGGAGGGCAAGCTCGGCGACGTCGATCCGGAGACCTTCGATCCCTTTCACCTCATCTCCGCGGAGCCGGACGGCGTCGGTCAGCCTCACGGCTCTTTCGGCCGGTCGCCTCCGTTACGACTCCAATCCCGTGCCCGGCGACCACGGCGCGTGGCGCGCCGTGATGTGATCTATGCGTCTTGTGCGCCGGGCCACCCGCCGCCTGATCGGGAGTGTGCACAGCACAGATAAGCTGCCGGGTATGCGATCGTGGCCCGCACCAGAGGTGCCCCGCCTGGCAGACAACGGACTGCCGGGCGCGGGCCTGCAACTGAACGTGTACGACACCGGTGCGGGCGCTGTCCGGCCCACCGATCCTGGCCCGACGGCCCGGATGTACGTCTGCGGCATCACGCCCTACGACGCCACACATCTCGGGCATGCGGCCACGTACCTCGCCTTCGACCTGGTCAACCGGGTCTGGCAGGACGCCGGCCATGAGGTCCAGTATGTGCAGAACGTCACAGATGTCGACGACCCGCTGCTGGAGCGTGCCGCCGAGACCGGTGAGGACTGGCGGGCACTCGCGGAGCGAGAGATCACGCTGTTCCGCGAGGACATGACGGCGCTGCGGATCCTCCCCCCTGACCACTATGTCGGGGCGGTCGAGGCGATCCCCCTCATCATCGAGATGATCGAACGGCTGCGGGCGAAGGGCGCCGTGTACGAGCTCGACGGGGACATCTACTTCCCGATCAGCTCCGACCCGGACTTCGGCCAGGTCAGCGGGCTGAGCCATGCGGAGATGCTGCCGTTGTTCGCCGAACGGGGAGGCGACCCCGGCCGGCGTGGCAAGAAGGACCCGCTCGACGCGCTGCTCTGGATGGCGCAGCGGCCCGGCGAGCCGGGCTGGGACTCGCCCTTCGGCCGTGGCCGGCCCGGATGGCACGTCGAGTGCTCCGCCATCTCGCTGGACCGGCTCGGCATGACCTTCGACATCGAGGGCGGCGGCAGCGACCTGGCCTTCCCCCACCATGAGATGGGGGCCTCGCACGCCCAGGTGGCGATCGGCCGGCGCCCGCACGCCCGAGCCTACGTCCACGCGGGCATGGTCGGCCTGGACGGCGAGAAGATGTCGAAGTCGCGTGGCAACCTCGTCTTCGTCTCCAGGCTCCTCGCGGCGGGCGACGATCCGATGGCGATCAGGCTGGCCCTGCTGGCCCATCACTACCGGTCCGACTGGGAATGGACCTCCGCGGACCTGGACACGGCGACCGCCCGGCTCGCCCGGTGGCGTGAGGCGGTGCGACCAGGAGCCGGTCCCGAGGCCGCGACGCTGCTCGGCGAGGTGCGCCGCCACCTCACCGACGACCTGGACGCTCCGGCCGCGCTGGCCGCCGTGGACCGCTGGGCGGAGCTCGCCGCGGCCGGTGGCCGGTCCGACGAGCGGGCGCCCGGTCAGGTGCGCGCCATCGCCGACGCCCTGCTCGGGGTGGCCCTCTAGTCCAGGCGCAGCCGTGGGTCGAGGAGGTGGTGCACCATGTCCACGACGAGGTTGGCGATGGTGACACAGAACGTCACCAGCAGAGCGACACCGACGATCACGGGCGCGTCGCCGACCGCGATGGACTGATAGACGAGCTGCCCGATGCCCTGAAGGCCGAAGACCTGTTCGGTGACGATGGTGGAGCCCACGAGCACACCGACGTCGACTCCGAACTGCGCGATCACGGGGCTGAGCGCGGGCCGCAGGGCGTGCACGCGGGTGATCCGGCTCTCCGGCACCCCTTTGGCCCGCGCCGTGCGGATGTAGTCCTCCGCGAGCACTTCGAGCGTCGACCCCCGGCTGAGCCGGCTGTAGCCGGCGGCCATGACCAGGCCCAGCCCCGTCACGGGCAGGACCATTCGCTGGGCGAAGTGCTCCTGGAGAGGGGGCCCGACCTCGAAGAAGGACACCCCCAGCCGGGCCGACACGGCGGAGGAGACCTGCAGCAGGACCAGGGCCATCACGAAGGACGGTGTCGACAGCGCGACGACGGCCAGGCCGTGCGAGATCCGGTCCAGCGGCCCGTCCCGCCGGACGGCGCTCAGGACTCCCGTGCCGACACCGGCGGCCAGGGAGACCACGGCGGCGCCCGCGACCAGGCACAGGGTCGTCGGGAGCCGGTCGGCGACGAGCTCGGTGACCGGGCAGCCGTTGACGTAGGAGTAGCCGAGATCGCCACGCAGCAGCCCGCCCAGGAAGCTCCGGTACTGTGCCGGAACGGACCGGTCGAGGCCGAGGTTGTGCCGGATCAGGGCCAGCGTCCTGGCGCCGGCGTGCGGGCCGCCGATGACCCGCTCGACCGGGCCCGGGGACACCCGCAGCAGTGCGAAGACCATCGTGGCCATCAGCCACAGCGCGAACACGGTGAAGGCCAGGCGACGGGCGACGAAGCGGAACACCCGCCTACCTCCCCCCGCGGCCCGGCACGTCGCCTGGCATGAGGGCGTGCCGCACGGCGTCGGCCAGCAGTGTGCAGGACAACGTCATCATGAGCAGCAGCCCCCCGGGCACGGCGAGGAGCCACCAGGCCGACCCGAAGACCTCACCGCTTTCGCCGAGCATGCTTCCCCAGCTCGGCATCGGCGGCCGGACCCCGACGCCGAGGTAGGACATCGACGCCTCGAACATGACCGCCATGGGGACGGTGAGGGAGGCCAGGACGGTGACCTCCGTCGTCACGTTGGGGAGCAGGTCGACGAACATGATCCGCGTCCGCCCGGCCCCGAGCGCCTTGGCCGCGGTGATGAACTCCTGTTCCTTCAGCGATATCACCTTGGCGCGGACCACCCTCCCGATGGTCGCGAAGGAGAAGAACCCGATGGTCAGCGTCGTGAGGATCAGGCTCGCGGCGACGGAGGTGAGCCGGAAGGTCGTGGCCAGCACGATGGCCACGAGGATGTACGGGAGGGACAGGACCAGGTCCATGAACCGGGCGAGCACCGTGTCGGCCGGGCGGCCCGCGAAGCCGGACACCAGACCCACCGTGACTCCGAGGACGGCCGCCAGAAGGGTCGCGGCCAGTGCGACGGCCATCGACACGCGAGCCCCGTAGGCGGCCCGGACGAGGACGTCACGGCCGAGCTGGTCGGCCCCGAGCCAGAACCGGTGACCTGGGCCGACCGGCCGGCCGGTCGGGTCCAGGCCCGTCCGTGGATAGGTCCCGTCGTAGGCGTGTCCGGTCGACGCCGCGAACAACGGTGCCCCGACCGCGAACACCCCGACCGCGCTGATCATCACGATGGCCGTCAGCGCGCGCCGATCCCGGCGCAGCGTGGCGTATGCCCGTGGGCGCGTTGCCCGGTCGCGGAGCCACCCGCGTCCGGTGCCTCGTTCCTGAGGTGGAGTGGAGCTCATACCTCGCCCCTTCGGTTCGACGCTGGGAAAGGACCCGGTACGGGGATCTCGGTCGTACGGCGGCGAAGGCGGCGCCCGCCCCCGGCAGGGGACACCGCCATGGCATCCGCGGGCCCGTCAGGAGCTCGAGAGCTTGACCTGGCTGAAGTCGTAGCTCTGCGACGTCGGCAGGTAGAGGGCGTTGCGCACTCGTGCCGAGTGAAGGAGGGGATGCCTCTTGTTGATCAAAGGCACGATCGCGGCATCCTCCATGATCAGCCTGTCGGCCCGGGCCCACAGGCCGGCGGCCTCGGCCGTCGACGTGGCCTTGAGCGCCCGGTCGATCAGGGCGTTGACCCGGTCGTTGTTGTAGCCGCCGTAGTTGGCCGAGTTGGGGCCGTAGTGCCGGCCGTCGAAGAGCGGGACGAGGGTCGCGCGGCCGTTGTTGCCGTACCAGTCGGGCACCCACCCCGGTGTGGCGATGTCCCACGTGCCCGACCTGGCCTCCTCCGGCGTGACCAGCGTCTTGCCATAGAGGTTTCCGGTGGTGTCGGGGAGCAGGCGCGTGGTGATGCCGCAGGCCTTGAGGTTGGCCTGGATGAGCTGCGCCACCTGGGGCTGATGGCTGTTGATCCGGTAGGGGAAGTTCAGGAGCAGGCCGGTGGGATGGCCGGCGGCGGCCAGCCGCCGGCGGCAGGCCGCCGCGTCCCCCGCTCCGCCCGGTGTGGGGTAGGGGTCGTAGGGGCGGTGCCCGATGCTTCCAGGGGGAATGACCTGATGCAGCATCTCGGCGACCTGCGGGCCTCCGTAGAGCCGGACCAGGGCGGCCTTGTCGATGGCGTAGAGGATGGCCCGCCGCACCTCCCGGTCGGCGAGCGCCCGGTCGTTGTTGGGGCTCAGCACGTTGAACACCAGATAGGGGGTGTTCGTCGAGCCTCCCATGATCCTGAAGTGCGGATTCGATCTCAGGCTCGAGATCCTGGACCTCGGCACCGGCTGGTCCCAGGACAGGTCCGCGGTGCCGCGTTCGATCTGCTGTTGCACCGATTCGGGGGAGTCCTGCCCGAGGGTGATCCGGATCCTGTCGACGTTCTGGGCGCGGAGCGGATCACTGTCCTGCCTCCAGCGCCTGTTCCGCTCCAGCACGTACTCCTTGTTGGGCAGGTAGGAAGTGATCTGGTACGGCCCGTCCGAGATGGTGTGACGCCGGAACGCGGGACTGTCGGGGATGCGGGAGTCGTACTCCTGTGGCGCCGCGGCGGCGAACGGCAGGGCCAGGATGTTGAGGAAGTCGTTGGCCGGCCGCATGAGCCCGATGACCAGGGTCTTGTCGTCCTTGACCCTCAGCCCGGACACCTGATGGCCGTTCTGGTAGGCCGCCATCGCCGCGGCGTCGCCGGCGCCGACCTTGGTGAAGCCCTGGCAGAAGGTCTCCAGGCCCTCGATCGTGGAGGTGTAGTAGGCCACGGCCCCCGACGGGGAGGCCGGGTTGCACAACCGCTTGATGCCCCGCACGAAGTCGCCCGCGACCACCTCGCGGGGGACGGGGGTGTTCCAGAGCACGCCGCCGCGGAGCCTGATGGTGTAGGTCCTGTGGTCGGCGCTGAGCCCTCCGTTGCGCGTGGTCGGGACCTCCACCGCGACGTCCGGGCGGATCTTGATGGCCTCCTCGAAGGTGGCCCCGGCCTTGACGTTGAACAGGGTCCGGGAGAACTGCCGGGTCAGCACGCCGCCCACGGTCGCGTAGCCGCTGGCGGTGTCGAGATGGTCCACGTCCGCGGAGCCCACGATCTTCAGCGTCGCCTCTCCCGCGGCGCCGCTCGCGCCGCAGCCGACCGTGGTGCCGATGCCGATGCCCAGAACGGCGAGCCCGGTGACCGCAGTCGGCCTCCGCTTCCCCCATGCCATGTGCTCCCCATCCAGCCGCTCAGCCGGTGTGCCGTGGTGTCGTGAGCGCGCCGCGACCGACGTGGCACCCGTGCGAGGAGGGACCGAGGACGCCGCGCGTGATCACGCCAGGTGAGCAAAATTAACACGAAGTGATCGGCCGTGCACGCGATTGCGGCAATGTCCGCGCGGATTCACCGCCGCGCGGCGGCAGGAGGCGGACCGTTCGTGTTCGGTCAGGGCCTGCGCGGCCCGTGTCCGTTCAGGGCCTGTGGCCCGTGTCCGTTCAGGGCCTGTGGCCCGGGCCGCCCGGTCCGCGGCGGCGCAGGAAGCGTTCGAACTCGCGGGCGATGGCGTCGCCGCTGGCCTCGGGAAGCTCGGTGGCGTCCTTCTGCTCCTCGAGGGCCTTGACGTATTCGGCCACCTCGGAGTCCTGCTCGGCGAGCTCGTTGACCCCGTTCTCCCACGCGCGTGCCTCTTCGGGCAGGTCGCCCAGGGGAACGGTGACGTCGAGGAGGTCCTCGACCCGGCGCAGCAGTGCGAGCGTCGCCTTGGGCGAGGGCGGCTGGGCGACGTAGTGGGGCACGGCGGCCCAGAGCGAGACGGTGGTGAGGTCGGCCTTGGCGCACGCGTCCTGAAGGACCCCGAGGATGCCGGTCGGGCCCTCGTAACGGGTGGGCTCGAGGCTGAGCGCTCCCGACAGTCCCAGCCCGGAGGCGGCGCCGGTGACGGGCACCGGGCGGGTGTGCGGGGCGTCGGCCAGCAGCGCTCCGAGGAGCACGACGGTCTCGACGCCGAGCCGGAGCATCAGCCCCTCGAGCTCGCGGCAGAAGGAACGCCACCGCATGTTGGGCTCGATGCCCCGGACCAAGATGACGTCGCGTTCCGAATCGGGGGGCCGCGCCGAGAAGATCCGGGTCGTGGGCCAGGTGATGCGCCGGGTTTCGCCATCGACGATCTCCACTGTCGGCCGGGTGACCTGGAAGTCGTAGTAGTCGTCCGGATCGAGCTCGGCGATGAGGGTGGCGTTCCAGTTGGACTCGAGGTGCTGGATGACTCCGCTCGCCGCCTCGCCCGCGTCGTTCCAGCCCTCGAAGGCGGCGACCACCACCGGATTGACGAGATCCGGCACGCCTTCCAGCTCCACCACCCGCCGCTCCCTTCCAGGGCCGATCCTACCGTTGTGACCTACCCAGACATTCGAAGACTAGCGCGCCGGCCACGGTCTCCATCCGTGGCCGGACGCCGGTCCGCGGCCGGGCCGGCGCTCTCCGGCGCCCCACGGCCACCGGCCGGGCGGCGCGGTGCGGCCGCGCACGGGTCCCGGCGCCGGGCCGTGGGGACGGCCGGGGGCCTCGTCACTTACGGTCGGTCGTCTGCACGATCAGGATGTCGCAGGGGGAGCGGTGGGAGAGGCTCGCCGGAACGGATCCGAGGATCCGGCCCGCGAGGCTGTTGAGTCCCCGGTTGCCGACCACGAGGAGGTCCACGGACCGGTCCTTGGCGACCTTGCTGAGGACGTCGACGGCCTCCCCCTCGATCGCGACCTGGTCGATCTCCTTGGCCCCCGCCGCGACCGCGCGTTCCCGCGCGGCCCGCAGCGCGTCGTCGGCAGGCGTGGAGCCCTGGACCTTGTAGGCCAGGTCACCGAGGCTGTCCGCGGCGCTCAGCCGTTCGCGCTCGGGCATGGGGTGGTAGGCGGTGGCGAGGACCAACGTGGCGCCCGCGTCGGCGGCCAGCCGGGCCGCCTTCTCTACCGCGCGGAACGAGGTCGGCGACCCGTCGGTGCCGACGAGGATGGTGCGGTACGACTCTGCCACTGGCCGCTCCTTACCGATGAGTAGATGCAGTCCGCAACGTTATCGGCCGGGCACCCGTCGCGTCATGGATTGATCGCTCTTCCATTGTGATTCGCATCGTGATCCGTGTCCCACATCGTCCCGCGGAGGGCCGGCCGCCCCGGCCGGGACGGCGGCAGGGCGCCGTACGTGGATAAGGTTGACCACTATGAGCGCTACCCCAGAGTCTTTGCGTCAGGCCCTTCGTGAGCGCGTCGTCGTGGCCGATGGGGCGATGGGCACGATGCTCCAGGCACAGGACCCCACGTTGGCGGACTTCGAAGGGCATGAGGGCTGTAACGAGATCCTGAACGTGACCCGGCCCGACATCGTGCGCTCCGTGCACCAGGAGTACCTCGATGTGGGCGTCGACTGCATCGAGACGAACACGTTCGGGGCCAACCTTGGGAACCTGGGCGAATACGACATCACCGAACGCATCGAGGAACTGTCCGAGGCCGGTGCCCGCATCGCCCGCGAGGTGGCCGACGCCTACTCCACGCCCGAGCGGCCGCGCTGGGCGATCGGCTCGGTCGGCCCCGGCACGAAGCTGCCGACGCTCGGCCACGTGGACTTCGCCGGCCTCCGGGACGCCTACCAGCGCAACGCCGCGGGACTGCTCGCGGGCGGCGTGCAGGCGATCCTGGTGGAAACCTGCCAGGACCTGCTCCAGGCCAAGGCCGGCATCATCGGCGCGCGCCGGGCCATCGCCGAGGCCGGGACCGACGCCGTCCTCATCGCGCAGGTGACCATCGAGCAGAACGGCGCGATGCTCCTCGGCTCCGAGATCGGCGCGGCCCTCACCGCGCTCGAGCCCCTGGGCCTCGACCTGATCGGGCTCAACTGCGCGACCGGGCCCGAGGACATGAGCGAGCACCTGCGCTATCTCGCGAGGCACGCCAGCATCGGGCTGTCCTGCATGCCCAACGCGGGCCTGCCCCAGTTGAGCTCCGACGGCGCCTACTACCCCCTCACGCCGGGTGAGCTCGCGCACGCCCACGACACCTTCACCCGCGAGTACGGGCTCTCGCTGGTCGGAGGCTGCTGCGGCACGACGCCCGAGCATCTGCGGCAGGTCGTGGAGCGGGTGGGCATGGCGGCCGGGGAGCCCGGCCCGGCGGCGGGCGCGGAGCCATCGGCACGCGCTCGCGCGGTGACGCGCCGCAAGCCCCGGCCGGAGGCCGGAGCCGCCTCGCTCTACCAGCACGTTCCGTTCCGGCAGGACACCTCCTACCTGGCCATCGGTGAGCGCACCAACGCCAACGGCTCCAAGGCCTTCCGCGACGCCATGCTGGCCGAGCGCTGGGACGACTGTGTCCAGATCGCGCGTGAGCAGGCCAGGGACGGTGCCCACCTGCTGGACGTCTGCATCGACTACGTCGGCCGGGACGGCGTCGCGGACATGAAGGAGATCGCGTCCCGCTTCGCGACCGCCTCCACGCTGCCGATCGTGCTCGACTCCACCGAGCCGGCCGTCATCCAGGCGGGGCTGGAGATGCTCGGCGGACGCGCCGTGATCAACTCGGTCAACTACGAGGACGGATCGGGTCCGGGTTCCCGGATCGCCCGCGTCATGCCGATGATCAAAGAGCACGGCGCCGCCGTCGTGGCGCTGACCATCGACGAGGAGGGCCAGGCGCGGACCGCCGAGTGGAAGGTCCGGGTCGCCACCCGGCTGATCGAGGACCTCACCGCCAACTACGGCATGCGGGTCGAGGACATCATCGTGGACGCGCTGACGTTCCCGATCGCGACCGGGCAGGAGGAGACCCGCCGGGACGCCCTCGAGACCATCGAGGCCATCCGCGAGATCAAGCGCCGCTATCCGACGGTGCAGACCACTCTCGGCCTGTCCAACGTGTCCTTCGGGCTCAACCCCGCCGCGCGGATCGTGCTCAACTCGGTCTTCCTCAACGAGTGCGTCAACGCCGGGCTCGACTCCGCGATCGTGCACGCCTCCAAGATCCTGCCGATGGCGCGGATCTCCGACGAGCAGCGCCAGGTCGCGCTGGACATGGTCTATGACCGGCGCCGCCCGGCCGCCGACGGACGGCCGGCCTATGACCCGCTGCAGCGGTTCATGGAGCAGTTCGAGGGCGTCGACGCCGCGGCCATGCGGGAGTCCCGGGCCGAGGAGCTGGGAGGCCTGCCGCTCTGGGAGCGGCTCAAGCGCCGCATCGTCGACGGTGAGCCCCAGGGGCTCGACGAGGATCTCGAGGCGGCCCTCGAGCAGCGGCCGGCGCTGGAGATCATCAACGACGTCCTCCTGGAGGGGATGAAGGTCGTCGGTGAGCTGTTCGGTTCCGGTCAGATGCAGCTGCCGTTCGTCCTGCAGTCCGCGGAGGTCATGAAGGCCGCCGTGGCCTTCCTGGAGCCGCACATGGAGAAGTCCGACGACGACGGCAAGGGCCGCATCGTACTCGCCACGGTGAAGGGCGACGTCCACGACATCGGCAAGAACCTCGTCGACATCATCCTGTCCAACAACGGTTACGACGTGGTCAACCTCGGGATCAAGCAGCCGATGTCGGCGATCCTCGAGTCGGCCAAGGAGAGCCGTGCCGACGTGATCGGCATGTCGGGTCTCCTGGTCAAGTCGACCGTGATCATGAAGGAGAACCTCGAGGAGCTCAACTCCCGGGGGCTCGCCGGCCGCTGGCCGGTGATGCTCGGCGGTGCCGCGCTGACCCGGGCCTACGTCGAGCAGGATCTCGCCGATCTGTACGACGGCGAGGTGCGCTACGCCCGGGACGCCTTCGAGGGACTGCGGCTCATGGACGCCATGATGGCGGTCAAGCGAGGCAAGGCGGGCGCGCAGTTGCCCCCGCTGCGCGAACGCCGGGTCAAGACCAAGGCGCGGCTGCACGTGACCGCGCCCGAGGACATGCCGGCCCGGTCCGACGTCGCGACGGACAACAAGGTCCCCGAGCCGCCGTTCTGGGGAGACCGGATCGTCAAGGGCATCCCGATGAACGACTACGTCTCGTACCTGGACGAGCGGGCCACGTTCCTCGGCCAGTGGGGCCTCAAGCCCACCCGGGGCGGTGACGGGCCCACCTACGAGGAGCTCGTCGAGACCGAGGGGCGCCCGAGGCTGCGGATGTGGCTCGAACGCGCCCAGACCGAGGGTCTCATCGAGGCCGCGGTCGTCTACGGCTACTACCCGTGCGTCAGCGAGGGAGACGATCTGGTCGTGCTCCACGAGGACGGGTCCGAGCGGGAACGTTTCACGTTCCCGCGCCAGCGCCGTGACCGGCACCTGTGCCTCGCCGACTTCTACCGGCCCCGTGAGTCCGGTGAGGTCGACGTCGTCGGCTTCCAGCTCGTCACCGTCGGATCCAAGGTCGGCGAGGCGACCGCGGAGCTGTTCGGGAAGAACGCCTATCGGGACTACCTGGAGTTGCACGGCCTCTCGGTGCAGCTGACCGAGGCCCTCGCCGAGTACTGGCACTCGCGGGTGCGCTCGGAGATCGGCTTCGGCGCCCAGGATCCCGACGGGCTCGACGACATCCTCAAGGTGAAGTACCGCGGCTGCCGTTACTCCTTCGGCTATGCCGCCTGCCCGGACCTGGAGGAGCGGGCCAAGATCGTACGGCTGCTCAAGCCGGAACGGATCGGCGTGACCCTCTCGGAGGAGTTCCAGCTGGTGCCCGAACAGGCGACGGACGCCCTGATCACGCACCATCCCGAGGCCAGCTACTTCAACACCTGATCCGCCGGGTGCACGGAGCAGCCGAAAGGTCACCCCACCCTTGACGAGCCGTAGGAACCGCCGCCGTGGACCCGCCGTCCACCGGATCAGAACCAGACGTCCCGGGAGCCGTGCGGGCGACGACGGCCGCTCCTGGGGCATGCGGGTCATCGGCGGCCTCCTGCTGCTCGCGGGAGGCGCCGTCGGGTGGCGCGAGGCCGTGGATCCCGTGGGCGATGACTGGCGGGACGCCGTGACGGCGACGGGATTCGGGGTCTCGCTCGCCCTCGCGGGGCTGGCCTGCAACCGGTGGTTCACGCGCCTCTGTGTCGCCATGGCATGGGTTCTTCCCGGCACGTTCCTGTTCGCCGGCATCACCGGATCACGACACATCAGGGAGACACGTGGACACGGGGACGGTGGACCTCGATGGCCGGTTGCAGGCGGTGCTGTTCGACATGGACGGGCTGCTCGTCGACTCCGAGCGGATCTGGCTCGAGGTCGAGGCCGAGGTCATGGACCGGCTCGGCGGCACCTGGGGGCCGGAGCACCAGGAACGGCTGGTCGGCGGCTCGCTCGCGAGCACCGTCGCCTACATGCTCTCGATCACGGGGCCGGTGGCCTCCGCCGAGGAGGTGGGGCGGCGGCTGCTCGACGGCATGGGGCGACGGTTGCGGGAACACGTGCCGCTGCTGCCCGGCGCCCGCGAGCTGCTCGCCGAGGTCCGGGCGGCCGGGTTGCCCACCGCGCTGGTGTCCTCGACCCACCGGCGGGTCATGGAGCACGCCCTCGACGGGATCGGCCGCGAGCACTTCACCGTCACGGTGGCCGGTGACGAGGTCACCAGCCCCAAGCCGGACCCGGAGCCCTACCTCACCGCCGCCCGGTACCTGGGGGTGACGGCCCGGCGGTGCGTCGCCCTGGAGGACTCGCCCAACGGCATCGCCGCGGCCGAGGCGGCCGGCTGCGCCGCCGTCGCGGTGCCGAACGTGGTCCCGATCCCCCTCGCGCCGGGCCGGCTCGTCGTCGAATCGTTGTGCGATCTTGATCTCGCGCGGCTCGCGGCCCTCGTGCCCCGCACCGCGTAGCACCGCGGGATGACGGGTGCCCGTACGGAACCCTTCCCAGGGAGGAGCCCGCCGCGGGAGCGTCGTGTCACGATGGGGGCCCATCCCCGCGAGAGTGGAGACCGGACATGGGCGACGTCGTCCTGTTCTCCGTCAGTCTCGGCATCACGGTGCTCGGGCTGCTCGGCAGCTGGAGGGCCCACCGCCGCCGCGGCACGGCCTCGGCGATGCGCGGGGCGGCCTGGTCCCTGGTGCCCATGGCGGCCTATCTCACCGGTCTGACCGCGTGGGCCGCCGGCCTGGTGTTCAGCCCGGTCAAGTGGGCCGGGATCGGCCTCCTGGGGCTGGCCCTCGTGCTGTACGTGACGTCCGGCGTGATGCTGCGCCGTCGCATCGGCGCCGGAGGCGCCGCCACCGGCCGTGCGCGCGGGCGGACGCCGGCGGAGGCCGGAGAGGCCGGCCCGCGCGGCGCCGTCGGTCCCCGGCATGAGCCGGCCGTGGTGGATCCCGACCTCGCGGACGTCGAGGAGATCCTCCGCAGGCGAGGCATCGGCTGACACGACGGCCCCCCGCCTCGCGGTGCGGAGGGACGCTTCCGAGGGTGGGGGATAAGGTGGCCCCCAACTGCGCCATAGTGCGCGACTAGTTATGATTTGCGAAGTTTGTCCGAAATATCGTCGAGGGCGCATATGCCCTAGATGACAACGAGATCACAAGTCAGACACGGGTACTGGCGCCACGGACCCTCGAGCGCGACATTTCGTCTGGGGAGAGTAGGTTTCCCTCCGACAGCGGGGCGTTGCGGGTCCTGGACCAGTCAATACATCGGTGGTCTGTGGCTTGCCGGTCGTCCGTGGGATGGCCGTGTGTATGGGGAGGTACGTCGGTGACCGCACCGATCGAGGTGTCCGGGTCCGAGGCCGAGGCGCAGCCCGAGGCGGTGGTCGCTGGTCTGGACCGCAAGGCCATCCAGGGACGCTCGCTCGGGCAGATCGCATGGCTGCGGCTCAAGCGCGACAAGGTCGCCCTGACCGGTGGAGCCATCGTGCTCCTGCTCATCTTGGTGTCGCTGCCGGGCGTCACCGAGATCCTGGTGCGCTGGCTCGGCCACCCGCCGAACGAGTTCCACCAGGAACTGACCGATCCCGTGCTGGGCAAGCCGGACGGCGCGTTCGGCGGGCTCAGTGGAGACTTCCTGTTCGGCGTCGAGCCCATCAACGGCCGTGACCTGTTCAGCCGCATCCTCTTCGGCGCGCGGGTCTCGATCCTCATCGGTGTCCTCGCCACGCTCGTGTCGGTCGTCATCGGCTCGATCATGGGTATCATCGCCGGCTACTTCGGCGGCTGGGTGGACACGCTCATAGCCCGGACGATGGACGTGTTCCTGGCCTTCCCGCTGGTGCTCTTCTCGATCGCGCTGGTCGGCGTGATCCCCAATGACCTGATCGGGCTGCAGGGCAACGACCTGCGGATCGCGCTCCTGGTGTTCATCATCGGGTTCTTCAACTGGCCCTATATCGGGCGGATCATCCGGGGACAGACGCTGTCGCTGCGCGAGCGGGAGTTCGTCGACGCCGCTCGGAGTCTCGGGGGGAGCAGCTTCTACATCCTCTTCCGGGAGATCCTGCCCAACCTGTTCGCGCCGATCCTGGTCTACTCCACGCTGCTGATCCCGACGAACATCCTGTTCGAGGCGGCCCTGTCGTTCCTCGGTGTGGGGATCAACCCTCCCCAGCCATCGTGGGGCGGGATGCTGACGTCGGCGGCCGAGCTGTACTCCATCTCCCCCCACTTCGTGATCGTCCCCGGTCTCGCCATCTTCGTCACCGTCCTGGCGTTCAACCTCTTCGGCGATGGACTACGCGACGCCCTGGACCCACGGGCTCGATGACTCCGGCACCCACCGGTAAGAGTGAAAGGCAACGCATGAAAAGTCCCAAAGTGGTGACCACGGCGGCGGCAGGAGCCATCGCCCTGAGCTTGGGGTTGGCCGCCTGCGGCGGTGGCGATGGCGGCAGCGACGGTGCTAGCGGCAAATTCGACGCCGGCTCCACCAGTGTCGTGAACCCTTCGGACAAGAAGGGCGGGGTCCTCAAGGTCGCCCAGCCCGACGACTTCGAGTCGCTCGACCCCGCCAACATCTACTACGCGTTCGGGCTCAACTTCGTCCGGCTCTTCTCGCGTGGCCTGATGACCTACACGTCCAAGCCCGGCGCGGCCGGCTCGACCATGTCCCCGGACCTGGCCGAGGCCGCGGGCGTGCCCACCGACGGTGGCAAGACCTGGACCTACAAGCTCAAGAAGGGTGTCAAGTACGAAGACGGCACCGAGATCAAGGCCCAGGACATCAAGTACGCGGTCGCCCGCACCTTCGACCGCGGTGTCCTCCGCAACGGCCCGTCCTACTTCACCCAGCTGCTCGACGCCTCCGGTTACAAGGGTCCGTTCAAGGACAAGAACCTCGACCACTTCAAGGGCGTCGCGACCCCCGACGACTACACCGTCGTCTTCAAGCTGAAGAACCCGTTCGGTGAGTTCGACCAGCTGGTCGGCTTCAGCGGGCAGACGGCGCCGGTGCCGCCGGCCAAGGACAAGGGCGTCCGCTACGGACAGCACCCGTTCTCGAGCGGCCCGTACAAGTGGGAGGCCGACTACCAGCCCAAGAAGGGCGGCGTCCTCGTCCGCAACACGAACTGGGACCCGGCCACCGATCCCAACCGCAAGCAGCTGCCCGACCGGATCGAAGTGATGGCGGGGCTCAAGGCGGAGGAGATCGACAGCCGCGTGCTCGCGGGCACCCTCCACGTGGACCTGCCCGGCACCGGCGTGCAGGCCGCGGCCCGGCAGAAGATCCTCGCCAGCCCCAAGCTGAAGGGCAACGCCGACAACCCGCTCGCGGGCTTCCACTGGTACCTGCCCATCAACGTCGAGAACATCCCCAACGTCGAGTGCCGTAAGGCGATCGTCTACGCCGCGGACCGGGACGCGATGTTCCGCGCCTACGGCGGTGAGATCGGCGGCGAGCTGTCGACCTCGATCCAGCCTCCCAGCGTCATGGGCCGCGAGAAGGGCACGGACCTCTACACCAAGGCCGAGCCCGGCTACAAGGGTGACGTGGCCAAGGCCAAGGAGGCCCTCGCCAAGTGCGGTAAGCCGAACGGGTTCAAGACCGTCATGGTCTTCCGCAGCGACCGCCCGAAGGAGAAGCAGACCGCCGAGGCGCTCGAGCAGTCGCTGGGCAAGGCCGGCATCCAGCTGGAGCTCAAGGGCTACCCGTCGGGCACCTACACCAACGAGCAGCTCGGTTCGCCCGCCTTCGTCAAGAAGGAGAAGGTCGGTCTCGGCACCTACGGCTGGGCGCCCGACTGGAACACCGGCTACGGCTACCTGCAGCCGATCTCGGACGGCAAGGCGATCGTCGACACCGGCAACGCCAACCCGGAGGGGCTGAACGACCCCGTCATCAACAAGAAGTGGAACGAGGTCGTCAAGAGCACGGACGCGGCCGAGCGGGCGAAGGTCTACAACGAGATCGACACGATGATCCGTGAGAAGGCCGCGATCCTGCCGAACGTCTACGCCAAGTCGCTGCTCTTCCGGCCGTCCACACTCGCCAACGTGTACTTCCACGAGGGCTACGGCATGTACGACTACGCCAACCTGGGCGTCACCGGCTGAACCCGGTTCCGCACTACCTGAGAAAAGGCAGGTGAAGGCATATTGGGCGGCCGGCGGGGTTGACCCCCCGCCGGCCGCCCAGGGCCGGATGCTGTGATCGCATATATCATTCGCCGGCTCTTCGGCGCGGTAGGGCTGCTGCTCATCACGAGCGCGGTGACGTTCTCGATCTTCTTCCTCGTGCCGAAGGCGGCCGGGGTGACCACTGACGATCTCGCCGGGCGCTTCGCCGGCAAGGCCCCGGACCAGGCCACGCTCACGGCCATCAAGGAGCGGTTCCGTCTGGACGAGCCGGTGACGGTGCAGTACGGGCACTTCCTCAAGGCCATCGTCGCGGGGGACACCTACGACACGGGTACGGAGAAGATCGCGTGCCCGGCGCCCTGCCTGGGTTACTCCTTCCGGACCAATCAGCCGGTGCTGGAGCAGATCCTCGACCGGATCCCGGTCACCCTGTCGATCGCCCTCGGCGCGGCCGTGCTCTGGATGGTCGTCGGGCTGTCGATCGGCGTGCTGTCGGCGTTGCGCCGTGGGACCCTCTTCGACCGCGCCGCCATGGCGGTGGCCCTCGCGGGCGTGTCGCTGCCCATCTTCTTCACCGGACTTCTCGGGCTGGCGTTCGTGGTCCACCAGTGGGGGCTGCTGCCCGAGGTCGACTACACCCCACTGACCCAGGATCCCGGAAAGTGGTTCACCAGCCTGATCCTGCCCTGGGTCAGCCTCGCCTTCCTCTACGCGGCGTTGTACGCTCGGCTCACCCGCGCGGGCATGCTGGAGACGCTGAACGAGGACTACATTCGTACGGCCCGCGCCAAGGGACTCCCGGAGCGGACCGTTATCGTCAAGCATGGGCTGCGTGCGACGCTGACCCCTATCCTGACCGTCTTCGGTCTCGATCTCGGCCTGCTGCTCGGTGGGGCCATCATCACCGAGAAGACCTTCTCGATGAAGGGCCTCGGCGCGCTGGCACTCGACGGGATCAGCCAGAGCGACCTGCCGGTGGTTCTGGGAGTCACCCTGACCGCCGCGCTGTTCATCGTCGTGGCCAACCTGATCGTGGACCTTCTGTACGGGGTCGTGGACCCGAGGGTGAGGCATTAACTGATGGGGGACAAGAAGCCACGGGTCGAGACGCTCGACGGCGCGTCCGTCCCCGCCGGCGGCGAGACCAAGGCGCCGACGGCGTTCCTCGAGGTACGGGATCTCCGTATTCACTTCCCGACCGACGACGGCCTGGTCAGGTCCGTCGACGGGCTGTCGTTCCAGCTGGAACGCGGCAAGACCCTCGGCATCGTGGGGGAGTCCGGGTCGGGCAAGAGCGTGACGAGCCTCGGCATCCTCGGCCTGCACAACCGCAGGAACGCCCGGGTGTCCGGGGAGATCTGGCTGGACGGCCAGGAGATCGTCGGTTCGTCGCCGGATCAGGTCCGCCGGCTGCGCGGCCGTAACATGGCGATGATCTTCCAGGACCCGTTGTCGTCCATGCACCCGTTCTACACGGTCGGCAACCAGATCATCGAGGCCTACCGGATCCACAACGACGTCAGCAAGAAGGTCGCGCGCAAGCACGCGGTGGACATGCTCGGCCGGGTCGGCATCCCGGAGCCGGACCGGCGGGTGGACGACTATCCGCACAACTTCTCCGGCGGCATGCGGCAGCGCGCCATGATCGCGATGGCGCTCTCCTGCGACCCCGAGCTCCTGATCGCCGACGAGCCGACCACGGCGCTCGACGTGACGGTGCAGGCGCAGATCCTGGACCTCCTGCGGGACCTGCAGGAGGAGTTCAACTCCGCGATCATCATGATCACGCATGACCTCGGCGTCGTCGCGGAGCTCTCCGACGACATCCTCGTGATGTACGGAGGGCGATGCGCGGAGTACGCCAGTGTGGAGGACGCCTTCCACCGGCCGATGCACCCCTACACCTGGGGACTGCTGAGCTCCATGCCCCGGCTGGACCGGGACCGGTCCGAGCGGCTGCTGCCCATCAAGGGCACGCCGCCGAGCCTCATCAACCTGCCCACCGGGTGCGCCTTCAGCCCGCGGTGCGCCTACGCCAAGGTCAATCGGGGCAGGAGCGAGACCGAACGCCCGGAGCTGACCGAGGTGGAGCCGGGGCACAAGGCCGCGTGCCATCTCCCCGTGGGGGCGCGCAAGGAGATCTGGGCCGACGAGATCAGGCCGAAACTGTGACGGCCATGGCCGGGAGACCCGGGGTGGCTTCGCTCCTGAAGACAATGCTGGAGTACGTGTGAGCACATCGGAAAGCCAGATCCCGGAGCCGGTGGCCGGGGATCCGTACCAGGAGCGCAGTGGGGACACTCTGCTCGAGGTGACGGACCTGCAGAAACACTTCCCCGTGAAGGGCGGGCTGCTGCGACGGCAGGTGGCCGCGGTCAAGGCCGTGGACGGCATCTCCTTCTCGGTTCGCAAGGGCGAGACGCTCGGAGTGGTGGGCGAGTCGGGCTGCGGCAAGAGCACCACAGGCCGGATGATCATGCGGCTGCTCGAGCCGAGTGCGGGGCGGATCGTCTTCGAGGGCCAGGACATCACGCACATGAAGCAGCGGGAGATCCGGCCCCTGCGGCGCGACATCCAGATGATCTTTCAGGACCCGTACTCGTCGCTGAACCCGCGGCAGACCGTCGGCGCGATCGTCAGCGCGCCGTTCAAGCTGCAGAAGATCAAGACCGAGCACGGGACCAAGAAGGCGGTCCAGGAGCTCCTCGAGCTCGTCGGGCTCAACCCGGAGCACTACAACCGTTATCCGCACGAGTTCTCCGGCGGGCAGCGGCAGCGCATCGGAGTCGCCCGGACGCTCGCGCTCCGCCCGAAGCTCATCGTCGCCGACGAGCCGGTGTCCGCGCTCGACGTGTCGATCCAGGCGCAGGTCATCAACCTGCTCGAGGACCTGCAGGACGAGTTCGGGCTCACCTACATGGTGATCGCACACGACCTGTCGGTGGTCCGCCACATCGCCGACCGGGTCGCGGTGATGTACCTCGGCAAGATCGTCGAGGTCGCCGACCGCAACAGCCTGTACGAGGCGCCGATGCACCCGTACACCAACGCGCTGATGTCGGCGGTGCCCATCCCGGATCCGGCCAAGCGCAAGGGACGGGACCGGATCCGGCTGCAGGGAGATGTACCGAGCCCGCTGAACCCGCCCCCCGCCTGCCGGTTCCACACCCGGTGCTGGAAGGCGCAGGAGATCTGCAGGACCGTCGAGCCGCCGCTGGTGGAGCTCAGGACCGGACACCAGGCCGCCTGCCACTTCCCCGAGAACGCGCCGGCCGACGCGACGCAGAAGGTCGCCAAGAGCGCGGGACTCTGACCGGGAGCACAGAGCGAAAGCCTCGTCCCGTACGGCCGGCCGGCCGTACGGGACGAGGCTTTCGTCGTCGTGCTACTCGGTCGCGATGGCCTTGAGAACATCCATGCGGCCCGCGCGCCAGGCCGGCCAGAGCGCGGCCAGCATCCCGATCAGGCCGCCGAGTAGGACGTACAGGCTCAGTGTCCCCACGGGGATGTCCAGGACGGTCAGGCCGTTGTCCTCGAGGCCGTTCTGGATGGCCGCCCCGAAGGACACGCCGATCGTGATCCCCAGCAGGGCGCCGAACACCGCGATCACCACGGACTCCAGCCGGATCATCCGGCGCAGCTGGCGGCGGCTGGTGCCCACCGCCCGGAGCAGGCCGATCTCACGGGTCCGCTCGATCACCGACAGCGCCAGGGTGTTGATGACCCCCACCGCCGCGATGATGATGGACATGGCGAGCAGGATCGTGAAGAAGACGACGATCTGGTCGAGCTGCTTCTGGAAGGACTTCTTCAGGTCCGAGCGGTCCTGGACCTTCAGATTGGGATAGTCGCGGAGCGCCTGTTCCAGAGCCTGCCTGGTCGTCGTGTCCGGTGTCTTGACCTGCACGATCCCCATGACGGCCAGAGGGGTGCCGGTGTGGGCCAGGTAGGTCTGCTGCGACAGCACCCGGGGACCGGTCAGCTCGTTCTTCTCGTAGATCCCCGCGACGCGGAGCGGCTGACGGGCCCCGTCGGCGAACTGCGCCGGGACCGTGCTGCCGACCGTCCAGTTACCGGACTTGGCCGTGCTCTCGTCGACGAGCAGCCCATCGGCGCCGAGGTCGGTGGAGCCGGACACCATCTTCAGCTTCGCCCCGGACAGGAGCACGGCGATGTCGCCGGATTGCACGTCGGTCGGCTTGCCGTTGAAGTTGATTTTCCCGGAGTACAGCGCCGTGGCCTGCTCCACCCCCGGAACCCGGCCCACCGCTTTGATGGCCTCAGGGCTGAAGCGGTTCTGGGTCTCGGACATGACGATGTAGTCGGCGCCGAACTGCCGGTCCACGGACCTGCCGATGGAGGCGACGGCGGAGGAGCTCACCACGTTGATCGCGCTCACCAGCGCGAGCCCGATCATGAGGGCCGAGGCCGTGGCCGCCGTCCGGCGCGGGTTGCGCAGGGCGTTCTCCCGCGCGAGCCGGCCGGGCGTGCCGAACAGCCGGGGGAACACTGCGCCGAGCAGCCGGATCACCGGCTTGCTGATCACCGGTGCGAGCATGGCGACCCCGAGGAAGACCATGGCCGCTCCCGCGCCGAGCAGGATCAGCGGCTGGGCTCCGACCCCGGCGAGGCCCAGGACGAGGAGGACCGCACCGCCCACGGTGAGCACCGAGCCGGCCATCATCCGGATCCGCAGTGAGCGCTGCGGCAGCGCGACGTCATCGCGCATCGCGGCCACCGGCGCGATCCTGGCAGCCCGGCGCGCCGGGAAGTAGGCCGCGACCAGGGTCACCGCGATGCCGACCGTGTAGGACCAGATCACCGGAGTCATGGTGAACGTGAGGCCTCCCGGCTCCTCGGACCCGCCGCCGGCGAGGGACTGCAGCGCCGTGGCCAGCCCGGCGCCGGCGATCAGGCCGATGGTGGAGCCGATCAGGCCCACTCCGAGGGCCTCGCCGAGCACGGCCCTGGTGACCTGCCGGCGCGAGGCGCCGATGGCCCGCAGGAGCGCGAGCTCTCGGGTCCGCTGGGCCACGAGCATCGAGAACGTGTTGAAGATGATGAACGCGCCGACGAACACCGCGATGAACCCGAAGACCAACAGCAGCGTCCGGAAGAACGACAGGAATCCCTGGATGTCGGTCTTGAGCTCGTCGCGGAGCTCGGTGCCGGTGATCGCCTCCACGCCGTCCGGGAGCGTCCGCGCCACCCGGTCCCGCAGCACCGTCTCACTCGCGCCGGTGCCCGCCATCTGGATGTCGCTGAAATAGCCGGGCTTGAGCAGGAGCCGCTGTGCCGTGGCGGTCTCGAAGGCCGTGAGCGTCGTGCCCATCATGTTCGGAGCCTTGATCGCGCCCACGACGGTCATGGTCTGGGTCGGCCCCTGCACCAGGATCCGGGCCCGCTCGCCCAGCGCGTAACCGGCCTTCTCGAGGGTGGCCTCGTCGATGGCCACCTCGCCGGGCCCGTGTGGCGCGCGGCCGGACGCGATGGTGTAGTCGCCTCCGCCGACCCAGTTGATCCCGAGCTGGGGCGGCCCCTGCGTGGCGACGGTCCTGCCGTTCTCGCCGATCACCGCGGCATATCCGGAGACGCTGCCGACGACATCACGGACGCCGTCGACCTGACGAAGCCCTTCGGCGACGGTGGCCGGCACCGGCGGCCTGGAGGACACCTGCTCGTCATTGCCCGCGTCGACGACCTTCTTGCCCCGGACGTCCACCGCGACGTCCTTGCCGAAGGTCGCGAACAGGTCGTCGAACTGCCTCGACATCGAGTCGGTGAAGATGAAGGTACCGGCGACCATCGCCACGCCCAGCACGACGGACACCGCGGTGAGCAGGAGCCGGAGCTTGTGCGCGGCGAGGTTGCGCAGCGTCACCCGGGCCATCATGCGGCACCGACCCCCGGCAGGTCGAAGCCCTTCATGCGCTCGAGGACCTTCTCGGCGGTCGGGTCGGGCATCTGGTCCACGATGCGTCCATCACTGAGGAACAGCACCATGTCCGAGTAGGCCGCCGCGGCGGGGTCATGGGTCACCATGACGATCGTCTGGCCCATCTCCTGCACGGAGTTGCGCAGGAACGACAGCACCTCCGCGCCGGAACGGGAGTCGAGGTTGCCGGTCGGCTCGTCGGCGAAGATGATCTCAGGCCGGCTCGCGAGCGCCCGGGCGCAGGCGACGCGCTGCTGCTGGCCCCCGGAGAGCTCGCTCGGCCGGTGCCTCAGCCGAGGCCGCAGGCCCACGGAGTCGATGACATGGTCCAGCCACGCACGGTCCGGCTTACGCCCCGCGATGTCGATCGGCAGGGTGATGTTCTCGAGAGCTGTGAGGGTCGGCACCAGGTTGAAAGCCTGGAAGACGAACCCCACCTTGTCCCGCCGCAACCGGGTGAGACGCTTGTCGTCGAGGCGGGAGAGTTCGACGTCACCGAGGAAGACCTGTCCGGAGTCCACGGTGTCGAGGCCCGCCATGCAGTGCATCAGCGTGGACTTACCGGAACCGGACGGGCCCATGATCGCCGTGAACCGGCCGCGCGGAATCCCGACGGTCACGTCGTCCAACGCCACCACCTTGGCGTCACCGCGGCCGTAGACCTTGGATATCCCGGTCGTGCGGGCCGCGAGAGTGCCCACTCCGGGCTGGTCCAGCCCCTCGGCGGTCGGTGGAGCGGTGCTGTTCACGTGGGACTCCCTGTGAGCTGAGGATGCCTTGTGCGGGCCGGAGCGGGCGCTCCTTGATCCCGTGCCTCAACACTAGGAGTCCCGATCGTGGGTCTGATCGGCTTGTGGAAGGGACTTGGTCCTCCGCCTTCCGCAGGAGCCGGCACGCCGTTCTCGTCCTCCCGGACTAGACGGGCCGGCGTTCCCCCTAGGGGATCAGCCGGACCGACCCGGCCGGCTCATCCCCGTCTCATAGGCGTAGACCACGGCTTGGACCCGGTCACGCAGCCGGAGCTTGGCCAGCACATTTCCGACGTGGGTCTTCACCGTCGTCTCGCTCACGACCAGCTCGGCCGCGATCTCCGCGTTGGACAGCCCCCGGGCGACGTGCCCCAGCACCTCCCGCTCCCGATCCGTCAGGCTGTCGAGCCCGGGGGGCGGCGCGGACTCCCGTACGGCCGGTAGCCGGGTGGCGAACTTGTCCAGCAGGCGCCGCGTCACGCTCGGCGCGACGATCGCGTCCCCCGCCGCGACGATCCGGATGGCCGCCACCAGGTCCTCGGGCGGCGAGTCCTTCAACAGGAACCCGCTGGCCCCCGCCCGTACGGCCTCGATGACGTACTCGTCCAAGTCGAAGGTGGTGAGGATCAGGACCCGGCAATCATGCGTGGCGGTACTCTCCCGGACGATTCGCCGGGTGGCCTCGATCCCGTCGACCCCCGGCATGCGGACGTCCATGAGGACCACATCGGGAAGCATGGACCTGGCCAGCTCGACCGCCGACGCCCCTTCGCCGGCCTCGCCGACCACGGCGATATCGGTCTCCGCCTCCAGGATCAACCGGAAGCCCCTCCGCAGTAGCGGCTGATCGTCGACCAGGAGGACCCGTATCGCTGTGTTCATTGCCTCGCTCCGCTCGGTGGCTCGGGTCGCTTCGAGGCGGTGGCTTCCCTCGTCGCCTTGTCGCTCGTTCCTCGCTCCGGCGGCTCCTCGGTCCAGCCACCGCGCGCCTGCTCGCTGCGTTCATGGCCTCTATGCCTCCAGGGGGAACCGGGCGCGGACCTCGAAACCGCCGCCGCTGCGTGGTCCGATGCGCAGCTCGCCGCCATAGAGGGCGACGCGTTCGTACATGCCGACGAGCCCGTGGCCAGGTCCATCACCGCTGTCGCCCGCGTCCGACAGCGCCGCGGCCACCCCCCGGCCGTTGTCCTCGATCTCCACCGTCAGCTGCCGGTCACCATAGTGCAGGCGAACCCAGGCCCGGGCCTGAGGTCCGGCGTGCTTGAGGGTGTTGGTCAACGCCTCCTGTACGAGGCGGAAGGCCGCGAGGTCCACACCGGGGGACAGCTGACGCAGCTCGCCCTCGACCCACAGCTGGACCGACAGGCCCGTCTCCCGAACCTGATCGACCAGGCCGCCGATGTCGTGCGCCCCCGGTTGTGGCGAGAGCTCCCCTCCGGTGGCCGCGGTGTCCCTTTCGGTGCGGAGCACACCGACGATGCGCCGCATCTCGCTCAGGGCGGTGCGGCCGACCTCTTCGATGGTCGCCAGGGCCTCGCGCGTCCGTTCGGGGTCCTTGTCGAGGATCCGGCGGGCCGCGCCCGCCTGCACGGTCATCACGCTGACGTGATGGGCCACGACGTCGTGCAGCTCGCGGGCGATGCGCGATCGTTCCTCGACCCGCGCGGCGCGGGCGTCACTGGCCCGCGCGCGCTCGAGGCGCATGGCCCGATGTTCCAGCTCGGCGAGGTAGGCCCGCCGGAGCCGGAGCCCGCGGCCGAGCCACCACACCCCGACGAGCAGTGCCACATCGGTGATGTAGGCCACCACGGTGATCTTTTCGTGGATGGTCGCCATCATGATGAGAAACCACGTCAGGGCGGCCATGCCCCCTATCGCGCTCTGTGCCAGACCGCGATGGGCCGCGACGCTGTAGACCACGATCAGGAAGGCCAGCATGTCTCCGATGGATGGGGAGTAGTTCAGCAGGGCCAGGGAGACCTGAGCGCAGATGATCAGGCTGAGCGCCGCCATGGGGCGGCGCCGCCGGAGCGCCAGGGCGGCGATGGCGGCCACCACGATGGCCCCGTTGAGGAGGTCAGGGGGCCGGTAGCCCAGTGCCCGGGGGGAGTCCTGCAGAACCATGTGCGGAAGCCCGATCGACAGGATCGCGAGGGCGACGACGCCGTCGCATCCGGCCGGGTGGGAGCGCAGCCAGCGGAGGCCGCGGAGGGGCGGTGGCACGCCCTTCACACTAGGGTGTCACGCCGGGCCGGGAGCCATCCGGAACGGGGATCTCTCCTCCTCCCCAAGGAGGACCCATCTGGCCGATGCGGGTTCGGACAGGTCCGCCCCGGTATGAGACGTAGGTCAGAGCTCGTCGCGCCGGTCGGGCCCGCTGAGCGCCTGGGCGGGGGATCTGCGGGGGGCCGGGACCTCGGGCAGGGGCGGCGGAGTGCCTCCGAAGGCGGGGCAGCGCTCCTTGTGGTCGCACCAGTCGCACAGCCGGCTGGTCCGGGGTCGCCACTCGCCCGTGTCCGTCGCCCGCCGGATCGCCCGCCACAGCGCCTCGACCTTGCGTTCGGTGGCGCGCAGGTCGGCCTCGTCCGGGGAGTAGCGAAGGATCTCACCGTTGCCGAGGTACATCAGCTGGAGCAGGCGCGGGACCGTGCCGTGCAGCCGCCAGAGCACGAGGGCGTAGAACTTCATCTGGAACAGCGCCCGCGTCTCGAAGTCGGCGCGCGGGGCCTTGCCGGTCTTGTAGTCGACCACCCGTACGTCTCCGGTGGGCGCCACGTCGAGCCGGTCGATGTAGCCGCGGAGCTTGAGCCCCGACTCGAGGACGGTTTCGACGAACAGTTCTCGTTCGGCGGGCTCGAGCCTGCGGGGGTCCTCCAGGACGAAGTAGCGCTCCACCATCTGACGGGCCTGGGCGAGCCACTCGGCATGCTCGGCCGTTCCATCGGGGTCGTCGGTGAACAGCTCGGCGAGTCCGGAGTCCTCCTCGAGCAGCCGCTCCCACTGCGGGCCGAGCAGCTCCAGCGCCGCAGGGACCGTGCGTGCCTCGGCCGGCAGGTCGAACAGCCGCTCCAGGACCGCGTGCACCAGCGTGCCCCGGACCGCCGCCGGGCTCGGCTTCTCGGGGATCTGGTCGATGACCCGGAAGCGGTACAACAGCGGGCAGGTCATGAAATCGCCCGCCCGGGACGGGGACAGTGACCCGATGACCGGCACGGAGTCATCTGCCACGGAAGGGTCTGCTGCGGTCGTCATGGGCCGAAGCGTAGGCGACGGTCCGGACGGAATCCCGCCCCTCCCCGCGGCCGCGGGCCCGTATCCGGCATGCGCGCGGGCCGCCCGCGAGGAGGGCATAGCATCGACAACGTGGCAGAGAGAGCGCCCCAGGCCGGGGGCACACCCGGGGATGATCACGCGGACCGGCGGCGGGGGCTGCTCATGGGACGGGTGTTGGGCATCCCCGTCTACGTCTCCCCGACATGGTTCATCGTGGCCATTGTGATCACTTGGATGTTCGAGAGACCCGCCTCCGAAGTGGTGGACCGGCCGCTGAGCTACCTCGTCGCCTTCACCTACGCCGTGCTCCTCTACGCGTCGGTGTTCGTCCACGAGCTCAGCCACTCCGCCGTGGCCCGGCTGTTCGGGCTGCCGGTCCGGGCGATCACCCTGCACATCCTCGGCGGGGTGTCGGAGATCGAGCGGGAGCCGCGTACGCCCGGACGTGAGTTCCTGGTCGCCTTCGCCGGGCCGCTTCTGTCCCTGGTGCTCGCCGGCACCGGCATGCTGACCGAACTCCTCGTCCCCCTGCCGCCGGTGGCGCGCCTCCTCGTCCGGGCCGTCACGCTCGCCAACCTGGTGGTGGCCGTCTTCAACCTGCTCCCCGGCCTGCCACTCGACGGCGGCCGCATGATCAGGGCCGTGGTCTGGAAGCTGACCGGCAGGCCGCGGACCGGCACCGTCGTGGCGGGCTGGGTGGGCCGGGCCCTGGCCGTCCTCGTGCTGGTCGCGGGCGCTTTCGCCGCGAGCCACCGGGCGGCCGGTCTGGGCTTCGGATGGCTGTCGCTCATCTGGTCCGCGCTCATCGCCTCGTTCATCTGGGTAGGGGCCTCTCAGGCCATCCGGGCGGAGGTCCTCCGAGACCGGATCCCGCTGCTGCACGCCCGCCGGTTGGCCCGCAGGGCGACTCTCGTGACGGCCGGCGTGCCGCTCGCCGAGGCGGTGAGAAGGGCCCACGCCGAGGGTGCGGGGGCCCTTGTCATCGTCGACCACGAGGGACGGCCCACCGGTCTGGTGAGCGAGCAGGCGGTCCTGGCCACGCCTGAGAACAGGCGTCCCTGGGTGGACGTCGGAGACCTGTCCCGGGGGCTCAAGCCCGGACTGCGGCTGTCCGCGGACCTGTCCGGAGAGGAGCTGATGGCCGCCATCCGCACCGCCCCGGCGACCGAATACCTCCTCCTGGAGCCGACCGGCCGGGTCTACGGGGTCCTCACCGTCAGCGATATCGAGCGGGCCTTCGCCACGGCCTGACCGGCCGGCCGGGGTGCGGTGGCCGCCCGGCCCCACCGGCCGCGGGACGAGGTGCCGGACGAGGTGACGGACAAGGCCCTGAACACGGATAACCTTGACGGTCATGAGCGAACCCACGCCGACCGGCGATTCCCCCGGCTCCACCGGCCGTATCCCGCACGGACCCTTCCGAGCCGGGGACCAGGTTCAGCTCACCGACCCCAAGGGCCGGATCAACACGATCACACTGCAGCCGGGCAAGCAGTTCCACTCGCACAAGGGGTGGATCCCGCACGAGGAGATCATCGGGCGACCGGAGGGCATCGTGCTGCGCTCCTCGGGGGGCACGGAGTATCTCGCCTTCCGCCCTTTGCTGGCCGACTACGCCGTACGGATGCCCCGGGGCGCCGCGGTGGTCTATCCCAAGGACGCCGCGCAGATCGTCACCATGGCCGATGTCTTCCCCGGCGCGCGGGTGGTGGAGGCGGGTGCGGGGTCCGGGGCCCTCACCTGCTGGCTGTTGCGCGCCGTGGGGGAGAACGGATCGGTCTCGTCCTATGAGCGCCGTCCGGACTTCGCCGACGTGGCGCGGTCGAACGTGGAGAGGTTCTTCGGAGGGCCGCACCCCGCGTGGCGCCTCACCGTCGGCTCGCTTCAGGACGCCATGGACGAGACCGAGGTCGACCGCGTCGTTCTGGACATGCTGGCCCCTTGGGAGTGCCTGGACGCCGTCGCCAAGGCGCTGATCCCGGGGGGGATGGTCTGCGCCTACATCGCCACGACCACCCAGATGTCGCGTGTCGTCGAGGGGCTGCGGGAGCACGGGTCCTTCGCGGAGCCCTACGCCTTCGAGACCATGTTGCGGTCCTGGCATGTCGAGGGGCTGGCCGTGCGGCCCGATCACCGGATGATCGGGCACACCGGTTTCCTCGTCACCGCACGGCGGCTCGCCGACGGGGTCGAGCCGCCGCGCCGCCGCCGCCGGCCCGCGAAGGGGGCGTACGGCGGGGACGCCGAAGGTCATACGTCTGCTACGACTGGCGATGAGATTAACGTCGAATTCACAAAGCCGCTGGAAGAGCCGGGCGAGTCCGGCTCAGGTGGCCTGGGCGTGTGAAGTTTGCCCAGTTCATACCCGTGTGCGGTAGTTTCGGTGGCCGACGTGGCGCTTCGGGAGAGTCTTCCCTCCGTTGCGTGGCGTTTCGCTACGGTAGGTGATCGGTTCGCCATGACACGGCCACCTATTGGGCAGGTTACGGAACCGCTCCAGATAGGTAGGGTTCTGAGTAGGTCGTCGGCTCTTCGTGAGGAGGTGACGGGGCGTGGCCGCTCGTGACGATGCTGGGGCGCGCAGGGCGCAGCACGACAAGGAGGTTCGTGACTTCCAAACTCAGGTTTCCTTCCTGGAGGAGGAGATCTCGGTGCTGCGCCGTAAGCTCGCGGAATCCCCCCGCCAAGTACGTGTGTTTGAAGAGCGCCTACAAGAGGCGCAAGCCAATCTGGCCGCCATAACCGGTCAGAACGAGCGTCTCGTGTCGACACTCAAAGAGGCGCGAGAGCAGATCATCGCCCTCAAGGAAGAGGTGGACCGGCTGGCGCAGCCGCCGTCCGGCTACGGTGTCTTCCTGGAGGCTCGAGACGATGGAACGGTCGATATCTTCACCGGCGGGCGCAAGCTGCGGGTGAACGTCAGTCCGGCCGTCGAGGTCGGCGAGCTCAAGCGTGGCCAGGAGGTCATGCTCAACGAGGCACTCAACGTCGTGGAGGCGCTCGACTTCGAGGAGCAGGGCGAGGTCGTCATGCTCAAGGAGGTCTTCGCGGACGGTGAGCGGGCCTTGGTCATCGCGCATGCCGACGAGGAGCGCGTGATCAAGCTGGCCGAGCCGCTGCGCGGGGTGTCGCTGAGGGCGGGCGACTCCCTGATGCTGGAGACCCGGTCCGGATACGCCTACGAAAAGATCCACAAGGCCGAGGTGGAGGAACTGGTCCTCGAAGAGGTGCCGGACATCTCCTACGAGGAGATCGGTGGCCTCGGCCCGCAGATCGAGCAGATCCGCGACGCCGTGGAGCTGCCCTATCTGCACGCGGACCTGTTCCGTGAGCACCAGCTCCGCCCGCCGAAGGGTGTCCTGCTGTACGGCCCGCCGGGCTGCGGCAAGACGCTGATCGCCAAGGCGGTGGCGAACTCGCTCGCCAAGCAGGTCGCGGAGAAGACCGGGCAGGAGGGGAAGAGCTTCTTCCTCAACATCAAGGGCCCGGAACTGCTCAACAAGTACGTCGGCGAGACCGAACGCCACATCCGCCTGGTCTTCCAGCGGGCGCGGGAGAAGGCCTCCGCGGGCACCCCGGTCATCGTTTTCTTCGACGAAATGGACTCGATCTTCCGGACCCGGGGGTCGGGTGTGTCCTCCGACGTGGAGAACACCATCGTTCCCCAGCTGCTGTCGGAGATCGACGGTGTCGAGGGGCTGGAGAACGTCATCGTCATCGGCGCCTCCAACCGCGAGGACATGATCGACCCGGCGATCCTGCGGCCCGGCCGCCTGGACGTCAAGATCAAGATCGAGCGTCCGGACGCCGAGGCGGCCAGGGACATCTTCTCCAAGTACATCCTGACCGGACTGCCGTTGCACCCCGATGACCTGAAGGAACACGGCGGCTCCGGTGACGCCACGGTGGACGCGATGATCCAGCGGGTCGTCGAGCGGATGTACAGCGAGACCGAGGAGAACCGCTTCCTGGAGGTGACCTACGCCAATGGTGACAAGGAGGTCCTCTACTTCAAGGACTTCAACTCCGGCGCGATGATCCAGAACATCGTCGACCGAGCCAAGAAAATGGCGATCAAGCAGTTCCTCGACACGGGCCAGAAGGGGTTGCGCGTCACGCATCTGCTCGCGGCCTGCGTCGACGAGTTCAGCGAGAACGAGGACCTGCCCAACACGACCAACCCGGACGACTGGGCCCGCATCTCCGGCAAGAAGGGCGAGCGGATCGTCTACATCCGCACGCTCGTGTCCGGTAAGCAGGGCACCGAGGCGGGGCGTTCCATCGACACGGTGGCGAACACGGGACAGTACCTGTAGCGGAGCGGGGGATCGCGGGACCACGTGGCGGCGTGCCGCCGCCACGTGGTCCCGCGGTCCCCTTCGCCGTTCCGGGCCGATGCGCCGTCCTGGGAGCCGGCCGCCGGCTTGAGATCTCCCCCCTGTCTCCAGTGAAACGGGTGGATACCGAGAGGGCCTGTTCCAAGGAACAGTCATGACGTGCTCACATACGATCTATTCGGCCCGCCCCGAAGGCTGTTGAGCGTGCGCTATTCGGGTCACGATCCCGTGGTGCCTCTCGGGCCACGGGCCAAAGCACACTAGGCTCGTCCATATGAGTGTTCGGCGGGTGATCGGGACTGAGACCGAGTATGGGATATCCGTGCCTGGTCAGCCAGGTGCGAACGCGATGGTGACCTCTTCACAGGTCGTCAACGCCTATCTCGCGGCCTCCGCGGCGAGGGCCCGGAGGGCCCGATGGGATTTCGAGGAGGAGAATCCGCTCCGAGACGCGCGCGGATTCGATCTCGCCCGTGAGGTCGCGGATCCGAGCCAGCTCACCGACGAGGACCTCGGACTGGCCAACGTCATACTGACCAACGGCGCCCGGCTCTACGTCGATCACGCCCACCCGGAATACTCCACGCCGGAGTGCACCAACCCGCGCGACGCCGTCATCTGGGACAAGGCCGGCGAGCGGGTGATGGCCGACGCGGCCCGGCGTGCCGCGATGGTGCCGGGCACGCAGCCGATCCAGCTTTACAAGAACAACACCGACAACAAGGGCGCCTCGTACGGGTGTCACGAGAACTACCTCATGAAGCGTGAGACCCCGTTCTCGGACATCGTCCGGCACCTCACGCCCTTCTTCGTGTCCCGCCAGGTGATGTGCGGCGCCGGCCGGGTGGGCATCGGCGTCGACGGGCGCGGCGAGGGTTTCCAGATCAG
Source organism: Actinomadura sp. (assembly GCA_036008685.1). Taxonomy (GTDB): domain Bacteria; phylum Actinomycetota; class Actinomycetes; order Streptosporangiales; family Streptosporangiaceae; genus Actinomadura_C. The sequence goes on along the minus strand of DASYNF010000275.1, from coordinate 11,034 downwards.
CCAGCGCGCGGACTTCTTCGAGGTCGAGGTCGGGCTCGAGACGACGCTCAAACGGCCGATCATCAACACCCGCGACGAACCGCACGCGGACCCGGAGAAGTACCGCCGCCTGCACGTCATCATCGGCGACGCCAACATGAGCGAGGTCTCGACCTACCTCAAGCTCGGCACCACGGCCCTCGTGCTCGCGATGATCGAGGATTCGTTCCTGACCGTCGACCTGTCGGTCGATATGCCTGTGGCGGCCCTGCGGGCGGTGTCCCACGATCCCAGCTGCAAACACCTGCTGACCTTGCGGGACGGCCGCAAGATGACCGCGGTGCAGTTGCAGATGGAGTATCTGGAGCAGTCGCGCAAGTACGTCGAGGACCGGTTCGGAGTCGACGTCGACGAGAGCACCGCGGACGTGCTCAACCGATGGGAGTCGGTGCTGCACCGGCTCGGTGAGGATCCGGCGCAGCTGTCCCGGGAGCTCGACTGGGTCGCCAAGCTCGAGTTGCTCAACGGCTACCGCAACCGCGACGGGCTGGACTGGTCCCACCCACGGCTGCAGCTCGTCGACCTGCAATACTCCGACATCCGGCCGGACCGCGGGCTGTACAACCGGCTGGTCCACCGGGGCCGCATGGAGCGGATCGTGACCGAAGCCGAGGTCCAGGCGGCCATCGAGAACCCGCCGGAGGACACCCGGGCCTACTTCAGGGGCCGGTGCCTGCGGCAGTACGCCGACGCGGTCGCGGCCGCCTCCTGGGACTCGGTGATCTTTGACGTCCCCGGCCGGGAGTCGCTGCAGCGGGTGCCGACCTTGGAGCCGTTGCGCGGAACCAAGCAGCACGTGGGAGGCCTGCTCGACCGCTGCGAGTCGGCCTCGGACCTCGTCGCCGCCCTGACCGGGCACAACTGACGCCCGGCGGCGCCGGACGCGGCCGTAGTTCCAAGCCCGGCCCCGACGCCAGGATGGGGGCGCTCAGGCCGCACCGGCCCGTGCGGGCCCATTCCCGGATCCGCGTGAGCCGCCGTGGCCGGCGGACGTTCCCCTGCCACGAATGTGATGGCACCTGCTGACTCCACGCATTTTCGCAGCGAGAGCGGGTCGACTGCGACTGCAGCAGGGTCGTGACCGGTTTGCCCGTTTCAATGCTCGGTATACGGGCGATAACCCCGGCAGAACCCTCGGCTGAGGGTGACGGGCGGAACGGACCCTGATCGTCGCTCCTTGACGGTGCTCAAGAGTACAGTCGGGTTCCCCGCATGATACGGAGGCGAGCATGGCGACGAAGGACACGGGCGGGCAGAAGCAGACCACCCGGCGCGACGAGGAGGTCGAGGAGGCTCAGGCCTCGACCACCGAGGAAGTGCAGGAACGCCAGGAGAAACTCACCGACGACGTCGACGCCATCCTGGACGAGATCGACGAGGTGCTCGAAGAGAACGCCGAAGAGTTCGTGCGGTCGTATGTCCAGAAAGGCGGGCAGTAGCGCATTGCTCGCGGTTTGTCATGCGTCGATGGGAGGACGGATCAGGCCGTGCGATCCCCGGGCGCCCGGCGCACGTCACCGCGAGCCCGTGAGCCGCGCAGCCATGCCCGCCTCCGCGCGCAGGAGGGCCCATGCCCACCACCCGCCCCGCCTGCGTTCTCCGCGCGCATTCCCCTCGAGCCGTGCCGCCGTCATTGAGCCCGTCCCCGGCCCCGCCGCCGGAGCCCCTGCCGACAGAGCAGTGCCGTCACCCTGACCGGGGACCCGTCATCCTCCGCGGCGTCCGCACGGTACACGACCATGCATCAGGAGATCTGTCCCGTGGCGTCGGGCCGGCCCGCGCACAGCCGCCCGGTATAGAACTCCGGCGAGGCCCTTCAGCAGCGGGGGACCGGCCGGCGCGGCCGCACGGACGACCTGCTCCAGCCGGTGGGGGATGTCCCGGAGGCCGGCCGCCCCCCACGGTCAGCGGCGGTCCGGGCCCGCACGGAGACCGGGCCGGGCCCCGGCCGGTCAGGAGGTCCCCACACCGGCCGTTCATCGTAGTGGTGCGGACCCACGGGCCCGGTCGCGGCCGGGCGGGAGGGCGTGGGCCCAGGTTCGCCGTGAGCGGACTCAGGGAAGGATCACGCAGCATGCGCGGCGCGTCCTCGGGACAGTAGGGTCATAAGGAGTTCCATGGTTGTGCCGGGGGACCCCGGTCCACGGTGAAGGGAAGGAGCCGCGTGGCGTCTCACGATTCGCACGCCGACCGGTTCCCGGGGGGTTTTATGAGCCCGGGGCCATCGTCTTTCACGGATTTTCTCGAGTCGCACTCCCCGGATCTGCTGCCGGGACGGCGCACCCCGCCGGCCACGGCCGTGGGCGACGACATTCCGCACGGCACGACCATCGTGGCGGTCATCTTCCCCGGTGGCGTGGTGATCGCGGGGGATCGGCGCGCGACGGCGGGAAATATGATCGCCCAGCGCGATATCGAAAAGGTCTTCCGCGCCGATGAGCTGTCCGCCATCGCCATCGCCGGTACCGCCGGGATCGGGCTCGAGATCGTACGGCTCTTTCAGGTCGAACTGGAGCACTACGAGAAGATGGAGGGCCGCATGCTCTCCCTCGAGGGCAAGGCCAACCGGCTGGCCACGTTGATCCGCGGCAATCTCGGCATGGCCCTGCAGGGCCTTGTCGTGGTGCCGCTGTTCGCGGGCTACGACGAGGACCGCGACGGTGGGCGAATCTTCAGCTATGACGCCGCGGGCGGGAGGTACGAGGAGCGTGAGTTCTTCTCGATCGGCTCCGGCTCGGTGTTCGCCCGAGGTTCCCTCAAGAAGCTGTGGCGCCCGGACCTGACCGAGGAGGAGTCGGCGCTGGCCTGCCTCCAGGCGCTCTTCGACGCCGCCGACGACGACTCGGCGACCGGCGGCCCCGACCTGATCCGCCGGATCTACCCCATCGTCGCCTCGGTGACCGCGGACGGATTCAGAAGGCTGCCGGACGAAGAGGTGGGTTCGCTCACCGAGGAAGTCGTCCAGAGCCGTTACCAGTCGCCGGGCGGTCCGACCGCCCCGCTGCGATAGAAGGGATCGCCACCGGTGTCCATGCCGTTCTACGTCTCGCCCGACCAGCAGATGAAGGACAGGGCGGACTACGCGCGTAAGGGCATAGCGCGGGGCCGTAGCGTGGTCGTGCTCCAGTACGACGACGGCATCCTGTTCGTGGCCGACAACCCGTCCCGAGCGCTCCACAAGGTCAGTGAGATCTACGACCGGATCGCCTTCGCCGCGGTCGGCAAGTACAACGAGTTCGAGAACCTGCGGCTGGTCGGTGTGCGCTATGCCGACGTCAACGGCTACATGTACCACCGCAGTGACGTCACGTCCCGCGGGCTGGCCAACTTCTACGCCCAGATGCTCGGAACGATCTTCACCGAGCAGAACAAGCCGTACGAGGTCGAACTCGTGGTGGCCGAGGTCGGCGAGGACGCGGCGACCGACCAGATCTACCGGCTCACCTTCGACGGCTCGGTGGCCGACGAGCACGGCTTCGTGGCGATGGGAGGTCAGGCGGAGGCGGTCGCGGAAGCGCTGAAGGAGCGTTACCGCGAGGGCATGGGCCTCGCGGAGGCGTTGCGGGCCGGGGTGCACGCCCTGGAGCAACAGGACGCCGACCGGCACCTGGAGGCCAAGGCGCTCGAGGTCGCCGTGCTCGACCGCAACCTTGAGCGCCGGCTGTTCCGGCGGCTCTCCCCGGCGCGGATCGAGCAGTTGCTGACCGAGGCCGCGGAGGCGCAGCCGTCCGCGGAGAGCGCCGAGGCCGGCGACGGCGACGGCGGCACGAAGAGCGCGGAGAGCGCGGAGAGCGCGGAGGACACGAAGGGCGCGGAAGGCGCGGAGGATACGAACAGCGCGAAGGGCACGGAAGGCACGGAGGACGAGAAGGGGCCGCAGGACGGTTCCTGACGGTTCCTGACCCCGGCCATGCGGATCTTCGGCCGCGTCGATGGCGCGGAGGCTCCCCTGGGGCCTCCGCGCTGACCTGACGCCGCGGTGTCAGGTTTCCGAGGTGGCCCGCGCCTCCACCTCCACCCGGGTGTCGTGATAGACCGCGCCGCCGCCGAGGTCGGAGTCCCGCTCGTCGACGGTGGCGTTGACGTTGCTTCCTCCGGTCAGCTTGGCCCAGTGGCCCTTGGTGGTCGCGGCCACGCCGGGCCGGACTCGGTCGCTGACCTCGACGACCGCGTCGAAGGATCCGCGGTCGTTGCCCACACGGGCCCGGTCACCGTCGGCCAGGTCCCGGGCGGCCGCGTCCGAGGGGTGCAGGGTGATCTGCGGTTCGCCCGCGCGGCGCCGGAGTTCGGCGTTGTTGCCGAACACGGTGTTGAGGAAGTGATGGGGAGCCCCCGACACCAGGGCCAGCGGATAGCGGGCCGCCCGGCCGGCGTCGGACACCTCGGCGGGGGCCACGTAGCCGGGAACCGGATCATGGCCTTCGGCGGCGGCCCGCGAGGACACGAACTCCAGTTTGCCCGAAGGGGTCGGGAAGCCGTCGGCGAACGGCAGGAAGGGCTTCGGGACGTTCAGCCGGACGAAACCCTCCGTGCGCAGGCGGTCGAGGGTGATGCCCGCGAGGAAGGGATGGCCGGAGCCGAGCAACTGCCGGGCGAGCTCCTCGTCGGAGTCGTACAGGCTCGGCTCGGTCAGTCCCATGTGCCGGGCCAGCCGGCGGAAGGTCTCGGAGGTCGGCAGGCACTCGCCCGCCGGGGCCACGGCCGGCTCGTTCCACATCAGGTACAGGTGGCCGTAGCCGTTGTGCACATCGACGTGCTCGTGCTGCATCGTCGCCGGCAGCACGATGTCGGCATAGTCGGCCGTGTCCGTCGGGAACTGCTCGAGGACCACCGTGAAGAGGTCCTCACGCGACAGGCCCCTGCGCACCTTGTTCTGATGGGGGGTGCTGGCGACCGGATTGGCCGCGATGACGAACAGTGCCTTGACCGGCGGGTCCTGTTCGAGCAGGCCCTCGCCGAGCCTGGTCATGGAGAGGGTACGCACCGGACGGGCACGCAGGTCCTCGCGCACGAGCGCGGCCTGGTCGAGGGGAAAGTGCCCGCTGGTGGAATAGGACAGGCCCCCTCCCGGCCGGCTCCAGTCACCGGTGACCCCGGGGATGCAGGCGAGGGCCCGCAGGGCGTTGCCGCCGCCGGCGTGGCGTTGGAGCCCCATCGTCGCCCGGATCGCGGTCGGCCGGGTCCGGGCGATCCGCTCGCCCAGCGCGATCACGGTTTCCACGGGAACGCCGGTGATGGCCGCCGCCCGCTCCGGCGGATACTGCGCGATCCGCTCCTGAAGCTCGGCCCAGCCGACGGTGTGCCGGTCCAGGAAGCCGCGATCCTCGGCCCCCAGCCCCACGATCACGTTGAGAAGGCCGAGGGCCAGCGCCGCGTCGGTGCCCGGGATCGGCGCGATGTGCTCGTCCGCCTGCTGTGCCGTACGGGTCCGGACCGGATCGATCGCGACGACCCGCGCTCCCCGGCCGCGGGCCTCCTGGACGAACTTCCACAGGTGGTGCCCGCTGGTGAGCGTGTTCGTGCCCCAGAGGATGATCAGCTTCGACAGGGCGAGGTCCTCGGGATCCATCCCCGCGGAGGTGCCCATGGTGTATTTCAGGCCGGTGCTCCCGGCCACCGAGCAGATCGTGGCGTCGTGCCGCGAGGCGCCGAGCACGTTGAACAGCCGGCTCCCGGCATAGCCCTCCAGGCCCTGGATGTAGCCGAGCGTTCCTGTACCCCAGTAGGGCCAGATCGCCTCTCCGCCGTGCTCCTCGATGATGCCCGACAGCCTCCCGGTGATCTCGTCGAGCGCCTCGTCCCAGGTGATCCGCTCGAAGCGGCCGGTGCCCTTGGGGCCGACGCGCCGCAACGGATAGAGGATCCGGTCGGGTGCCGCGGCCTGCTCGAGATAACGGTTGACCTTGACGCACAGCGCGCCGCGGGTGAACGGGTGATCGGGGTTACCGCGCATGCCGGCCGCCTGGCCGTCCCGTACGGTCACCACCCAGCCGCAGGTGTCCGGGCAGTCCAGTGGGCAGGCGCCCAGCACTTTCAGATCGGTCATGTGTCGGCCCCGAACGTCGTGAACGTGAATCCCCCTAGTCTGCGGCAGGGGGTCCAGGAGCATTGCACCGGGACGGGCGTTACCTGGCCCGGCGGAAGGGGCCGCCGCTCCCGCCGGCCTGCGAAGCCGCGGGACCTCCGGGCCATGCTCGTGTCGTGATCTGTCACCGGGAACTGGTTTGCTTGGGGCGGCAGATTCTGAGGAGGGGGTCCGGCAGTGAAAGTCGATGACGCGGCGCGGGTGCGGTTCCGCGGTGATGTGACGGTCGAGCTTGTGAAGCACAGCGCGGCGGACTCGGACGTGCTGTGGGCCGCCCGCGTCTCCACGGCGGGTGAGCAGTCGATCGAGGAGCTGGACAAGGACCCCGAGCGGTCCAAGGGGCTCATCAACTACCTCATGCGGGACCGGCACGGCAGCCCGTTCGAGCACAACTCGATGACCTTTCTCGTCAGCGCTCCGATCCTGGTCTTCCGGGAGTTCCACCGTCACCGGGTGGGATGGAGCTACAACGAGGAGAGCGGCAGATACCGCGAGCTGGCGCCGGTCTTCTACGTACCGGACGCCGACCGCAAGCTGGTCCAGCAGGGGCGTCCGGGCAAGTACGAGTTCGTCGAGGGCACCGAGGAGCAGCACAAGCTCGTCGGCGAGACGATGCGGGATTCCTATGGGCAGGCCTACGCCGCCTACCAGGAGATGCTGGCGCAGGGGATCGCCCGCGAGGTGGCCCGCGCCGTGCTCCCGGTCGGGCTCTACTCCTCGATGTACGCCACCTGCAACGCGCGGGCGCTGATGCATTTCCTGTCCCTGCGGACCAAGGACGATCGCGCCGCGGTCCCCTCGTTCCCGCAGCGGGAGATCGAGATGGTCGCCGAGAAGATGGAAGCCGAGTGGGCCCGGCTCATGCCCCTGACTTCCGCGGCCTTCAACACCAACGGCCGCGTCGCGCCCTGAACGGTTCCGGGCCCCCGCGGTGACGCCGCCGTGACTCCGCGGGGCCCGGCGGAGTCACGGCGGTCGACTGCTCCGACGTCAAAGTCGCCGATGTGCAGGGGACTAAAAAATCTACGCCGTAAAGGGCGGTGCGCTTTCGCGGCCTTCGCGCGTCGCGGCCATGACCTCGGAGGTCATGGCCGCCATGACCGGCCCGCCGCTAACCTCGGATCGTGATCACGAGCTTGAGGGACGTCCGGCCCATCGGTGACCAGCTCAGGGCCTGGCGGCAGCGCCGCCGGCTGAGCCAGCTCGAACTCGCCTCGGAGGCGGACGTGTCCACGCGCCACCTCAGCTTCGTGGAGACAGGGCGCTCGACCCCGAGCCGGGCGATGGTCCTCCGGCTGGCCGAGCACCTCGACGTGCCGCTGCGGGACCGTAACCTGCTGCTGGTCGCCGCCGGCTATGCTCCCGCCTATGCCGAGACGGACATGGCGGAGCCCCGCATGGACGCCGTGCGGGCCGCGCTGCGGCAGGTGCTCGCCGGCCACGAGCCCTACCCGGCGGTGGTGGTGGACCGGCACTGGAACCTCATCGATGCCAACGGTGCGGCCGGCCTGTTCCTGGAGGGGGCGTCGCCGCGGCTCCTCATCCCGCCGGTCAACGTCCTCCGGCTGAGCATGCATCCCCAGGGCATGGCCGGGGCCATCGTCAACCTGGGGGAGTGGCGGGCCCACATGCTCGGGCGGTTGCGCCGCCACGTGGCCCTGACCGCGGACGCGTCCCTCACCGGCCTCTACCGGGAGATGCGGGACTATCCCTGTGCGGATCCGGTCAGCGAGGCGGATCTTCCCTCCACCGGCGAGGTCCTCGTGCCGCTGCGGATGCGGGCGCCCGAGCCTGGCGGCCTGCCGCTGTCGTTCTTCACGACCATCGCCACGTTCGGGACCCCCGTGGACATCACCGTGGCCGAGCTGGCGATCGAGTCCTTCTATCCCGCCGACGAGCGTACGGCCCTGTTCCTGAGACGGCGCGCCGGCTGGTGAGCGGCGGCCGCGTGCCCGGCGCCGGCCTGCGCTCAGAGCCCGTCCCGGGACGGCCACCGGCCATGGGACACCGGCAGGGAGGCCGCGCCCCTGCGGAGACGCCGGCCGCCGGCCTTCGTGATCAAGGAAGTTCGCGGTTTCGGGCGGGCATACCTCCACGAGCATTGCGTTGCCGCTCCGACCTCAGTGATCACGCCACCCCCTCAGCGGCATGATCGCGTGTCGTTGCGGCGCCTTGTCTTCGGCCGACATTTTGGCACCGCGTGGTGCCGGTCCTCAACCGTTTCGTGTGAAAGTGGCCGACGGGAAACCATGAGTCACCAAACTATGATTCTTTGATACCGGTAGTGATTGTCATTTCCGCTGAATGCCATCCGGTATTGCCCGATGTCCTTGTGGTATCTCGGCCGGCCTTTGTCTCCGCAGGTCACAGTCGTACGGATCGCCCGGAGTCCCAGCGGGTCTCCGCCCGCCGGCCGGTCCGCGGGCGAATTGATCTACCCTCTCGGCCTGCGGAAACAAGGAATCTAGGGCAGGCTTGCGAATGCCAGGACCTGGGGTGGGGTGATCCGAATGGCCGGCCAATGCGTCATGATGATCTGGCAAAGGCCATCAAATGGCGCACAGCAGGCGGCGGCCATGGCCGGTCCTCAAAAGGGAGGGGAATCCAGGCATGCGAGAGCCGAAGCGCGATGCCCGGGAAGCTCAGGATCGGGGGCGGGAGGCCCGGGAGGCCGCGGCCTCCGTTCCGCCGCTGATCGGGGTGACCGCCTACCTCGAGCCGGCCCGCTGGGGAGAATGGGTCCGCGAGGCGGCGCTGCTCCCGGCGTCCTACCTGCGGGCGGTCGAGCGGGCCGGTGGCGTGCCGGTCCTGCTCCCGCCCACCGGGGCGCGGGGAGTCGCCGCGCTCGTGCGCGGGGTCGACGGCCTCGTGGTCGCGGGCGGAGACGACATCGACCCCTCGCTGTACGGCGCCGACCGTCATGACCACACGGGACCGTCCCAGCCGCACCGGGATCGGTTCGAGCTCGGGCTCCTCCGCGCCGTCATCGAGGCCGACCTGCCGTTCCTGGCCATCGGCCGGGGCATGCAGATCCTCAATGTCGCCAGGGGTGGCGTGCTGGTCCAGCACCTTCCCGAGGTCGTGGGCCACGACGGGCACCGGCCGGCCACGGGGGCACCGGGGACGCACCGGGTGCAGATCAGCACCGACAGCACGGTCGGTAAGATCATCGGTGATTTCGCCGAGGTTCCCACGCGGCATCATCAGGCGGTCAAGCGGCTCGGTAAGGGCCTGGTGGCGGTGGCCTGGACCGACGACCAGGTCGTCGAGGCGGTCGAGCTCCAGGGCCACCGGTTCGGTGTGGGCGTGCAGTGGAATCCGGAGGAGGGAGATGACCTGCGGCTGTTCGAGGCGCTCGTCGTCGAGGCGGCCGGCCGTTGAAGCCGAGTGACAGGTCCGGATCCGCGCGGTGCCGCGCGAAGTCCGGTCCCGGCTCCCGGCACGATGGGCGAGAGGATCACATCGGCGTCGCCCGGTGGCACACCGTGATTGACGGCCGCGCGGCACACCGCCCGTACGGCCAGCGAGGAGTGGTGAGGGACAGATGAGCGGGTACGGGTCGTACGAGCGGCTCAAGATCGACTGGGCCGCCCCCGGGGTACTGCGCGTGACCATCAGCACGCCGGGCCGGCTCAACGCGGTGGACATGACCGGGCACCGCGAACTCGCGGAGATCTGGCGGGACGTGGACGCCGACGACGCGGTCCGGGCCGTGGTGGTGCGCGGGGAGGGGACCGCGTTCTCCGCGGGAGGCGACCTCTCCATGATCGAAGAGATGATGTCCGATCACGCCGTCCGCACCCGGATCCTCCGCGAGGCGCGCGACATCGTCTACAACCTCATCAATTGCGCCAAGCCGGTCGTCAGCGCCATCCAGGGCCCGGCCGTCGGCGCGGGTCTGGCCGTGGCCCTGCTCGCCGACATCTCGGTCGCCGGCCGCTCCGCGAAGATCATTGACGGGCACACACGGCTGGGTGTCGCGGCCGGGGACCACGCGGCCATCGTCTGGCCGCTGCTGTGCGGCATGGCCAAGGCGAAATACCACCTGCTGCTGTGCGAGCCGCTGACCGGCGAGGAGGCGGAGCGCATCGGGCTGGTGAGCCTGTGCGTGGACGACGACCAGGTGCACGACCGGGCACTGGAGGTGGCCGGACGCCTCGCGGCCGGAGCCGGGGAGGCCGTCCGGTTCACCAAGTACGCCCTGAACAACTGGTTGCGGATGGCCGGGCCGACCTTCGACGCGTCCCTGGCCATGGAGTTCCTCGGCTTCAGCGGCCCGGACGTCCGCGAGGGCGTGGCCGCCGTCCGGGAGAAGCGCACTCCGAGGTTCGACTGAGGATCGGTCGCGGCCGGATGAGAAGCGGCCGGATGAGAAGCGGTGCGGCTCAGCCGAACCGCTTGCGCAGTCCTTCGAGTCCCGCGCCGTAGACGCCCCGGGTGAACACCTTGGTCATGGCCTGCTCATCGGCGGCGTCCGCGTCGAACCGCCCCGACCACTCCACGAACGCCTGCCCGGTGTCGGTGACGGGCGCCACCCGGATCGTGGCTCTGAGGTCACGGACCGGCAATGGGCTCTCGACGAACTCGTAGGACAGGGTCCGGTCCGCGTCCGACAGGGCGACGAGCCGTTCCCGGAAGACGGCGTCGCCGGGCGCGGTGAGCCGGCGGACGGAGCCGACCCCGGAGCCGCCCGGGCCGTCGCCGCCCTCTTCGATGTCACAGGTCTCGATCCCGGGGAGCCATTCGGCGATGTTGCCGAAATCCCGGAGGTAGGACCAGACCTCGTCGGCCGAGGCGTTGAGGACGGCACTGGCGTAGGACCTTGGCATGGCGGGCTCCTCCTTGGTGCGTGTGCTCCCATGCTGGGCCTCGGAGAGGCTACGGGCAACCCGCCACGTCGCGGCCATTAG
>DASYNF010000274.1:0-42705 GCA_036008685.1 Actinomadura sp. | reverse complement strand
GGCCCATCCGGATCGAGATGAGGATCTCTTTGACCTTACGGCTGACCGACCGCTCCTGGCTGAGGCCCTCGTAGTAGTTCCGCGCCGTCTGCTGGGTGATCGTCGAGCCACCCTGGACGTCGCCGCCCGAGGCGGTCTTGTAGATCGCACGCGCGAGACCCGAGGGCGAGACGCCCGGCTCGGTGTAGAAGTTCCGGTCCTCGGCGGCGAGCACCGCGTGCTGCACCACCGGCGGGACCTGCTTGAGCGTGACGTTCTCCCGTGGCGCGCCGAGCCGGAGCAGCGCGGTCTTCTTGGCGTCCCCCCAGTAGACGGACGAGCCCTCGTCCTTAACGCCCTCCTGGGCGCTCGTGGGGATCGGCGTCCGGGCGTAGGCGACTCCGATGATGATGCACATCGCCAGGAATCCAAGGCCGCAGACGGCGAGCACGATCTTCCAGGAGGGCACGAAGCGCCGCACTCCCGCCGGAAGGTGACGCTTCCACCCGGTGACCTCCTGCGGCTCGCGGTCCTCGCGCCGCCGGCGACCGCCGCCTCCACCGCCGCCGGGGCCCTCCGGGCCACGGCCACGTCCGCCCGGGCCACCGGATCCGCCACGCCCGCCGCGGTCACCACGGCCACCGCGGCCGCGTCCGCCCGGCCCGCCGCCGGCAGGGCCGCCCTGGCGTTCTGGCCGCCCGTGACCGCCCGGCATACGTCGTCCTGGGGCTCCTGGCATGGGGGAACCGTCTCCGGGCATGCCCGGCCGGCCGGCTCGGGGTGACGCCGGCCGTGACTGCGGCCTGCCCGGCCGATCTGGTCCGATCTCAGGGCCGTATTGGCTTGGGTAACTCACGCGACCTCGTTCAGCTGGGGTACGTCGATGGTGCGTCGTACGACAGTACTGGGCAGACGAGATGAGCGAGGACCGCCCTGCAGCGTCTCGTCTATGCCCGCCCTCGTGGCCCTTCTCCGCTGGCGGCGGGTGGATCTCCATGACCGAGGACGTACGACACCGTCAAGTGGTTCCAAGCGCAACTTTGGCATACCTCGACCACAAAGACACGAAATTCGCCATACTGCCGGGCCATCTCCATGAGCTCCTCGGTGCCCTTGACCCGCCCCGTGTAGCGGCCGAGCTCGTCCCCATAGACGTAGGTGACGTGCGTGAGCTTCTCCCGGCGGCAGACCGGACACCTCTTGTCGGTGGGCTCGCCGTGGTGTTTCGCCGCGCGGAGGAGGTAGGGCTGCGCGTCACAGGCGTCGGCCACGGTCAGGTGCCCGGCGTGCAGCTCCGCCAGAGCGGCGCGCCGGGCGAGGCCATAGTCGACAACCAAACGCCGCGACCACACATCAGCAGCGTACGACCGCGTTCCCAGCGAGGGGAAGATCACAGCTCTGCCCCCGATGACTCCCGTCCCCGGCCGTTTCCCCCGCCGGCCCGGAGAGCGGGACTTGCGGCGACGACGTCTCGTACGTATCTTTGCGATGTATCGAGTCGATACATCTCCACGATAGATCGGCGGGGCGGAAATGAGCGGCAGGAAAGGCGCGGGCGTGCTGGAGCTCGCCGTGCTCGGCCTGCTGCACGAATCCCCGATGCACGGATACGAGCTCCGCAAACGGCTCAACACCCTGCTGGGCATGTTCCGCGCGTTCTCCTACGGCTCCCTCTACCCGTGCCTGAAGCAGCTCCTGGGCAAGGGCCTGATCATCGAGGACCGGCCGGAGGAGCCGCCGCCGAACGTGCCGCTGGCTCTCCAGAGCCGCCGGTCCAAGATCGTCTACAAACTGACGGGCGAGGGGAAGGAGCGGCTCGAGGAGCTGCTCACCGAGGCCGGACCGGCGGCATGGGAGGACGAGAGCTTCGGCGTTCATTTCGCCTTCTTCTCGCACACCCACGCCGACGTACGGCTCCGCATCCTCGAAGGCCGGCGCAGCCGGCTGGAGGAGCGGCTGGACGGTGTCCGGGCCGCGCTCGCGCGGACGCGGGAAAGAGTCGACAGCTACACGCTCGAGCTGCAGAACCACGGGCTCGAGTCGGTCGAGCGCGAGGTCCGGTGGCTCAACGAGCTCATCGGCCGCGAGCGCGCGCAGGCGGCCACGGAAATGACACAGGACAAGAGCAAGGACGGTCCCCGCTGAGTGCGGACCGCCTGCCCGCTAAAGAGAAGGAGCAACCGGATGGGTTCGGTGCGCGTAGCCATCGTCGGAGTAGGCAACTGCGCCGCTTCGCTCGTCCAGGGCGTCGAGTACTACAAGGACGCCGATCCGGCGACGCGAGTCCCCGGTCTGATGCACGTCCAGTTCGGTGACTACCACGTCCGTGACGTGGAGTTCGTCGCCGCGTTCGACGTCGACGCGAAGAAGGTCGGCCAGGACCTGGCCCACGCCATCAGCGCGAGCGAGAACAACACCATCAAGATCTGCGACGTGCCCCCGACCGGTGTCACCGTCCAGCGCGGCCACACCTTCGACGGTCTCGGCGAGTTCTACCGCGAGATCATCCAGGAGTCGGACGCCGAGCCGGTGGACGTGGTCCAGACGCTCAAGGACGCCGAGGTCGACGTCCTCGTCTCCTACCTCCCGGTGGGATCCGAGGACGCGGACCGGTTCTACGCCCAGTGCGCCATCGACGCCGGAGTGGCCTTCGTCAACGCGCTCCCGGTCTTCATCGCGAGCAACCCCGAGTGGGCGGAGAAGTTCACCAAGGCCGGCGTCCCGATCGTCGGTGACGACATCAAGTCCCAGGTCGGCGCAACGATCACCCACCGGGTGATGGCCAAGCTGTTCGAGGACCGCGGCGTCGAGCTGCTGCGCACCTACCAGCTCAACTTCGGCGGCAACATGGACTTCATGAACATGCTGGAGCGCAAGCGGCTCCAGTCCAAGAAGATCTCCAAGACGCAGTCGGTGACCTCGCAGATCCCGCATGAGATGGCCAAGGCCGACGTTCACATCGGCCCGTCCGACCACGTGCCGTGGCTCGACGACCGCAAGTGGGCCTACGTCCGCCTCGAGGGCCGCTCCTTCGGCGACACCCCCCTCAACCTGGAGTACAAGCTCGAGGTCTGGGACTCGCCCAACTCCGCCGGCGTCATCATCGACGCCGTCCGCGCGGCCAAGATCGCGAAGGACCGGGGCATCGGCGGCCCGATCCTGTCGGCGAGCTCCTACTTCATGAAGTCACCGCCGGAGCAGTACAACGACGACGAGGCGCGCCTGGCCGTGGAGGCCTTCATCCGCGGTGACGTGGAGCGCTGACCCACCCCAGGCCCGTCAAGGAACCTGGAACGGTTCGTGAACACCGGGGCGTCCCGGGGGTGCCGGCTTCGGCACCCCCGGGACGCCCCGGTCCGCCGAACGTAGGCTGATCATGTGAACACCGGCGATCTGGAGTCGGTGCTGCGGCGCCGCGACTTCCGTCGGCTGTACGCGACCCGGCTGACCTCCCAGCTGTCCGACGGTGTCTTCCAGATCGCGCTGGCCGGTTATGTCTTCTTCTCGCCCGAGCAGCAGACGACCGCGGCCAGGGCCGCCACGGCCTTCGCGGTCCTCCTGCTGCCCTACTCCCTGGTCGGACCCTTCGCCGGCGTCTTCATCGACCGCTGGTCCCGTCGGCAGATCCTGGTATGGGCACCGGCCGTACGGGCCGTGCTCGTCCTCGCCGTGGCGGCCCTGCTCGCCGCCGGGCGGGACGGTGTGCCCTTCTATCTGGCCGCGCTGCTCGTTCTCGGCGTCAACCGGTTCTTCCTCGCCGCGCTCTCGGCCGCACTCCCCCATGTCGTCGACCGCCCCCGGCTGGTCATGGCCAACTCCCTGTCGGTGACGTCGGGGACCATCATCGCGTTCGCGGGCGCCGGGCTCGGCTTCGCGCTCCGGCGGATCACCGGAGGCGGACAGGCCGGCACGGCCTTCACCCTGCTGTGCACCGCCGGGCTCTATCTGCTCGCCGGCCTGGTGGCCACGACGCTCGCCCGCGACCAGCTCGGCCCCGAGCTGGACCGGGCGCTGCCACAGACCAGGGAAGCCCTTGGCAACGTGCTCCGGGGCCTGGCCGACGGCGCCCGGCACATCTGGCGCCGCCGTCCCGCCGCGCTGGCGCTGGCGGCCGTCTCGCTGCACCGCTTCCTCTACGGCATCACGATGATCATGGCCGCGCTGCTGTTCCGCAACCACTTCACGACCAACGCCACCGCGGGCCTCGACCACTTCGCCCTGTTCCTCGGCGCCTCCGGAGCGGGCTTCCTCACCGGAGCCGTGATCACTCCTCCGGCTGTGCGCCTTCTCGGCAAGAACGGGTGGATCGTCTTCCTGCTCATGTGTGCCGGGGCCATCGAGCTCGCTCTCGGCCTGCCCTTCCTCGAGAAACCCTTCATCGCCGGCGGCTTCGCCCTGGGAGTGGTCTCACAGGGGGTGAAGCTCAGCGTGGACGTGATCCTGCAGGAGACCGTGGAGGACGCCTACCGCGGCCGGGTCTTCGCCATCTACGACATGCTCTTCAACGCGGCCTTCGTCGGCGCGGCCGTGGCCGCCGCCGCCTCGGTGCCCCCCTCCGGGAAGTCCTACGCGGTCCTGACCATGGTCATCGGCGTCTACGCCCTCGCCGCCGTGGCCTACTGGCGCGCCACCCGGCCGTTCTCCCCGGTGGCCACCGCCGGGAGCAACGCGAAGTAGGCGTGTCACCAGGAGTGCTCGTCCCGGGGCGAACGCTAGGCGGGCCGCACCGCCGCGAGCATGGCTCCAGTGATCTGGGCGATCTCGCCGGCCGAGCTGATGTAGGGCGGCATCGTATAGATCAGGTTGCGGAACGGGCGTAGCCAGACGCCGTGGTCCATCACGACCTTCTGGACGGCCGAGACGTCGACCGGCTCGGCCGTCTCGATCACGCCGATCGCCCCGAGCACCCGTACGTCCGTCACGCCGGGCAGGCCACGAGCGGGCTCCAGCCCCTGCCGCAGCCCCCGGGAGATCGCCATGACGTCGTCACACCACCGGCCCTCGAGCAGCAACTCGATGGACGCGCACGCCACAGCGGCGGCGAGCGGGTTCGCCATGAAGGTGGGGCCGTGCATGAGCACGCCGGCTCCCTGCGCCGCGGCCGGACCGCTGGAGATGCCGTGCGCGACCCGATCGGTGCAGAGCGTGGCGGCCATCGTGAGGTAGCCGCCGGTCAGCGCCTTCCCGACACACATGATGTCGGGCACGACACCCGCCTGCTCGCACGCCCACCACGGGCCGGTCCGGCCGAACCCGGTGGCGATCTCGTCCGCGATGAGAAGCAGGCCATGCTCATCGGCGATCGCCCGGAGCTCGGCCACGTGATCGGGGTTGTAGAAACGCATCCCGCCGGCGCCCTGCACCACCGGCTCGATGATGATCGCCGCGAGTTCGTGCGCGTGTGCGGCCACGAGATCGCGGAGCTGCGCGGCATAGGCCCGGTCGGTCTCGTCGGCCCGGCCGGCCCCTTCCCAGGAGTCTTCCCGCCACAGCGGAGGGGGCGGCGCGAACACGTGCCGGGGCAGCACATCGGTGAACAGGTGGTGCATGCCGTTGACCGGGTCGCAGACGGCCATGTCGCCGAAGGTGTCCCCGTGATAGCCCCCGCGGATGGTGAACATCCGGTGCCGCTCCGGACGGCCCTGAGACCGCCAGTACTGAAGCGCCATCTTGATCGCGACCTCTACGGCCACCGAACCGGAGTCGGCGAAGAAGACCTTGGTGAGCGGTGGGGGCGTGACCTCGAGGAGGAGCTCGGCCAGCCGTACGGCCGGCGGGTGGGTGAGCCCACCGAACATCACATGCGCCATCCGGCCGAGCTGGTCGGTCAGCGCACCGTTCAGCACCGGATGGTTGTAGCCGTGGATCGCCGCCCACCACGATGACATCCCGTCGATGAGCTCCCGGCCGTCCGCCAGGGTCAGCCGTACGCCCGCGGCCGACACGACCGGGTGCGCCGGGGTGGTGGCGGGCATCGGAGCGTACGGGTGCCAGACGTGCTCACGGTCGACGGCGAGCAGCCGTTGGATCTTCTCAGCGTCCATGGGCTCTCAAGAGATACGCCTCATCGTCGCTTTGCCGTCGTGAGGACGGGTCCACGCCCTGTCCATGCCTATGCCTTCCCCATGCCCTGCTCGCGAGCCCAGCGGAGAAGCTCCGCGGCGGCCGCCTCCTTGCCCACGGGGCCTTGGTCCAGGCGCAGGTCCAGCAGGAACTTGTAGGCCTTCCCGACCTCTGGCCCGGGCTTGATGCCGAGGACGGCCTGGATCTCGTTGCCGTCCAGATCCGGGCGGATCCTCCCCAGCTCCTCCTCGGCCGCGAGCCGGACGATCCGCTCCTCCAGCCCGTCGTAGGTGTGGGCCAGGTTGGCGGCCTTGCGCTTGTTCCGGGTGGTGCAGTCGGCGCGGGTCAGCTTGTGCAGCCGCTCCAGCAGGGGGCCGGCGTCGCGGACATATCTGCGTACGGCCGCGTCCGTCCACTCTCCGGTGCCGTAGCCGTGGAAGCGCAGATGCAGCTCGACCAGCCGTGACACGTCGGAGATGATGTCCTTGGGGTAGCGGAGGGCGGTGAGCCTGGCCTTGGTCATCTTCGCGCCCACCACCTCGTGGTGATGGAAGGTGACCCGGCCGCCGCCCTCGAAGGCCCGGGTCTTGGGCTTGCCGATGTCATGCAGCAACGCGGCCAGCCGCAGCACCAGGTCGGGGCCGTGCTCCTCCTGGGCGATGGCCTGCTCGAGGACGATCAGAGAGTGCTCGTACACGTCCTTGTGCCGGTGGTGCTCGTCGATCTCGAGCCGGAGCTTCGGAAGCTCGGGAAGCACATGGGCGGCCAGTCCGGTGTCCACCAGGAGCGCGAGCCCCTGCCGCGGCTCGGCGCCGCACAGAAGCTTGGACAGCTCATCACGGACGCGTTCCGCCGACACGATGCCGATCCGTCCCGACATGTCCTTCATGGCGTCCACGGTCGCCGGGTCCACGGTGAACCCGAGCTGGGAGACGAACCGTGCCGCGCGCATCATCCGCAGCGGGTCGTCGTCGAACGAGTCCTCGGGACGGCCCGGGGTGCGCAGGACCCTGCGGCGCAGGTCCGCGAGTCCTCCGAAGGGGTCGACGAACTCATGCCCGGGCAACCGCGCCGCCATGGAGTTGATCGAAAAATCACGCCTGGCAAGGTCGGCCTCAAGTGAAGTTCCGTACGAAACTTCCGGTTTGCGGGACTTTGGTTCGTAGGATTCGCTGCGATACGTCGTAATCTCGAGGTGATAGCTGCCTTTGCGCAGACCAACGGTGCCGAACTCGATCCCGATCGTCCATATCGCGTCGGCCCATCCGTCCACGATCTCGAGGATCCGCTCGGGATGAGCGTCGGTCGTGAGGTCGACGTCCTTACCGGGGCGGCGCAGCAGAGCGTCCCGGACCGGCCCGCCGACGAGTGCGAGTTCGTGGCCGGCCGCCGCGAACCGATGGCCGAGCTCATCGGCGACGGGGGCAACGTGACGCAGCAGCTCGGCCATCGCCTGTCGCTGCTCGGAGGTCAGGTCGTCGTTGGGCACGGCCATCGAGCGTAGGTCCTTGCTGGGTCGCTGGCAAAAAGGATTCGCGCAGGTCGTAGACCACAGGAGGCGGGATGAAGGATGCTCTGGCCATCCACCGCATGCTCCTCGAGCGCGAGACGTTCCACGAGATCGTACGGCTTCCGAGCACGATCACGGACGCCGAGGACCTGCCGGGAGCCGGCCTGCCCGCCGAACGCTGTCTCGCGACGCGCGTCTTCTCCTTCGACCCCGGAGAGTTCGACCCCGGAGAGGATCGTACGACCGACCGTACGACCGGAGGCCTGGCGGCGGTGGTCGTCCTGGTCGGCGGCACGATCGGCACCGAGCCCCTGCGCCGGGCACTCGGCGCCCTCTCGGCCCGCCCGGCCACAGCGGACGTGGTGAACAGCGTCACCGATTTCGCGGTCGGCCTGGTGTGCCCCCTTCTCTTACCCGCGTCGACGGCGGTACTCATCGATCGGGGCATCACGCACCGGCTGCGTGGCGACGACGTCGTCTACACGGCCACGGGAGAACACGGGACCGCGCTGGGAATCCGGGCACGCGACCTCTACGCGGCGAGCGGCGCCGTTCCGGTCGATCTCCGACCGGTGATCGCCTCGGCGGAGCAGCCGCCCGGCCGTGCCCGCAGGCTCCATCGGAGCACTTGGTGATCTAGTAACGTCGATGGCGGAGGGCACGCACCACTACGATCGAGCGGGTGATGCGGCGGACCATCGCCATCGACCGGCTGGCGGGCAAGGCGTGAGAATGCGAGTCGTTCAGGGGGTAAGCCGCGGAGCCGCGGTCGTGCTTGCGGTGCTTGTCGGCACCGGCCCGACCGGCCCCGTGAGCGCCGCCCCGCAGTCGCCCTCAGCGGCAGCCCAGGCGGTCCCGGAACAACCGGGCCCGCCGCAGTCCGCGCGCGGACGGGTCCTGGAGCAATCGCGGAGCAGGGCCCCCGTGGCGCTGATCCTTCAGTCCGTCACTCCCAAGACGGTACGGCCGACGTCGGCCATATCCATCACCGGCTATGTGCAGGGCCAGTCGAGTCAGCCGCTCACCGGGGCCTCGGTCCGGTTGCGCTGGCGGACCCGGCCGGTGAACGGCCGCACCGAGCTGGCGCAGTACGCCCGCGGCTCGGCGCCCTCCCTGCTCTCCGCCGGGACCTACAAACCGCTGGCCGGCCCGGTGACGGAGGGCCACCAGGTCCCATGGCGGCTCGAGACCACGGCACCGCAGCTGGGCATGAAGGACTTCGGGGTCTATCCGATCGCGGTGGAGGTCCTGAGCGCCAACGGCCAGTCCGTGACCACGCAGACGACGTTCCTGACATTCATGCCCGGTGGCAAGGCCGCGCAGCCCATGCCGACGAGGGTCGCCTGGATATGGCCGATGATCGACCGGCCGCGCCGGACGTCCGACACGACGTTCGTCGATGATCATCTCGAGACCGAGTTCGGCCCGGCCGGAAGGCTCGGCGCCCTCGCCCGGGTGGGTGAACAGGGCGTCAAGAACGACCGGACTCCGATCACGTGGGCGTTCGACCCGGCCCTGCTGGACGACGCGCGGGAGATGACCAAGGGCTACACGGTCAAGAACGCCAAGGATCGTAAAGGGGCCAAGAGGCCGAAGAGCAAGGTCGCGGAGACCTGGCTCAACCAGCTCCGTCTCCCCAACGACCCCTACTTCACCACTCCCTACGCGGATCCGGACGCCGTCGCGCTGATCCGGCAACGGATGACCCGGCATCTCAACGTGGCCTACGGCAACATGGCGGTCGCCGAAGAAATCATGGGGCGGCCCCCCGCGTCGGCCATCGGCTGGCCGGCCGACGGCGTGGCCGGCCAGCAGACGCTCGACCGCATGGCCGCCGACGGCATGAAGAGCTTTCTGATGAGCAGCGAGGCCCTGCTCAGCCCGAACCCACAGGGCTACACCGGCAGCGCGACGACGACCCTGCAAACGGCGCGGGAGACCAGGCCGACGATGGTCTACGACGCCACGATCAGCGACGTCATCAGCGGAGATACCCAGGCACCCGGCGCGGACGTGCTGGCCGAACAGCGGTTCCTGGCCGAGACGGCCATGATCACCGCCGAGATGCCGAACCGGCCGCGGACGATCGTGATCGCCCCGCAGCGACGCTGGAACCCCAAGCCCAGGTTCGCCGAGCATCTGCTCGACTGGACCGCGCACGCACCATGGATGAAGGACATCCCGCTCAACGAGGTGGAGAAGGCTCCGGCGGCCCCGCGGACGTTCACCGGCTATCCGGTCGGCTACGAGCGCTATGAGCTCGGCGAGACCTACCTCCAGCACGTGGAGGAGATCGCCGCCCAGGCCAACCGGTTCGCGGGGATCGTCGAGGCACCCGCCGGTGGCCGGCCGGTGAACCCCTACGAGCGCTCCGTCCTGCGCATGGAGTCGACCTACTGGCGCGGCCGGGACCGCCGGGCCCGCAGCTTCAGGTTGATGGTCGGCGCGATGGTCGACAGCGCCATCAAACAGGTGCACGTCGTCCCCAACAAGCGCACCGGGCTGGTCGGCAACTCCGGATTCATCCCGGTCACGGTGGCCAACGACCTCCAGACCGGGACGGTCAACGTGGTGCTGAGGGTGACGTCCCAGAACCCGGGGCGGCTGGAGATCGGCGGAGGCACCGAGTCCGGGACCGGGCGTGAGTGGCCCCTGCGGATCCGGGCCGGCAACAAGGAGACCGTGAACATCCCGGTCGAGGCCAACGCCAACGGATACACGGTCCTCGCTCTCGAACTGCTCGCACCCCGGCAAAAGGGGAAGTTCGGCGAGGATCGCTCCATTACTGTTCATACGACGGGTTACGGCCGCATGGCACTCCTGATCACCGGGAGCTCGCTTGCCGTAATCTTCATCGGCGTTGGCATGCGCGTGCTCCGGGCGAGGCGGCGCAACGGAGCGGAGGGGTCCGATGGTGCAGAGGCCGGGGGGAATGCCGGAGGCTGATCCCTCTCTGGGCAACAGTGGTGCGCCCGAGACCTCACCTCCTACCGAATCCGCCGGGCCGGGCGGAAAGGCCTCCAGCCTCGTCCGCTCAGGGATGATCATGGCCCTGGGGACGATCGCGTCCCGGGTCACGGGCTTCCTGCGTACGGCCGTGATCGTCGCGGCCCTCGGCACAGGCCTGCTGGCCAATGCCTACAACACCGCCAACACGATCCCGAACCTGATCTATGACCTGCTGCTCGGCGGGATCCTGACGAGCGTGATCGTGCCGCTGATCGTACGAGCGCGGGAGCGGGACCCCGAGTACGGCCGGCAGTTCGAACAGCGGCTGTTCACGTTGGCCGTGTTCTTCCTCGGGGGGCTGACGGTCGTCGCCACCCTGCTCGCGCCCATCTTGATCAACATGCTGGGCAGCGGGTTCAGCGGCGACCAGCGTGAGCTGGCGGTCCTGTTCTCCTGGTTCTTCCTGCCCCAGATCTTCTTCTACGGGATCGGGGCGTTCGCGGGGGCGATCCTCAACACGCGCAACCGGTTCGCCGCTCCGATGTGGGCCCCCGTGCTCAACAACGTCGTCGTGATCGTCGTGGGCGTCATGTTCCTGCTGACGGCCTCCGGGAAGGTGGACCCCTCCACCATCCCGGACGCACAGGTCCATCTCCTCGCGCTGGGCACCACGGGCGGCATCGTGCTGCAGACCATCGCTCTGTGGCCCTCGCTGCGCGCGGCCGGGTTCCGGTGGCGGCCCCGCTTCGACTTCCAGCGCGGTGAGCTCGGCGAGGCGGGCCGGATGGCCGGGTGGACGCTGATGTACGTGGTCGCGACCCAGATCGGGTTCATGGTGACGACCAACCTGCTGAACAGCGCGGGCGTCCGCGGCCAGGCCGAGGGCATCGGCGAGGGGTTCGGGTACACGCCGTACTTCAACGCCTACCAGCTGTTCCAGCTCCCCTACGCCATCGTGGCCGTCTCGGTGATCACGGCGCTGCTCCCCCGGATGAGCGAACACGCGGCGGAGGGCCACCGGGAACTGGTCCGCGACGACTTCTCCTCCGGACTGCGGCTCTCCGCGGTCGTCATGCTCCCGGCCGCCGCGCTGATGTTCGTGCTCGGCCCGGAGATCGCGACGGTGCTGTTCGCGCACGGCAACACGACGCACGCCGACGCCCTGGTCATCGCCAATGTGCTGCAGATGATGGCGATCGCCCTGGTGCCGTTCTCGACCTACCAGCTCATGCTGCGGGTCTTCTACGCCTTCGGCGACACCCGTACGCCCGCCTTCATCAGCCTGGCCACGGTGGGAACCAACATCGCCATGGCCCTCGCGGTCTACGAACTGCTGCCGACCCGCCGGATCGTGGTCGGCGTCGCGGGCGGGTTCGCCCTGGCCAACATCGTCGGCACCGTCGTCTGCTGGGCCGTGCTGCGCTGGCGGCTGGGCGGCATGGACGGCCGGCGCGTCCTGGGCGGCCACGTCAAACTCCTGATCGCGGTATGGCCGCTGATCGGGTTCGCCTTCGCCACGCACAAGATCGCGGATGCCTGGATCGGCACCGCCTCGGCCCTTCCCGCACTCGGCGTGCTCCTCGTCGGGAGCGCCGGCGGCGGAGTCCTCTATCTGACCTTCGCACGGCTGCTCAGGGTCGGCGAGGTGGAAACGCTTGTCGGTACACTGACCAGCCGTCTCGGCCGGGGACGCGCTTAGCACGGCGTCCTCGCGATATCGCCGAACGATCTCGCTCGCAACGATTCGGGCAAGGACATCGAGCCCGGGAAGAAGCCAACCTACGTGACGGGCCAAGCCATTACCATGTTGGAGACCATGGCTCGCCGGGCGACACCCGCAGGAACGCAAAGAGGAGGGTCGGAGGCGCGAGCTGCCACGCCACTGACAACGCCACTGACAATGGGACGCGACCACCTGCGCAGGATGACGCCTTGAGCACGTCCATCATGGAACCCGGAACCCGCCTCGCCGGTCGCTATCGGCTCGAGAGCCGAATCAGCCAAGCCGACGGCTCGACACTGTGGAAAGCGATCGATGAGATCCTGGCCCGCGCCGTGGCCGTACGGACCTTCGCTCCTGACTTCCCGCACGTCGCGGACGTCGTCACGGCCGCCCGGGCGGCGAGCCGGCTCACCGATCCCCGGCTGACACAGGTCTTCGACGCCGACGACAACGCGGAGCTGGCCTATGTCGTCAGCGAATGGGTCAGTGGAGAGACTCTCCAGGACATGGTGACCTCACGAGGACCACTCGAACCCGGTCGCGCGGCGACGCTGTTGTACGAGGCCGCGGAGGCCATCGCCGCCGCCCATGCCGCCGGCCTCGCCCACCTGCGGCTCGGCCCGGACGACCTGCTGTGGACGACCGGAGGGACGGTCAAGCTCCTGGGCCTCGGCGTCGAGGCGGCGCTCTTCGGGGAGACCTCCGACGACCCTGCGCTGGTCGACGCGCAGGGCCTCGGCCGCATGCTCTACGTCGGACTCACCGCGCACTCCGCGTCGGTGGGAGAGGGCCGCACCGAGGAGGAGGTGCTCCCGGCCGCTCCCCTGGTCAACGGGCGGCTCTCGGCTCCGCGGTGGCTTCAGCCGGGCATCCCCGAGGCGCTCGACGCGATCGTCTGCCGCACGCTCGGGCTCGGCCCGGGCGAAACACCGGACCCGCTGACGAGCCCGGCCGCGCTGGCCGAGGCGCTCGCCGGAGTCCACCGCACCCCGCTGCCGTTGTTCGCCGGGCTCGGGTCCCCTCCGGCCACCGTGAGCATGCCGCGTACGACCCCGACCACGGTCCCGCAGGCCCCGCCGCCGGCCCCCGTGCGGCGGCAGCCGCCCCCGCGGTCCCCCCGGCCGGCGTCCGGGCACAGCGTGCCCGGACCGCACCCCGTTCCGCCCACCCCGCCCGCCACGCGGCCGACCGCGGCGTCGTACCCTCCGGGTCCGGCGGCCGACCGGCCGCCGGTCAACCGGCCGCTCGTCGCGATAGCGGCCGCGCTGGCCACGGTCGTCGTGGGCATGGGCGGCTGGCAGCTCACCCACATGGGCGGCTCCGGCTCCGGGGCGGCCGATCCGGCCAGGTCGCCGACTTCTTCGTCGCTGCCGAAGCCGGAGAAGCTGGAGGTCACCGGAGCCCAGGGGGTCGACGTCACCCATGGCGACCCGACGGCCCAGTCGACCGGTGCCAACGCCGTCGACGACAGTTCCTCCAGCGCCTGGAGGACACAGACCTACGCCACCTCGGACTTCGGCAGGCTCAAGAAAGGGCTCGGCGTCCTGGTCGACATGGGTCGTCCGGTGAAGCTCGACAACGTCAAGGTGACCCTTCCGGGCGAAAGCGGCGGAGGGACGTTGGAGCTTCGCGTCGGCAAGACGTCCGATTTCGACGCGCTCGAACTCGTGGACCGGAAGCCGGAGGCGTCCGGAACGGTCGACCTCCGGCCCGCGCAGCCGCCGATCACGGGACGTTACGTGCTGCTGTGGTTCACCAAGCTCCCGGCGAGTCACAAAGCACAGATCAGCGATGTGGGCGTCTTCGGGCGGAAGGGCTGATGACCTTCGCGGGCGGCAGGCAGGCAGAGGTGGTGCCGGACAAGGAGCTGCTCGCCCGGCACGTCCAAGGCGATCCCCACGCGTTCGGGGAGATAGTGCAGCGCCATCGCGACCGGATGTGGGCGGTGGCGCTGCGGACGCTCGGCGACCCGGACGAGGCCGCCGACGCGCTGCAGGACGCGTTCCTGTCCGCCTTCCGGGCGGCCGGCCGGTTTCGCGGCGAAGCCGCGGTGACCACGTGGCTCCACCGCATCGTCGTCAACGCGTGCCTCGACCGGCTGCGCCGGAAGACCCTGAGACCCGCCGTCTCGATGGGCGACGACGAGGCGCTGGATTCGCTCGCGCCCAAGAGCGCCGACCCGACCTCCAGGCACGAGGTCTCCCTGGACGTGTCCGCGGCGCTGCGGCAGCTCCCCTTCGAGCAACGCGCCGCTCTGATCCTTGTCGACATGATGGGCTATACCGTCGACGACGCCGCCAGGGTCCTCGAGGTCCCCTCTGGGACCATCAAGAGCCGCTGTGCGCGCGGCCGGGCCCGCCTCGCGCCGCTTCTCGTCCACCTGCGGAACCGGCGGGCCGTCACAAACGTCGAACCTGCGGAGGAAGGAGGTGGCAATCCCACGTGAAGTCTGCTCACCTTGATTACGAGACCCTGGCCGACCTGGCAGAGGGGCTGCTCGACGACGAGCCGGCCGCCTCCGCCGCCGAGCACCTGGCGGACTGTGACGAGTGCCGCGAACGCTCGGCCGAGCTGGCCGAGGTCTCACGGTTGCTCGCCGAGAGTCCCGTGCCGCCCATGCCGGCCGAGCTGGCCGCGCGGATCGACGCCGCCGTGGCGGCCGAGTCGATGTCCACGGCGACCGTGACCAGCATGCAGGCCAGGCGCGACCGGCGCCACCTGCGGATGCTCTCCGCCGCGGCGGCCGCGATCGTGGTGGTCGGCGGCGGGGCCATGGTGACCCGCTCGGTGATGGAACCATCGCTCTCGTCGGACCACCCATCGCATCGGCCATCCGCACCGCTGCAGGAGCATCAGGACAGATCCGGAGACGGCTCTCCGAGCACGCGTGTGGCACCCGACACGGCCGAGCATGGCCCGGACGCCGGCTATGTGGTCGCCGGGTCCGGCACCGACTATCGCAAGAACACGCTGGGCCACCAGGTCGCCGCCGAGCTGAAGCGCGACGGCCGCCCGGTGATCCAGCCTCCGGCACGGCTGTCGGAGTGCGTGGCCAGGATCGCGGGTGGCAAGACCCCCTTGCTGGTCGACGCGGCGCGCTATGAGGGCACGCCGGCCACCGTCATCGCGCTGTCCGGAGCGCGGTCACGTGACCTGGACGTCTGGATCGTGGGCCCCGGCTGCTCGGCCCGGTCGACGGACGTCATCGGGCACGTTCAGAGCTCACGCTGACCTCGCGTCTCCCCAGGGACCTCACGCGGACCCGGACCGGGTCGGTGCCCTCCGCGCCCGCGGGAATCTCCGCGCCATAGGATCGGTTGTCGCCACTGGCGGCAAGGATGTGAAGTCCCGTCGCGGTCCAGAAAGAGGCGCAAGAGTGAACGATGTTCGTAATGTGATCATTATCGGCTCGGGGCCTGCAGGCTACACGGCCGCGATCTACGCCGCCCGGGGCGATCTGAAGCCCCTGGTGATCGAGGGCGCGGTGACGGCCGGCGGAGCCTTGATGAACACGACGGACGTCGAGAACTTTCCCGGCTTCCCTGATGGCATCCTGGGCCCTGACCTGATGGACAACCTGCGCAAGCAGGCCGAGCGCTTCGGCACCGAGTTCATCACCGACGACGTCACCGAGGTCGACCTCACCGTCTCGCCGAAGATCGTGAAGGTCGACGACGCGGTCTACAAGGCCAAGTCTGTGATCATCGCGACCGGCTCGAAGTATCGGGAGCTCGGCCTGCCCAAGGAGCAGAAGCTGTCCGGCCGGGGGATCTCCTGGTGCGCCACCTGCGATGGCTTCTTCTTCCGCGAGCAGGACATCGCGGTCGTGGGCGGTGGCGACTCCGCGATGGAGGAGGCCATCTTCCTGACGCGGTTCGCCCGCTCGGTGACCGTGATCCACCGCCGTGACACGCTCCGCGCGAGCAAGATCATGCAGGACCGTGCCTTCGCCAACGAGAAGATCAAGTTCGCCTGGAACAGCGGGGTCGCCGAGATCCTCGGTGACGACCGGCTCACCGGCGTACGGCTGCGTGACATCACGAACGGCGAGGAGCGGACACTCGAGGTGACCGGACTGTTCATCGCCATCGGGCACGAGCCGCGCAGTGAGCTGTTCACCGATGTGCTGGACACCGACGACGAGGGCTACCTGATCGTCGAGACACCGACCACCCGGACGAAGATCCCCGGAGTGTTCGCCAGTGGCGACGTGGTGGACCACACCTACCGCCAGGCCATCACCGCGGCCGGCAGCGGATGCTCGGCCGCCATCGACGCCGAGCGCTGGCTCCAGGACGAGGACCTCGCCCAGCTGACCCGTCAGCAGGTTTGATCGGCGACCGGCCGAGCGCCGATCGAAGCAAGCAGGTTGAGTCAGGTTGAGTAAGGAGGCACCAACGCCATGAAAGCCGTGACCGACGCCGACTTCGAGAACGAGGTCCTCGCGAACGACAAGCCTGTTCTGGTGGACTTCTGGGCGGAGTGGTGCGCACCGTGCCGCATGGTCGCTCCCGTGCTGGAAGAGATCGCCAAGGAGCATGGCGACAAGATCGACATCGTCAAGCTGAACATCGACGAGAACCCGAAGGTGCCGGCCGAGTACGGCATCATGCAGATCCCGACGATGAACCTCTACTCCGGTGGTGAGGTCGTGAAGCAGATCATGGGCGCCAAGCCCAAGGCGGCCCTGCTGCGGGAGCTCGCCGAGTTCATCTGATCCGCTCCGCAACGCAGTACGGCGCCGCACCCTCGAGGGTGCGGCGCCGTACTGCGTTGCGGAGGCCTGAGGGTCACTCAGACGGGACGCAGGGCGCCTTCCGGGGTCATGGAGCCGAGGAGGCGTTCGAGGGCCACCTCGACGTCCTCACGCCACGACAACACGGATTTGAGCTCGAGCCGGAGCCGCGGAAAGCGGTGGTGTGGCCGTACCGTCTTGAAGCCGACCGAGAGCAGGTAGTCCGCGGGCACCATGCAACTGCCCGTCTCACCCTTCAGATCCCCGAACGCCTCCATCGCCTTGACCCCGCGCCGGGTCAGATCCTTGGCCACGCCCTGCACCAGCATCCGGCCGAGGCCGCCACCCGCGAACTCCGGCAGCACGTGAGCGGTCATCAGCAGGACGGCATCCGCACTGACCGGGCTGGTGGGGAAGGCCACGGAGCGGGGTACGTAGAGCGGCGGCGCGAAGAGCGCATAGCCGGCGGGGGCCCCATCGACATATACGATCTTGCCGCAGCTCCCCCACTCCAGAAGAGTGGACGAGATCCACGCCTCTTTCTCCAGCGCCGGGTCGCCGGCCTCCGCGGCCCGGTCCCGGCTCACGGGGTCGAGCTCCCAGAAGACGCAACGACGGCAACGGCGCGGCAGATCATCGAGGTTGTCCAAAGTGACACTGACGAGACGACGCGACACGGGCGGGCACCCTTCTGATCCGGATCGCCTTCATGG
Organism: Actinomadura sp.; assembly: GCA_036008685.1. Lineage (GTDB taxonomy): Bacteria > Actinomycetota > Actinomycetes > Streptosporangiales > Streptosporangiaceae > Actinomadura_C. The sequence continues at coordinate 25,033 of DASYNF010000274.1, read as the reverse complement.
AAATTCCCGATAGCCGGTCGGGCCCAAGAGGCATCGTATCGGAGAGGGCACGGCCCGGTCCCGGCTCTGGATCTTCCCGCGCGTCGGTGATGTTTCACGTGGAACCGTTCCGGACGCAGACCTGGGAGCGGTCCCGAACGCGATCACGAGGGGATTCACCAGCGCACGGTCAAGGTGACGTGAACGTCCGGCTCCCCTTCCCTCCGTGTACATAAAAAAGAGCGCCCGAAGCGACCGCTGTGGGCCGCCCGGGCGCTCCGAGGCCGACGTGGAGGGTCAGAACCCCTCTGGGTCGACGAAATCCGCGGCCTCCGGAGCCATGACCTTGATGATCCGCTCGAGGTCCTCCGTTGTGGCGAACTCGACCACGATTTTGCCCTTGCGCTTGCCTTGGTCCACCGACACTTTTGTGTCATATCGGTCGGAGAGCCGGTCCGCCAGCTGCCGCAGGACGGGCTCCGTCGGTCTACGAGTGACCGGTCTCCGGGGGGCGGACTCCTTCGGCTCCGCCTCCCGGGTCGCGATGATCTCTTCGACCGTGCGGACGGAGAGGCCCTCGGCCACGACCCTGTGAGCCAGGTGCTCCTGCGCCTCCACGTTGTCGAGGGACAGCAGAGCCCGGGCATGACCCGCGCTCAGAACCCCGGCGGCGACACGTCGCTGCACGGCCGGCGGCAGGTTGAGCAGACGGAGCGTATTGGAGATGTGCGGCCGCGAGCGCCCGATCCGCGTCGCCAGCTGCTCGTGAGTCGCGCCGAAGTCGTCGAGCAGCTGCTGATAGGCGGCCGCCTCCTCGAGAGCGTTGAGCTGCTGGCGGTGCAGGTTCTCCATGAGAGCGTCCCGCAGCATGTCGTTGTCATTGGTCTCGCGGACGATCGCCGGAATGCTCTCCAGCCCGGCGACCTGCGAAGCGCGCCAGCGTCGCTCGCCCATGATGAGCTCATACCGCTCAGGCCCGGTCTCCCGCACCACCACCGGCTGCAGCAGACCCACGATCCCGATCGACGCGGCCAGCTCCTCGAGCGCCTCCTCGTCGAACTGCCGCCGGGGCTGCCGCGCGTTGGGGGAGATCGACTTCACTGGCAGCTCGGCGAACCGCGCCCCGTCGACCTGCGCGAGTGCCACGGACTCGGCCGGGTTCGCCGACGGCTCACTCCCGGGCACCGGCCCGGTGGGGATGAGCGCGCCCAGACCCTTGCCGAGTCCTCGTCGCTGCTGACTCACTGCACCTCCTGATGGGCCATCTCCGCGGCGGCCTGGTTGTAGGCGAGCGCACCGCTCGACCCTGGGTCGTACGTCATAACCGACTGCCCATAGCTCGGAGCCTCCGAGACACGCACGCTCCGGGGGATCACCGTATTCAGCACGACCCCACCGAAGTGCTCACGGACCTCCTCGGCCACCTGAGCCGCCAGCCGCGTGCGGGCGTCGTACATCGTGAGGAGGATCGTGGACACGTTCAGATCGGGGTTCAGGTGCGCCTTCACCAGATCCACCGTGCGGAGCAGCTGACCGAGCCCTTCGAGGGCGTAGTACTCGCACTGGATGGGAATGAGGAGCTCATCGCCACCGACCAGCGCGTTCACCGTCAACAGTCCCAGAGAAGGGGGGCAGTCGATCAGGACGTAGTGGAACGTGGTCTTGTCATACGCGTCCAGCGCGCGACGGAGCCGGGACTCCCGGGCCACCTTCGACACGAGTTCGATCTCCGCACCCGCGAGGTTGAGCGTGGCCGGTGCGCAGTACAGATTCGGAATGTCCGGAGCCGCCACCACGATCTCGCTGAGCGGGGCGTCCTCGATCAGGACCTCATAGACAGAGGGGACGTCGGCGTGATGCTCCACTCCGAAGGCGGTCGAGGCGTTGCCCTGGGGGTCGAGGTCTATGACGAGCACCCGGGCTCCGTGCATCGCCAGTGACGCGGCGAGGTTCACCGAACTGGTGGTCTTGCCCACGCCGCCCTTCTGGTTCGCGATCGTGATGACACGGCAGTGCGCCGGCCGCGGCCACTCTCCGTCCCCACGCTTGGACATCACCCTGAGTGCCGCGGCGGTGGTCTGCGACGGAGTCTCGGGCGACGATGTTTCCCGTGAAACAGTGGCGTTCTTGAGGGCTTCGCGGACCAGTTCCGACTCGCCCTGCTGAGGTCCTCGTCGTGCGGCCGGAGATCTGGCGCCACGGCCGTTCGTCGGCACATAGCCGGTCTCCGCGGTTCCGGAAGGGGTGTTCCCCCACGAGGCGTGCCCCGACGACACGCCCCCTCCTTCGGCCTTGGCGCCGGCGCCCTTCGAGGCCCCCCGCCGGGAGGTGCCGTCACCGGCGGGCGCCTTCGCGGCCGGGGTCTTCGAGACGGGCGGCGTGGCCGTCGTGGAGGGCGTGTTCAGAGCGGGGGGTGCCGACGGCGCGTCCGGCGCCGCCGAGGCGGCCGGGTCGACGGGCGCCTCGGGGGGCTGCTCCGGGGCCGGGTCGGCCGATTGTGTCGCAGGGGTGTTCGCCGACCTCACTATCGCCTCCATGGCGGAATGTCGTATTGCCGGAGTCTCTTGCTCTCGTGTATCGGCAAGTCCAACAGGCCATCCGAGACCGCCGTCGGACTTCGGGGGGTCATCGGCGTGGCCAGGCCAACCCAATCCTGGTGCCGTGTTCATGTGAAACCTTTCCGCCGCCTTGACCGCTGAGAAGCGGCGGTCCGCCGGGGAGCGTGTTCGGCGACCACGCGCACAATCGTTGTCGGAGGCTCGACCTTACCGTGGCCGACCTGAAGCAGTTCGGCCGTACGGACACCGAACCTCTCCAGAACAGGTCCGGCTTCCTTGAGTTCCGTGGCCGCCCGCTCCCCCTTGAGCGCGAGGAGTTCGCCACCAGGACGCAGCAGCGGCAACGCCCAGCGGACCAGCCGTTCGAGGGGGGCCACCGCGCGAGCGGTCACGACATCGACCGCGTAGTCCTTGACGACCTCTTCGGCCCGGCCACGCCGCACCTCGACATTGTCCAGCCCGAGCATGGTGACGCACTCGGACAGGAACGTGGTCCTCCGGAGCAGGGGTTCCAGCAGGGTGATGGAAAGATCCGGCCGGACGATGGCCAGGACCAGGCCCGGCAGTCCCGCGCCGGAACCGATGTCCATCACGCTGGCCCGCTCTGGTATGGCCTCGCCGAGGACCGCGCAGTTCATCAGATGCCGATCCCACAGCCGGTCGACCTCACGAGGACCCAGCAGTCCGCGCTCAAGGCCGGCGTCCGCGAGAAACTCCGCATATCGCTCGGCGAGCGGCAGTGAGTCGCCGAATATGTCCCGTGCCTCCGGCGGAGCCGGTAGTGAAAGTCCCACTGAACGAATCGTCCCATAGACCGGACCGGCCGCGCACCGAGCAATGCTCCGGCGGCATGTTCCCCGGGCAATGGGTACAAGGACTCAGAGGAGGCGGGCTCGCTCTTCGGCGTGGGCCGGCCCGCTCACCGTCCGACCGACCGCTTACCCCCGATTGTGTTCGGAAGGAGAACCCCCCAATGGGTCTCGGAGTCAGTCTCACCTTCATCTCCATCGGCGCGATCCTCGCTTTCGCGACGCGCTTCACCCTCACCGGCATCGATGTCCGGATGATCGGCTGGATTCTGCTCCTCGTCGGTCTGGCCAACCTGGCCTTCACCCTGATGTACACGCGCCCACGGCGGCGGGCACAGATCGCCGAGGTCGCGGAGGAACCGGTCTACGTCCTCAACCCGGAGGGGTCCGAAGCGCACGCCCACCCGGACGAGCTCACTCCGCACCTCCATCCGGACGAGTCCGCGCCACACGTCCACCGCCGGCCCGAGCCGGCCGTCCGTGCCGAGCCCGAGCCGTACGCCCAGCCCGGGCCCGGAGAGCCCGTACAGCAGGTGGACCCCCATGGCCGACGTGAGCCGTCCGTGCCTGCGGAAGAACAGGTGGACCCCACGGCACCGCACGTCCGCAGGGCCACCCGGCACCTGGGGTCCTGAGCCAAAGCGAACGGCCGCGACCCCGCTCGATGCGGGATCGCGGCCGTTGGCCGACTCGGAGGTGTCAGACGGGGAAGACCACCACGTAGCGGTCCGGCTCCTCGCCCTCGGATTCGCTGCGCAGTCCGGCGGCGGCGATCGCATCGTGCACGATCTTGCGCTCGAACGGGGTCATCGGTGCCAGCGGCTTGGGCTCGCCGGCCCGGGCGACCTCGGCCGCGACATCCTCACCGAGCTTCGTGAGCTCGGCCCGCCGGCGCTCCCGGTAGCCACCGACGTCCAGCATCAGACGGGTCCGGTTGCCGGTCTTGCGGTGCACCGCGAGCCGGGTCAGCTCCTGCAGGGCCTCGAGCACCTCGCCGCGCTTTCCGACCAGCTCGTCGAGCGACCCGCCGACCACGGAGACCATGGCACGCTCTCCCTCGACGTCCATGTCGATGTCGCCATCGAAGTCACCGATGTCGAGCAGGCCCTCGATGTAATCGGCGGCTATATCGCCCTCCTGCTCCAGTGCCTCGACGTCGACCTCGGTATCGGCCTGGCTCACGTGTCCTCCTCGCGTAGCTGGTTCAAAATCTAGCGCTTGGGGGATCCACTCCGCTTGCTGCGCGGCTTCTTCACCGGCTGCTGTCGGATCACCTTCGGCTTGGCCTCCGGCTCCGGCACGGCGACCGGTTCAGGCTCCTTCTTCAGCTTTGCGAGCAACCCGCCGGACGGAGCCGGGGTGGCGTCGGCCACCTTGGCACCCTTCTTGGCGGGCGTGGCGGCCTGCCCGTTGCCGTTCTCCGTGACCGGGTAGCGCTTGTGGATGTAGTGCGTCTGCGCGAGCGTCCAGGTGTTGGAGGTCACCCAGTACATCAGCACGCCGAGGGGGAAGCCCAGACCGAACAGACCGAAGATCGGGGCCATGTAGACCATCATCTTCTGGGCCGACGCCATGGGGTTGTCGGCGTCCATGGCCGGCTGGCGGCTCATGCTCGCCCGCACGCTGAAGTAGGTGGTGATCGAGCTGATCAGCACCGCGACACCACAGACGATGAGGCCGCTGATCTTCCCGGCGTTCCAGGCCTCCAGGAACTTGGTCGAGATGGAGGCGCCGAAGATGGGGGCATGCTGGGCGCTGTGGACGAGTGCCGCGGAGATGCCGTGGCTCCCGTTGCCGTCCTTCGCCGTCGCGATGCCGTTGAGCACCCGGAACAGGCCGATGAAGATCGGCATCTGCACGACCAGTGGCAGGCAGCCGGACAGCGGGTTGGCTCCGGCCTCCTGGTAGAGCTTCATGACCTCTTGGTTCATGCGCTGCTTGTCGCTCTTGTACTTCTTGCGCAGCGCCTGAACCTGGGGGTTCAGCTCCTGCATCTTGCGTGAGGCGTGGATCTGCTTCACGAAGAGCGGAAAGATCAGCAGTCGCATGAGGACGGTGAGGAGGAGGATGGATCCACCCCAGGCCCAGCCACTGTCGGGATCGAAGACAAGGCTGAGACCACTGTGAATCTGAACGATCACCCAGGCGACAGCCCGGTACCACGGATCAAGAGTCACCGGTCAGCTCCTTGTGCTGGGTGAGAGGGGGCCGCTCTCCGCGCGGCTGAGGGTCTTCGTACGGTGTCATAGCGCCCTTCGCGGCGGCACCGGGTCGTGCCCGCCGGGGTTGAACGGATGGCAGCGGCCGATGCGCCGCACCGTCAGCCAGGTGCCGCGGACGGCGCCGTGCACCCGCAGCGCCTCCAGAGAGTAGGCGCTGCACGTTGGATGGAAACGGCACTGCTGGCCGATCAGTGGGCTGAGGAAACGCCGGTAGGCGGTGACGAAGAGCATGAGCACCCGCGCCGCCGGCGTGGGCCCGCTCACCGTCATGTCCGCCCCTTGTCCGTCCGGGCTCCGCCGTCCCGGCCAGAGGACCGCTCGCGTAGCAGCCGCTGGAGCGCCGATTGGAGGTCCGCGGCCAGGTCGTCATAGCGTGCGGTCGCCGCCTTGGGGTTGGCGCGCACCACAAGCAGGCTACCTCGCGGAAGCTGATGGACGTGCTCGGCGACCAGGTGGCGGAGGCGCCTGCGCACGCTGTTGCGTACGACGGCGTTGCCGACGACACGGCCGACGATGAACCCGGCCACCGGCTGGGCGTGGACGTCATCTCGACGCAGCAGATGGGCGACCAGGTTGGCCCGTCCGGCACGGCGTCCGTGCCGGACGGTCAACGTGAACTCCGCTCCGCGCCGCATCCGATGCGCGGACGGCAGCATGACTACGCTCCATGCCGCAATCCATGCGGCCTTTCGCGGATGTGATGCGGCGGTGCGGACCCATGGTCCGCCCGGGCGTCGCACGCCCGGGCGTTCTCAGGTCCAGACACCGCCGGGTCCGTTCGGAAGGATTCAGACCGCGACTTGGTCGCGGCCCTTGCGCCGCCGTGACGCGAGGATCGCGCGGCCCGCGCGGGTGCGCATGCGCAGCCGGAAGCCGTGCTTCTTGTGGCGGCGACGGTTGTTCGGCTGAAATGTACGCTTGCTCACTCGAGTCTCCAGTGCTGCGGTCAGGTCTTCGTATGGATGAGGTCACATCACGGGGCGCGTGTGTATCCCCCGCAGCGAGGGCCCATGCACTTGGGCATGCGTCACCACAATCGATGCGACTCGACCGTAGAACGTTACGGGTTATACGGCCGTTAGGTCAAACGGGACCGCCGGAGCCACGGCGTCCGTACCCTTGCTGAGGGTCGGACGTCGGAGGGCCGCACACGGTGACCGTCACGTCCGGGCCCCTCGCGTCCGGCCCCTCGCGTCCGGCCGTCGGTCTCGGGTCCGTCTCGTCTCGCTCATCTTGCACCCGTCCCGGCGGAGCCACTACCGTCACCCGATACCGTCACCCGGCGGAACGACCGGGACCCCCGGCGCCGCTCGGACCCTCCCCCGGCCCAGGCCCGTCCTCGAGACGGTGTCCTGAGGCGGAGTATCGCACAGCGACCCTGCGACCGTGCACAACGTGTGGACAACCCTGTGGACGACGCGTGAGAGAGTAGGTCACTCCGCATACCGGGGTGTCAGGAGGGGAGCTTGCGTATGGACGGTCAGGACCTTGCCGCGGCATGGGCGCGCACGCTCGAGGCCCTCTCGGCCGGCGAACTGCCGCCCAACTACCGCGCCTGGCTGCCGCTGACCCGCCCGTTGGCCCTGGTAGAGGACACGGCCCTGCTCGCCGCGCCGAACGAGTTCGCCAAGGAGGCCTTCGAGGTCCGGATGCGCGCCCTCATCACCCGGGAGCTCTCCAGGGAGCTCGGCCGGGAGATCCGGATCGCGGTCACGGTGCAGCCCGACCCCGCCCGGTCGCCGTCGTCCGCGGAACCGTCCGGCCATGACCCCCGGCCCGCGCCCCCGTTTATCCACAGCCCCGTCCCCCGTTCTCAGCCGCCCGGTGGATATCCCTTCCCGGACGGCCGGGGCCAGGAGCCCCGCCCCCCCGGCTCCTTCCAGCGCGACCACCCACGGGAGAAGAACCACAGGCCGGCGTACGGCATGGGACAACCGGGTGGATATCCCGGGCAGCCTGTGGAAAACGAGCAGTCCGGTCCTCCACAGGGAGGCGGCCACGGACGCTCCCACATCACCGGGCACACCCTCGGCGGCTCACTGGGCAACAGCGGCGCACCCCGCCGGGCCGATGACGACGGCTTCACCCGCGCGGAGCGCGATCCCTTCGCGCCCACCCCTCCGTCGGGGCCGTCGCCCCGCCGGGACCGCGACGACTCCGAGGCGCCGGGTCCCTGGCGCCCGCCCCGGCTCGCCGCCGCGGGGGACGGCACAGGACATTCCACAGGCCCCTCCGGTCACCCCGGTCGGCACGCCCCCGCGCCACTCCCGGCCGCCCGCCCGGAACAGGCCAGGCTGAACCCGAAGTACACCTTCGAGACGTTCGTCATAGGGTCGTCCAACCGGTTCGCCCACGCCGCCGCCGTCGCCGTCGCCGAGGCTCCGGCCAAGGCCTACAACCCGCTGTTCGTGTACGGGGAGTCAGGCCTCGGGAAAACGCACCTGCTGCACGCCGTGGGCCACTACGCGCAAAGCCTCTTCAACGGGGTGCGCGTCCGCTATGTGAGCTCTGAGGAGTTCACCAACGACTTCATCAACTCGATCCGGGACGGCAAGGCGGACGGATTCCGCCGCCGTTACCGGGATGTGGACATCCTCCTGATCGACGACATCCAGTTCCTCGAGAACAAGGAGCAGACGCAGGAGGAGTTCTTCCACACCTTCAACACCCTGCATAACGCGAACAAGCAGATCGTGATCTCTAGTGATCGTCCGCCCAAACAACTGGTGACGCTGGAGGATCGGCTCCGCAACCGGTTCGAATGGGGCCTGATCACGGACGTCCAGCCGCCCGAGCTGGAGACCCGGATCGCGATCCTCAGCAAGAAGGCGGCCCAGGAGGGTCTCGCCGCGCCGCGGGACGTGCTGGAGTTCATCGCCTCGAAGATCTCCACCAATATCCGGGAGCTCGAGGGCGCCCTCATCCGGGTCACCGCCTTCGCGAGCCTCAACCGGCAGTCGGTCGACATGCAGCTGGCCGAGATCGTCCTCAAGGACCTGATCCCGGACTCCAGCGGCCCAGAGATCACCGCAGCGACGATCATGGCCCAGACGGCGACCTACTTCGGCATCGCCATCGACGACCTGTGCGGCCCTTCGCGCTCACGGGTCCTGGTCACGGCCCGGCAGATCGCCATGTACCTCTGCCGCGAGCTCACCGAGATGTCCCTCCCCAAGATCGGACAACAGTTCGGCGGACGGGACCACACGACCGTGATGCACGCCGAGCGCAAAATCCGCTCGCTCATGGCAGAGCGCCGGTCCATCTACAACCAGGTCACCGAGCTGACCAACCGGATCAAGCAGCAAGCCCGCAACCGCTGACCGGACGGGCTTGCGTGCGCGACCTTTCACAGGCTGTGGAAAACTCTGTGGATCGACGTGGACGACCCGGGGGACAACCTGAGGACAACCTGAGGACGACTCGTGGATGGACTGGGGACCCCGTGGGACGACCACGGCCCCGTTCGCCACCTGTCACCGGCCTCGGTGAATCAGCGGGGGACAACCTGCGGACAAGAGGTGGAGAACCGGTGGGCAGGATGCGGACAACTGTTGGGGACGATCTCGTCATCCTCAGGCGACGTGCGCCCGTACACTCCCTATGCACATCGTCGGTGGACAAAAATTCGGGCACTGACCTGGGAAGACGGCCTCTGTCCACACTGTCCACCGCCCCTATGACGATTACTGCTCTTTATCTCTCCCCAAGAAAAAAATTCAGAACCATATAGGAGCTGGGGATCAAGCGTCCCGGGCCCCTCTGATCTCTTTCACCACACCCGGAGTCCAACAAACCCACCAGGAGGCGGGTTCACGTGAAGTTCCGCATAGATCGAGACGCCCTCGCCGACGCCGTCGCCTGGACCGCTCGTACGCTCCCGGTCCGGCCGCCCGTACCCGTACTCGCCGGCATGCACATCGAGGCGGGAGACAGGCTGAGGCTGTCGGCCTTCGACTACGAGGTGTCGGCCCAGGTGACCACGGACATCGACGTGGAGGAGCCCGGCACCGCGCTGGTGTCCGGCCGCCTGCTCGCCGAGATCTGCCGTAGCCTCCCCCCGCACCCGGTCGAGGTGACCACCGACGGCGCCAAGGTGATGCTCACCTGCGGCAGCGCCAAGTTCACCCTGATGACCATGCCGGTGGAGGACTATCCGACTCTTCCCGAGATGCCCCCCGTGGCCGGATCAGTGGGCAGCGACGAGTTCGCGGCCGCCGTGGGCCAGGTCGCCATCGCGGCCGGCCGCGACGACACGATCCCGATGCTGACCGGTGTCCGGGTGGAGGTCGAGGGTGAGACGGTCACGCTGGCGTCCACCGACCGTTACCGGCTGGCCGTACGGGAGCTGCACTGGAAGCCGGAGCGCCTGGACCTCTCAGCGGTCGCCCTGGTGCCCGCTAAGACCCTCGCGGACACGGCCAAGTCACTCACCTCGGGTGCGGAGGTCTCCATCGCTCTCGGGGGCAACGGCGGCTCCGGAGACGGCATGATCGGCTTCACCGGCGGAGGCCGCCGGACGACCTCGCGACTGCTGGACGGCGACTTCGTCAAGTACCGGTCGTTGCTGCCGAGCGAATACGCGGGGCTGGCCGAGATCGCCACGGCACCCTTCATCGAGGCCGTCAAGCGCGTGTCCCTCGTCGCCGAGCGCAACACCCCCGTACGGCTGTCGTTCAGCCAGGGGGAGGTCGTCCTCGAGGCCGGTACCGGCGATGAGGCCCAGGCCGTGGAAGCGCTCGAGGCCAACCTGGAGGGCGACGACATCAACATCGCGTTCAACCCCGGGTTCCTGCTCGACGGCCTCTCGGCGATCGGGTCCGACATCGCCCGGCTGTCGTTCACCACTCCGACCAAGCCCGCGGTGCTCACCGGCAAGCCGCCGGAGGAGGGGGCCAACCCCAACTACCGCTACCTGATCATGCCGGTTCGGCTGTCGGGGTAGGACTCCCGGCCGGAACACGGGGAACTAGCCTGGCCAAGGGCCCAACCACCTGTTTATCCACATGAGGAGTGATCTGAGCATGGAACTCGGGATGATCGGTCTTGGCCGCATGGGTGGCAACATGGCGGAACGGCTGCGCCGCAAGGGCCACACCGTCACCGGATACGACCGTGACCCGGCGATCAGCGATGCCGGCTCCATCGAGGAGCTCGTGGAGCGGCTGACCCCGCCGCGCGTGCTGTGGGTCATGGTCCCGGCCGGCGAGCCCACGCACGAGACGATCCACAAGCTCGGGGAGATCCTTGAGCGGGGTGACATCGTCGTCGACGGGGGCAACTCGCACTATGTGGACGACCAGAAGCACGGTGCCGAGCTCGGCGGCAAGGGCATCGGCTTTGTCGACGTCGGGGTGAGCGGTGGCGTGTGGGGACTGGCCAACGGCTACGCGCTCATGGTCGGCGGCGACGAGTCCCATGTGAAGCAGCTCATGCCGATCTTCGAGGCGCTCAAGCCGGAAAGCGAGTTCGGCTTCGTCCACAGCGGTCCCGTAGGCGCCGGCCACTTCGCCAAGATGGTCCACAACGGCATCGAGTACGGCATGATGCAGTCCTTCGCCGAGGGCTATGAGCTCCTGGTCGCGAGCGACGTCGTCAAGAACGTTCCCGAGACCTTCCGCAGCTGGCAGGAGGGCACGGTGATCCAGTCCTGGCTGCTCGAGCTCCTCAACCGCGCCCTCGAGGAGGACCCGAACCTCGAGAAGATCCGCGGCTATGCCGAGGACTCGGGCGAGGGCCGGTGGACCGTCCAGGCGGCTGTGGACCACGCCGTGCCACTGCCGGCCATCACCGCCTCGCTGTTCGCCCGTTTCGCCTCCCGGCAGAAGGACTCGCCGGCGATGAAGATCGTCGCTGCCCTCCGCAAGCAGTTCGGCGGCCACCCGGTCGAGCCGCTGGCCTGATCTGCCGCGACGTCATCGGCGGTCTTCCACAGAGTTGTGGGCGTTCGTCCACAGTATGGGGACAAACGTCCACAGTATGGGGACAAGAAGGAGGTGCTCTCCGCTGGCCACTGCGGCCACGCGGAGGCCCTACCCTCGAAGCCGTGCACCTCGCCCACCTCACCCTCCAGGACTTCCGGTCCCACGCGGCCGTGGAGTTCGAGCTCGACCCTGGGGTCAGTGCCTTCATCGGGCCGAACGGGCAGGGCAAGACCAACCTCGTCGAGGCGGTCGGCTACATCGCCGCTCAGGGCAGCCACCGGGTGGCCACCGACGCGCCGCTCGTACGGCACGGGAGCGCGCGGGCCATCGTCCGTGCCGCGGTCGTCCGCGATGACCGCCGCGCGCTGATCGAGCTGGAGATCAACCCGGGCCGGGCCAACCGGGGGCGGCTCAACCGGTCGCCCGTCCCCAGGACCCGGGACCTACTGGGGATCTTGCGTACCGTGCTCTTCGCTCCGGAGGACCTGACTCTGGTCAAGGGCGATCCCAGTGAGCGCCGCCGGTTCCTGGACGAGTTGCTCACGGCGCGGGCTCCCCGGTTCGCCGGCGTGCGATCCGACTATGACCGGGTGCTCAAACAGCGCAACGCCCTGCTCAAGTCCGCAGCGGCGCACCGGCGTGCGCCCCGGTCGGAGATGCTCGCGACCCTGGACGTGTGGGACTCCCACCTCGCCCGCGCCGGCGCCGAGTTGCTCGCCGGCCGGCTCGAGCTGGTCACGGAGTTGAGCCCGATGGTCGCCAAGGCCTATGACGCGCTCGCGCCGAGCGGTGCCACCGAGCTGATCTACCAGAGTTCCCTGGACCGCGCGATGGGCCGGGGCGATCGGGACCCCGGGGCATCGGCCGGATCGTGCCCGGACCGCGCGGCCTTGGTCGAGGCGCTGGGGCAAGGGCTGGCCGATATGCGTCGCAGCGAGCTCGAACGCGGCACGAGCCTGGTGGGCCCGCACCGGGACGAGCTGCTGTTGCGGCTCGGCGACCTGCCGGCTCGCGGCTACGCCAGCCATGGTGAGTCCTGGTCGTTCGCCCTCGCGCTCCGGCTCGCGGCCTTCGAGCTGCTACGAGCGGACGGCGACGACCCGGTCCTGATCTTGGACGATGTGTTCGCGGAACTCGACACCGGTCGTCGCCGGCGGCTGGCCGAGATGGTGGCCCCCGCGGAGCAGGTGCTCGTGACGGCCGCGGTTCCCGCGGATGTTCCCGGCGAGCTGAGCGGCGCGGCCTTCGACGTGGCGAACGGGGAGGTCTCACGTGCCCGATGAAGCCGATAAAGATCCCGAAGAGCCTTCCGATGCCCTGTCTGAAGAGCCCGCGAGGGACGCGGCGGCGGCTGGACCGAGGAACGAGCGACCGAGCGACGAGGGAAGCCGTCGCCTCGGAGCGTCCCGAGCCGCCGCGCCGGAGGCGCGGCCATCCACCATGTCGGGCATAGAGCTCGCCCGTGAGGCGCTCGCGCAGGCGAAGGCCGACGCCAGAAAGCGCGGCTCCGTACCCGGGTCGCAGCGCCGCAGGACGCCCAGGCCCATCCGGGATCGCGGCCGGGGCGGCGATCCGCGAGCCTTCGGCGCCGCGATCCACGACCTGCTCGCCGACCGGGGCTGGGAGCAGCGTGCCGCGGTGGGCGGGGTTTTCGGCAACTGGCGTCACATCGTCGGGCCAGAGCTGGCCGAGCACACCATCCCGGAGCGGTTCGAGGACGGCGAGCTCGTGATCACGGCCGACTCCACCGCCTGGGCGACGCAGCTGCGGCTGCTCGCGTCCACCCTCGTGCGCAGGCTGAACGAGGAGCTCGGGGACGGAACCGTTCGCCGGGTCAAGGTCATCGGGCCGGCGTCCGCGCCCCGCCGCCGGGGAGCCTGGCGCGTTCGCTAGCGTGTTCGTACGGCTACCGCCGGGTCACGCATTCAGCGCCACACACGGCCGGGGAGCCCCCCGGACGAGTAGGGGGGTGCCAAGCGCGCCGAGTTCGCCCGCCACACGCCACTTCAGCCCCGGTCAGTGCCACTTTTGGCCCGTTGACCGGATAGAATGAGGTGGGTTCAGGACACTGCGCCGTTGGATGGGCCGCTCGTACGTACGGGCGCCCTTAAATGTGTTACGGGGCACGTGCACGGCGGGTGTCCCCGGCAGGAGGATCTCCCTTGGCGTACGACGCTCGCTCGATCACTGTCCTTGAAGGCTTGGAAGCGGTGCGCAAGCGCCCGGGTATGTACATCGGCTCGACCGGAGAGCGCGGACTCCATCACCTCGTCTACGAGGTCGTGGACAACTCCGTGGACGAGGCACTGGCCGGCTACGCGGACACCATCGACGTCACACTGTTGGCCGACGGCGGGGTGCGGGTTCGTGACAACGGCCGTGGCATCCCGGTCGACCTGGTCCCGGGTGAAGAGCGCCCCGCGGTAGAGGTCGTCCTGACCACCCTGCACGCCGGCGGCAAGTTCGACGGCGAGTCCTACGCGGTCTCCGGCGGCCTGCACGGCGTCGGCGTCTCCGTGGTGAACGCGCTGTCGTCCTGCCTCGAGGTGGAGGTGCGCCGCGAGGGGCACGTCTGGCGGCAGAGGTACGAGATGAGCCGTCCCACGGCTCCGATCTCCCAGGACGAGCCGACCGACGAGACCGGCACGCAGGTCAGCTTCTGGCCGGACGCCACGATCTTCGAGACCGTCGAGTGGAACTTCGAGACGCTGTCGCGCCGGCTCCAGGAGATGGCGTTCCTCAACCGCGGCCTCTCGATCACCTTCCGCGATGAGCGGCCCGACCACGTCAACGGCGAGCCGCGCGTGGTGACCTACTGCTACGAGGGCGGCATCGAGGACTTCGTCCGGCACATCAACGCCGCCAAGGAGTCGGTCCACAACTCCGTGGTCGCGTTCGGCGACGAGGTCAAGGGCATGTCGCTCGAGGTCGCCATGCAGTGGAACGCCTCCTACTCCGAGTCCGTGCACACCTTCGCCAACACGATCAACACGGCCGAGGGCGGCACGCACGAGGAGGGCTTCCGTTCGGCGCTGACGAACATCGTCAACACCTACGCGTTCGGCCAGAAGCTGCTCAAGGAGGGCAAGGACGACCGTCTCTCCGGCGAGGACGTCCGGGAGGGCCTCACCGCGATCATCTCGATCAAGCTCGCGGACCCGCAGTTCGAGGGCCAGACCAAGACGAAGCTCGGCAACACCGAGGCCAAGTCCTTCGTCCAGAAGGTGTGCAACGAGCACCTGCGCGCCTGGTTCGAACGCAACCCGGGCGAGGCCAAGGAGATCATCCAGAAGGCGCTGCAGGCCGCGCGGGCGCGTCTCGCCGCCCGGCAGGCCCGTGACCTGACCCGGCGCAAGAGCCTGCTCGAGACGACGTCGCTGCCCGGCAAGCTGTCGGACTGCCAGTCCACCGACCCGGCCAAGTCGGAGATCTACGTCGTCGAGGGTGACTCCGCGGGCGGCTCCGCCAAGGGCGGCCGCGACCCGAAGTACCAGGCGATCCTGCCGATCCGCGGCAAGATCCTCAACGTGGAGAAGGCCCGTATCGACCGGGTGCTGAAGAACAACGAGGTCCAGGCGATGATCACCGCTCTGGGCACCGGCATCCACGATGAGTTCGACATCGAGAAGCTGCGCTACCACAAGATCATCCTGATGGCCGACGCCGACGTCGACGGCCAGCACATCCGCACGCTGCTGCTCACCCTGCTGTTCCGGTTCATGAAGCCGCTGGTCGAGGCCGGCCATGTCTTCCTGGCCCAGCCACCGCTCTACAAGATCAAGTGGGATCCCCGCGGTCAGGACGTGGACTACGTCTACTCCGACCGGGAGCGGGACGCGGTGATCCAGGCCGGCATCGCCAGCGGCAAGCGGGACCCGCGTCCCCGTGACCAGGTACAGCGCTTCAAGGGCCTGGGTGAGATGAACCCCGCCGAGCTCTGGGACACCACGATGGACCCGGCGCACCGGGTGCTGCTGCAGGTGACCCTCGACGACGCCGCGCAGGCCGACGAGCTGTTCAGCGTCCTCATGGGCGAGGACGTCGAGGCCAGGCGCTCGTTCATCCAGCGCAACGCCAAGGACGTGCGCTTCCTCGACGTCTGATCGCCGTGCATGACGCGCGGCCGTACGACCATCACGGTTATCTGGAAGAGGACTTCACGTGACTGAAGTGACCAGCGAGTGCGCCCCCACGCACGACCGCATCGAACCGGTCGACATCCAGGTGGAGATGCAGCGTAGTTATCTCGACTACGCGATGTCGGTCATCGTCGCCCGGGCGCTGCCCGAGGTGCGCGACGGGCTCAAGCCGGTGCACCGCCGGGTGCTGTACGCGATGTACGACGGCGGCTACCGGCCCGACCGCGGCTATTTCAAGTGTGCCCGCGTCGTCGGCGACGTCATGGGCAACTACCACCCGCACGGTGACGCGTCGATCTACGACACCGTGGTCCGGCTGGCGCAGCCCTGGTCGCTGCGCTACCCGCTCGTGGACGGCAACGGCAACTTCGGCTCGCCGGGCAACGACCCGGCGGCGGCGATGCGTTACACCGAGTGCCGCATGGCGCCGCTCGCCATGGAGATGCTGCGCGACATCGAGAAGGAGACCGTCGACTTCTCGCCGAACTACGACGGCCGCAGCCGGGAACCGGACGTACTCCCGTCCCGCTTCCCCAACCTGCTCGTGAACGGTGCGGCCGGTATCGCGGTCGGCATGGCCACCAACATCCCCCCGCACAACCTGCGCGAGGTCGCGGCCGGCGTGGAGTGGTATCTCGAGAACTTCGAGACCTCCGACGACGCGCTGCTCGACGCGATGATCGAGCGGGTCAAGGGGCCCGACTTCCCGACCCGCGGGCTCATCGTCGGCCGCCGGGGCATCGAGGACGCCTACCGGACCGGCCGTGGCCTCATCACGATGCGCGCGGTCGTCGAGGTCGAGGAGATCCAGGGCCGGACCTGCCTGGTCGTCTCCGAGCTCCCCTACCAGGTCAACCCGGACAACCTCGCCCTCAAGATCGCCGAGCAGGTGAAGGAGGGCAAGATCACCGGGATCGCCGACGTCAGGGACGAGACGTCCGGCCGGACCGGCCAGCGACTGGTCATCGTGCTCAAGCGCGACGCCATCGCCAAGGTCGTGCTGAACAACCTCTACAAGCACACCCAGCTGCAGGAGACCTTCGGCGCGAACATGCTCGCGCTGGTCGAAGGCGTCCCGCGGACGCTCCGGATCGACCAGTTCGTCCGTTACTGGGTCACACACCAGGTCGACGTCATCGTCCGCCGGACGCGGTTCCTGCTGCGCAAGGCCGAGGAGCGGGCGCACATCCTGCGCGCGCTGCTCAAGGCTCTCGACCGCATCGACGAGGTCATCAAGCTGATCCGCGGCTCCGCGTCGGCCTCCGCCGCACAGCAGGGCCTGATGGGCCTGCTGGAGATCGACGAGGTGCAGGCGCAGGCCATCCTCGACATGCAGCTGCGCAAGCTGGCCGCCCTCGAGCGACAGCAGATCACCGACGAGCACGACAAGCTCATGGCGGAGATCACCGACTACAACGACATCCTGTCCTCCCCCGAGCGGCAGCGGCAGATCGTCCGCGATGAGCTGGCGGCCATCGTGGAGCGGTTCGGCGACGAGCGGCGTACGGAGATCATTCCGTTCGACGGCGACGTGTCCATGGAGGACCTCATCGCCGAGGAGGACATCGTCGTCACCATCACGCGTGGCGGCTATGCCAAGCGCACCAAGACCGACCTCTACCGCGCTCAGCGGCGCGGCGGCAAGGGCGTACGGGGAGCGCAGCTCAAGCAGGACGACATCGTCGACCAGTTCTTCGTGACGACGACCCACCACTGGATCCTCTTCTTCACCAACAAGGGCCGCGTCTACCGCGCCAAGGCCTACGAGCTCCCCGACGCCAGCCGCGACGCGCGTGGTCAGCACGTGGCCAACCTCCTGGCCTTCCAGCCGGACGAGCACATCGCCCAGGTCCTGGACCTGCGGGACTACAACGTCG
Organism: Actinomadura sp.; assembly: GCA_036008685.1. GTDB lineage: Bacteria > Actinomycetota > Actinomycetes > Streptosporangiales > Streptosporangiaceae > Actinomadura_C. The sequence continues at coordinate 7,525 of DASYNF010000274.1, read as the reverse complement.
CGCCCTATCTGGTCCTCGCGACCAGGCAGGGGCGGGTCAAGAAGACGGCGCTGTCGGACTTCGACTCGCCACGTGCGGGCGGCATCATCGCCATCAACCTGACCGAGGACGACGAGGTCATCGCCGCGCGCCTCGTGCACCCCGAGGACGATCTCCTCATGGTGAGCACCGGCGCCCAGGCGATCCGGTTCCGGGCCTCGGATGAATCACTGCGTCCGATGGGCCGGGCCACGAGTGGTGTCATCGGGATGCGTTTCGACGACGGCCAGGACGTTCTGGACATGCATGTCGTCCATGACGGTGAGGAAGACGTGCTGGTCGCCACGGAAGGCGGCTACGCCAAACGCACTCCGATCGACCAATATCCGCTGCAAGGCCGGGGTGGTAAGGGCGTTCTGACCGCTAAGATCGTGCAAACCCGCGGCAAGTTGGTAGGCGCTCTCATGGTCCGTCCGGACGATGAGGTGTTCGGCATGACGTCCAATGGCGGTGTCATCAGGACGAGCGCCGCGGAGATAAAGCAATCGGGGCGACAGACCATGGGAGTACGTCTCATGAACCTTGCTGATGGTGACAGCGTCGTGGCGATCGCCAGGAACGTTGAGGCGATAGCGGACCCGGATGTGGCCGAGGTGGTCGAGGCCGAGGTGATCGAGGCTGAGTGACTCATCCCGCACTGAGGACACCTTTGGGTCGACAGCGGAGGAGGACGCGTGAGTGCCCAGTCCAGCGGTAAAGGCCCAGCAGGCCGGAGCACGTCCAAGTCCGGTTCCGGCGGCGCCCGTACGGGCGGGCGCAAGCCGCGGAAGACCGCCGCGGCCGGCACCGCCAGGGACGAGGCGACCCTGAAGGTTCCGGCGCCCGAGACCGGGGAACCGGACCCCGACACCGCGGAAGCCGGCTCGGCCGGCCCGGAGACCTCGTCTGACTCCACCACGGAAGACGGCTCCACCGCCGAAGACCACAACGCGGATGGCGATTCCAGCACATCGACGATGAGCTGGAGCTCGTCATCCGGAGTGACGGATTCGCTTGCCGACTCGGCCACGTCGGATGAGGATCTGCCGTCTTCGACCGATTCATCCAGTGGTCATTCGGACTCCTCGAGCGATACGTCCTACTCGGGCACGTCCTACTCGGGCACGTCCTACTCGAGCGATGGCACCGACTCGGCCGATAGCGCTTACGTGACGGATACGTCTTACTCCAGCGATACGTCTTACTCCAGCGACACCGCCTCCTCGGCGGACTCCTTTTCGAGCTGGAGATCGAGCGCCGGCTATTCGAGCGACAGCTCCTATTCGGGCACCTCGTTCTCCTCCAGCAGCACCTCGCCGGCCGAAACCGACACCGACTCGGGGTGGTCGTCCTCGTCGGCGACGTCCTCGTTCGGCGAGGATGCCTACTCCAGTGACTCGCCGGCCACCTCCGGTGACTCGGCGAGCACTGGGCACAAGGACGAGACCGGCGGGACCGGCGGTCTATGGAACTCAGCGGCGGAATCGGGTGGTTCGGTGTCGGCAGACAGCTCCGGCACGGCCGGCATGTCCTATGACGTCGGGAGTGGCGGTACGGACAACGGCGTCGCCGCCGCGACAGGCTCGTCCTCGGTGACGTCGACGCCGGCGTCTTCGGCGGGCATGAGCCCGAAGGATCGGCTGGCCGGTCTGGCCAGGGCCGCGAAGGCCAAGAGCGCCAAGGGGGGAGCCGCGGGCGGCAAGTCTCCGCGCAAGGCTCACCTGCAGCTCTCGCGCTTCGAGCCGTGGTCGGTGATGAAGTTCAGCTTCGCCATGTCGCTGGTCTGCTTCATCGTTTTGCTCGTCGCGGTGGGTGTGCTCTACATGGTGCTGTCGCTGCTCGGAGTCTTCGACGCGATCAGCTCCACGGTCAACGAGCTCACCCGGGAGCAGGGCTCCACTCAGAACAGCCTCAACGCGGCGAGCTGGTTCTCCTTCACGCGCGTCTTCGGCTACACGGCGCTCGTCGGTGCCCTGAACGTCCTCTTCATCACCGCGCTGTGCACGGTGGGCGCCATGATCTACAACATGGCAGCCGACCTCGTGGGCGGCGTCGAGGTCACGTTGAAGGAGGCCGAGTAGGCTCGGCCCGGTATGCTGGCTGAGCAGCGAGGAAAACGATTTCGCGTTGTCGGCCGAGATGGGGTAATCTCCATTCTCGTTGCGCCTCGCGCAGCAGCACTCCGGGCCTATAGCTCAGCCGGTTAGAGCGCATCCCTGATAAGGATGAGGCCGGAGGTTCAAGTCCTCCTAGGCCCACCAGAGCGCTAGCAGGTCAGAGCCCCGCCGCCCCCTCGGGCGGCGGGGCTCTTTCCGTTCGTGGTCCCGTTGGTATCCCCTCCGTATCGCCTCCGTACGTCGGGCAACGCGGCCCTGACCTGGCCCGGCCGGTTCGTCCTGGTGTGCAGCATGATCTGCGGCGGGAACCGACGGTGTGGCCGGAGCCGATATACCAGGTCCCGCGCTGTCAGCTCCCGCGCTGTCGGCCGAGGGCGGGTGAGGTGGCCGGAGCACGGCCATACGCAGGTGTGGACGAATCCGTGATCGGTGGACGTCCCCGCGGCCTGGTCGCCGTCGGAGCCGGTGAAAATGGGCGCGGACGCGTGGTCGAACACGAATTCTCCGGGTATGCGTCAGGCATGCGTCAAAGGCCGTGCGTGATCTGGAGGACCTTGGCCGATTGTGGATGGATAACCTCAGGACAGCGACGCATGCGAGTCGCCGACCTGGGCCCCTTCCTCCACTGACGACGATGAGGCCGGTGGTTCACGTCCACCTGGGCCCACCAGATCACTAGCAGATCAGACCCCTGTCGCCCCTACTGCTCGGGGTGGACGGTCTTGCGGGCGAGTTCCTGGAGGAGATCGCGGCTTGCGAGGCTCATCCGCGGTGGCACGTCCAGGCTCGTCAGCATGTCGGCGGCCGCCTGCATCTCCGCGGCCCGGCGTACGGCGTGACGATGGGTGCCTTCGACGAGGCGTTCCACCGTTGCGCTGCTCGCCCGGGTCAGCTCGTCGGCGATGTTGTCCCGGAGCCAGTCTTCGCAGCCGGCCGCACGACCGGCCGCCAGCGCCTCGACCACCGCCGCCGCGAGGCCCTTGAAGAACACGCTGCGCAGCAGCTTGCGCTCGGCGGCGAGCCCGGCGGGTCCGTCCATGACCTCGACCTGTGCGCCGAGCGGGGTGAGCAGGCCGGCATAGCGGCCGGCACCGCCACCGGAGGTCAGCATCGGGGTCCGGAGCCCACGTCCGGGTACGGGGGCCATGAGCGAGACATCGACGAACTCGAGGCCGGCCGCGGCACAGATCTCGTCGAGGCGGCGCTTGGTGTCGGGCGAGGCGGTGTTGAGGTCGGCCCAGAGCATGGAAGGCCCGGCGCCGCCGAGCCCGGCCCGCAGGGCCTCCACGGCGGCCGAGGAGCTGTTGACGCTCAGCACCAGATCACTGCCGCGCACGGCCTCGTCCTCGCTCCCGGTGTCGAGGACGCCCGGTGGCGCGGCCTTGGCCGGGTCGTATCCGCGGACCTGTACGCCGGTCGCGACGAGATCGGCGGCGATCGCACCGCCGGCTTCGCCCAAGCCCAGCACGGCAACGCACAGAGCGCCGGTCTGCACAGACTCCATGAGCCGTTCACTCCTCGCCTCGGCGGCAGCGCCGCTACGCTAACCTAGCAACAAAATTGGTGACAATATCGCTCACCATTTTGTCTGACCGTGACGTCGTCAGGCCGGCGGCTCACACGGGAGAGGGCACGTGCAAAGAGCTCAAGGGGAACTCGGTCCGACGGCCGACCATGAGGGCCCGGCCGAGGACGCTCCGGGGGCCGGCTCCGTCCCGGTCGTGGAGGCCATCCGGGACGCCATCACCCGGGGCGAGTTCGTGCCCGATCAGCGGCTGGTGGAGGCGGATCTCTCAGAGCGCTTCTCGGCCAGCCGGAGCGCGGTCCGATCGGCGCTGTTGCAGCTGACCAACGAAGGCCTCGTGGAGCGCGTACAACACCGCGGCGCCCGGGTGCGTGCGGTGTCCCTCGACGAGGCCATCGAGATCACCGAGGTCCGCATGGTGGTCGAAGGACTGTGTGCCGCCAAGGCCGCCGAGCGGGTATCGGAATCCGAGGCGGCGGAGCTGCGCGCCATCGGCACCCGGATGACCCAGGCGGTCGCGGAGGGGGACGTCCTCGGCTACTCCGAGGCCAACCAGTTGCTGCACCGTCGGATTCGCGAACTCAGCGGTCAGACCACCGCCGCGGGAGTCCTCGAGCGGCTGCGCGCGCAGAGCGTACGGCACCAGTTCGGGCTGGCCATGCAGCCGGGCAGGCCGGCCGTCTCGCTCCCGGAGCACCAGGCCATCATCGATGCGATCTGCGCTCATGACCCGCAGGCCGCCGAGCAGGCGGCCCGCGGGCATCTCACGAGCGTCGTCGACGCACTGCGAAAGGCCGATCGGTCCGCCGGCAGAATCCTGCTGCGCTAGCCCGGTGCCCTCGGCTGTCGTCAGCTCGAGCGGGGGTACGGCGAGCGGGCCGAGGCACCTTGGCGGACCTGCGCAGCCGCGAACCCCCGACGTGGATCCGTCGCCGTTCCAGGTCCGTGACGACGTGGGCAGCCGGTCGGAACGACCTTGTGGACAGGGTGGGCGAGCGGTGGCTGGTCCTATGCCTCTACCGTCTCCGCCTGGAGGTTGCCCGTCGATGAGATCGAGCCGGACGCGGCCTCTCCCGGCATGGCGGCGACCGTCCTCTCGCAGGAATACCGGAGCCGGTCATCCTTCCGACAGGACGACACCGGGGCCGTGCTCGTCATGGACGTCGTCCTGGAGACCTTGCATGTGGTCGGCTCGCGTCGTGGCCGATCGCCGGCTACAACAACTCATCAGCTGACAATGAGACCGCAGCGGACGGCCCGGAGCCGCTGCGACGTTCACACGGATCAGGGGAGCTGATGCAGGCCAGATCTGCGGAGCGGTCCGGCATCACCTCCACAGACTCTCGACAACGGCTGAGTGGTGACGGCGGTGTGAGCGGCCGGCTGTGCCTGGGAAGCTCCGAGCCGTACTCCCTCGAGCTAGAACCAGTGGCGGGGGATGCAAGAGCCAGTGGCGAGGGATGCAAGGGTGTTGGTCGATTCGGCAGGGTCATGGCCGCCCGGCGTCGTGGCACGATGACGGCCGTGGTGACGGCTCGCTCTGCCGGGGCCTACCCGCATGCCAGGACGGGTTCGCCGGTGCGTTCAGCATGATCACGGTCATCACCGGCACCCGCCGGCCCGGTCAGCGGATCGATGAGCTCCTCGAAGACGGCGGTGTGCTCGGGAGACAGCCAGCCCTTGAACCAAGAGCCGCCGTCCAAAGACCTGGACCGCTGGATCCATGACCGCCTGAAACCCCGCCGCGCGTCCTCGGGTCCGGGTTCGCGGCCGTCGCGTTCGGCGATCACGTCAGTGATCCGATACCCGGCCTTGGCCACCTGGTTGGCCGAGCCGCCCCCATCGGCCGCGCCAGGATCTTGCAGTCCTGGGCCCCGCTGCGTCTGTCGTCTTACGTACGCGGATGCCGCCTCCCAGTTCTTCGCGGCCGCAGAAGGTCCTGAGCAATCCCCATGGACCTGCTCAGTCATCAATTCCCGGAGCCTTGTCCACTCCCATGGGCCTGCCTGTCAACGATCCGCGGAGTCTTGTGCTGACGCATCGACCTGGCGCATGGCCGTTCCACGAAGCCCCGTGAACCTCTCCCGGCCTGGGCTGTCGCCGTCCCGTGGATCCCGGCCGTACGGGAGCTGGGCCGGTCGGCCATCATGACGCCTTGATTCAGCCGCTCGCCGGAGCCCGGAGCGACGGGCCGTTGTGAGATCACGGGTGTGTGGTCCGTGCGGGCCACAGGCCGGCGATCTCGCCACCATCGGGTTTAGCGGTCGTCGGCCGTGGCGATCGTGCACATATCCACCCGGTGCCGCTGAAATATCCCGTCGAAGATCCTTGACGACTGTCGGCCAGATTGTTAACAATCTCATCTACCATCATGGCGACAAAGTGAGAGGTTGGCATGGCTGACCATCCGACGCCGTCAGACCGGGCCCGTGAACTCGTGGCCGGCGCCTACGACATCCATATCCACGTCGCACCCGACGTGATGCGCCGCCGCATCGACGATCTGGCCCTCGCGCCGAGATTCACCGAGGTGGGCCTGGCGGGCTTCGTACTCAAGTCCCATTACATGCCCACGGCCGAGCGTGCCGCGGTGGTCCGTGCCGCGGTACCCGGATTCGGCGCCGTCGGTGCGATCACACTCAACGGTTCGGTAGGTGGCATGAACCCCATCGCGGTGGAGCTCGCCGGCCGGAGCGGAGGTCAGGTGGTGTGGCTGCCCACCGTGGACAGCGCCAACCAGCGTGAGTGCACGGCTCAGGACCCCGAGGGTGCGCGCCCGCCGATGTGGGCCAAGTTGCAGGCGGAGCTTCGGGCGGAGGGCATGGCCGCCGACCCTGTGGACGTGCTCGATGGCGATGGCCGGGTGCTGGACGGCACCCGGCAGGTGCTCAAGGTCATCGCCAAGCACGACATGACCCTCGCCACGGGCCACCTGAGCTCAACCGAGATCGTCTCGGTGGTCGACGCGGCTGTGGAAGAGGGTGTACGCCGGATCGTGATCACGCATCCTGAGTTCACCTCCCAGCGGGTCGGGGTCGAACGTCAGCGTGAGCTGGCCGCGAAAGGTGCTCTGCTCGAGCGCTGCTTCACCACTCCCTACACCGGCAAGATCTCGTGGGAGGTCTGGCTGCGGAACGTCCGGGACGTGGGCCCTGAGCACTCCGTGCTCTCCAGCGACCTGGGCCAGCCCTTCAATCCCCCCGTCGAGGACGGCCTGGCCCTGCTGGCGGACCGGCTCCTCGCGGAAGGCTTCAGCGAAGAGGACGTACGGACCATGGCCGTCGACAACAGCCGCTGGCTGGCCGGCGCGGACGACAAGTGAGTGACGGGCCAGTGACCACCCTCGACAACGCCGGGCCGGAGCAGCCGGCGTCGCTCACCGGGGCGTCGCTCACCACGGTCCCGGCTACCGCGGCGACATCGGCTACCGCGATGACGCGGCCTATGACGATGGCGTCGCTTATGACGATGGCGTCGCTTACCGCGATGACGGCCCTTAGGGCGATGGCCGATCAGACGATGCAGGACGGCGCCCCAGGGCGCCCCGGAGTTCAACGGGAGACAGGATGAGCGGGCGACGGATGCTGGTGGTCGGCGCGCACAGCGCGGACTTCGTGTGGCGCGCGGCAGGGGCGATCGCCTGCCACACCGCCGCCGGTGGCGAGGCGGTCGTGGTCGCGTTGTCGTACGGGGAGCGCGGTGAGTCCGGCGAGTTGTGGAAGCAACCGGACCAGACCGAGGACAACGTCAAGCGGATCCGGCACACCGAGGCCGAGAAGGCCGCCACGGCCGTCGGGGCAAGGTTCGAGGCCTTCGACCTGGGCGACTACCCGCTCCGGGTGGGTCCCGAGTCGGTCGACCGGCT
>DASYNF010000273.1:0-2467 GCA_036008685.1 Actinomadura sp. | reverse complement strand
GACTACGTGAAGCGGTCGAGGCGACCGGCACCGGCCTGCTGGAGCTGTATGGCCTCGGCCCTGTCGGAGCCGCACGTGTCCTGGGCGAGGTCGTCGACGTCACCCGCTTTCCCACCCGCAACCACTGGGCGAGCTGGAACGGTACCGCCCCGTTGGACGCCTCCAGCGGCGATCACAACCGGCACCGGCTCTCCCGTGCAGGCAACCGCCGCATCAACCGGGTGCTGCACATCATGGCGATCGTCCAGATCCGCAACGACACCGAAGGCCGCGCCTTCTACCAGCGCAAACTCGCCGAAGGCAAAACCCCGATGGAAGCAATCCGCAGCCTGAAACGCCGCCTCAGCGACGTCCTTTACCGACAGCTCCTCGCGGACACACGAGCCCAGCAGACCACCCTCGCCAAAGCGGGAGAAGGCAGTCTCTTGACATAGAGGGGTGCCATGAGAGGACGTTGCTCAGGCGGAAGCGCCGGCAGGACGCGGTTCACCTCACCTGGACAACGATGCGCGTCAGCTCACCTGGATGTGCGGCGGCCGGACAAGACCCGTATCGAAGGTGGATCAGTCGATCTGCGATGGGGCCGAGCCCCGATCGCGTTCGCTGTCCTGTTTGGCCATCCAGAGAAGGAACGCGGTGTCGGCGCCCCCGATCCTGACAACCCGCGCACCGTGCATAAGGATGCCCAAGCCGTGCTCCTCGTCCCATGGGCATGCGAACTCCAGGCCCACGTACGGCCGCCCGTCCCTGGAGATCTGGTGGACGTTGATGGATCGGATGCCCAGGAACGGCAGGAGCTCTTCCGCGGATCCAACGACCGGTAGGTCCTCGGCGTCGAGCCCGTCCGGGTCGGCGCAGATCGATTGGTAGTAGGAGAACACCGCAGGCCGCAGGCCCCCCCACAGGATCGGAAGGTTATCGATCGTCCACGCGACCGAGGCGATCTCAGAATCCTCCAGGAGGTGATCGCCTCGTCCTTCGGGGGCGTAGCACAGGGGCACCGCCCTGGTCGTGGAGTCGCTCGCCGCCCCCTCAAGGCCGTTTATGACGCGGCCGGGCGGCGTTCGCCCACCGGCCAGAGGGACCATCGTCGTCCAGCAGTACCCATCCCACAGAAAGTTCAGCCTGTCCATCCTCAGCCGATCTCGCCATCCGGCGCAGACTCGCTGTCGGAGGTGTCGAGCCCGGCCACCAGCCGGCGCGGGGCGACCGTCCGGTAGGCGTCCTCGACCACTTCCGCCACCACATCCCAGTCGGCCGGCACATCGAGTCGTATACCGATCCAGCCTCGACCGCCCACATACGGAGGCACGAAGAAACGTCGGGGATCCTCGGCCACCAAGGCCTGCTGGGCTCCCGGCGGGGCGGCGCACCAGAACGCCAGCCGGTCATCGTGGTGATGATCAGCGAAGCTGACGAAGGTCTTCTTTCCGCGCACGAACCAGGTCGGCTCACCATGGCTGAGCCGCTCGGTCGTCTCCGGCAGCGCCAGGCAGATCCGCCGCAACCGCTCCAATGGGCCATCGTCCACCCGGCCATTCTCGCCCTCCCGTACCGTCGGCGACCACGGGAGTCGAGATCGGCGGTGCGGGTGGCCGAAGCGTTGGAGACGCTGGTTGTCACCGAGGCCGCTCTAGTCCGGGTGGCGCTGGTGATCGCGTCCAGGCGGGCGATCTGCTGCTGGTGACCGCCTGAGCGTTACACCCCTGGCCGGAAGCTGACAGTCTGTCTTTTTCCCTGGCCACGCACCCCGTACCGGTGGAACCTCGGAGGTGATGAACAGAAAGCGCGAGCCGGACCGGGCGGACGCGGTGGCGGTCGACTTCCGTCCGGTGAATTTCACCTCCTCCTGGCGCGAGGAGTCGCTGGCCCGGATCTGTGAGCTGCGCGCTCTCGCCGACTCCTTGCGGGTCCGCGAGGGACTGGACGCCGAGGCCGCGAAGCTCCTGGCCGATGCGGACACCGAACTCGCGCACGCGCACCAAGCCGCGCAACGGCGACGGATCGGCGGCGCGCTGACCGGGGCCGCGGTGCAACGGGTGCACGCTCATCTCGACGTGGCCGAGGTACTCGTGCTGCGGGCGGCGCCGCTGGAGTACGTACGTGGCCAGACGGCGACCCTGGTCGTCTACGTACGACGTCACCTGCTGCCCAGCGATCCGCGCTGCCAGTGCGCGGAACAGGTGCTGGAGATGGAGGGCGTCGGTGTGCGGGCCACCGGGGTCGCCGCGGGAGGTGCGGCGACCCCGGGTACCGCGGTCGGCGTTGCCGGTCGGCCCACACGGCGCGGGCGCGGCTCCGTGGCCGCCCTGACCGGCGCTCGGCGGATGTCGCCGGTCGATCGGGAACGGCTGGTCGCCGCGGTGCAGGGCTCGATGGCCGAGGCCCGCAACGAGCAGATGCGAGTGCGGAGCTTCCGCAACCTCCTGCTGATCTTCGCGGGCGTGCTCCTCGCACTGGCGACCGG
>DASYNF010000272.1:0-22490 GCA_036008685.1 Actinomadura sp. | reverse complement strand
CTCCTTGTCGTTGTTCACGACGGTGAGCCGTACGACCAGTGCGCTCACCCGGCCGGAGCCGAGCTTCTCGTTCACCTGTCCGATGCGGGCGCTCTTGACCGTGACGGTGAACCGGCCCTGGTTCACGGCGACGCCGGGCTTGGCCCGAAGGGGGCCGTTCGCCGTGGCCCTCAGCCCGCCCGTGGCCCAGAGCACGGCGGTGAGTAGCAGGAACGCGCCCGTGACCGCCGCGGTCACGCCCCTTCTGCGGGACTCCTCGGCGGGGACCTCAGGCTCGGCCGGACTCGGTTCCACCCGCCTGATCGTAACCGTCTCGACCGTTATGGCGGGAAGATGACGGCCATGCGCCGGCGAACGGCTCCAGGCGGGCTCGGGGGCCGCGGGCCCTATTCACTTCGCGGTGTGACCCGCCCGGGCTTCCAGCCGCGCCGGCGGCCGAGGGGGATGACGAACCCGCCGGCCACGACGAGCGCGGCGACGCCGAGTGCGCCGCCGGAGACGCCGAACGCCACGTTGCGCGTGAACGGGTCGGCGTGGTGCGGCATGGAGATCTTGACCGGCTTCACCTGGGCCACCGGGCCGTCGCCACCACCGTTCGCGCTCAGCACGGCCGTCACGGCCTCGTGTGGATTGACCATCCCGTGGCCGCTCCCGATTCCTCTGCTGCCGTCGGCCGTGGCCTCGATGCGCTGCTTGACCTGGGCCGAGGTCAGGCCGGGGTGGCTCTCGCGGACGAGCGCGGCCACGCCGGCCACGAACGGGGCCGCGAAGCTGGTGCCCTCCTTGCTGTAGTAGCCGCCCTTCGGGGCCGTGGTGATGACCTCCTTGCCGGGCGCGATGACCGAGACCTGGGTCCTCGGGTTGGTGAACTGGGTGACCTGCCCGCTTTGGTCGACGGCTCCCACGGAGATCACCCCGGGGTACTGGGCCGGATAGGCGGGGGTCGGCAGCCCGCCGCCCTCGGGGTCGAGGTTGCCCGCCGCGGCGACGACCACGATGTTCCTGCGCAGCGCCTCCTGGACCGCGGCCCGGAGCGCCGGCTGGTCCGTGGCCGTCTGGGCGGAGACGTTGATGACGTCGGCGCCCAGGGCCACCGCCTTGCGGATGCCCTGGATCATCAGCCTGTCGTCATTGTGCGAGTCGCTGGCGGCGAACTTGATGGCGATGATCTTCGCGCCCGGGGCGACGCCGTAGAAGGGGCTGAGGCCCGGCTTGCCGGCGATGATGCCCGCCACCGCGGTGCCGTGGCCGACGCAGTCCTGGGTGTTCGTACGGGTCAGATCGACGCTGCGCGCGACCTGGCCGGCGAGCTGCGGGTGCCGGGGGTCCACTCCGCTGTCGATCACGGCCACCTTGACGCCGTTGCCCTTGGTCGTCTGCTGGGCGCCCTTGATGCTGAGGATCTGCTGGGCCCAGGGTTCCCCGGTGATCTGGCTCTTGGGGGCGCCCGGCTCCGGCTGGCACTGCACCTGTGGTGCCGCCTGCGGCAGGACGCCCGCCGCCACCGGGGTCTGCGCCACGAGCACGACACAGCCGGCCGTGGCCCCCATCGCCGTCAGCCTCATCATCGCAACCTCCACAGGCCGTCAGCCAGGCATCAAGAGGACCCTAAAGGATCGCACCGGCACCAGGTGTCCATTGCCGTGACGGACCTGGTGAAACGGCTTGAATTGTGATCACCGGTCTACCTAGGGTGGTAGTCCACGCCCGTAGCCGGATATGGCCGGTTCACCTTCCACCAGAGCGAACAAGAGCCCGGCCGGAACGCGCGCGCCCGGATCGACGTCGAACTGGGCACCCGCGCCGCCGCGCTCGAGCGGCGCTCGTCGTCGGCGTCACAGCACTCGCGACCGGCGAAAACGCGGTAACGCAGCAGGAAAGGCAGGGGATGGGCACCGACCTCCACATCAATTCCCAGCGCATCGCCAAGCACGGCGATGAGCTGAAGAACGACATCGCTCCCAAGATCGAGAAGGTGCGGGAGACCCTCAACGCGGACAACATCTACAACCTCGAAGGTGGGGATTTCAGCATCACCTGCACGATGGCCTCTATGGCCTATCCCGGCGCTCTCCAGTTCGTCTTCGAGGACATGGAGACCCACAAGCAGATGATGGACGGTTTCGTCAATGGGATCGGCACGACGGCGAAGACCTACCAGGCCGCTGAGGATGCCAACAAGGTCAAGTAGGTGTGACCCCCCGAGCCAGGGGCGGCGGAGATGAGAGAACACGAAAGGGCAGGACCTTGAGCGCGCTTTCCAGTGCCGATTCCATGATGAGCATCGCCATCGACGAGGCCATAGTCGCGGGACTACTGCTTCCGCCGGCGACGATGATCGGCTTCGAGTTCAAGTTGTGCGAGGGGAAGCCGGAGAATCTCGACAAGGCGGGTCAGGAGTGGCGTAAGGCCGCTGAGCAGATCATGCAGGTCCAGCAGGATCTGCGGCGGTCGGTCTCGAGCATTCCGGCGCAGGCCTGGTCGGCCGAGGACCGGCCGGCCTATGAGAAAAAGGTCGAGGAGTTCTGCGCCCAGCTGGAGGTCGTCCACGCGTTCTGCCTGGCCGTCGGCATCGCGCTGACGGTGGTCGCCTACGCCCTGCTGGTCTATGCCGTCTACGCCGTCACCATGGGGGGCTTCCTCGACGCCCTCGCGAGCGCGGCCCTCGTCGCGATCACAGGGGTGGTGACGGCCGAGTTCTACACCGTCTGCCTGGAGCTCGCTGCCACGTGTCTCACGATCACCCATGTGGCCACCGCGATCCTGGCCGGCGTGGGACAGCTCGCCGCTGCGGTGATGGCCGGTGGCGCCATGGTCGGCGCGATCGCCGAGGCGATGAACGGCAACGACAAGGCGCTCCAGGACTTCATGCAGGCGCAGGCGACCGGATCCGCCGCGGCCCTCGCCAACCTGGCGCAGAACGCCGGCAACGCCGGACTCGCCTGGGTCAACAGAACCGACGGCGTCAACATCGAGCATGGGAGCAAGGGCTTTGCACTGAAGTCCATCGACATCGATGCCGACCGGAACATGGAGCGGACCTGGAACTTCGGTGGCGGGGTCAAGGGCGAAACCGCGGGCGGTGGCGAGTACGAGGGTGGCACCCACGTCAAATACGGCGATCGTGGCTGGCAGGGCGTAGAGGTCGAGGGCAAGTACAAACACTCGACCGGTATCTCTGGCGGTGGAAAGGCCGGCGGGGAGGAGAACTCGAAGGGCCAGAACATCTACTACGGCGGCCTCAACGGGGGCTACGAGGATCCGACGACGGGTGTTGGCGCTAGCGGTGGGGGCGAAGCCAAGTACAACAGCGGCTCCGGCGAGTCGGAGGGCAAGGGCGAGGTCGGCCGCCAGTACAAGGGCGGCGATGTCTACAAGGAGTCCCAGGAGATCAAGAACGACGGCCACGGCAAGTACGAGTACAAGCACGAGACCAACTCCTGGGGTGGCAACAGCAAAGATGAGACACCGCCGTGGGACCGATGATTCAGGGCAGTGCTGAGGGATCACACGTAGGCTTCCGTGCCATGACAGACCTGTTCAATTCGCCGGTGCTGAAGGTGGAGCAGCCTTCCCCCGAGCTGAATTACCAAATCACCGACCCTCAGGGGACGCTCCTCGCCTACGGCACCCAGGTGATGGGCAACCGGCCCAAGACCGGACTCGGACGGTTCTTCAGTACCGGGTCGGACAGGTCCCGGGTGGTGGTCCAGGTCTCTCGACCTGACGGCGCCCCCCTGTTCTTTGTCGACAGGGCCGAGGGACAGCCATCGTCGGCCTTGCAGCCTCCCTGCGCGATCGTCACTCCGGACGGTCAGCTCATCGGCAGGGTGGAGCACAACACGGCCGCGTTCGCGGCCAGCTTCCTGCAGGCCGACGGAATGGGGATAACACAGGCCCACCGGCTCGTCGACGCCCAGGGCCGGCCGATGTGCGATATCACCGGAGAGGCCATCCGGGTGAGCGGGCTCAGCACCGAACGCAACCTGAGGGGCGGGCGCTACTCCATCTTCACCGACCTGCAGGGGACGGAGATCGCGCGCGTGGACGGAGGTGCGGACCCCTACACGCTGCAGATCAATTACCAATTGCCCGAGCCGCTGCGCACGCTGGTCATCGCGGCGCCCCTCGCGCTCGACCTCATGCCGGGCAGCTGACCACCGACGCAGGACAGGGAGAACACCATGGGCAGCCCTCCACCACAGAACCCCTACGATCCTCAGTCGCAGTATCCGTACGGCCCGCCGCCGCACGACGACCGGCCGATGTACGGGGGGCCGCAGCCCCAGCCCGGCTACGGGGTCCCGCAGCCTGGCCAGTACCCCGGACAGTCCCATCCGGGTCAGGCCGTTCCAGGGCAGGCTTACCCGGGACAGGAGTACGCCCCGTGGCCGCACGGCGGAGCGCCGCAGGGTGCGGGGCCGTACACGCCCGGGCCGCAGGGGCCGCAGGGGCCGCAGGGGCCAGGATCACAAGGCCCCTGGAAACCTGACCCCAAGCTGAAAAAGACAATCCTGGCTCATGTCCTTACCGGGAGGATGCTCCCGCCCCGGCCCGGGTTGAACCCTCAGGAACAGGCCTTTTACGACGGCGTCGGGGACATGCTGCGGCGCAAAGTAGTAAGGTTTTACGCAATCCTCGCGTTTCTGGCGATCTTCGGCATCTTGACCCTTATCGGCAAGTTCATCTGAAACGGCGTGAGTCGATGACATCGACCGATTCCTCCCCCCGGCTGCCATCCCCGAGGTGGGGCTGGACACTGGTCGCCGCCGCTTTGTTGCTCTTGGTGGCGGCGGCCACGGTCAGAGTGCTTTTCTCCGGTTCCTTCCTTTCCGCCGCGGCCGTTGCTCTCGTGGCGGCGGGGTGCCTGTCGGCGGGATGCTGGTTCCTCGAGGCCGGCAAGGCGCTCTGGGTGATTCCGCTGGGCCTCTTCTGTGGCGCGATGAGTTTCATGGCTCTGAGCCAAGTCGGTGGCGATCTCCGCCTTCTCACAACAGGCAAGACCGTGATGTGCCAAGTGGTCAAGGTGGAACACACCACGAGTACATCCGGCATCGGATCGAAGAAGACATTGTCTTCCACGACGTGGTATTCCATGGCCTGTCCTCAGGGGACCCACAAGCTGGCGGGCGGACCGCGTCTTCACGAGGGAGAGAGGGCGGAGGTGACCTATGATCCCAGCGGACGGCCGGCACCGAAGATCACTGAGACGATTGAGATCACGGAGATCCTCAAATGGGTGATGCTCCCGGCCTTTGTATTCGCCATCGTGCCCATCCGCGCTTGGCAGGAGGGCCGGCGTAAGGTCCGGAGGATGTCGCGCCGGCCTGCGCCCGGATCGCCGGTACAGCCGGGGTTCGTGCCCCCTGCGCCGCACTCGCCGTACATGGGGCCGCCAGGCCCGTATCCCGGATCGGGTCCGCAGGCTCCACCGCCGCCATATCGGCCCTGGACGTAGGCCGGAACAGGACAGGCCCTCGGAACGCGATGTTCCGAGGGCCTGTTCGTGCTCGCCGGGTGACGTCCGGCTCGGTCAGAGGTCGTTGCGGAGATCCCGGTGCTGCTCCATGGCCTCCTTGGAGCGCTGCTGCTGCACGCCGAGCTCGCGGAGCAGATCCTTCATCTGCCCCGCGAAGGCGTTGCCGATCTTGTCCAGCTTGGCCATCGCGACCGACGGGTCCATGGCAGCCTTCTGGTCGCCGGGGGTGCCGAAGAGGTCACCGCTGACCTTGCTCAGCTGTGACTGGAAGTCCGCGGCGGCCGCGTTGACCGCCGCCCGGATCTCCTGGCTGAGCTCGGCCGCGGGCAGCCGCATGGCCCGGGGGTCCATCTCCAGCGAGGTCAACCCGCCCTTGGCGGTGTATTCGGCCGTGATGCGGCCCTCGGCCGCCTCTGCCCTGCCGACGATCTCGTCCAGGCGCTCCTGCAGCCGCCCGAACTCGCCGGCCTCGCTTTCCATGTCACGCAGGAACCGCTCGAAGTCGTCGCCGCCAGGGGTGAACTCCGTCATTGCCTGAGGCCCGTCCTCTCTAGTTTCGGAATGTCACTCGCGGTGAGCGGTCTGGATGAGGCGCGTGCCGCTGCGGCGGTCGATGAAGTAACCCCGGCCGACCGGGAGCTTGTGGCCCTTGATGTTGCCGAGCACGACGCCCTCGTCCTTGTTACCGGACATCAGCAGGCTGGGTGAGCCCATCTCCTTGATCCGCTGCATGATCGGGTCGTACATCGCCCGGCCGGCGCCTCCGAACGCGCGGGCCACGATGACGTGCAGTCCGATGTCCCGCGCCTGGGGAAGCAGCTCGGCGAGCTGGGCCAGCGGGTTGTTGGACGTGCCGACGAGGTCGTAGTCGTCGACGATGAGATAGAGGTCGGGGCCGTTCCACCAGGAGCGGTCCCGCAACTGGTCGGGTGTCAGGTCGGCCGGTGGCAGCCGGTTCATCAGAGCGCCATGGATGTCCTTGACGAGCGTGGCGGCCGCGGCCGACGAGGCCGCGTAGCCGATGCGGTGCTCGGTGCTGGCCACGTCCAGCAGTGCCCGGCTGTAGTCGATGAAGATGAGCCGCGCCTGGTCGGGCGTGTAGCGCTCGATGATGCCGTTGGTGATCATCCGGAGCAGGTTGGACTTGCCGCACTCGGTGTCACCGATGGCGAGGAAGTGCGACTCGGCGTTGAAGTCGAGATACACCGGCGACAGCGAGTCCTCGTCGATGCCGATCGGGATCCGCGAGCCCGTCTCCGAAGGCTGAGGAAGCGAGGAGAACGGGAGCACGTTCGGCAGCATCCGGACCTGCGGGGCCGAGGGGCCCTGCCAGCTGCCGGCCACGGCCTCGACGAACTTCCGCACGCCGTCGGTCAGGCTCTCGCCGTCCTGGACACCGTCGAGGCGGGGCAGCGCGGCCAGGAAGTGCAACCCCTCGCGGGTGAGACCCCGGCCCGGCTTGCCCTCCGGCACGTTGGCCGCGAGCTTGCGGTTGATCTCGGACTCGTACGGGTCTCCCAGCCGCAGCTCCAGCCGGCTCCCGAACAGGTCCCGGATGGTCGTACGGAACTCCGACCACTTGTTCACGGTCGCGATGACATGGATGCCGTAACCGAGGCCACGGGCGGTCAGCTCGGTGATGACCGGCTCCAGGGACTCATAGTCCTGCCGCAGCGTCAGCCAGCCGTCGACGACCAGGAAGACGTCCCCGTATCCGTCTCCCGGGATCTCGCCCGACGCGCGCATCCGCCGGTAGGTCGCCATCGAGTCGATGCCCCGCTCGGCGAACTCACGCTCGCGCCGCTCCAGCAGCGAGGTGACCTCCGCGACCGTACGCCGCACGCGGTCGGCGTCCAGCCGGTTGGCGACGCCCCCGACGTGGGGCAGACCGCTGAAGGCGAGCAGTGTTCCACCACCGAAGTCGAGGCAGTAGAACTGCACCTGCTGGGGGGTGTGGGTCAGCGCCATCGAGGCGATCAGCGTGCGCAGCATGGTGGACTTACCGGTCTGCGGTGACCCGGCGATGCCGACGTTTCCGGCGGCGGCCGACAGATCGACCCACATGGGGTCACGGCGCTGCTCGAACGGCTTGTCCACGATGCCGGTGACGGCGTGCAGCCGGTTGCGCCAGCCCTCGTGCTGGGTCGTCACGCCGAGCCCCGGGAAGACCCCGAGGGTCGGCAGCAACTGGTCCAGGGTCGAAGACTCGTCCAGCGGCGGAAGCCAGATCTCGTGCGCCGGCGGGCCGTGGCCCTCCAGTTGCTTGACCACGACGTCGAACAGCGAGGCCTGCGACTGCTCGTTCTCCTCGGCGGGCTGTTCGGTCTGCTCGACGACCTGCGGCCGGATGTAGTCCGGGATGTACGGCACGATCTGCCGGACGACCTCGGCGCCCGCCTTGCGCTTGGGCTCCATGTCCTCGGTGGCCGGGCCGGAGACGTAGGCGGCCCGGAAGCGGGTCATCGCCTCGGTCCCGAACTTCACGTAACCGTGACCGGGTGCCGAGGGGAGTTCGTAGGCGTCCGGGACACCGATGACGACCCGCGACTCCTGTGCGGAGAACGTCCGCAGACCGATGCGGTAGGACAGGTGCGTGTCCAGTCCGCGCAGCTTGCCCTCCTCGAGCCGCTGTGAGGCCAGCAGGATGTGGACGCCGAGGGACCGGCCGAGACGGCCGATCATCACGAAGAGGTCGGCGAACTCGGGCTTGGCCGACAGCAGCTCGGAGAACTCGTCGAGAACGAGGAAGAGCGTCGGCATCGGGGTGAGGTCGGCGCCCTTCTCCCGCGCCTTCTCGTAGTCGCGCAGCGAGGCGTAGTTGCCGGCCGCCCGCAGATGCTCCTGACGGCGCACCATCTCACCGTGCAGGGCGTCGTACATGCGGTCGACCAGCGGGAGCTCGTCCTCGAGGTTGGTGATGACCGCGGCCACGTGGTTGAGCTCTTCCATCCCCAGGAACGTCGCGCCGCCCTTGAAGTCGACCAGGACGAAGTTGAGGACCTCGGAGGAGTGGGTGACGGCCAGGCCGAGCACCAGGGTGCGGAGGAGCTCGGACTTTCCGGATCCGGTCGCACCGATGCACAGTCCGTGCGGGCCCATGCCGCCCTGCGCGGACTCCTTGATGTCCAGGCTGACCGGGTTGCCCTCGGGGTCGACGCCGATCGGGACCCGCAGACGGTGCCGCTGCGCCCGGGGGCGCCAGACCACATCAGGGGAGACGCTGAACGGGTCCTCGATGCCGAGCAGGGAGGTCATCGTCGTCGATCCCGAGAGCGCATCCTCCTCCGGTCCCGCGTTGGCGCTGGACCGGAGGGCGGCCAGCTGGCGGGCGAGCGCCTCGGCCTGCTGGAGCGAGAAGGAGTCGGGCCGGCCGACCCGCGTGGCGACGTCCTTGCCGGTCCGGTCCTTCTTGAGCATGTCGATGCGGTCCGGCGTCAGGTGCAACCGGAGCATCGTCTGCTCGGAGGTCGCCGCGACGGACCCGCTCAGGTCGATGACACAGACGCCCTCGACGCCGTCGGCGGCGATCTGCGAGTCGTACGACGCGGCGCCGCCGTCCATGATGATGATGTGGTAGGGCAGGTCGTCGCGGGACATGCCCGGCTGGAACCGCGGGCGGTCCTTGACCGTCGCGCCGAACATGGTCTCGAGCGTGGACATGCTGTTGCTCATCAGCCGCACGGGACCCGCCGCGTCGGTCTCGGTCGGGTGCAGGTTGTGCGGCAGCCACTTGATCCACTGCCACCAGGGCATGTGCTCCCTGGAGGCGCAGACCGCGATCCGCACATCGTCCGGGGAGTGGAAGGCGGCGATCTGGGCGACCATCGCCCGGACCATGCCGTACCTCGCCTCCGCGTCCCCCGTGGGGACGATCCGGGCGAAGGACCGCATGGAGGTCGCGATGGGCAGGTTGGGCACGTTGGCGTGGGTGCGCATGAACCGGCGCAGCGCTCCCGCGCTCATCGGCTCGAGGTCCTCGACGGGTTTGGTGTCCGGCGCGATGAGCTGCACGGCCAGCTTCTGCGCCCCGGTCCCGATGCGGACGTTGCCGAAGTCCTCGTCCGAGGGGCGGCGCTCCCAGAGCCGGGAGCTCATGACCATCGACCAGAGTGAGCCGGGATGGGGGCTGCCCCACTCGAGCGCCTCGCGCTGCTGCTTGGCGGCCTTGCGGACCTTGGCCCGGACCTGGCTGAGATAGCGCAGGTAGTCGCGGCGTTCGTTGTTGAGCTTGACCTTGCGTTCACCGCTGTTGCGGCCGATCTGGCCGAGCATCATGCCGAACATGGAAACGGCGAACATGCCACCGGCGGCGTACTGCATCGCGCCACCGCCGCGGCCCGCCACCATGAAGACCATGGCTCCGCCGCCGGCCAGCATCGGCAGATACATCAGGACCTGCTGAAAGCCTTGCGGAACCAACTCCGGGAGCTCCGGCGGCGATTCCAGAAGAATCTCGCCGCGTGGCATGGGCGGTGGTTTCCGCCGCTCCTTGCGCCGGACGATCTGAATGCTCACGCTTGCTTCCTCCCGCGCCGCCAGGTGTTAACTTTTGCAGACCGTCGGCCGATTCGCGTCACCCGGTGGGAGTTGCCATTCTAGAGACTCATAAGCGGCTGTATGGCAGTATCCACCTTCGATGATCACACTGAAACAACTTGCGAGGAAGCTGTGAACTCGCCACCTGGAGCGGATCTCTGTCGCGTCACGGTCGTCGGGCCGAACCGGCGGGTGGACATGGCACTGCCGGCGGACGCGCCGTTCGCGGAGCTGTTCCCGACGATGCTGCGTTACGCCGGTCAGGACCTCGCCGACGCGGGTCTCGCGCATGGCGGCTGGGTGCTGCAGAAGCTGGACGACGCGCCGTTCGAACCGGCGTCCACGCCACTTCAGTCAGGGTTGCGCGATGGTGATCTGATCTATCTGCGCCCGCGTATGGCACAGCTGCCGGAGATGGCCTTCGACGACGTCCCCGACGTCGTCGCCACGGCGGTGAACGATCGTCCCGGCCGCTGGCGGCCCGAGTCGGCCCGCCGCTTCGCCCAGGCATGGGGGCTGGCCGCGCTGGGGGTGGGCGCGGCGGCGCTGCTGGTGTCCGGCAGCCCCTCATGGCTCGTGTCCTCCATCGCGGGCGGGGTCGTGGCGCTGCTGCTGCTGATCGCGGCGATCTCCTTCTCCCGGGCGCTCGGCGACGCCGGTACCGGAGCCCTGCTCGGCTACATGGCGCTGCCCTACGCGCTCATCGCCGGGGTGCTCGGACCCGCGGGATCGACCCCGCTGAACCAGCTCGGCCCGCTTCATCTGCTCGCCGGTTTCGGGGCGGTCGTCCTCGCGGCGACGGTCGCCGGTTTCGCCATCGCCGACGGGCTACCGATCTTCTTCGGGGTGGCCGGGGCGGCCCTCCTCGGAACCATCACGACGGGGATCGCACTCGCCTTCGACGGCCTCGACCTCGCCGGGATCGCCGCCGTCACCGTCGCCGTGGCGCTCGCGCTCACGCCGCTCCTGCCCGGGGTCTCGTTCAGCCTGGCCAGGGTCGCGCTCCCTCCGATGCCCCGCAGCTCGGAGGACCTCCGGCGCGACACCCTCATGGTGGACGGCCGGCAGGTTCTCTCCCGTACGGTCACCGCGGACCGGTTCGTGACGGGTGGGGTGTCCGGCATGGGACTCGTCGCCGCGGGAGCGATGATCCCGCTGGCGTTCCGGGGAGGCTGGGTCAGCCCGGTCATGTGCGCCGCGCTCTCGTGCGCGCTGCTCCTGCGCGCCCGGATCTTCCGTGGCAAGGCACAGAAGCTGTGGCTGATGATCCCGGGTGTGTGGGGGCTCGGGTTGCTCGGTATCAGCGTGGCCCACTCGGCCGGACAGGTCTACGCCATCGCGACGGTGCTGCTGCCCGCGCTGGTGATGGCCGGGATCGTCATCGGCGTGGGGACATGGATCCCCGACAACCGCGTGTCGCCGTTCTGGGCGCGGGCCGGTGATGTGGTCGACATGCTGCTGGTCGTCAGCCTGATCCCGCTCGCGCTGGGTGTCACCGGGCTGTACGAGTACATCCGCAGCCTCGTCTGATCCAGGGGGACGGTTTCGATGCAGACCAAGCGGGATCTCCTGCAGGCGCACCGGTTGATGACCCAGCGCGCCGGACAGGCGTTGATTCTCGGGGAGCCCGACTATCCCGAGCAGCCGATGAAGCGGCTGAACGTCGGGACCTTCGCCGGGATCATGGTGTCCGTGCTCGTCGCGGCCGTCTTCGGCATCCTCGGGGTGTTCCTCGGAGGCGGTGGAGACTCGCTGCGCAAGGACGGCCTCCTGCTGATCGAGAAGGAGACCGGCTCCCGGTTCGTGTGGTGCACTCCCGAGGGCGCGCAGGACAAGGTGCTGTGCCCGGTCGTCAACTACGCCTCGGCCAAGCTCGCCGTGGGCGAGCAGGGCACGCAGAAGTCGGTGTCCGCCAAGTCGCTCGCCGGCTTCGCCCGCGGCCCCCGGATCGGCATCCCGGGGGCGCCGGACACCATTCCGGAGGCCAAGCGGCTGGTCAGCAGCCCCTGGTCGGTCTGCGCGCGCAGGACCGATGACGGCACGGGACGGCAGCGCTCGGTCGTGTCGCTCGTGGCCGGCCGGGACGTGGGCGGCAAGCCGGTCGGCGAGTCGTCCGTGGTCGTCGTGGGGACCGGCAGCGAGAGCTGGGTCATCTGGAAGAACCAGCGGATGCGGGTATCGCAGAGCGGCCTCACGGTCCTCGGCAGCCCGCAGCCGGCCCAGGTGGCGCCGAAGTTCATCAACGCGCTTCCATCGGGACCGGACTTCAAGGCCCCGGCCATCCCGGACTACGGGAGCAAGACCGGCCGTGGCACCGTCGGGCAGGTCTTCGTGGTCAAGAGCCTCAACGGGGGCGAGGACCAGTGGTACGTCCTGCTCAAGGACGGCTTCACCGCGGTGTCGCCCATCGAGGCCGCACTGATCCAGTCGGACGCGTCCTACCACCTGGCCCGGCAGACCCCGCTGGACCCCAACACGGTGACCAGCAACCGGTCGGCCACGCACATCTCCTCCAACGACCTGCCGCAGACCCGGCTGGCGGCCGTGCGCTACGACGACACCCAGCCTCTGTGCGTCGTCTATCCGGACACCTCCAAGGGAGCACAGGACGCCAGGCTCACGATCGGCGGCGGCAAGGACCTGCCCGCCGCCATCGGGGCGTCGACGGGCGGCGGCGTGGACCAGGTCGTGCTCCCGCCCGGCAGTGGCGTGCTCGCCGGGGTGCTGCCCGGCGCCGGCCAGGTCAACGCGATCAACACCTACATGTTCATCGCCGACAACGGCCGTAAGTATCCGCTGAAGTCCGCTGACACGGCCAAGGCGCTGGGCTACTCCACCTCGGCCGAGAACGGCAACGCCACGCCGGTGCCGCCCAACCTGCTCAACCTGCTGCCCACGGGCCCGGTGCTCGACCCGGGCATGGCTCTCCTGCCGGTCCCGGCGGGAGCCAGCGGCTAGCTTCCCGCGCGGTGAGGACTCGGTAACGTGATCACTTGAGAAAGGCGAGGGGGAGATACGTCGTGGGCGAGCAGTTCAGTGCGAACTACCCAGTGATGCAGGCGGCGGAGCAGGTATTCCAACAGCAGCACCGCAATATGACCGAGGCTCTCGACCAGCTCGAAGCCGAGGTCGCCAACGGCCTCGCCCTGTGGGAGGACGACGCGCGGGACGCCTTTTTCGAGGCCAAGGCGAAGTGGGACAAGGCCGCTGAGAAACAGGCCAAAAGCATCAAGGAATTCGGCCAGGTCGTCCGTACCGCCAGCACCAACTACCAGAAGGCCGAGCAGAGCGGCGTCCGCATGTGGGAAGGGTAACCCGCCCCCTGACTCTCTAGCCGCTTCGCGGTCGTTTCTGTACGATCCTCAGCGGGATGTCGCGATTGCTGGGGATGATGTGCTTTGGCAGGTCAAGGCGGTACGGAATTCGAACGCCGGCTGAGAGAGGCACGGGAGAGCCTTGACGCTCTCCGTGCCGGCCCCCGAGGCGCCGACGCCGGTGCGGATGATCGGCGCCGTGGTGACGCGCCCGTACAGGGCACGGGTGAGGCCTCGGACGGACAGGTGCGGGCCGTGGCGTCACGCGGACGCCTGCAGAGCCTCCGGCTCGATCCGCGGGTCATGAGGCTGCCGGCCGACCAGCTCGGTACGCACCTCGCCGAGGCGGTCAACGCGGCTCTCTCCGACCTGCGGTCGCGGTCGGCCACCGCGGACAACGAACCGGTGCTGGATCCGGCCGCGCTCGCCGACACCCTGGCGGAGGTGCAGGACCAGGGCCTGCGGCAGATGACGATCATCAGCCAGACGCTGAACGACGTCGCCGCACGGATCGCCTCGGGGACGCGATGAGTCACGAACTCGGGGTCACCGATCTCGACCGGCTGCTGGGCCTCACCCGGCAGGCCGTCGATTCCACGCGCACCGAGGACCCCCCGGACGGGGAGACCCCGGAGCTGAGCGGAGAGGGCTTCGACGCCGACCGGCAGGTGCGTGTCGTCGTGGTCGCCGGCGGCCGGATCGATGCGATCGAGGTGCGTGAGCGCGCGATGCGCCAGGGGTCCCACGAGGTCGCCGAGCGGGTGGTCGTCGCCGTCAACGCGGCGCTTGCCGACCTCGAGTCCAAGACCTCCGAGCGGGCGGCCCTCAGCGGGGTCGATCCGGCCGAGCTCACGGGCCGGTTGCGCGAGGCGCAGGACCTCAGCGTGCGACAGCTGCGCTCCTACACCCGATCTCTGCAGGACCTGATGAACGGTTTCGAACGGCGCTGAGACGAGGAGACCATGACCGGCTACGAGGTGGACCCTGAGCGCATCAACAGCGCCGGGGGCGGGATCACCACGTCGGCCCAGCAGCTCAGGGCGGACTGGAAGGCCTTCGAAGGACAGCTGGCCTCATTTGGCGAGCCCTGGGGCGGCGACGACGTCGGGTTCCTGATCGGCGGCTGCTACCAGGCGATCTATGAGGTCGCCGCCGAGTGCTACGCCGAGAACGTCGACGAGATGGAAGCCCACGGCGAGAACGTGAAGACCGTCGCCGCCAACCATCAGGCGGGCGAGCAGGCGAACGTCGTCGAGGTCAACCGCGTCCGCGACATCCTGGGGTGACCTGATGGGACTTCAGCTTCCCGGCGAGTTGATCTCGCTGTTGTCCATGCTGGGCTACACCTGGCCGGAGGCCGACGAGACCAAGCTCTTCGAGATGGGCAACGCCTGGATCGGATTCGCGGCCTCGCACAGCGGGCCGCTCGGCGAGGCCGACGCCCACGCGGAGCGCGTCTGGATGGACAACCGGGGGGAGGACATCGACGCCTTCCGGAATGTGTGGGGCAAGGAGGATTCTCCGAAGGCCAATCTGGAGGACTTCACCACCGCGGCGAACGTCATCGGAGCCGGCCTGATGGTGTGCGCGGGCATCGTGCTCGCGCTGAAGATCAACGTGATCGTGCAGCTGGTCATCCTCGCGGTCGAGATCGCCCAGGCCATCGCCACGGCCGTGGCGACGTTCGGCGCCTCGCTCGCGGAGATACCGATCTTCAAGATGATCACTCAGTTCGTCATTGACCAGCTGATCGACATGGCCCTCCAAGCCATCCTGAATGGCTAGGGTCCGCGCCGGCCACGGATCCGGCGGAGCGGCCAAGGGAATCTTCAAGGCGGCGGAGCCGCTGCTCCGCAAGCTTCTCAAGAGCGGCGGACACCATGCCGGCGACGCCGCGCGCCGGGTCCGGAGGCGGGTGGGCGACGGGCCCGGCCGCTCCCTCGGCGGTCGCCATCCCCGGAAGACGGCCGTCCCCGCCAACAGCCGACGCACCTGCGGTGACCCCATCGATATCGCCACCGGTGAGATGGTGCTCACGCAGACCGACGTGGAGCTCGCCGGGACGTTGCCCCTTGTGCTGATGCGGACCCACGTGTCCTCCTACCGGGGCGGCCGTTGGTTCGGGGCCTCCTGGGCGTCGGTGCTGGACCAATGGCTGGAGGTCAGTCCGGACAGGGTCCGTTTCGCCGCCGCGGACGGCATGGTGCTGAGCTATCCGCACCCGTTCGCCACGGTGTCGGTCCTGCCCGAGGAGGGCCCGAGGTGGCCGCTCCGGCTGGACGGCGAGGGGGGCCATGCCATCACGGACCCGGAGTCCGGCCGTACCCTCCACTTCGCTCCGGTGGCCGGCGCGTACGGCCAGCCGCTGCGGGCGATCACCGATCGCAACGGGAACCGCATCGACCTCGACTACGACGCTGAGGGGATCCTGACCGAGGTCCGGCACTCGGGCGGCTACCGGATCGGGGTCGAGACGACCGAGGGCCTCATCACGGCGCTCCGGTTGCGCGACGCCGATGACGCGGTGCTGGTGCGCTTCGGCTACGAGGACGGCGATCTCACCGAGGTCATCAACTCCTCGGGCCTGCCGCTGCGGTTCACCTATGACACCGAGGGCCGGATCGTACGGTGGGAGGACCGTAACGGCTGCTGGTACGGCTACCGCTACGACGAGAACGGCCGCTGCGTCGCCACCTCCGGCGCCGGCGGTTCGCTGTCGGGAACCTTCACCTACGACACCGCCAGCCGGGTCACGGTGGCAACGAACTCCCTCGGCCAGGCCACCAGGTTCGAGCTCGTCGAGCTCGGGCAGGTCGTCGCCGAGACCGACCCGCTCGGCAACACGATCACCTCCGAATGGGACAGATACGACCGGCTGCTGACCCGGACCGACCCGCTCGGCCGGGTCGTCCGGTACGGCTATGACGCGGCGGGAGACCTCATCGCGATCACCTGGCCGGACGGCGCGCAGGCCACGATCCGGTACAACGACCTGCACCTCCCGGTCGAGCTCGTCGAGGCCGACGGGACGGTCTGGCGGCAGGACTACGACGAGCGCGGCAATCTGGTCGCCGTCACCGACCCGCTGGGTGCGACGACCACATACGCGTACGACCAACGCGGAGGCTTGACCGCCGCACGGGACGCTGCGGGCAATGAGACCAGGGTCGCCACCGACGCCGCCGGCCTGCCGGTCGCCGTCACCGACCCGCTGGGCGGCACCATCCGCTACACGCGCGACCCGTTCGGCCGGATCTCCACGACCACCGACGCGGTGGGTGGTGTCACCCGGCTCGGCTGGACCGCCGAGGGCAAGCCGGCGTGGCGGGTCCTGCCGGACGGCGCGACCGAGCGCTGGTCCTACGACGCCGAGGGCAACCTCGCCGAGTACGTCGATGCCGCGGGCCAGGTGACCCGCACGGAAGTAACCCACTTCGACCTGCCGTCCGCCGAGACCGGGCCGGACGGCGCGCGGCTGGAGTTCGGCTACGACACCGAGCTGCGGCTGGTGTCGGTGACCAACCCCCAGGGGCTGGTGTGGCGGTACGAGTACGACCCCGCCGGCAACCTGGTGCGGGAGGCCGACTTCAACGGCCGGGTGCTCGCCTACACCCACGACGCGGCCAGGCAGCTCGTCGAACGCGCCAACGGCGCCGGACAGGTCGTCCGTTTCACCAGGGACCCGCTCGGCAACGTCGTCGAGAAGCGATCCGGCGACGCAGTGACGACGTACGCCTATGACCCGGTCGGCCGCCTGGCACGTGCCGTGAACGGGGATGCCGACCTGCGGTTCGAACGTGATGCGGCCGGCCGGGTGACCGCGGAGATCTGCAACGGGCGGGTGCTCGCCTCCGCCTATGACATCCTCGGTCGGCGGGTGCGGCGCCGTACGCCATCCGGAGCCGAGAGCGTCTGGGAACATGACGCGGCGGGACAGCCGGTCGCTCTGCACACCGCCGGGCAAACCATGCGGTTCGGCTATGACCCGGCGGGCCGAGAGATCCAGCGACTCATCGGGCCGGGCGTCGCGCTGGCCCAGCGATGGGACGCCGCGCATCGGCTGCGCAGCCAGACGGTGATGGCGGGTTCCGCGTCGTCTCCGCGGCAGGTCCAGCACCGGGCCTACGAGTACCGGACGGACGGCTACCTCGTCGGCATCGAGGATCAGCTGCTCGGGTCGCGACGTTTCGACCTGGATCCGGCGGGACGGGTCACCGCGGTGCACGGGGCGGGCTGGAATGAGCGGTACGCCTACGACGCCGCCGGCAACCTCACCCAGGCCGCCTGGCCGTCACCGCAGCACCCGACTCCCGACAGCGACGCGATCGGGGAGCGGGAGTACGCGGGAACGCTGATCCGCCGGGCCGGGAACGTCCGCTATGAGCACGACGCACAGGGCCGGCTGGTGCGTACAGTGCGGCGCACACTGTCCGGCCAGGTCCGGCAATGGACCTATACCTGGGACGCCCAGGACCGTCTCGTCTCGGCCACCACGCCGGAGGGGACCTGGCGCTATACCTACGATCCGATCGGCCGTCGTACCTCGAAGAGACGCGTTAACGACCGCGGCACGGTCATCGACGCGACATGGTTCTCCTGGGACGGTACCCAGCTGGCTGAACAGGTGACGACCACCCCAGACGGGCGAGCCCACGCGACCAGCTGGGACTGGGAAGCCGGCGGTCATCGGGCCGTAACCCAGATCCGCCGCTCCTGGGCGCTGAACGCATCGCAGGCGCGAATCGACATCGCCTTCTACGCGATCGTCACGGACCTGGTCGGCACCCCGACTGAACTGGTCACCCTCGATGGACGCATCGCCTGGCACCAGACCACCAGTTTGTGGGGAACACCGATCAGTTCCTCTCCGGCGGAGGTGGACTGCCCGCTGCGCTTCCCCGGACAGTACCGTGACGACGAAACGGGACTGCACTACAACCTCAACCGGTACTACGATCCGGATACCGCGGCGTACGTCTCTGCCGACCCTCTCGGGCTGTGGCCGGCCCCTAACCCGCACCGCTATGTCAAAAATCCGCTCGCGTGGATCGACCCACTTGGCCTCGCCGCGTGCAAGGTCGTCCACGAGAACGACGCCGGGCGCTTCGGAGACCTCGACCCAGGCGTGCCCGGCGACGGCCTCACCCCGCACCACATGCCCCAGGCCGCGGCCGAGTTCACCAGCCGCCGCGATGGCGGAGCGATTGTGATGACCCATGCGGACCATACGCTCACCCGTACCTACGGTCCCAAGGGCCGGGTCACCAAGGCCGCCGAGGCCGGTCTGCCCTTCCGTACTGTGCTCTCCCGCGACATCCAGGACCTTCGCCGAATCGGTCAGGTTCAACACGGCGATCCCTCGTACTTCAATCCGGGCATCACCAAGCTCCTGGCCTACTATCGATCAATAGGCAAGCTCTAAGAACACGCTCTCAGGAGACTTCCGTGTCAATCCGCCAAGCTGTCGCGGACTTCCTTGCCGCGGGACCGCTGCCCGACGAGGATCAGTCGGTCGAAGCGATTCAGCGTTCGCAGGATCTCCTCGAACAGATTGAGGCTCCAGTCACCAACGAAGAGGCCGTGGCCCTCCTCAGCGGGTTCGGCCCGGATGACTGTTACGGGCTGGCCTGGACCCTCCTGCACCTAATCGAAACAGCCCCCGGCGCCCAGACCGCAGAATACCCCGCCGACTCGGATAACCCGTGGGTCCAGCTACTGCGCCGCCGTGTTGAGAACGCACGAACTCAAGGTCAATAGACCCACGTCCAGCTCCATCCACGCGCCTAGTACTACAGTCATGTTTTGTGATCTATAGTCTGAGTTGTGTCGGATGAGGTGACAGCGGAGCTCCTTCGGTCGTGGGTGTCGGGGCTGGATGATCTGTTCTCGCGGGTGGCGGGTCGGTTCGGGCGGGTGGAGCCGCGACGGCAGGCGCGGGGATATGTGATGGGCTTGCTGGTCCCGGTGGAGCGCAAGAACGGTTGGCAGCTGGCGGAGGCGGCGGGTGATTCCTGTCCGGACCGGATGCAGCGGCTGTTGAACAACGCCCGCTGGGATCCGCGGGGTATGCGTTCTGACCTGCGGGAATATGTATTTGAGGAACTCGGTGACGGTGCGGGCGTACTCATCGTGGATGAGACCGGGTTCATCAAGAAGGGCACTCGGTCGGCGGGAGTGCAGCGGCAGTACTCCGGTACCGCCGGGCGGGTGGAGAACTGCCAGCTGGGTGTGTTCCTCGCCTATGCGTCCACGAAGGGCCGTGCGCTGATCGACGCCGAGCTGTATTTGCCGAAGTCCTGGCTTGCCGATCGCCCCCGCTGCGCTGAGGCGGGCATCAGCGAGCAGACGAAGTTCGCGACCAAGCCCGTCCTGGCGCAAGAGATGATCGGGCGAGCGTTGGACGAGGGCGCCCCAGCCGGTTGGGTCGCTGCCGATGAGGCCTACGGCCAGGACCACAAGTTCCGTGCCTTCTTGGAGAAATGCCAGGTCGGATACGTGGTGGCCGTTCCGAAGAGCCAGTCGCTGCGCGCCGGTGTCGGCTATGGCACCACCGGGCTCCGAGCTGACGAAGTGACCGCCGACGCCCCCGAACAGGCCTGGAAGCGGCTGTCGGCAGGAGAGGGCACCAAAGGTCCACCTCTGTATGACTGGGCGATGGCGACCCTGGCACCCCACCCCGACGACGACCTCGGCGGCCAGGCCTCCTTCGGCCGGTGGCTGCTGGTCCGCCGCAGCCTCACACCCGACGACAAAGGCGAGCTGGAGCTGGCCTACTACCTGTGCTATGGCCCCGCCGGGACCACGATTGAGCAGCTCGTAGGCGTCGCCGGCGCCCGCTGGGCAATCGAGGAATGCTTCCAATCAGCGAAGAACGAAGTCGGTCTCGACCAGTATCAAGTCCGCCGCTACGACGGCTGGCACCGGCACATCACCCTGGCCATGCTCGCGCACGCCTACCTCGCCGTCACCGCAGCTCACGCCCCAAAAGCAGGCGCGGCCTGGTCCCCCTCACCCTCGCCGAGACCCGCCGTCTCCTGGCACACCTGACCAGCGCCGCTCACCGATCCCTCGACCATGCACTCGCCTGGTCCGACCTCCGCCGAACGCACCAAACCCGAGCCCGCAGCAGCCACTACTGGAAGCGCTGGCTCCGGCACAATGTCATGCAGATCTAAATCACAAAACATGACTGTAGTACTAGCTGGACCTGTACCGCTTCAAAACTCATCGCGGTGCGCTGACCTGCGGTTTGGATCGATGGTCGGGTTGAGGAAGGATCGCGGTCTGTGTCCTTTCGTCTCCTGCCGGACTGGGTGGGCGAGCACGCTGCGTAGCTGCGGGCAGCGCCTGGAGGTGATCGGCCTCAATCCAGGTGATGGTCCGGAGCAGTGGATCAGGGGCAACGTTCGCGGCGACCTCGTCCGCGCTGGCTACCAGTCAGACCCCGCCGCCGGTTCGCTTAAGTCGAGCTCGAGACCCTCGTGGAACTCATCCAGCTACCGCGACGACTCCCTTGCATCGGGGGCGACGCGGTCAGACCCTGAAGCGCGTGTCGAGGCCGCACAGCGCCTACAACTTGGGCACGTATTTGGCACAGCCATCCGCCGTCAGCCGTCGACGGCCGGTCACAGTCGGACACAACGAAAAAGCGCCCGACCTCGTTCATGCAGGTCAGACGCTGTTCTCACTGATCTTGAGCGGTGGGCAGGGGCGGGGTCGAACCGCCGACCTTCCGCTTTTCAGTGCCACGGATGTCCGTTCGTCAATGATCGCCAAGTGCCGTTGCTCCCGGTCAACGAGCGACGAGGAAAGGAGCGGACGGCGGCGTACACGAGCGAATGAGACCACGACTGAGACCATAAAAGACGCTGAAACAGAGAGAGCGCCGCCCCCCAATGTTCCAGCCTCCAGCCTACGCGGGGCACAAACAGGCAGCGTGTCCCCTACGGTGTCCCCCAGGTCTGCGCAGGTCAGGGATGATTGGGGGACATCGGGGACATGGGGGACAGTTACTGCCTGCCTAGCGCCGACTGCGAGAGTCCCAGCGCCAGCTACGCCCCCGCTGTTCCAGCCCTACCGCTCGCCGAGGGGCTCGGGCTTCCACGGCCGTAGCGCTCCGTCGAGCACATCCAGGGTGGTTCCGGGCGAAGGCTGCCGCGCGGAGTTCGGTGCCGTGCATGCTGAGTTGGCGGCAGTGAAGGCGGAGCAGGCCCGGCAGGGGGAGAAACTGGATCAGGTTCAGGGTGGTGCGCCCCGCGTTTTCCGGACAGCTGCTTAACGGTTAATTCACGCTGTGAGCTGGCGGCTCAGGTACTCGTTGTGGACTTGTCGTGGGGTCCGATAGGCGAGTCCCGAGTGTCGACGCCTGGAATTGTACCAAAGTTCGATGTATTTGGTGATGTCCCGGCGTGCGTGTTCACGGGTAGGGTATTGAGTGCGGTGGACGCGCTCGTTTTTGAGTATGGCGAAAAACGATTCGGCCTTGGCCTAGAAGGTGGATCCGATCCACACGGTTATGTCCATAACCCCACCAGATGGGCTGACCCTCTTGGGCTGAGTCCTTGCGAACTTGGCCTTCGCGACGAGGCACGGCGGGCGATCGAAAAGCTGGAGAACATTAAGAGGGACCCGCTCGGCGAAATCAACCGTCAGCCTAACCATAATCACTATTCGGCGGCCCGCCGCGAGGCGTCGGGTGAAGTCGTCGCTCGGAAACCCGATGGGACTCCGTACAGTCACATCAGTGATATTCAGCAGGCTCGGGATAGTCTGAAGAATAATATCATCCCCGCGCTTAGGAGGGAGATGGGCAATCCTCCGAGCAGTTTGACGAGCCGTGGCATCGACGTCCTGGACACTAAGTATCGCGAGGCCGCGCAGTTGCTAAAGCGGACCGAAGGCTTCCTCACATCGATAGGTCATGGTGAGATGACTCCGCCTTACCATCGCTTCCCGCCTGGCGCCTAGCCTTCCGGTATCATGAACAGGTGATCGGTTATTGGGCTGCGGAGAGGGTTTCGGCGCGTGACAGATGGTCGGAGCCCTTCATGGCGGATCTGTTGGAAGAGGTCGTGTGGGCGGCTTCCCATGGGGAAGACTGGCAGTCGATTCTGCTTGCGTCGTCGACGGCTTATGATGGTACGGACCTTGAGGGAGCGCCG
>DASYNF010000271.1:0-28456 GCA_036008685.1 Actinomadura sp. | reverse complement strand
GCCGGCCGGCCTGGCGGGTGATCATCGTGTCCAGGACCTGCCGCGCGTACCGGGCGTTGCCGAACGAGCGGTCCCGCGGGACCGCCGCGAAATGCTCCCGCAGGGACGGCAGGAGCTCGTCCTTGATCTCGTATCCCTGTGCCGCCGCCTGCCGCTGGACGATGGTGACCAGGTCGTCGGCGGTGTAGTCGGCGAACTCGACGTGCCGGGAGAAGCGTGAGGACAGCCCGGGGTTGGAGGCCAGGAAGTGGGCCATCTCCTGGGTGTAGCCGGCGACGATCACCACGGTGTCGTCGCGGTGGTCCTCCATCAGTTTGAGCAGGGTGTCGACCGCCTCCTGGCCGAAGTCACCCGAGCCGCGGTCGGACGGGGTCAGCGTGTAGGCCTCGTCGATGAACAGCACGCCGCCGCGGGCCCGGTCGAAGGCCTCCTTCGTCAGCTGCGCGGTGTGCCCGACCCAGCGGCCGACCAGATCGGCGCGGGCGACCTCGACCAGTTGCCCCTTCGGCAGGGCGCCGAGGGCCGCGAGCAGCTTGCCGTACAAGCGGGCGACGGTGGTCTTGCCGGTGCCGGGCGGCCCGGAGAAGACGAGGTGCCGGCTCAGCGAGGGCACCGGCAGGCCCGCGGCGGCGCGGCGGGAGGCGGCGGTCACGAGGTTGACCATGTCGGTGACCTCTCGCTTGACCTCCGGCAGGCCGACCAGAGCGTCGAGCTGCTCCAGCATCACCGATAGCCCGGCCTCGTCCCCGGAACCTCCGCTCCCGTCGACCGCGGCGGCCGCGGCCTCGCTGACGTCCCCCGGGACCAGCCGGGACAGGTCCGCGGTGCTGGCGCGTTCCATGCTCGCCAGCCGGAACGCCTGACGGTCGATCATCTCCTCGAACACCTTGCGGGCGGCGCGGCCGTTGCCGAACGACGCGTCCCTGGTGATCCGCTCGAAGTGGACCGTCAGCGCCTTGCGCACGTCGTCGTCCAGCTCGTAGCTGTGCCGGCGGCTCATGTTGTCGACGATGGTCACCAGCTCCGCGACGGAATAGTCGGTGAACTCGATCGTGCGGGTGAAGCGCGAGGCCAGGCCCGGGTTGGAGGTGAGGAACCCGCGCATCTCGTCGGAGTAGCCGGCCGCGATCACCACGACGTCGTCGCGGTGGTCCTCCATGAGCTTGACGAGCGTGTCGATGGCCTCCCGGCCGAAGTCGGGGCCGCTGCCCTTGTCCTGCGCGGTGAGCGTGTAGGCCTCGTCGATGAACAGCACACCGCCGAGCGCCTTGGTGAACGCCTCGGTGGTCTTGATGGCCGTGCCACCGACGATCTGGGCGACCAGCTCGGCGCGGGACACCTCGACGATGTGCCCGTACCGCAGCACGCCCAGGTCGGCGAGGATGTTGCCGTACAACCGGGCGACGGTGGTCTTGCCGGTCCCGGGCGGCCCTGCGAACACCAGGTGACGGCTCATCGGCGGCGCGGGAAGCCCGACCTCGGCGCGGCGGCGGGCCAGCTTGTTGAGGCTGACGAGGGTGGTGACCTCGTGCTTGACCGCGGCCAGTCCGACCAGGGAGTCCAGCTCGGCCAGCGGCCCGTCCTCCTTTTCCGGCGCGGCCGCCTCTGCGGACGACGCGGAGGAGGCCCCGGTCATGTCGGCCGGCCCGGCCGGGGCGGCCGCGGTCACCGCCGCACCGTGGACGTCGGCCTCGGCGTTGCCCAGGCTGGTGAGGTCCTCCACGGTGATCCGGTCGCTCGGTACGGTCTGCCGCAGACCGGCGTGCACGTTGTCCCGGACCGTGCAGTCGCGCATGCCGACCTCTTCGGCGCTGTGCACGAGCACACCGTCGCCGTCGTTGCCGAACACCTCGCTGCCGCTCAGGGCGGCGGATCCGCCCGCGGCGATCAGGACCCCGTTGCGGCGGCAGGCGTGCACCCGCGTACGGGTCAGCACCGCCTTGCCGCCAGCGGCGACCGAGATACCGTCGGAGGCCGCCTCGTAGACGTCGCAGTCGCGCAGGGTGACGGTGCTCCGGTCACCGGCCAGCACGCCCATGTCGCCGGTGGCGCGGACCACGACCCTGGCCAGGTGCGGGGCCGCTCCCTCCGTCACCCTGACACCGGCCTTCCGGCTGTCGACGATGTCGGAGTCCTCGATCCGGCCGTTCGCGCCGGAGAGCTCGAGGCCATGCCCCCGGCTTCCGGTCACCGTGAGATGACGGAGCAACGGGTTGGCGCCACCGGAGACGACGACTCCGCTACCGGTGACGTCGATGATCCGCAGCCGGGCGAACTCCGCGGTGCTCCCCCCGGCGATCTCCACGCCGGTGGCCGCGCCCGCACTGATCTCGGTGTCGGCGAAGGACGGCCCGGCGTTGCCGTCCACCCGGATCGCGGCCCGCTCCGCCCCGGTGATCCGGCATTCGGTGACGGTGCCGCGTGCCCTGCCGCCGATCCGCAGGCCATGGCCCTTGATGCGGGACAGCCGGCAGCCGCGGATCACCGGGTCGGTCCCGGCGTCGAGCGTAATGCCGTCGCCGCCCGTGCCGTCGATCTCACAGTCCTCGATGGTCACCCGGGACTTGGACAGGATGTGCACGCCGGCGCCGGTGACGTCGCGGATGCGGGTACGGACGACGCGGGTCGCGCTGTCGTCCTCGAGCGCGATCGCGGGCCGGTCGACCTCGGTGATCTGGCAGTCCTCGATCGTGCCGCGCCCCTGGCCGTTGACGCACACGCCGTTGCCCCGGGCGTCGCGTAGCGTGCACCGGCGGATGACCGGATTGCCGCGCCCTCCGATCACCACGGCCGAGGTGCCGAGCCCCTCGACCACACAGTCCTCGATCACGCTGTCCACCGGAGAGGTCACCACGATCCCGGCGCCGCCCGGGTTGGTGACCCGGCAGTCGCGCATCGCCAGTGAGCCCTCCTCACGGGCGAGGACGGCCGTCCACGCGGCGCCGGCGATCTCGCACTCCTCCAGGGCGAGCTGCCCGCAGGGGACGTCGACCGCGGGGTGCTCGTCGTCACGGCCGCGGACCACCAGCCCGGTGAGCATCACCGCCTCCGCGGTGACCGTCACGGCCGTCCCGTTCACCGGGACCAGCTCCACGGTCCCCCGTCCCTCCTCGGCCACGATGGTGACGACCTTGGAGACGACGACGCTCTCCTCGTACCGGCCGGGCGAGATGCTGATCAGCGCACCACCGCGCGCGGCGGCGAGTGCGTCCGCGATCGTGCGGTAGGAGTCCGGCCGGTCCGGGTGGACCGTGAGCAGGTGGCGGGGCATCTCCGCGTGGTTCTCCGTTCGGTTCGGGCCGGCCCGGCGGTGGACCGTTGTCGCTCAGCTGCAGGTGGCCCGCACCTGGGCGGCCGCGACGTGGGCGTAGGTCCTCTTGTTGCCCGACCAGTCCTTGCCGATGTTGGCCACGCGGACCCAGAACGGGCCATGCGAGGTGAAGGACCGGCCGTTCACCCACCTGCCGCGGTTGCTCGGCTGGTCGAAGCTGAACCCCGCGAGAATGGCTCCCCCGTTCTTCTGGTGGACCGAGTAGTGCGCGGGGCTGCCGCCGACATAGACCCTGTCGCTCTTGTTCGGTATGTATATCTGGACCTTGCACTGGGTGTGCGATCCGGGGTCGAAGGTCCACAGCGCGTACAGACCGGAGTCGTGGCTGGTGTCCGAACCGGACATCGGGAGCGCGTCGAACCGGCCGTTGCAGCCCTGGCCGGAGAAGCCACCCGAGCCGCTCAGCCAGCCGGACTTGCCCTTGGTGTAGTAGCCGACCCGGCTGTAGGACCCACCGCCGCAGCCGGGGCCGGCCACGACGTTGAAGATGCCCTGTGCCTTGCCGATCCCAGCGGCACCGTGCCCGGGCGCTTGGGCCGGTTGCGAGCCACCCGAGCTTCCCGAGCCGGCCGGGCCGCCCGAGCTTGCCGGGGCCGCCGGGCCGCCCTGGCTCGGCCCTCCGTTGGAGGTCGCCGGCTGGCCCGGATGCGAAGGTGCGGCGCCGGGGACGGGTGCCGCGGTCGGCGGCACGAAGCCGCGGTAGCCGTCCATGGTCGCGCCGCCCGGCAGGCCGCTCGCGGCGGCGGCCTTCTTGTGCCCGTCCCCGAAGAAACCCTGGGAGAAGGCCAGCGGGATACCGAGCAGGACCAAGCCCCCGATGGCGGCCGCGGCCAGCACCGGCGCCGACGGCCGCCCGGGGCGCTGCGGCCCACCGGTCGCGGAATCGGCGCCGCTCGGCGGAACCACCGAGGCCGCCGTGGCGGCCTCGGTGGTACGTGCCTCCTTGGCTCCGCCTGCCCCCTTGCCGGCTATCGCCGCGGCACCGGCGTCATCGGCCTTGTCCCCCGCGTCAGCCGGTTCCTTGCCCACCACACCCGAGGAAGAACCGGCTAGACCGGCCTTGTCATCCGCGCCGGCGGAGGAACCGGACACGCCGGCCTCCTCAGCCGCCTTTCCTGCCTCCGCGACGGGTCGCTTCTCCGCGTCCGCCTCGACGGCGGCTTCTCGCTTACCGCCATCGGTGGCCGCAGCCACGTCCCTGTCACCGGCTTCGGCCGGCTCGCCGGCGGACGACTGCGTGTTGTTGATGGTCCCCGGGGCGAGCACCGTCTTGTGGCCGGCGTCCCGCTCTGCCCCGGTCGTGCCCGAGGACCCCCGGGCGGCCTCGGAGGTCTCCGCCGCGGGCCTCTGGTTACCGACGACGGCCTCGACGACCGCCGGTGTCTCCTCCGCCGCGCCGTCCTCCGAGGAGGGGGATTCCTCGGCGCCGTGCTTGTTCATCTCTACCTCATCATCGCTGTTCAGACGCACTAGACGTCACGGATTGCACATCAGGGAGAAAACGGTACGTGCTACCG
This sequence comes from Actinomadura sp., assembly GCA_036008685.1. Classification (GTDB taxonomy): domain Bacteria; phylum Actinomycetota; class Actinomycetes; order Streptosporangiales; family Streptosporangiaceae; genus Actinomadura_C. The sequence goes on along the minus strand of DASYNF010000271.1, from coordinate 23,608 downwards.
GGGGTATTCACTGCCTTTTCACTGCGTTCTGCAGGCGGACCTTCACTGTCCCGACCTTCCCGGCGCCTCCGGCTTGAGCGCCGCGAAAAGCGTCCCCAGAGTGGCCGGGTCAGGCTTGCCATCCGCGATCTTCGCCCGTGTCTCCCGCCAGGCCTTCACGACCAACTCGGCGTGGGAGACGTCAATGGTAGTGAGCCACATCAGAGGCGTGGTCTGCCGGCGCCGAAGGAAGTCGGAGAGATCCTGGAACTCCTCCAGATAGACCTCCAACCGGGCGGCCAAACGAATGAATCGCCCCACGTAGTCCTGCCTTAGACCCATCGCGGACAGCCGGGTGCGCAGGTCCACATTGAAATCCTCCGGCCTCAGCTTGCCGTGGAGACGCCTGAGGTCCTCACGGAGCGCGCGAAGATCGTTCGGGGCGAGGTCGAACCCGGAGGCCACCCTGAACAGGTAGTCGGCGGGAACCTGGAGCTCCACGGCCAGGTCGGGGAGCTCTTCAGGAAACCTGTGGAGCCGGTTACTGAAACGGAGCAGGCTTTCGAGGTCCGTCGTCCCGATGCGATGGGCCAGATCCACCAGATCCTCCACCGTCTCCTTATGCTGCCAGGGCGTGTTCATGGCGCCGCCCAGGGATCGGCCGATCAGACGACGGAGAGAGAGGTTTGGCTCCGACGGGTTGTGCCGCTGCACCGGGGGTTCGTAGTGGTACAGCTCTCGCATAGTGGCCATCATGTCTCGTAGCTCATCAGACGACATCCTTGAGAGCCGGTCGACTGAATACCCCCCGATTTCCTTGGCGTACAAGCAGAAGTCCAGCGCTTGGACCAGGCCCGCCTGGGCGGAACCACCAGCGGCCCCGTTGAGGTCTGCGGCGAATCCGAACAGCCAGGACCGGTGACCGTCGGAGAGCACACCCGCCACCGCGCCGGCGTCCCGCAGCAACCGGATCTGCCTCTCGATCGGCCCAGGCTCCGGGCTCTCGCCTAGTTGAAGGACCATCGGCATGATCGGCTCGAGACTTTCCGGCGGGACGCCCAATCTGTTCGCCATATCGGCGATGACCTCCGGATCGCCCCCCCAGCGCTCGGCGAGCACGTTCACGTAGGACGTGGTGTTTCCCGGCAGCACCCCGGCTGCGGGAGCGAGCTCATTCGTCACCGAGGAGACATTCCCGTCCTGCCCCGGGCCGCGCCCATCCTCGGACTCCGCCATCGCGTCCGCGTAGCGCGGAGGGTCGTGCCGCGGAGAGTCCGCGATCACGTCCGCGTACGTTGGAGGAGAGCCCAGCAGCAGCAACGTGTCGTCGTTGGCGATGCCCCCATAGGTGGGCATCGGATCCCCCACGGCCTCGGGCGCCTCCTGGTTGAGCTCCGCGAAAAGCCTCCCCAGAAGCGACTCCGGGTTGAGCTCCGCGAAAAGCCTCCCCAGAGTGGCCGGGTCAGGCTCCGATGCCTCGCCGACCGCAAGCGCCTGACCCTCCGGGACAGGCGCCGATATCTCGCCGGGCTCGTTCGTTGTCCAGGAGGCGTTCTCCTCGTGCCCCGCTTCACGACGCCATGCCTCGAAGTCGGCCTCCACACTTTGGCGATCTCGCGGTCCTCGGCTGATCAGGCCCAGAACGGACAAGCCTCTGCCATGAAGGAACCGGTTCAGGGACAGGTATATACGCGAGCTGGGCTCGAGTTCGCGGCCGGTCAACAGGTGGAGGAAGTCTGCCACCTGCGCATGGCCATGGCCTCCCAGGCCCATGCCGCTCATAGCCTCCACGAAACCTTCCGCCCAGTTCTCCAGCACGAATCCGGCAGGAGGACGTTCGACATATCTCAGGTCCGTTGCGAAAAGCGTGGCCAGAGAGAACGGATCGATGTTCGTCGCCGCGGCGACCCTCACCAACGTCGCCGGGCTCAGCGAAAGGCTCTGCGCCAGGTAAGGGATTTCGTCAGGGACCCGGCTCAAAGTCTCAGTGAGACGCTGGAGATCACTGCGAAGGTGCTTGTCCAGGTATTCCCGGCCGACGATCTCCGTGTCCACGTCCCCCCGGTCATCGACCTCCACCAGGATGCGCCCCCGCAGGTGAGTCACCCGGTCGGCATGGCCGAGCGCTCTGAATCCGGCGTGCCACTTGGCGGCCCAGTCCCGGGCCTGCTCGGCCGGTCCGGACCGCAGGGCGTCGATGGACTGTCCTCGGTTCTCCAGAAAATGCCGAAAGTTCGCCAGGTCACCGATGCGGAGTCCGGCCTCGTCGGTCATACCGGCCAGCCACGACAGATCCCCGGGTTCGAACCCGAGAAGTTCGAGCCGGCTCGACAGGAGACGGGTTGCCACCAGCCCCGGCTCTGGCGACCGCGACCCTCCGAGCCAGCTCAGTTCACCGGCCAGCACGGTGAGGTGATCCATCGAATACCCCGACTCCCGGGCGACCTCCATCACCACACGGGCCGGCACGCCCCATCGCGCGGCCAGACTTGGGAGCTCGACCGGAATCCGCCCGATCGCGTCGACCATGCCGACCAGAGGTCCCGTCGCATCGGAGCCGAGGTTCAGCTCATAGGCGAAAGCCGCCAGCTCGACCACATCCAGGTCATCGACCAACGGCTCCGTGCCCAACCGCGAGCGAGCGACCGTTCGCCGGACGTCCTCGATCGGCTTCTTACGCAACTCCTCGACCGAATGTCCGTCCATGATACTGGCCACGGCATCCGATCCGACGATACCGCTGAACCACACAAGGTCAGCTGCGCTTAGACCCCATTCCTGCAGCTGTCCACGGACCGAATCGACCATGCTCCGCACTGGAGGTCCATACTGGCCCATGAGACCGAACACGCGCTCGAAGGTACGCAGGTTCTGTGGTGGAGCGCCTATCTCGGTGAGGAACTCGACCAGGTCGTTGACGTGGCGGAATCCCCATTTGGCCGCCAGCCCGGGGAGCCCGGTGAGCTCCTCCGATGTCAGCCCGTTCTTGACGGCATAGTCGACAAACCGGTCCATGTGCAGGACACCGAGCCGGCGACCGGTCTCCACCACGGCCCTCAGAGAATAGGGCCGCCCCCCGGCCAGCTCCCGAAGACGCTCGAGACCCACCCCCGACTGCCACTCGGCCACCACCTGCCGAGCCCCGTCGATCGTGCGCTCCCTAAGGGCGCCGACCGACAGACCCCGCTCATCGAGGAACCGACGGAACGAGGCCGCAGCCTCTCGATCGAACCCGGCCACCAACCCGGTGAACCACGACAACTCAGGACCCTCGAGACCGAGCTCGTCGATGACCTGCTCGATCCGCCCCCTCATCTCCTTGACGACTCCGGCATCCACGGACCGGGTGGCGCTGAGATCCTCCAGGCCGCCATGGACGGTGCGCGGGACCTTGGTGAACAGATCCAGGTCAGAGGGACGGACACCCACCTCCTGCGCCAGCTCCAGCAGCTCATAGGGGCCACTGACACCCTGCCGCTCGGCCAGCCCGGTCACTCCGCTGGGGACCTCTCCGATACCCGCGCTGTACTCGACGAGGGCCCTCATGTCGGAGATCCACAGCTCCCGCCCGAGCCGCGTCAACGCGTCGTGATCAAACCAAGGCCGCGCGGCGAACTCCCGGTATTCCTCCTCCGACAGGCCGAGCTGCCACGCTTCCCTGGCCGACCCCGAATTGCGCCACTCATCCACCAGCGTCCTGACTTCATCGGCGGGGGAACCGACCAGGCTCACGAGCTGGGTGGAGGTTCGCATGAGGTAGCGGCCGAAGTCCCACCACTCGGCCGACTTGAGACCGACCTGGTCCATCAATCCGACGAACCGGCCCAACTCCTCCGGCACCACCCCAAGGCGACCGAACCAAGCCCGCAGGACGGATGCGAGGTGCTCCGGTTCAGGGAAGCGACCGAACTCCGCCACAAACGGCGCCAGGTGACGCGGATCAGCCTGGAGTTCCGAGGCCAGCTTGAACAGGTAGATAGGCTCCACTTGGCTGTTTTTGGCCAACTCGGGCAGTTCCACCGGGAGACGATCGATCCGCAGCAGCCATTGATGAAGCATTTCCGGGTCATAGCCGCCACGGAGGCGATTCCGCAATGTCACGGCGTCAGTGAGCTTCCACCATGACTTGGCCGCCAGCTCCTCATACGCGTCCGCGGTGATCCCCAGCCGCCCGGCGGCCCACTCTCGCACCAGCCCACGCACGTGTGTCTTTTCGCTCTTCCACAGCTGATCGAGCGAGTGCTGCCGCTGGTACTCCCCCAAAAAGGACCGGATGTCATGGCTCTCGTGGAGCAGCCCACTGAACCAGCCGAGATCCTCCAGGCGGAGCCCCATATCCCCGACCTGGCCCCTCACCCGGTTCGCGATGGTGTTGACGGTCACGTGACCGTCAACACCACCAAGGGCACTGATCGCCCCGAAGGGGCGGAGATCGGCCGGGTCCACTCCCAGCAGCGCGGCGACCTCCAGCAGGTGGCGTGGCTGCACTCTCATCCGGTCGGCGATCCCGATGATCTCCTCAGGATCGGGAACCCGGCCGAGCCGCCCGGTCAGTCCCGCAATCTGGGGGGCGTACTGGTCCACCCCGAACCGGCGGGTCAACGCAAGAATGTCGTGCGGTCTCGTCCTGGGATCCTGCTCGAGGCTCATATGTGCAATCCACGTCAGCTCGAGCCGCCATCGGACCACCAGATCTCGCGCGTTGTCCAGGCCCGTCGCCCGCACGCCGGCCGGGGTCTCGCTGTTGTCGGACAGGAAACCGGCGAAGCCCCGCAACTCCTCTGCTCCAGGTGCGTCGACCACCCCGCTGAACCAGCGGAGGTCGCCGGGCTCGAAGCCCGACCGCCTGAACTGGTCGGCATGCGACAGCAGACCACGAACCTCTGAGTAGGGCAGCCTGCGGAGGTCACCCCATCGATGACCCCGTGCCCGGGCGTACAACCCGAACTGCTCCAGCTGTGACTCCGGGATCTTGTAGCGCCGCGCCACATGGAAAGCCGAGGCCAGATCGCCTTCGGTATGCAAACGATTTTCGCAGAATCCCCGGATGTCCTCGACGAGAGGCTGCACGGACAACCGGGCAGAAACACCACGACGGCGGCCCAGTCGCCTCATCCGGTCCGGCAGCACGGCGATGAGGTCGGCCGGGTCGACCAACAGATCCCGCGCGATCCGATACAGGTTCTTCGCGTCCTGCATCTCCAGGTCCGCGGCCAACCTCGGAATGTCCTCTGGGAGACGACCGATCGCCTCACTCAGACGCTCCAGGTTGGCGAGATCCTTCACTTTCAGGAACTTCCCGAGAGCCCTCAGCCGTACAGGATCCAACCTCGCCTTCAGCTCGCCGCCGGTCAGCGCCTGCCCGATGGCCTCTCCGCGCGTGGACTCCTGACCTTCCGGCACCGCGGCCTCCGGCACCGCGGCCTTCACCCCTTCGTCCTTCGCCCCCTCCTCCTTCGCCCTCTCCTCCTTCGGCACCGCGTCCTTCGGCACCGCGGCGACCCAGTGGTCGTAGCCTCGGGCCTCCCGCGGCAGCCTGGCCATGACGACAGGGCGGCCGGACGGGTCGCCGACCTCATAGGGGGTGCCGTCCGCAAGCACCACGGTCAGGTGCAGACCGAAGACCTGCCCGGCCACCACCGGAGCGATGTCACCCGCCGCATTGTCATAGCTCCCGGAGGTCCGCAGGGAATCGATGATCATTCGCCGATGCGCGTCGGTCAGGGTTTGCCCATCGGAGGTCCGGCCCCCGATCAACCCATAGAAGGCCTGGGCATCGAGGAGGGACCAGAGATTGCGGCTCGTCTCAGGCAACGCGAGATCCTGGGTCAGCGCGTCCGCCACATGCGCCCGCACCGCGGCCGGGGTCGGCTGAACCCCGGAAGAACCCAACCCCGCGGCCACCTCCTCAGGCGCCAACCGGATCAGCGCATGGAAAAAGCAGTCACCATTCGCAGGCATGTCCACAGCCCGCAGAGCAAGCTCACCCAACCGAGCCGCCTGAGCCTCACTCAGACCCTCGACCCGCTCCGGCTGTGAGTCCTCGCCTTCGGGAACGAGGACTTCCGCGTGCGTGTCATCCAAACCGCGTGGCGTCAATATCCTGCCGAAATCCGGTATCGACCGAACCGGCTCATTGTCATGCACACCCGGCGCCGACGTCTCGACCACCGCAGGCGGATCCCCATCCGGACGCGGAGAGGCCACCCGAGCCCGATCGGCCGCCAACAGGTGGGGTTCACCGGGGCGCCCGGAAGGCCGCGGATCCGAGCTCGGCCCCGGCTTTGCCACCATGTTCGGTTCTTGGCCACGCGGGGTCGCGCCGATCACTGCATTGCGCTGCCCGGTCTCCTGGTCGACGCCGACGAAGAAGCCGTCGTGCCGGTCGGACTCGTCAACAGTAGGACCGAATCTCCCGGTTGGCCCGAACGTCTCCCGCCTGACGGCATCACCGACGTCCTGGATCAGACTCCGCCGGCCATTCGCCTCGGCGCCCGCATAACAGACGGACATCATGATCTGAGCATTCTCGCCCAGCGCCTGAACGCTCGGCCGCCGTCGCACCACCTTCGCCATAGAAGGCCCGGAAATGGTTCTCGGGCCGTCCTTCGTATAGACCCTGACCCTGCCCGGGTCCCCATGCGCATCGACCACATAGATGGGGCGTTGCGAATCAAGAGGGATCCGGTCGATGACCAGCTGCCCGTTTTCGACAATGTGCTCATCATCGCCAGTGACGTGCACATACATTGTGGCGTCGGGGTTGAAGCCATTGACGAGCACCTCGTCTCTTGCGACATCGGCGGGAGCCAGGAACGAGCGCCCGACCGGATGACCTGTCGCGTCGGTGATCGTCGAGGTGACGATGTCGCCGATCCGCAACTCCTCACCCGAGATGTCCTTGATGATCTCCTCGTCATCGGATCTCCGCTCGGAGGCGTCCCGCGGCACGTAACCGCCGAGCACGGGCGGCTCTGTCCGGATCCAGTAACCCTGGAGCTCGCGAGAGGTCCCCTCACTGTCGACACCGACCTGCATGGGGAGCACATCCAGGGTGGTCTCGCCGTCTCCCACCCTCGCCAGTCGCGCTTCAGCCGTATTGACCCACACGGTCCGCCGCAGAGCCTGAGCCAGGGCCCGCGGCAACTCCAATCCGCCACCGCCCAGTCCACGCCCGAGCAGGACCACCGGCGCATTCGGCGCAAGCCCCGCGAGCGCTTGGTCCCGATCCAGCGCCGAGACCACAGCCTCAACGGTCAACGACACCTCGACGCCGTTGGGACCGGTCAGGACCATGCCCCCGGCATCACCCAGCATGACGAAGAACGGTTTGGACTCCGGATCCCAGAACAGTGGCTCAGGGGCGGCCAATGGCCGCTCCACCCCGGACTCCATCTGGACCCGGCGGAAGTGGGTCATGTCGGCTTTGACCTCAGCCTCGCCCCCCGCCCACTGCCGTTGCACCGCCTCCCAGTCACTGCTCGGCAGGAACACCCGGACCGCGACTTCACCATCCGGGCCGGCCAGGCTGTAGGCAGTCGCCTGCCTGCCGTTACCGAGGTGCACCGACAGCATCTCGGTCCGGGGCTCTTCCGGATGCCGCTGATCCTGCGGGCTCCTGTCCGGGTCCTGCAGCAGCCTCTGGATCTGCTCGGAGGAAAGCCGGGAGACGTCACGCCATAGGTACCCGTGTGACCGGGCGTTGCTCGCAAATCTCGCTATCTCCGACCACGGGATCTGATGCTCATGCGCCAGCTTGAAAGCCGACGCCAGATTGCCTTCGGTCAGCAAACGATTCTCGCAGAACGAACGGAGCTCTGCGACGAGACTCTCCACCTGGCGCCGGGCGGGAAACCCACGATGGCGGGCAAGTTGATTCATCCGATCCGGCAGCACATCGACAAGGTGGGCCGGGTCGATCGACAGATCCCGCGCGATCCGATACAGGTTTTTCGCGTCCGCCATCTTCAGATCCCGGGCCAGGTCCGGAATGTCGTCCGGAATACGGCCGATCGCCTTGCTCAAACGCTGCAGATTGGTGAGATTCTTGACTCCGAGCTCGTCCCCGAGAGCCCTGAGCCGTACAGGATCGACCCCGCCGTTCGACTCACCGCCAGAGTCCGCCCTCGCGGACCGGGGCGTCAGTTCACCCGGCTTGACCGATGACGAATCCCGCGCAGCCGGATGGGAGGCCACCGGCCGAGGCTCGGACCGGCTCGCCGGAACGTGTTCGCCACCGTGCGACACAGGGCTTTCCGGCAACGGCGGCAACGGCTCGTCCGCCGGCCTTTCCCGGGGTCCGGTCAGCATCTGCCCGTCGCTCCCTACGGGCGTGGATTTCTGGCCCTCCGGAACCTCGGCCCTTGTCTCCTGGTCCTTCGGCACCGCGGCACGGGGCAGGCCCGAGGTGCTGGTCGTACCCCGCGGCTCCATAACCGCATCGGCCGGTCCGGTGTACGGCTCGATGTCGCCGATGAGGGCGCCGATCAGCGCGAGGTGACGATCGCGCAGCCCGCCCTGGGACAGGTCGTCACCAGGCGGCGGCGCGTCGAAGTCGCCGAGCAGGCTGCCTTGCACCTCGGCGCTGCGAGCGATCGTCAACGAAGGGCGACCGATGATGTTGGCGGCGCGCCCGTACTCGTCTCGGAGCCCGAGTTGGTGAGCGATCTCATGCACATACAGCAGGCTGCGCTGCCCCACCACCCACTGGTGCTGGGTCATGACATCGGCCTGCGCGACCACGTCGACCTCCAGGTGCGGCGCGTGCGACGCACTGGCCGGTACGACGACGACGCGCAAGAGGTCGCCGTTGGGCAGCCGGTGCCGCGGGTCGTTGAAGTAATCGCGCACACCGGCGTTGACCCGGCGCCAGACACCCTCCAGCTGCTCGGCACTGACACCCTCACCCGGCTTGAGGAGGGCTCGAACGGTCAGCTCACTCAACCGGTCACCGTTGCGTTCGACCCGGCGCACTTCGAACGCCGACCGCACCGGACGCTCCGACGCGGGATCGGCCCACACGTGCCGACGCGACTGAGGCGGCGTCTCTTCGAGCAGTGCACGCCAATGTGCCTCCTCGAACGCCCGCTCGACGTTCTCCGCCCAGTGACCGAGCGGTTCGGGGACGACGGTGATGTGCGGAGCCCCTGTCTCCTGATGGTCGCTTTCCGCCGTCACCCACCCCAGGCCTGCCCACTGCTCGACCATCGCCGGATCGATCTTCGGCCGGATTCGGCCCACATCGAGACGTCCGTAGTGCTGTGACCACAAGGAGGGCCCGGTGAAGCCGGCCGCCTCCCGCCGGGGGTTGAAGGCCGGGTTCCGCATCTGGGTGCGCAGGTCCACATTGGGGATGTCCCGGTAAAGCCGCTCCAGGAAGCGCGATCCCGGCGGCGCGACGATGAACTGGTTCCCCAGCCGGCCGTACGCATAGTTCAGCCGGGCCGCCTCTTCGACGAGCCGCTCTCCGGTGAAATGCTGATCACGTCCCTCGAGATACCTCTGGGCCGCCAGGATGTCGAACTGGTCACGGATCAGGGGTCCAAGGAATGGAATGGCGTACTCGCCACCCGACATCCGCGGTGCGACACGCGGTAGCTCGACCCGACCCGGGGCCAGGTCCACGTCCGCGTAGACACCGCCATGCCGGCGCAGGATCGCATAGCGCGCCACGTCGGACGCCATCGCAAACCCGCGGTTCGAGATCCCATAGTCGTAGACCTTCTTCTGGCGACTGTCGCCGAACAGGGCCGCCGGCCGATCGTTGAACAGAGCCGGCGTGATCCGCATGACCTCTGCCTGCGCATCGGTGAAGTGCTCGGTGAGGAAACCGGCGTTGGCCGCGGCCGCTCCCTCATCGGTCCAGATCCGGACCCGCCACCCGGCGGCGCGCGCCTTGACGAGCCACTCAACGATGTTCGCGCGGGCCGCGGCCTGCAATGACCCGCCCAGCCAGACGAAATTCAGGTCGCGTGGCACGTCCACGACCTCGTCGTCGCCGCCGCTGCCGCCGCCAAGGACGAAGCGGGACAACCGGGGCGGTTCGGACGCGAACGGGCCGAGTCGAGGTCGGCCGATCGGCTCCGGCACTACCGGGCCGAGCGCTGAGTTTCCCGCATCACGGCCGCTGGTCCCGGCTGACGCACTCGGCTCCGAGACGGCTTCATGGACCTGGGCCTGAGCCGACTCGCCTTCGTCCGGATCGTCCGTCCGCACGTGAGCCGAAGGCGTAGCCGCTCCCGGCTCCCCCACCTGGGGCTCCAGAGCGTCGTTCGGCAACGCCGGCAACGGCTTGTCGGCCGAGTTCGGCAACGGCGGCAACGGCTTATCGAACACCGCCGACTCAGGTTCCGACAAGCCCTCCGGCAACGGTGGCAACGGCTTGTCGGCCGGCCCTCCCGAAGGCTCGTCCCGCTTCGTCGGGAAGGCGGCGAGGTAGCCTCCTCGGCGTTCGTAGAGCACCAGCGCCGGCGGCTTTTCCGCGGAGCCCGCGCCGAAGAGGGGGGACGATCCGTCCTCACGGATGATCGTCAGGTCGACGCCCAGCACCGTCGCGGCGCGGGTTGCCGCCAGCCGTTCGGTCGCGGCGTCAAAGCGACGGGCCACGCGGATCTGAGTGGCGATCAGGCTCTGGCGCTGGGCCTCGGTCAACGTCGCGGAAGACGGAATCCGGCCGCCCGAGGCGGTGAACTCACGCCACTGCTCGGCGGTCAGCTCCACCCCGGCCGCTTCGAGCTCGGTCCGGTGGAAGACGGCGCCCGGGTCCAACCGAGCCGAATCGTCGATCCAGCCGTCGGAGAGGCGCTCGCTGAGCTCCCGTACGAATCCCATGCTCGGCCGGTCCTGCCCGATCATGAGTCCGGCCCGGTCCTGGACCCACGGCAGATGCGGATGGTCGCGCTGAAGGAGTGCGGCGAGCGAGGTGTGGAAGCCGCTGCCGTCACCGGGCAGTTCACGAAGCTCGTACGTCCGCCCGTCCGGCCCGGTCAGCGTGCCGGCGTCGGGCGAAGTGAACCACGGCGAACCGTCGCCCGCCGGCCGCCAGGGCAGCGTCTCCTGGACGGGCAGGGGGTGCTCCAGTGGTGGGGGAGCCTGAGCCGTGCGCTCCTCGACCTTGGAGTCCTCGCCCTTCGGCTCCTCCAGCACCTCGATCTTGAGGTCCTCGAGAGGAGTCTCCTCCGGCCTGGTCTCCTTGGGCGGTGCTTCGAAGGTGACCTCCGGCGGCTCGACCATCCCGCCGCGCCGAGGCGGCTCGCCGGGTCGGGCGGCCTCGGCCGGGAGCCGGTGCCAGCGGGTCAGCTGGTCGGCGGCGGCCCGCACCCGGTGATATTCCGCGGCAGCGTGCCTGGCCGCCTGCAACCGCGTCTCCAGCAGGTCATGGTCCTTGCGTAGTTCCGCACTCGCCGCGCGAAGCTCACGTTGCGCGGCCTTCACCCGTTCGGCGGCCGCCTTCCGCTCCTCGGGCGGGGCATCGTTACGGGTGGCATCGCTCAGTGCGGACTCGGCCGCCGTGACCTCGCGTTCGGCCACTTCGACCGGGCCCCCCAGCGAGCGCCGCACCGTCCAGTACGCCTCGTCGGCGGCGACCCATGCATTGGCGGCCGCGGTGACCTTGTCCCATGCTCCGGCGACCTTGGCGGGGAAGTTCTGGCCGGTGATCAGGCCCATCTCGTCCGCCACGTCCTCGCGGACCCAGGCGACGACATAGCTGTCGGTGTGAGCGGCCCCCGGCGGGAGCCCGTGCGAATCGGTCCCGGGCAGGAGCTCGTGTATCGCCGTGACCGGCTCACTGTCGGCGATGTGGCGGTGCACACCGGCCACGGACAGCCATGCGGTCGGAATGGCGAACAGATACTTCCGGGGATGAGTCGGCTTGGGATTCGTCGCGTCGGAAAGGCCATCGGCGAGTGAGGATCCCTGAGCCTCCCCCTCGCTCACCAGCAGACCGGCGAGCGACGGAAAGACTCCGCCGATCTGGTCGTTCGAGACCATTGCGGTGGCGCCGACGACCGTGGAGTTCGTCCCGCTGCGCAAGGTCGAGAAGCTCGAACCTCGGGCGGTGCTCTCGGGAGCCTCCATGGAGAGCTTGTCCGTGACGGCGAGCAGCGTGGCCCCGGCGAGGTCGGGCCTGGCGAAGAGCCGGATGGTCGCGTCGGCACCACCGACGAGGCTGTTGGTATAGACCCCGGCCACGTCGTAGCCGTCGCGGGTGAAGGCGTCACCGACGAACGCCGTCAGGGCGGCGTCACTCGTCGCGTCGTGGAGCATCTGTGAGGAGGCGTTCCCGGGCCGGTTGAGACCGTTCTTCCGCGACTCCCGCAGGGCACCGGTGAGGGCCTCGTCCCTGAGTGTCCGTGGCCCGCCGGAAAGGCGGCTGCCGTACGCCTCGGCCACCGCGAGCTGCGCGGCGGCACGGACGTTCTCCGCGCCGATGACCTTCTTGACCATGAACCCGGTGGCCGGGATCCGCAGCAGGCCTCTGGTGCCGCCGGGGAGGTCTGTCCTGTGCCAGTCATGCACCGCGTCGGGCCGGACGTCCGCCGCCGGCAGCACGGTGACCGTCGCGGACACGGGGAGGTCCGGGTCGGGAATCCTCTCGTCCGCGCCGGGGACCTCGGGCACGGTGAGGCTCAGCGGGACGACCTCGCGCAGTTCCTGTTCCTCGCCGGTCACGCTCAGCCGAGGATCGTTGTTCAGCGTGAGGCGCAGGCGGTAACCCGTCGTATAGGAGGCGTACGGCTCGGTGCTGATCGACAACCACACCTTGGTCTCGCTGCCCGACGTGCCGCTGCTCTGACTGTCCTGGACGGTTCCCGTGCTCGAGGCGTTGGGACCGGCCGCGGGCACGGTCTGGTCGCCGGTGTGCAGGCCTTCGCCGACCGAGATGGCGGCTCCCCGGCGAGTGGCCCTGCTCTCCCTGTCCTCGGTGGTCACGGTCCTGGTGCGGAAGTCCTCGAATTCGCCCCCGTGGCTGATCCCTTCGAACGTCGACGTGACCCGCTCGAGCTGGACCGAAACGCTCACCCAGCGTTCGCCCTGCTTGACCATGTTGAAGAAGTCCGCCCTGGCGCGTGACGAGTGGCCACTTCCCACCAGTTCGCGGTAGAGGACCCGGATGGTCCGGTCGGACACGGTGGTCAGCAAGGTGTCACGAGCCGTGTCGTTGAGGCCGAACTTCCCCATGACCTGGTCGAAGGCCCTGATCGCACCGGCCGGGTCGAGGGAGTTGAGGGGGTAATTGGCGAAGTGCCGCCCGGCGTACCATTCGGGCTGTTTCCATGTCTGCTCGGTGTAACGGGGCACCGGGCCCAGGTGATCGTTGACAAGACCGAGCTCGTGTACGTCCCGCTCGGGGATATGCCCGAGCCAGCCGCCGGGTTGGTGGACGATGCCGCCGTCGAAGCGTTCGGTGACCCGGCGGCCTGGGGCGAGCAACCCGGCCTCCGATGAGCCGGCGGCGATCTCATGCTGGGCATCGCCGCGTACCAGGTAGACCTTCCCGGACAGCGACAGGGTCGTCCCGATCCCGGCCGTCCGGGTCACGGCGGTCGATGTGCCATGCGACCGGGACAGGAACTGCCAAGAGATCCCGTAGCTCCCGTTGATCCCTTCGCCGACCGGATGCGAGTGGGTGTAGCCGACGGACGCGCCCACCCCGAACGCGTCGGTCACTCCCGAGCCCGTGCCGAAGGACAGCGTGCGGTTGAGCATGAGCTCCAAGGGGACGTCGATCGGCGAGGAGACGACGACGAGCTTGTCCACCGTGGTCCGGTGGACGACCGTTGCCGTTCGGCCGGTGTAGGCCAGCATCACCTGCAGGCCGGGGATCCGCCGGCCGTGCGGGCCAAGGGCCTGGTCGGCGTTGGCCGTCAGTTGCTCAGGTGCCAGGGCGTGGTCGACCCCGTCATAGCCGGGCGCGCCGATCAACGTGTACGGCCATGCGCCGCCGGAGACCGACGCCATGACCGAGTGCGCGAGCTCCGCGATCCCCAGTGGGGACATGTCCAGGGTCTGGTGCGGATGGTTCTGCCATGCCTGCCGGTTCGAAGGGCCCGTGGGCAACCCGCGCACAAGGTTGCGTGCCGTGGTCTCGGTCCCGAGCCGGGTGGAGGACAACGGCCGGGTGGAGATGGGCCTGGGCTCGCCGGTCGGCCCGGGATGCGGGTCGGTGGCCGGGGAGTGCAGTGAGGAGGTGGCCAGCTGCACCCGACCGGTGATCGGAGCGTCATCGTGGCCCAGGATGGGGGTCTCCGGGCCGGTCTGAACGAAAGCAGAGAGGCCTGGCACTCCGAACAGAGCCGCTCGCACCAGTCGGCGAGGGCGGGAGAAACCGCCATAGGCCGCCTTGAGGCGGAGGTCGTAGCTCCACAGGTGGGACGGGGCGTGGCTGACTCCCAGGTCCTCATGCCCGGCCTCGCCCCCGTAGCCGGACGTCCGCTGGCTCTGACGGCCGACCTGGCCGCTGAAGAAGTTGAGCAGTCCGGTGTGCAAGGGCGCACCGGAGGAGTCGCTGACCGGGTCGCGGAGCGAGGCGCTCACGTCCACGCCTGCCTGGTAGGAGTGGGTGCTGCTCTGCCTGCCGGTGAACACTTCGGTTCCGGGCGAGCCGATCCGCAGACGCATCTCTTCGGCGGTGCCGTCGTAGCGGCGCCTCGTGGCTTCGGCCCACACCCGGACATATCGGTGGTGGCGGCCGTACGGGCCGTCCTCGACGAGCCGGATCTTCATCCCGGTGGTGAGCAACGTGCCCAGGCTGCCGGCGGCGCTCAGCTCGCCGAGTTCACGGCGCAGCGTCAGGGTGTTCATGAGGATCTGCCGATAGTTCTTCCTCCCCTCCCGCGGGCCGAGCTCTTCCAGCGGGGTCACCAGATGCAGATTGCGCCGCGCGAGCTCCCGCACCACCTGGTCGGCGAAATGGTCGAACAGCGACTGGCCCTCATCGTTGCGATGCAGGCCATCGGGCCAGGTGAACCCGAGCGGCCGGGACATGCCCAGGGTGACCGGGCGGTCCTCGGGCAGATAGACCGGGGGGAGCGGCTCTGCTGTGGCCTCGGCCTCGTCGTTCCACCCCGCCAGCCGCCGCGCCTCCTCCCCGGTCATGCGATCCAGCGTCCAGTAGTCGTACGGGGTGGTCTCGGCGTCTCCGGCCAGCCGCACGTGCGCGGTCTTCTCCACGAGGTAGAGGGCGGTCGGGACCCCCCTTGCCAAGAGCCCTGCGCGCCGGGCACCGCTCCCACCGGTGACGGACGTGTGCGACCCGGTGTAGCCGTACCGCAATGGCGTGATGCCGGCCTGGCCGCGGAATTTGAGGAGCCCTTGAGCGATCGGGAGTGTGAACAGCGGGCCGATGGTGGCGGCCAACCCCAGGCTGAAGGCGTTCGTACGCGATCGCTCGGCACCGACCGTCGATGCGAGCACCTGGCGCAGCTCTATCCCGGTGGCCTCGTCGACGAGTGTGGCGCTGGTCGCGACCGTGCGGGTCACCTCCACGGCGCCCAGCGGCACCGTCTCGGACCCGTTTCCCTTCGGCCGCGTGGCATAGAGCGGGCCGCCGGCCACGGAGCCGCGCATCATCCTGACCTGGTTGTCGAGGAAGGACCGCTGGGAGAAGAACTCGTTCACCTGGGTGTGGGCGGCCGAGCCGGCGTGTGCCTGTCCCAGCTTGCCGAGGACGCCACGGCGAATGTGGTCCAGAGGGCCGACGCCCTCGGTGACGACGAACCGGTAGCCGGAGCCGCCGGAGAACGCGATCTTCTGGGGTACGGCTCCGGGCTCCGGCTTCGCGTCGTCCAGCAGACGCACCCGCTGACCGTTACGGATAGTGAATCCGAACGATCCGATGACGTCCGGAAACCAGAGGTCCTTTTTGTACTCCCCGGTGACCGTGACCTCGTAGTAGAGATCGTCCAGGTGGACGTGACTCGGTCCGGCGCCTCTGAAGTCCCCGGTGGAGGTGACCTTGTGCGTGTTGCCGTAGCTGGTCGAGCGTTCCTCGGAGAAATGGACGGCGACCGCGCCGAACGGTGACAGCACCCCCGTGTTCGGCCCCAACGGGGCGTTGAACAGGACCTGCCGGCTGTCGGTCTGGACCTTTTGCCGGCCGGTGGTGGAGGAGGACTGATGCGACACGTCGAACTTGGTCGGCGTCCCGCTCTGTTCGCTCCACCGTTCCCAGTCGTGGTGGTTGAAGGTCCGCACGTGGACCTCACGCAGCAGGCCGGCGTCATTCTCCACGAAGAACCGGCGCCCGTCACCGGTGAAATACTCCGGCCGCTTGTTGAGCTCGAACTCCAGAAGCCCGAGCCGATGGCGACCCAGCCCGGTCCGGGAGCCGATCTCGTTCATGACCTGATCGACCCCGGAGAGCGTCACGCCGGCATACCCGAAGGTGGAGCCGTTGACGATGTGGTCCGGCAGCCGGAATCCATCGCTGAACACGACCGGAGGGTGGTCACGCCGCGGCCCCGGCATGTCCCGGTCCAGTCGCGGCGGCCGGCGTCGCACCAGCACATCGTCAATGGATCCGGAAACGTTCCGCGTCGTGTCCGCCGTGACCGGCGCCGGGCCGTCCCCTCCCTTGGTGCCCGGCGCGAACGTGACCCGCCTGACGTCCGGCCCGGGGACTTCTGCCCCAGGATCAGCCTCGGCCCTGGCGTCCTTGGCCCGCTCGGACAACGACTCGGCTGAGGGCGCCACCTCCGGCGACGGCTCCGCCGCACCTGACGGCTCGGCCTTGGGCGGCGCCTCCGGCGGCAGGGAACCGAGCAGGTTTCCCACGTCCTCGGGCGACAGCGCGGCGAGTGTCGCGATGTAGTCCTTGCTGGCGTGGTGCTTTTCCAACAGCCTGGCCAGTGTCGGGTCGACCGGGCCCGACGTTGACGGGAGCTGCCCGACCGGCTGTTCCGGCGCCTGCGGCGGCGGCTCCGGCGGGGACGTCAGGACGCCCTCGGCCATGACCTCGTAATGGGCCCACCCGTCGTAGAACACATGCACGGTCGTGCCGCCGTCGGGATTGACGTCCTGGACGAACGTCTCCAGGCCTTCGCCCTGCTGCACGACGACGACATGGAGATCAGCCGCCCGCGCGACGATTTCGATCACATGGTCGAAGAACGGAGTCGCCCAGAGACCGGCTCTCCCATCGGCGCGGATCACCTGGGCGATGATCTCGCTCGGCCTCATGGTGGCGAGCGTGTCCGCACTGGCCACGGTCTCGAGCTGCCGTTGAGTGTCCAGCAGACGGCGCCACACGTCTCCGCGCGGGTCCTCCTGTAGCGCCGCCAGCGCACGCTCACGCAGGATGGTCCGCCGCATCAGGTCGGCGGAGCGCATCCACTGCGCCGATCCCCTGTCCACCTGCGGCGTGAAATCGGGCAACAGCTCTCGGACCGCCCCTAGGGGGAAGTCACCGAGCAACCGTCTCTTGTCCTGATTCTTCAGCAGCTGCCCCAACCTCTCCCGGAGCAACCTCGGGTGCAGCCCGGCGTCGAGGGCGGTGAGCTGCACATTGCCGAGCGTGGGCCCGGACACCCCGAGCAGGTGCCTGAGGCCATCGAGATCGAGGTCGTTGAGAAGAGCCTCCGCGACCGGGCTCACACCGCTGCCGCTCGACATGCCGTCAAGCTGGGCGCGGACAGCCGCGGCCTGGCCGTCCGAGGTCAACCACGCGAGCGTCTTCGCGCGCAGCCGCTCCACCGACATTCCGGCCGGCTCCGAGCCGGGATGCTGCCGGGCGGCGCCGGCGATCAGGGAGATGAAGTAACAGTCCCCACCGGCCTCGGTGCGGAACCTCTTGAAGGGACGATCGCCCACCAGCATCTCGCCGGTCTCGGCGCGCGGCTTCGACGCCGGCAGGGAGTCGTGCGACGGCGACTCGGCCTCCGGACCGGCGTGAGCGGTCTGTCCGGGCTCTGGCTCCTCCGGGATCGTCTCGAGCCGCGAGGGGCCGCCCCGGCCCGGGTCGGTGGCCGCCGGGGGTACGGGCTCGGGCCCCTGCCGGCTGTCCGCCGGCGTCCGATGCCACTGCGTGATCTGGTCCGCGTACGTCCGGGCCTGCCACAACAGGTGGCCGGCCGGCTCCGCGTGACCACGTGCCTCCTCCATGCGGGCGGTGGCGGCGGCGAGAGCCTCGTCCGGTGTGTCCGCCGCCGCAGGCCCTTCCGGCGTGGTCTCGGCACTCGGTTTCGTGGTAGCGCCGCGGAGCCGGGACACCTCCGAGGCCGCCTCGGTGAACGCGGCGTCCGCTGCGGCCCAGTCCTTGGCCGCGGCGGCCACCGTGTCCCACGCCTCCCGGACCGCCGCCGGGTATGTGGCATCGTCCAGCAGCCCCAGCGCCCTCGCGTCGGACTCGGACAACCGGATGATCAGACCGTTCTCGACCCGTAGCTCCGTGGCGGCGGGAGACACCCGGATGTTGCCGAAGGCATCGCGGGTCCACTGCCGCTTGGTCGACGGGTGGACCTCGGCGCGCATCCTCCAGTCGACCGGGATGCGGAAGACGAAGGTCCGGCCGCCGACGGTGGGTTTTATCCGGATGCGCTGTCCGCTGGTCGTCGTGCGGTTGTGCCCGGACCCCTCGGTGTCCCCCCACATCTGTCCCGTGGACGTATGCGTCAGGTTCGAGATCGCAGGCAGGTTGGTGACGTTCGGATACGGACCGCTCGTGAGGGAGTGGGTGTCCGTACGGGTGGTCGTCTGGTCGGCGGCTCGGATGACGGTCACGGACGAGTCCATCGTGTGGGCGTCGGAGACCGAGACCAGCTCGGCGCCGGCCAGGTCCGGGCGGGCGAACACCCGCAGCTCGCCGCTGCTCCCGCCGAAGATGTGATTTTCGGTCAGGTCTGGTGCCCGCAGCCCCTCCTCGCTTGATGCCTCACCGAAGTGTCCCCGCAGGGTCGAGTGGCTGAGCACGCTCTGCAAGGCCTCGGCGGGCGCGTGTCCCGGTGTGGTGAGGCCCGTTCGGCCAGGGCGGCCGGGGCGGTTCTCGGCCGCGGCCAGCGCGAGCGCCGCCGCGTCACGCAACTCGGGGACCCCTCCGAGGGCCGCGACGACCGCGGCGTCGGGGAGCCGGAAGCCGCCGTCCCGCAGCCACTCGGCCGTGGTCTCCAGACCCGTGTCCTGAGCGTTCAGCAGCCGTGGCTCGCCCATGGGTCTGCCGGCGGCCTCCCGCGGGTCCGGCTGGGGAGTTCCGGAACCGGCGAGGCTGAGTGGCACCTGGGCCCTGAGGTCGCCGCCCGGCTGGACGACCTCATGCTTGCGCTCCTCCCCGACCCACAGGCTCAGGCGGACCGTGGACGGTATGTCGAAGGTGACGACGGGCCCCTTGGCCGAGGTGCCCCGCTTGGACGTCCTGGTCTCCGTCCGGTTGATCTCAATGGCCGAGATGGTGCTCGCGGTGTCCGTCAGTGGCGCCGTGACCGCCACCCGGCCGACCTGGGGCGACTCGGACAGGAAGAAACCGCCACCGCGGGTCCGGACGGTGCTCTGGTTGGTGGCCTGCGTGCGGAGCGCGGTGCCCTGGTCCTCCAGTGACAGGCCTTGACGCAGCCGCCCGGGCGCCGGCCTGCCGAGCTCGACGCTGATCACCAACCGGGCCGAGGTCGGTGAGATCTGGAAATGGCGTCCGTCGTAGAGACGTACCGGCACGCCGCCGGACAGCATGTCACCGAGGAGGCCGCGTGATCCCGTCGGGCGCGTGACGGCGAGCACATGCTGGGTGTTGCCGACGAGGTCCTCGAGGATGTCGCGCGGCAGGAGGACGTCCGGCAGACCGGGGTCCGCGGCGATCAGCTTCTGCATGTGCGCCAGGGCCGGCCCGAAGTCCGGAGGGCTCTCGACATAGGAGCCCGCGGTCAGGACGTCGAGGCTCGCCGGCAGTGACCACTCCCCGTAGTGAGGCTGCGGCCCGGCGGGCGCGAGCAGGCCCAGCTCCCGGGCCTCTCCCTCGGGCATGACCATCAGCACCCCGCCGGGCACGGTGACCCGTTCGCCCGCGGTCCGCCGCGTGACCATCGGGTGCGGGCTGATCAGCCCCATCTCGCGGCCCCGGGCGGTCACGGTGTAGGTGACGTCTCCCCGCACCAGAACATGCCTGCCACTGCTGATGCGGGTGCGGTCAGTGCCCCCGAAGAGATCGGAGGTGGTGCCGGTTCCCATCGTCCGGTCGTACACCGTGTACTGCAGGCCGTACGAACCGGCGGTTTTGTGCCCATAGGGATAGTGCTGGAGCCGGGGACCGAGATTGCCCGACACCGCCAGGCCGCGGGCGGAGCCATGTCCTCCACGGGCTCGTTGCTCCCCACCGACGTTGATCTCCAGTTCGAGGCCTTGTATGGGCTCGCCTATCACGCGAAGGTTGCTCACCTCATTGCGAACGGAGACCGCCACGGTCAGGTCGGTGACGGGCCGATTGGCGTTCAGGCCACCGATCCGCCAGCCCGATCCGCCGGTCATGTCACCGAACCGGGCGGTGTAGGCCTCCGCGGACAGGGTGCCGAGGAGGGCGTCGTGGGCGGGCTGCCCCGGTGTCCGGTAGAGCCAGGACCCGCCCGTCACCTTGTCGACCTGCCTCAGCACGGACTGCGTCACATGGGCTGAGTGCGGGGTGCTGACGGTGACGTACGGCCTCGCGTGCCATGGCCTGGGCCCTGGCTGGGCGGACTTGGGAGTGGCCCCCAGCGCCTCCACGATGGCCTGTTCTTCGGTGAGCGGCTCGTAGCTGACAGAGGGCGTTCCCGCTTCGACGGCGGCCTCGTCCTCCTGCGAGGCCAGAGCGCGGGGCACCCACAGCTCGAGGGTTCCGGCTGCGCCGGGCCCCTCGGCCCCCGGCCCGACGAGGGGTGTTCGCGGTCGCCTGCTGATGAAGGCCTTCGTCGCCGCGACCTGGACGCTGGCCACCCGGGCGAAGTGACGCGGGCGCTCGACGCTCTGGACGTCGGCGACGAACTCGACGTCGTAGCCCCACACCTGGGAGTCGCCGGACGTGGCCACCAGGCCGTCGTGGGTGTTGGTCTGGCCGAAGGCCGTGGTCCCCGTCTGCAGCCAACTCGCCCGGGCCGAGACGACCGCGGCCCCGCCGTACACACCAGTGGTGTCCTTGGCGCTGACGCCGAGCTCTCCCTCGATGGCGAGACCGTGGCTGAACGACTCCGCGCTGTCGGCCCGTTCGGTGCCGGCCGAGGCGACCCGCAGGCCGACGTTGGCGTCCTCGCCCAGGAACCTGCGGTTGGTGAGGTTCATCCGGACAGTGACGGTCACGTTCGTCTTGGTCAAGGCTTGGTACTGCCTGAGGCTGATCCGCAGTCCGGCGTCGAGCAGGCTGTCCATACGTCCGGCGAGGCCGGCGTGGGACAGGGCCGCCGCGAGCTTCTGCGAGTTTTCCACGGCCACCCGGAACCCGCGCTCGCTGGACCATCTCGCCGGGTCGAGGCCCTCCCACGGCGCCACGAGGCCCGGGTAGAGATGGGCCAGGCGGTCTACGACGAGGTCGTGGAAGGCCTCCACGCCGGTGAAGGCACGTATGCCCGAGACCCCCAGGCTCGCGGGGTTCTCGGTGAGAAGATAGCCCGGAGCGGCCGGAGCCTTGGCATCGGAGGTTTCGCCGGGCGCTTGCTGTGCGTCTTCGGTGAGGCCGGCGAGCCGGCGGGCTGCGTCCGCGCTCAGGCGGAGGTAAACGTGTCCGCTCTCGGGCACGCGCACCTCCTTGTGGCCGGTGGCCTGCACGTAGTAGTCCAGGCTGACGCGGTACAGGCCGGTGCCGCCCTTGCTCGTGGGCTGGCTGCGGCGCGCGGAACTCCCGCCGACCACGCCCGACTGCGTGGAGTTGTGCGTCAGCCTGAAGCCCAGGGCCGCTTGGGCTCGTGCCTCCAGCCCTCCGAGTGTGCGGTTGAAGGCCGGGCCGACCGAGAGCCCGGCCCCCTGGCCGGAGCCTCGGATCAGCGTCCGGGTCGACTCCACGGTGCCCGTCGTCAGCGTGCGCATGACGAAGCTCTCGCTGGCACTGACCAGCTCCGCGTGGCCGAGCACACCCCGCACGCGAATGGCCCCGAGGGCCTTCTCCTTGAGCCCGTCAGCGTAGAGCGTTCCTGTGGAGTCCCACCGGAGAGTCATGCGGTCGAAGCCGCTGACGAACCGGTCCGCGGAGAAGAACCCGCGCATCTCCTTGTAGGCCAAGCTGCCGATCTCAGCGGTCCGGGGAAGCTGGTTCAGTGCCGTACGAAGCACCGGTTCGACCGATCCGACGCCTTCGATGCTGTGAACGCCCAGAGGGGCCTTGGGCGCAATGCGGAAGGCGCGTGGGAGATCGCCGGCGTCCATGGGGGCCGTGATCGAGTCGGACAGCCGCAGCGACAGACCGCCCTCTACGGTGATCCCCACCGGCGGCCGCAGCGGCGTCTCGTCGCGGCGGCCGTCCCTGCCGTTGCCGCGCACGGTGACCTCGAAGTAGAGGTCGTCGACGTGGACATGGGATCCGTCGCCGGCCCGGGACTCCCACTGGGATATCGATCCCGCTCCGCGGTCATAGCGCTGCGCGCGCTCGTTGTTGCGCCGCTCGAAACTGACGCTTCCGTACGGCGACAGCGGACCGACCCCCGGCCCGATGGGTACGCGGAAGGCGACCTTTCGTGAGGTGCCGATGAGACTGCGTTCGGTCCACGTCACCCGCTGCTCGTCCGTGCGCTCGACCTTGATCGGCGAGTTGTCCACGTCCCGGAACCGGTCCCAGCGGCCGAGGGTGACCGCCCTGACCGTGACCTCGACGGGTCGGCCTTTCACCTTTTTCACGAGGCTGAACCCGTCACCGAGGAAGCTTTCCGGCGCGGTCTCCATCTTCCTGGCGATGCGCCTGCTCCACCCTCGTGGCAGTTCGAACGGGCTCAGGGCCTCCTCGATGGCCCCGGCCACTTCCGGGATGCCGCGGAAGTCCAGATCCCCGTGGCCCGGGTTCGCACCCGTGTCGATGTGCTCGGGCAGCTGCGAGCCGTCGGCCCACGGTTCACTCGGGCCGGCCACGCGTACGGGAGGTGGGCCGTCCTGGCTGATCTGGACGCGCACCGGTCGTATCCGGTCGATCTCCGGGACCGTGTGGACGGGACGGCCCGATGGCCGCTCCACCTCGCCCGACGGCGGCGTCGGTAGCGGCGACGGCTCGGGGCCTTCGCCCTCTCCGGTCGCCGGTTCGGCCGGTTCGGTGGAAGGCGCGGCGTCGCGAGGACGGTCCCGGACCGTGGCGCTCTCAATGGCCTGGTCCAGGGCGAGGCCGTGGTCGGAGGCGGAACCGTCAGGGTGGTACTCGATCCAGCCGTCGTCGTGGGCGAACTCCAACACGGGGGCTCCGTGCTGGTCGCCGAGGGAGGCGGTCAGCCATCCCCTCTCCGGCAGCTTCACCACGGGGCCGTTCGGTGCCAGCACCGGGGACCCGAGCTCCGCGGCCACCTCCGCCGCGAAGGCCCTCTCGCCTCCTGGACCCGGCGAACCCGACCAGGCCGTGGCGAGCACGGCCAGCTCACCAGGGGTCCACTCGACGCTGTCCCTGACCCGCTGGGCCGCCTCCGCGGGCCCCAGGGAGTGCCCGTCAACGACGATGGCCCCGTCTCCGGGTAGGTGAGAACCCTGGCCACCGAAGACGGCG
>DASYNF010000270.1:0-17738 GCA_036008685.1 Actinomadura sp. | reverse complement strand
GTCGGGACGGCGGGATTTGAACCCACGACCCCTTGACCCCCAGTCAAGTGCTCTACCAAGCTGAGCCACGTCCCGAGGCCCGCCGCAGCGGGCGTGTCTACTGTAGCGCAGACGACGGGTTCTCCTGCACCAGATCATCATCGGATGCCGGCCGGCCCGGGCAGCGTGATCAGATCTCCAGCCCGGGCCCGGTGCCGCCTGAGGCACCCGCGGTCGCGGACACGGTCCTGCGATGAAGTCTTCCGTCACGCGGAAGGCGGGCGGTCTCACCAGTGGTGTCTGACACATAGTCGTCCCAACAGGACGCGCCCACACCCCTGATGCGGCGGGCGCGGGAGGAGGGACCGATGGGCTCGTTCAGCGATACGTTCGCCAGGAACCAGTGGTACGTCGCCGCCTACGGGCGCGAGGTCGGCCGCGAGCTGCTCGCCCGCACGATCTGCGGTGAGCCGATCGTGTTCTACCGGACCGAGGGCGGGGAGCCGGTGGCGTTGGCCGACCGCTGTGTCCATCGCCGCTTTCCGCTGTCCGAGAGCACCTTGGACGGCGACACGATCGTGTGCGGCTACCACGGCTTCACGTACGACACCGGTGGGAGCTGTGTCTTCGTGCCCGGCCAGAAGCGCATCCCGCGGACGGCACGGGTACAGGCCTATCCGGTCGTGGAGCAGGACTCGTTCGTCTGGGTGTGGATCGGCGACGCCGAGCGGGCCGACCAGGCGAAGATCCCCCGCGCGCCCTGGCTGGACCAGGCCGGGTGGACGGCCGTCGACGGCCTCGAACACCTCCCGGCCCGGTACGGGCTGCTGATCGACAATCTGCTGGACCTGTCGCACGAGACCTATCTGCACGCCGGCTACATCGGGACGCCCGAGGTCGCCGAGACCCCCATCACCACCGAAGTCGACGACGAGGCGTCGGTGGTCCACGTCCGGCGGCGGATGAGCGGTGTGGACTGCCCGCCGTTCTACTCCGAGTCGACGGGCCTGACCGGGCGGATCGATCGCTGGCAGGACATCGAATACCACCCGCCGTGCCTTTATCTGCTGCACAGCCGGATCGCGCCGGCCGGTGTCGCACCCGGTCCGGACGGCGACGACTCGGGAGCCTTCCACGTGGAAGTGGTCTACGCGATCACTCCGGAGACCGAGACCTCGACCTTCGACTTCTGGGCGGTGGCGCGGGACTTCGCCCTGGAGGACACCGGGGTCTCCGACTTCCTGCGGGAGAACAACCGGACCGTGGTGCTGCAGGACGTCGCCGCGCTCAGCGTCCTGGAGAAGGTCATCGCCAAGGAGGCGGAGGGCTACCAGGAGCTGAGCATCAACATCGACACCGGGGGGCTCGCGGCCCGCCGCCTGCTCAAGCGGATGGTCGAGGCCGGCGAGCCGTCCCCCGCCGGTGCGCCGAAGTGATCACGAGCCGGGACGAGGACCCTGCCCGGGGCTCGGCCGTCTACCGCGTGGTCTGGGTCCCGGGGACCGACCGGCTCCGGGGCGAGTGCCACTGTGGCGCCGAACGGGAGGCGGAGGACCCTGTGGAGCTGTGGACCTGGCTGCTCGCGCATCCGGACGGCCACGGGGGTCCCGCCACGTCCGGACCCGCCGTGACTCCGGCGGCCGGACGGCGGCCGGTCCGCCCCCTGGCCCGGGTGGACGCCTGAGAGGTCCGGAGAGGAAGAGATGACACAGGAGTTCGAGGCCGACCTCCTGGTCGCGGAGCGGAAGGCGGCCGCCGACGGCGTCGTGACGCTGACCCTGCGCGACCCTGACGGCCGGGACCTCCCACCGTGGACGGCGGGCGCGCACATCGATCTGGTGCCGCGACCCGAGGTCGTACGGCAGTACTCCCTGTGCGGTGACCCCGCCGACCGTACCGGCTGGCGGATAGCCGTACTCCGCGAGCCGGACGGCCGTGGCGGTTCACGGCTGGTCCATGACGAGATGGCCGCCGGGTCGCGGGTCCGCGTGCGGGGGCCGCGCAACAACTTCGCGCTGGCCGGCGCGCCCGCATACCTGTTCATCGCCGGGGGCATCGGGATCACCCCGATCCTGCCCATGGTGGTGGCGGCCGAGGAGGCGGGCGCCTCGTGGCGGCTCGTGTACGGAGGCAGACGACGGGCGTCCATGGCGTTTCTGCCGGAGCTCGCCCGCCACGGCGACAAGGTCGTGATCTGGCCGGAGGACGAGCTGGGCCTCCTGCCTCTGCAGGCCGAGCTCGGCGAGCCGCGTCCGGACGTCCTCGTCTATTGCTGTGGGCCCGAGCCCCTGCTCGCGGCGGTGGAGGAGCGCTGTGGGGCGTGGCCGGCCGGGTCGCTGCGCGTCGAGCGGTTCGCCCCGAAGCCGCAGGCCGAGCCCGTACGGGCGGAGGGGTTCGAGGTGGTGTGCGATCGTTCGGGACTCAGCCTCCAGGTCCCGCCGGGACGGTCGATACTCGAGATGGCAGAGGAGGCGGGCCTGGTGATCCTGTCCTCCTGCCGGGAGGGCACCTGCGGCACCTGCGAGACCGAGGTCATCGAGGGGGTGCCCGATCATCGGGACTCCGTGCTGACCGAGCCCGAGCGCGAGGCGGGCGAACTGATGATGATCTGCGTCTCCAGGTCGCGTTCGCCCCGGCTCGTCCTGGACCTGTGACCTCGTGCCGGGACGTGCCACCGGATCCGGATGCGGCCCGTGCGCGCGGATACCGTGACAGCCGAACGCACATCCAGGCCGGAGAGGCGGAAAGCGGGTGAGGACGGTGGGCCTGCGCGAAGGACCGCCACGCGGCGAGGGCCCGGACCATGGGCCGGCGCGCACCGCCGCCGGCCGTCTTCTGGACGTCCTCGACGCGTTCTCGGCCGATCATCCCGTCCTCACGCTGTCGGAGATCAGCCGCCGGGCCGGGATGTCGCTCACGACCACGCACCGCCTCGTCGGTGAGCTCACCTGCTGGGGGGGCCTCCAGCGGGACGAGCGAGGCCGCTACCGGATCGGGCTGCGGCTGCTCGAGGTGGCGTCGCTGTCCCCGGGCTGGCTCGGCCTGCGGGAGGCGGCGCTGCCGTTCATGGAGGACCTGTACGAGGTCACCCACGAGAACGTGCAGCTCGGCGTGCGGGACGGCTTGGAGGTGGTCTACGTCGACAGGATCGCCGGACGGGCGGCCGTCGGCGTGTTCACGCGGGTGGGCGGCCGCTGGCCCCTGCACGCGTCCGGGGTCGGCCTGGTCCTGCTCGCGCACGCCGACCCGGAGGTCCAGGAACGGGCCCTGGCCGCGCCGCTGAAGGCCTACACCGAGAAGACCATCGTCGATCCGCAGCGGCTCCGCCGGGTGCTGGCGGACGTCCGCCGTACCGGCGTGGCCGTGAGCGACGGCCAGGTGACCCTGGACGCTCTCTCCGTGGCCGCGCCGATCCGGGGACCGTCGAAGGATGTGATCGCGGCGCTGTCCATCGTGGTGCTCGCCGACAACGCCGAGCCGAGGGCGCTCATCCCGGCGGTGACCGCCGCCGCCCGCGGCATCTCGCGCGGGATGGGCTTCAGCGAAGCGCGTCCGGGAGCGGACGGCCGTGGACGACGCACAGGCGGGTGACCGCCCGGGTCAGCACGACGTAGAGCCGCCGCAGGCCGAGCGGCTCGGCCTCGGCGATCGCGGTGGGCTCGGCCACCACGACCTGGTCGAACTCCAGTCCCTTGACCTGGCTCGCCGGGGTGAGGACGAGCCGCGCGCCGCCCAGCTCGCCGGTCCCGTCGAGCCGTACGTGATCGAGGCCGGCGGCGTCCAGCGCGGCCGACAGCCCGGCGATCTGGTGGTCCGCCGCGATCAGCCCGACCGAGCCCAGCGCCGCGAGCGACTCCCGGCACGCCGTCACGACGGAGTCCTCCAGGGTCTCCGGCGGCACGGAGCGGATCTGCAGCGCGCCCGGCAGCTGCCGTACGGACGTCGGAGGGGCGAGCTCCGGGGCGATGTGCGGCAGCAGCCGCCCGGCGTATTCGATGATCTGCCGGGGCACCCGGTAACCGCGGTCGAGCACCCGTAGCCGGGCGTCCGGCTTGCCGAGCTGAGCCAGGAGCGTGGCCCAGTCGGCGGCGGCCGAGGGGGTCGTGCCCTGGGCGATGTCCCCGAGCACGGTGGCGGACCCGGTGGCGCACCGGCGGCCGACGGCCCGGCACTGCATGGGGGACAGGTCCTGCGCCTCGTCCACCACCACGTGTCCGAGGCTCGGGGTCCGCTCCACCAGGTCCGCGGCCTCGTCGATCAGCGCCGCGTCGGCGAGGGACCACCGCGCCGACCTGGGTCCGCGGGCGGGCCGGTGCCAGAGGATCGCGGCCTGCTCGGCCGGGTCCAGGATGCCGTCCGCGGCCACCTGGAGGATCTCGGCCGAGGACAGCAGGTTCAGCACCACCCGTACCGGATCGACGGCGGGCCAGATCTGGTCCACGGCGGCCCGCACGGGGCGGGAGCGCCGGACCGAGTCGTGCGTACGGTCGTCACACGCCTCACCGGTCTCCTCCATCCGTACCAGCACGGCGTGCGCGATGCGGTGCGCCAGCAACTCCCGCCCCGACCCGTAACGCACATCCCGGGCCCGCAGTCCCTCGACCAGTTCCTCGAGCTCATAGGCCGGGATCCGCCAGCGGCGCGATCCGCGCGGGAGGACCATGGCCTCGGCCGGGACGCGCACCTGGTCCCAGACCGCCCGTCGCAGCACCTCGGCCATCCGGGCGCCGCCCTTGATCCGGGCGGCCTCCGCGGTGTCGTCGGCACGGATCGGCACCAGGCCCACCAGGTCGGCCACGGTGACCTGCTTGACGTCGATCTCGCCGAGGGCCGGCAGGACACCTTTGATATAGCCGAGGAACGACGCGCTGGGGCCGACGACGAGGACTCCACCGCGGCGGATGCGCTCCCGGTGGGCGTAGAGCAGGTAGGCGATGCGATGCAGGCCCACCGCGGTCTTCCCGGTTCCGGGAGCTCCCTGCACGCAGATCGTCTCCTCCAGGCCCGCGCGGACGATGTCGTCCTGCTCGGGCTGGATCGTCGCGACGATGTCACGCATCGGCCCGATTCGGGGCCGTTCGATCTCGTCGATGAGGATACGGCTCTCGGCCGTGGCACCGGAGCTGAAGTCCTCGTCCTCATAGGCGGTGAGCCGGCCACCGTCGAACCCGAAGCGGCGCCTGAGCCCGAGGCCCATCGGATCGGTCTGCCCGGCCTTGTAGAAAGGCCGCGCCATCGGTGCCCGCCAGTCGATGACCAGGGGCTCGCCGGCGCCGTCCTGCACATGGCGGCGGCCGACATAGAGGCGCTCGGGCGGCGCCGAGTAGTCGAGCCGGCCGAAGAACAGCGGGATGCCGGGGTCGTCGCGGAGCGCCTCGGCGCGGTAATAGAGCGCCGCCTTGAGGTATTCGGTGGAGATCGGGTCGGCGCCCATCGCCTCCAGGGCCAGCACGTTGGCCCGCATCTCCGCCAGAGCGTGCCGGGACTCGCGCAGGTGAGCCCGTTCGTCTTCGAGGGCGGGGTCGGCCTCTTGATCCTCCGGTTCCGTGGACGTGGGCATGGTCGGAGCAGCCTCTCGGTCGTTCGGCGAAGAAGTCCTGGGGACGGGCGCGTGAGGTCGTGTCCCCGAAAAGACGCGAACGCAAGAGCCTAGTACGGACACACCCGGGTGTCCTGGCTTCGGCGGCGCGCGCCCGTGTTATGGCTGGGATATGTCATTGTCAGTACGGTCTGCCAGGATTCCGGCATGGGTCTGAATGTGGTCGTCGGTGTCTTCAGTGAGTTCGACGAGGACGAGAGTCAGGAGTTCGCGGAGGACTTCGCCGTGGTCCGGCGTGAGCTCGCGGCGGTGGGATTCCCGGACTGGCAGGAGCCCGAGCTGGGCGAGGACGAGGTCGTCGTGCAGGACATGTACGGCTACTCGGGACTGCACCACCTGCGCCGGGTGGCGGCCCATCTCGCGGCGTCCGGCGAGATGCCGGCATCCGCCGGCGAGGACCCCGAACGTGACCCCGTGCTCATGGCGGCCTATCAGAACGGGCCGGTTCGCTTCCTGGCCACCGGCGGCACGAGCGTGGAGCACAATGGGCCGGCCGGTTCGGCGGGAGGCCTGAATGGGGGCCGGCGCGCCTTCGATCACCTGATCCAGCACTCGGACGCCGATGGCTACTACGTTCCCGTCGACTTCGTCCCGGTTCTGCGCGGCGATGATCTCCTCGGCGGCTACCTCGGCTCGTCCCAGCGCCTGCTCGAGGAGTGCCTGCTCATCGCCGAGGCACTGGACCTGTCCATCGACCTCGACCCGGAGTCCGACGAGGTCCAGCGGGCCGTGGACGGTGAGGTCGAGGAGCCGGCGACCTGGCAGCGCCACGGGATCGCGTCCTACACCTGCCTGCAGTTGATCGGTGCGGCGTGGCATTCCATCAGGACCGGAGCCGCGATCGCCTTCTGCTGATCGGCTCGGCGCCCGGGCCCCGGGAATGTGGCGGGTGGCTCGGCGGTTACGCCGAAGTGATCGACGATCACCCCAGGAGAGAGGCGACTCACATGCTTTTCGGTCAGGAACACGTCCAGCGCTATGTCGAGACCGGCGGCGAGGAAGGACATGACTGGCAGGGCACCACAGTGCTCATCCTCACCACGACCGGACGGCGGACGGGCGAACAGCGCAGCACCCCGCTGATCTACCAGCAGCACGGGGACAACTACATGGTGGTCGCCTCCAAAGGCGGCGCGGACGAGCCACCTCTGTGGTATCGCAACATCGAGGCCGACTCCGACGTACACGTCCAGGTCAAGGGTGACCGCTTCGCCGCCCGGGCCCGCACGGCGACGCCCGAGGAGAAGCCGGAGCTGTGGCGCATCATGGCCGCGACATGGCCGTCGTACGACGAGTACCAGCAGAAGACCGACCGTGACATTCCGGTCGTGGTCCTGGAGCCGCAGCGCTGACCTCCAAGGCCGAGCTGAGGCCAGGTCCTGGGGTCGCCCCGTGGCCTGCCGGCTGGACGCCGGAGGGGGAGCACTCCTTCGGCGTCCGCCCGGATGTCTCCACGGAGATCGGGTACGCCGCCTCAACACCGCAGCCGAGCGGCCGAGGCACGGACGAAGTCGGCGAGCGGGCCGGGGATGAGATCGATCTCCCCGAGGGCCTCGGCGGTCAAGGGCACCCGCTCGACGTCGTAGCGTCCTCTGCTCGGATCGGCCGGACGCTGTGCCGCCGGACCGGCCCGTTCTCGGCGGGCGGCGGCTCGGGCAGGCGGAGGACCAGGCGGCCGGCGAAGCCCCCGCGCTCGGCCGCCTTGGCGGCACGCAGCTCCTCGAGCTCGGCCGGTTCGACGCCGTGTGCGCTGCCGAGCGCTCGGATGACCTCCAGCAGGTCGGCGAGCTCCTCCGGGTCGTGACTCGAGACGTATTCACCGGCCTCTTCGTAGAGCTTGGCGCGGAGCAGGGCCACGTATTCGTCGTCGGCGGCCACGCGGACCTGAGGCCGACGACCGCTCCGCCGGATGATCTCGGGGATGCGGTCACGCACGAGCTTCTCGGGGCGGCCGTCATGGTCCGGCACCGGGCCTGGTGCCGAGGCCGGATCTCTGTGCGGCTCTGCGGACATGCCGGCCAGCCTAACCCGGCAGATCGCCTCTGGCCGAAGACCCGGATCATCCTGTACGGACATGCGAATCCATTCGCAGATGTACTGCCCGCCCATGGCGCTGAACGGATCCAGGGGCGGGCACGTAGTCCATGTAAGGCCGATACAAGATGCACATAAGTAGACGCACGGATGCCGTCGCACCTCTATGTTCCTCCCCATGCGCCGAAAAATGATCACAGGATTTGCGGTTTTGACGGCCGGAGGGATGTTCACCGCCGCCGCTTTCGCCTCGTCCGCGGACGGGCCTTCGCAAGAGGGCCGGAAGACGTCCGCGCACGGAACGGTCCCCGTCGCGGCTCCGCAGGACACACCGCAAGAGCGGATCGTCCAGGCCACCGCACCACAGCCCGGCGGTGGGCTGAAGGCCGACATCGATGCGATCCTGAGCGACGCGCGGCTCAAGGGAGCCCAGGTCGGAGTCGTGGTTCGTGACGCCAAGACCGGTAAGGGCCTGTACTCGAGGGACGCGGACGGCAGCGTGATGCCGGCCTCGAACCAGAAACTGCACACGGCCGCCGCGGCGTTCGGGCTGCTCGGGCCGGGCCACACCTTCCATACCAGTGTGCTGTCGAGCGGGCCCCGCGCGGGGTCGTTGCTGACCGGCGACCTGATCCTCAAGGGCACCGGAGACCCGACGCTCCAGGCCGCGGACTACGACAGGCTCGCCGCCGAGGTCGCCGCCAAGGGGATCACCAAGGTCACCGGCCGGTTGGTCGCCGACGACACCTGGTTCGACGACCGGCGGCTGGCGGCCGGCTGGGATCCGGCCGACGAGCCGTACGCCTACGCGGCGCAGGTCTCGGCGCTCACGGTCTCCCCGGACCCTGACTTCAACGCCGGTACGGTCCGTGTCGACATCACCCCGGGCGAGCAGGGCGCCCCGGTCGGAGTCGGGCTGTCACCGGCGACCAGCCGGGTCACGGTCTCGAACAAGGCCACGACCGGCGCATCAGGATCCCCCTCCACTTTGGCGATCACACGTGCGCGGGGCGCGAACGTCCTCGAGGTCACCGGTTCGTATCCGGCCGGCGGTGCCAGGGTGCAGACCCTCCGGACCGTGGACGACCCCTCTCTGTACGCCGCCGACGTGTTCCGCCGGGCGCTCGCGGCCCACGATGTGAGCGTCGACGGCACGACCGTACGGGGACCGGCGCCTCGATCCTCGGCCAAGGTCGCCGACCGCGCGTCGATGCCGCTGTCGAAGCTGGCCGTGCCCTTCCTCAAGCTGAGCAACAACAACATCGGCGAGATCCTGGTCAAGTCGATCGGCCGCAAGACACAGGGCGAGGGGAGCTGGCAGGCGGGCCTGCCGGTGGTGACGAAATATGTGAAGAGCCTGGGCGAGGACACGTCCCGGGTGAAGCTCACCGACGGTTCGGGATTGTCCCGGAGCAACCGATCGACGCCTCTGCAGGTGAGCAGGTTGCTCAAGGCCGTACAGGCCAAGGACTGGTTCCCGGCGTTCTACCAGTCCCTCCCCGTCGCCGGGCAGCCGGAGTCATGGGTGGGCGGCACGCTGGCCACCCGCATGAAGAACACCGCGGCCGCCGGAAACGTGCACGCCAAGACCGGAACCCTGACCGGGGCCACCGCCCTTTCCGGATATGTCAAGGATCCGAGTGGCCGGCGGCTCATCTTCTCGATCATCTTCAACGACTACCAGGGTGCCGCGCCAACGGACCTTCAGGACAAGATCGCGGTGCGGCTGGCCACCGGCAAGGCCGCGCCGGGCGCCGTGACCGTGATGCGCAAGCCGGGTCGTTCTCTGGACATCCGGCCGGGCGCCGAGGTCGAGTGCTCCTGGACCGGAGCCTGCTGACCGGAGCCCGCTGACCTGAGCCCGCCGACCGCTCGGCTCTCGCTGATCGTGCCGCTCACGGGTTCGCCCATCCTCCCGTGAGCGGTACGACCCGCTCCCCGAGCCGACATCCGCCGGCTCGGGGAGAGCCGCCGGCTCCGACCACCGTGCCAGGACTACCGTGCCACGATGTTCGCGATCCTGCCGGGCACGATGACCAGGCGCTGGACGGTCACGCCCTCGGTGTACTGCGGGAAGTCCGCGTGTGCCCTCAGCAGCCGCTCGATCTCCTCCCTGCCGGCATCCGGGGGAACGCCGATCGTGAAGCGGGTCCTGCCGTTGATCTGAACCGGCAGGTTGACGGTTCGCTCGGCGGCAAGAGCCTCGTCGGCCACGGGAAACGGCGCGTAGGTCAGTGACTCCTCGTGGCCGAGGCGCCTCCACAGTTCCTCGGCGACGTGCGGCGCCAGCGGTGCCACCATGAGGACCAGCGGCTCCGCCAGCGCACGAGGCAGCGCTTCATCCCTGGCCGCGACCTTGGACGCGTGTGCGGTCAACTCCATCAGGCGGGCGATGGCGGTGTTGAATCTCAGCCCCTCGAAGTCCTTGCGGACGATCATGATCGTCCGGTGCAGGCGCTGGAGGGTGTCGTCATCGGGCTCCCTGTCGCCGACACGGATCTCCCCGGTGTCTTCGTCGATCAGACTGCGCCACAGCCGCTGCAGGAACCGGTGGACGCCGACGATGTCGTTCGTCCGCCAGGGGCGGTCGCCATCGAGCGGGCCCATGGCCATCTCGTACAACCGCAACGTGTCCGCGCCGTATCGCCGATACATGTCGTCAGGGCTGACGCCGTTCTTGCGGCTCTTGCCCATCTTGCCGGCCCGGCGGCTCACGGGCCTGTCCTGATAGGTGAGCGTGCCGTCCTCGGTCTCGACCACCTCGGCGGCCGGGACGTACATGCCGCGTTCGTCGGTGAAGGCGTCGGCCACGATGTAGCCCTGGTTGTAGAGCCGCCGGAACGGCTCCCTGGTGGACACGTTCCCCAGGTCGTACAGCACCTTGTGCCAGAAGCGCGCGTACAGCAGGTGGAGCACGGCGTGCTCGACACCGCCGACGTACAGGTCGACGCCGCCGTCGCCGTCCTGGGCGGCGTCCGGCGGGACCATCCAGTAGTGCTCGACCTCGGGGTCGACGAACGCCTGGTCGTTGGCCGGATCAAGGTAGCGCAGGTAGTACCAGCAGGACCCGGCCCACTGCGGCATGGTGTTGAGCTCACGCCGGTAGCGCTTGGGCCCGTCGCCGAGGTCGAGCTCGACGGTCGCCCATTTCCTGGCCTTGGCCAGCGGCGGCACCGGTTCGCCGGTCTGGTCTTCCTGTGGTTCGGACCGGAAGTCGGTCATCTCCGGCAGACGTACGGGGAGCATGTCCTCGGGCAGCGCGATCGGCAGACCGTGTTCGT
The DNA here is from genome assembly GCA_036008685.1 of Actinomadura sp. GTDB lineage: Bacteria > Actinomycetota > Actinomycetes > Streptosporangiales > Streptosporangiaceae > Actinomadura_C. The sequence continues at coordinate 6,845 of DASYNF010000270.1, read as the reverse complement.
CGTACACGATCGGGAACGGCTCGCCCCAGTAGCGCTGCCGGGAGAACAGCCAGTCGCGCAGCCGGTAGGACCGGGTCCCTCGGCCGGCGCCTCTCTCCTCCAGCCAGCCGATGGCGGCCACGATCCCATCCCGCTTGCCCAACCCGGCCAGCTCGGGCCCGGGCGCTTCGACGTAGGCGCCATCGCCGGCGAACGCCGTCTGCCACCGGCCCGCCGAGGTGGTCTCGTCGGTGCCGTGCTCGGCGAGCCAGGCCGCCGGGGGCTCCAGCACCTTGCGGATGTCCAGCCCGAACTCGTGCGCGAAGTCCAGGTCACGCTGGTCATGAGCGGGGACCGCCATGATCGCACCGGTTCCGTACCCCATCAGCACGTAGTCGGCCAGGAAGACCGGGATCCGCTCCTCGGTGATCGGGTTGATGGCATAGGTGCCGGTGAAGACGCCCGTCTTGTCGTAGGCCTCGGCAGTGCGCTGCCGGTCGCTCAGCCGTCCGGCCATCTCCTGGTACGCGGCGACGGCGTCCCGCGGACTCCACGCGACGGCGCCGTCCCGCCCCTGGGGGTAGCGCCATGCCTCGGGAGCGCCTTCCGGCCAAGCATCCGGAATGAGCTGATCCACCAGTGGATGCTCGGGCGCCAGCACCACGTAGGTGGCGCCGAAGAGGGTGTCCGGCCGAGTGGTGAAAACCTCGATGGAGATCTCTGGGTGGCCGGCCGCCCGCAGGTCGATGTGCGCGCCGTCGCTCGCCCCTATCCAGTTGCGCTGCATCTGCTTGATGGACTCGGGCCAGTCCACCAGGTCCAGATCGTCGATCAGCCGCTCGGCGAAGGAGGTGATCCGCAGCATCCATTGGCGCAGTGGTCTGCGGTGGACCGGGTAGTTGCCCACGTCGCTGCGCCCGTCGGCGGTGACCTCTTCGTTGGCCAGCACGGTTCCCAGGCCCGGGCACCAGTTGACCGGTTCCTCGGAGATGTAGGCCAGCCGGTGGGCGTCGATCACCTTGCGGCGCTCGACCTCGGTCAGCTCGGTCCATGGGCGGCCATCAGGTGCGGCCCGCCGACCCGACTCGAACTCGGCGACCAGGTGCTCGATCGGGCGGGCCCGTCCTGTCCGCTCGTCGGCCCAGCTGTTGAAGATCTGCAGGAAGATCCATTGAGTCCAGCGATAGTAGGAGTCGTCGGTCGTCGCGATCTCACGGCGGGTGTCATGGCCCAGGCCGAGGCGGCGGAGCTGGCGGCGCATAGTGCCGATGTTGTTCTGGGTCGTCACCCGCGGATGCCGGCCGGTGTCGATCGCGTACTGCTCGGCCGGCAGCCCGAACGCGTCGTACCCGAAGGTGTGCAGGACATGGTGGCCGGTCATTCGCAGATACCGGGCGTACACGTCGGTGCCGATGTAGCCGAGCGGGTGGCCCACATGGAGCCCGGCACCGCTCGGGTACGGGAACATGTCGAGCGCGTAGAACCTGCGGCGGCCCGCCATCCGGTCGAACCCCGCGGCGAGCGGCCCGGCCGGATTGGGCGAGTGGAAGGTGCCCTCGGTCTCCCATCGTTCCTGCCAGCGCGACTCGATCTCGTTCGCGAGACGCGCGTCGTAGCGGAACGGAAGCGATCCATTCTCGGATGTCACCACACCGGCGATCGTCTCGTCCGGCTCACTCTCGGTCATGGAACCCTCGTCACCGTTGGTCCTACCTGGCCCGGGAAAGGAAAAAGCCCCTCACGCATGAGGGGCGGCCGCGTTGACTCAGTGCGTCAACGCGGCTCGATAAGAAGGTTCCGAAGAATGGCCACGAGGTCAGGCTACCCCAGCACTTCGTGATTTCCGAGCCCGTACGCCCGGGCCGCCGTGCCGCCGAAGACCGCGTCCTGCTCGGCCGCGGACAGGTGCGAGGTGAGTTCCCGCGCCACCTCGACGACCCGGCCGTACGACGCGGCCAGGAGGCAGACCGGCCAGTCCGATCCGAACATCACCCGTTCGGGCCCGAAGGCCTCCAGCACGATGTCGGAGTACGGCCGCAGGTCCGCGGCCTTCCACCTCTCGGGATCGGCTTCGGTGACCATGCCGGACAGCTTGCACGCGACGTTGGGGAGCCGGCCGAGCGCGCGCAGCCGATTCGCCCACGGCTCCAGCCCGCCGGTCCGGATCGGCGGCTTGGAGAGATGATCCAGCACGAAGGTGAGCTCCGGGATCTCCGTGGCCGCACGGACGGCCGCGGGGAGCTGGTGCGGCAGGGTCAGGAGGTCATAGCGGAGTCCGGCGTCGGCGACCGCGCGCAGTCCGCGCAGCACGTCGGGACGGCAGAGCCAGTCCGGATCGGCCTCACCCTGGACCTGATGCCGGATCCCGACGAGGAGCTCACCCCCCGGCAGCTCACGCAGGCCGGCGAGCGTGACCGCGACATCCGGAGCGGTCAGGTCCACCCAGCCGACCACCCCGGCGATCAGATCCGCACCGGCCGCGAGTGCGAGGAACTCCGGTGTCTCGTCGGCCACGGCCACCGTCTGCACGAGGATGGTCGCGTCCACGCCGGCCGCCGAGGCCTCGGGACGCAGGTCGTCCAGGGAGAAGTCACGGCGCAGCGGGGCGAGGGCCTCGCCGGTGATCCAGTCCTGGTCCCGTACGGACAGATCCCACACGTGGTGATGTGCGTCGATGATCGGCGTCATCGCGGCTCCAGGGTCCACGCCACCGGGAGCCCCGCGTCGCCCCCCGCCTCCGAATAGTCGTGGCCGACCTCGAGGAGCTCACCCATGCGGGCCTGCCAGGCCACGTTGACCGGCAGCCGTTCCAGTTCGGACAACATGGCCTCGTAGTCGGCGCAGTCGATCACATGGAACAGATCGAGGCCGCTGCGCCAGATCGTCCAGCCCGTGACCCCGGCCGCTCGTATGGCGGTGGTGAGCTCCGGCGGCACTTCGCGGTGCGCGGCCTCGTACTCCTCGACCCGGTCCGGCTTGAGCCGGGTGCGCAGGGCGACCCTCATGCCCCGCTCGCTGTTCGTCGCGTTCGCGCGTGCTTCATCTGCCGCCGCTCCGTTCGGGTACGGTCCATCGATCTTCTCGGCGCTTCGATGTATAGCGATTCGCCCGTACTGGTTCAAGAGCGATCGGGAGCGACCGAGATGGACAGGCGGCCGGCTCGTGGCCACACGGCCGAACCGGACGGCCGTGGACGGCCGGGCGCACAGTCGAGCCGGAGGCGTCAGACCTCGTAGGGGTTGTCCGGCTTCTCGATCGGATGAACCGACGAGGCCGAGAGCTCGTGGACCCCGGTCGCGACCCTGCCGGTGGTGGGAGGCATCCAGGTGCCGACGACCTGGACCCAGGCGTCGGCCCGGCGCGCGGGGGCGTTGTGCACGATGACCCGCAGCGGGAGCGCGTCACCGGCACAGCAGCTCATCCTCAGCCGGGTGAGGAACCAACCGCCCTTCGGGCGTGGGGTGACGAAGCCGGTGAGCTTGACCGGCACGCTCTGGAACCGCGCGGGGTCCCCGGTCTGCGCCTCAAAGGAGCGGCCGACGAACTCACCCAGCGTCATCTCGACCGGTGCTCCGCCGGGCCGTGGCCTGAGCTCGCCGAAACCCTCCGCGGGCGGACGTGCCGGAGCCGCCGATCGCGCGGAGCTCCGGGAGGCCGTGAAGGAGCCGAGCGCAGGTGGCGCGATCAGGAAGATCGCCAGGGTCGGCAGGCACAGGAGCCAGGCCACCCGGGGGCCGCGGGCGTGGTCGTGACCGGCCTCGGTTGGTGGTCCGGCGTGGTGCCCCGTCCCCGGAGTGTCCCCGGTCTCCGACCACTCCTTCCGTACCCCCGCGGCTCCCAGCACGAGCAGCGCCACGGCCGCCCCGATCAGCAGGAGGCGAAAAGCCGGTTTGACGTAATTGACGTACTCGCCGGTGATCACCGTGATCCACAGCATCGCCGCACCCACGAGGATCAGCAGCAGGTTCTGGGCGGCTTTGGTCACAACAGGCCCCATCCCGTCAGCGCGCTGACCGCCACGGCCAGTACGAAGGTCAGCGGTACGAACCGTACGGCGAACCGGGTGCCGAAGATCCCGGCCTGCAGCGCGATGAGCTTGAGGTCGACCATCGGGCCCACCACCAGGAAGGCGAGGCGGGCGGTCGGGGAGAACTGCGTCAGGCTGGCCGCGACGAAGGCGTCGGCCTCCGAGCAGATGGACATCAGCACGGCCAGGACGGCCAGGGTCAGGACGGCCACCCAGGGCACGCCCGCCAGTCCGGAGATCCAGTCGGCAGGGATCACCACGTTCATCGTCGCCGCGACGATGCCACCGACGACGAGGAAGCCACCGGCGTGCATGATGTCGTGCCGCATGGCCTGGCGGAACCTCTCCCACCGCCCCTCCCCGTCGGCATGCGGCCGGGACGGGATCCGGAGCCACTCGCCCTTGCCGAACCGCAGCCACAGCCACCCGGCCAGCACCGCCACGGTGATCGACGCGAGGAAACGTCCCAGCACCATCTCGGGGCTGCCGGGGAAGGCCACCGCGGTTGCCACGAGCACCACCGGATTGATCGCCGGTGCGGCCAGCAGGAACGTCAGGGCCGCCGCGGGGGCGACGCCCTGGGCCATCAGCCCGCCGGCGACCGGTACCGAAGCGCATTCGCAGCCCGGGAGTACGGCCCCCATGGCTCCGGCGACGGGCACGGCGGCAGCCGGCTTGGCCGGGAGGATCCGGTTGAAGAAGGACGGCGGTACGAACGCCGTGATCGCGGCGGAGAGCGTCACACCGAAGACCAGGAACGGCAGGGCCTGCACGCAGATCGCCACGAAGATCGTGGCCCAGGCGTCGAGTGATCTGACGTCGATCAGCGGCGCCATCCAGACCCGGCCGGCGATCAGTACGGCGGTGAGCGCGGCGAAGGTCCAGAGAGCCCGGGTCCGCGTGGCCACGGCCTTCCCGCTCCGGCCCCAGTCCGGGGGAGGGAGCAGTTCGTCCTCGTCCGTGGTCCGCGCGATCGGCCGGTCTGTCACCTGCGTAATGGTGCCAGAGAAACGGCTGTGACTCGTCGGTACACCTGTGGTCCTCGTTCCCAGATCCCCAGTCAAAAGATCTACCAAGCGCTTTGCGTGATTTGACCGTTATGCACCATGTATGTGTATATTCGTGCCAGCCAAGGCAAAAAGTATCCAAAGTTCGTAAAGCTCAAAGATCGTATAGCCGTCCTGTCTCCGCACTCCATGCGGGGACGCGCATTCGCAGCCGATCCGGATCGCCAAAGCACGATCGCTTGTGGCCCCCGCGTCTGGATCGGTTGTCCCCCGGCCCTGCCCCCATTCAGATCAACTGACCGTTCCATGTCCCCTGCCTGGGGAGATGTGCGGCTTTTGGTGCCGGGATGTGTCACATGAACGCGCCTTCGATTCCATTTCGCAGGCACGAGTGACGGCTGCCCAGAGACCAGTTCGGGGCCGTTTCGCCATCAGTCCATGACCTGTCGGCGAAGCACTGTGCTCCTCACCAACCGAAGGGAAGTTCATGGAGAAGCGAACGCGGAACGTCATTGTGACGGCTGTCACGACTGCTGTGGCCGCCGGTACATTGGCCACCGGCCTGGCGGGGACCGCCGCGGCCGGCACCGTTCACCACTCCGAAGCGGCGGTCGCCTCGGAGTCCTTCGCGGCCTCGAACGCGAAGGCCGAGGGGGCCAAGGCGACGGCGGTGAAGGCCGTCAAGGGTCTGCCCTCCGGCCGGGCCACGGCCACGTCCTTCTGGGACCCCCAGACCGCGTCGGGCAAGCCGATGCGCTTCGCGACGCTCGCCAGCCCCTACTGGCCGCTCGGCACCACGGTCCGGATCACCTACAACGGCCAGAGCGCCGTTGGAGTGGTCGAGGACTTCGGCCCGGCTGAGTGGGCCGTCGCGCAGCACAGCCCGCCTGCGATCGTCGACCTGTCGGAAAAGATGATGGCCAAGTTCACCGGTGCCCGGGAGAACTCGGTCCCGGTGCACTTCCAGGTCCTGAAGATGGGCTCGGGCAGCGTCTACCGCAGCTCGGGCACGGGCTACAACCTGGCGATGGGCAAGTGAGCATGACCGCCTGACCGGCCCAAGGCCACCTCACGGCGTGCGGATCCCCACGGATCGGCACGCCGTGAGGCTTTTGCGGAGAACTCTCCCGGCATCCGCGACCAGGGCGGACGTACCGATCCGGCCGGCCCCTGCGACCGTGGCCTCGTCCAAGGGGCATCGCCCGCCCTCTCGGTGGGGGGTCAGGAGGTGGCCATGACCGCGTGGGCCCGCTGGAACAGGTTGAGCGTGATGGAGTGCAGCAGATCCCCGACGTCCTTGGCGGCCTTGCCGGCGAACGCCCGTGCGTGGGTGCCCTCCAGCACGATGCCGAGCTTGAAGCAGGCCAGGACGGTATACCAGCCGATGGCCGACAGGTCCCGGTCGCTCCGCCCGGCATAGCGGGCGACCAGTTCACGCGCTTGGGGGAGCCCCCCGCGGTGCCGATGGGACCGGCAGATCCTTCCCGTCTCCGTCCGGCCAGGTGGCCAGGAGCCAGCCGAGATCCAGTAGCGGATCTCCGATCGTGCACATCTCCCAGTCCACGATGGCGGCGAGCCGGGGCCCGTCGAAGGCGTACATCAGGTTGGCCAGGTGGAAGTCCCCGTGCATGATCCCGGGACGCCATGACACCGGCCGGTTGGCGTCCAGCCAGGCCGCCACTCGCTCCAGACCGGCCTCTCCGGGAGACTGTCCGGTGTCGGACCCGGTGTCGTACGGTCCTAGATATGACAGATCGCCGCGCCGCCGTGCTCCTCGACGTCGACGGCGTCCTCAACCCGGTTCTGCGGGCCCATCGCGGTTATCGCAGGTA
>DASYNF010000269.1:0-11446 GCA_036008685.1 Actinomadura sp. | reverse complement strand
GCTGGACTACGACGTCCCCAGACAAGACCTCAGATGGCCACTGACGCGGATGCCCACCCGCCCGCGCAGCGGCTTCGTCATCGGCAACGTACGCCGCGTGGCCCCACGTCCCGCCCCCCAGGCCACACCCTCGAGGTAGCGGGGTGCTGCGCCGGCACCGCAAGCAGATCGGTAGCAAGGGCCGCGCGCTCACCGCTGGGCAGCAGGCGCTGATGACACTGGCGTACCTGAAGAACGCAGAGACCTTCGCCCAGCTCGGAGCCGGCTTCAAAGTCGGCACCACGACCGCCTGGCGGTACGTGAACGAAGCGGTAAAGCTACTGTCGGCCCGGTCACCGAAGCTCGGTAAGGCGCTGAGGGCGGCGAAGAAGGACGGCCTGTGCTACGTGGTGCTCGACGGAACGCTGATCCCGATCGACCGGGTGAAGGCCGACCGGCCGTTCTACTCCGGAAAGCACCAGAAACCGGGATGAACCTGCAGGTCATCGCCGGTCCAGACGGCACGATCGTGTGGGTGTCTGGGCCCCTGCCCGGCTGGGTACACGACCTGAGGGCCGCCGGGATCTGGGGCATCATCCGCCAACTAAAGAACGCCGGCCACCTCGCCAAGGCCATCCACGTCCTACAGACCCGCGAGGCCAACGCGTAGTGAAAAACCCTCATGCTGCAATCCAGGCACAACGGCCGGTACGTGTCGACGGAGCTCCATTACGCCGGTGCCAAGTACGCGATGCTGCGCGCCCGCGCCACCGCCATCGGCCCCTCGGAGCAATTCTTCTTGTCCTGAGCCCTGGCCGCGTTGCGGTGCTCCGGCAGGACGCGATGGTCATTCGTCTTCGCGCCGCCGTCCGAGTCCGCAACTTGTCCACATGCGGCAAGCCACACCCACTCTGCCGGGATATGGCCGGATGGGCGTCTCAGGTGAGCGTGGGCCATCGGATCGTCGATCGGGTGCGGAGCCGGGAGCCGAATCGCTGCGGATGTGGCTCTTCCACCGATGGATGAGAAGATCACGCCCTTTTCCATGACCGGCGGGGCAAGGCATCGCAGCGGGAACAGCGGAAAGCGCATGAGGACTGTGACCGGCGCGGATGGGGGGCCTGATCGGGCGTCCAGGATTGGGCGGCTGCGATTATAACCTCCCCCGGCCGGATGCCCCACCGGCCGGCCGACGGTGAATGCGCCAGGTCATCGCGCTGTGAACCCGGGACCGCGTGACCGCGTCTCTTCATCCGGAGAACCGTGACCGTTCGCGGACGTGACGGGTGAATCAGGTCGCCCGACCGAGGTTCGACAGAAGAGGGGACGGCAGGCACGGATGGTAAAAGTGCTTATCGTCGACGAGAACCCCGTTATGGAAATCGGGCTCCGCTCGCTGCTGAACGCTCATCCGGAGATCGAGGTGGTCGGCGGCACGCCGAACGGCAGTCCAATGGCGGACGTGATCCGGCTGCACGGCCCGGACGTGATCCTGCTCGGCGCGTCTCCACCCACGGCCGACCGGATTCGCGCACTCGCGCGGGATGGCCGCGGTGCGCGGATCGTTGTGCTGACATCCGTGGCCGAGCCCTCCGTGTTATTGCGGGCAGTGGCCGCCGGAGCGCACAGTTGTGTTCTCCACGGGCATTTCGAGCCGCGGGAGCTCGCCGAGGTGGTCCTGGCGACCGCATCCGGCCAGTCCCGCCTGTCGGCCACGGTGCTCGCCGGCCTGGTCACGTGGCTCCACGGCAACGTGTCCATGAACCCGCGACGGCCCGGCGCGGGGCTGACCCCCCGGGAGATCGAGATCATGGGCCTGATCACCGGCGGGCTGAGCAATCGCGGCATCGCCGATCGTCTGGTCATCTCCGAGAAGACCGTGAAAAACCACGTGCACAGCATCTACAAACGGCTCGGCGCGGACGGTCGCGACCATGCCATCAAGCGCTGGCACGAGCTGAAATCCGAGGGCCCGGCATAAAAATGAATCAATAGTTTTTCGGCCATCAGCTTCGATGGTTTTTTTGTCTAATGGCGGTCCTAGGACCGGTCCTATTCTAAAGATAGGACCTTGGTAATTTGCCAAATACAGACATGTGACGCACTCTTTATTTGCGACTTCAACAAGCTCGATCGAGTCGAGAAGCGAGTAACGGCTGCGTCCGGTTCGATCGATACCTCGATCTTCGCCGTCCCGGCCTTCACGTACTGGGAGGCATTGGTGAGACATCTGAACCGCCTCGCGATCGGGGTCCTCTCCGTCGCGGCGATGACGTCCTCGGCGCTGCTGTTCCCCGCGGGGGCCGCGCAGGCCGCGGTCCCGCGCATCGATCTCAAGGTGCTCGTCATCAGTGACGGCGGCTCCTCGGTATCCGCGATCGAGGAGCAGCTCCAGACCGAGGGCGTGCCGCACCGGACCCTCGACCTCAATGACGCGAACCGGCCGGTGGTCAACAAGGCCTTCCTCGAGGACACCGTCGGCGGGGCGCCCCGGGCGAAGTACCAGGCGGTCGTGTCGTCGGGGCCGAATCCCTTCACCGTGGCGGCGGAGACCACCGCACTCACCGACTTCGAGAAGAAGTTCGGCGTTCGTCAGGTCGACGCGTACGTCTATCCGAACGCGGCAGTGGGGATGAACGCGCCCGGCTTCGCCGGCGCCCTCGACGGCACCACGGCGAACGTCTCGGGCACCGGCCTCTCCGGCCCGTTCCGTTACCTCAAGGGTCCCGTGCGCTTCGACGACAACTCCCCGACCGTCCCGGAGAGCTACGCCTACCTGGCGAGCCCGCTGCCGGACAACGCCGCCCAGGGCACCAGGTTCGAGCCGTACCTCACCGCGACCGCCCAGGGGCAGACCGGCACCCTGGCCGGCGTCTACACCCACGACGGCCGCAGCGAGATGGTGCTGACCTTCGCCTACAACTTCAACCAGTGGCAGTTCCGCGCCATCGGGCACGGGATCGTCACCTGGCTCACCAAGGGCGTCCACCTCGGCCACAACCGCAACTACTTCGCCGTCCACGTCGACGACGTCCTCCTGCCGGACTCGCGGTGGAGCGCCCAGTACAACTGCACCCCGGGTGAGGACTGCCCCACCGGCGTGACGACACCGGACATCCGCATGACCCCCGCCGACGTCACCCAGGCGGTGAACTGGCAGGCCCAGAACGGCTTCACCCTGGACATGGTCTACAACGGGGCGGGCAGCGACGAGGCCGTCGAGCAGAACGGCTCCGACCCGCTCACCACCTCGCTGATCTCCAGCAAGGCCAGGTTCCGCTGGGTCGACCACACCTACGAGCACCCCTACCTCGGTTGCAAGCAGGACCTCACGGTCAGGCCGTGGCGCTGCGAGACCGACGCGGCCGGGAACGTGCAGTACGTCAGCAAGGCCGAGATCAAGGATCAGATCACCAAGAACCTCGACTGGGGTCGCGGCAAGGGGCTCAGCGTCTCAGCCGACGAACTCGTGACGGGTGAGCACTCCGGACTGAAGATCCTGCCGCAGCAGCCGGTCGACAACCCCAACCTCGGGCCCGCGCTGAACGAGACCGGGGTGAAGTGGATCGCCAGCGACGCCTCGCGGGACAAGGCGCAGCGCCCGGTCGGCAACGCGTTGACCCTGCCGCGCCACCCGATGAGCGTCTTCTTCAACACCGGCACCAAGCAGGAAATGGCCGACGAATACAACTGGATCTACACCAGCAGGGCCGACGGCGGCAGCGGCATCTGCGAGGACAACCCCGGCACCGTGACGTGCATCCAGCCGGTCGACACGGCCACCGGCTATGAGGGCCACATCATCCCGGTCGACGCGCGGATCACCCTGTCGCACGTCGTCACCAACGACCCCCGAGCGCACTACGTGCACCAGTCGAACCTGGCCGAGGACCGCATCCTCTATCCGATGCTCGACCGGATCCTCGGCGACTACCGCGCCGCCTTCGCCGCCAACGCGCCGGTCGTGAACCAGCGGATGTCCGCTCTCGGCGCGGAGCTGAAGCGGCAGGTCGCCTGGCGCAACGCGATGGCGAACGTCACGGCCTACGTGCAGAACGGCAAGGTCACGGTCCAGCGGCCGAGCGGGGTGTCCGTTCCGATCACCGTGCCCGAGGGCACCCGCGACTGCAGCGGGCTGCTCGGCTGCCTGCTCGGCGGCCCGGCGTACGGACAGCAGTACGCGGGTGAGCGGTCCACCTACACGGACTCGAGCGTCTCCCTGACTCTCCCGTCCGGGGCCATGGGCTGACCGGGCGATTGAGCCATCTACCAAAGCGGCACGGGATCGGAAGGATCGGGGACTTGGATATCACGCTGGTCACGGAGGGCACCTACCCGCACGCCTACGGCGGCGTGAGCGTCTGGTGCGACCAGCTCGTACGCGGTATGTCCGAGCACTCCTTCCACGTCATGGCCATCACCGGCACCGGCGCGGAGCCCTTGGCCTGGGAGCTGCCCGAGCACGTGACCGCGGAGTCCGTGCCGCTCTGGGGCCCGCAGGTCGGCGGCCGTCCCCCTCGGGGCGGCGCCGCCCGGCGGTTCGAGCAGCTCTACCGCGCGATGCTGGACCTGATCCTCGACCCGTCCGACGCCGGGGCGGAGGTCTTCCCCAGCGTGCTCCGCTCGCTGTTCGAGTTCGCCCAGACCAATGACCTGCGGGCGGCGCTGGGCGGGGAGGGACCGGTGCGGTGGCTGGTCGACGCGTGGTCGGCGCGCCGTGCGGACTTCGACCGGATGGGCCTCCGGCCCACGGTCTACGACGCGCTGACCGCGGTGGGCCTGCTGGAGCACTCACTGCGCCCGCTGTCGGCTCCCGTCCCCCGCGCGGACCTCACCCATGCGGTGTCCAACGGGGTCGCCGTGCTGCCCGGACTGGCCGCCAAGTGGGCGTACGGGACGCCGCTGTGCCTGACCGAGCACGGCATCTACCTGCGGGAGCGCTACCTCGGGTACGGGAAGTCGCCTTACGCCTGGCCGGTCAAGGCCCTGGTCCTGGGCTTCCTGCGGCTGCTCAGCGGGGCCGGCTACCGCGCCGCCGACCTGGTGACCCCGGGGAACCGTTACAACCAGCGCTGGGAGGTGCGCTGCGGGGCGCGCGCCGACCTCATCCAGACCGTCTACAACGGCGTCGATCCGGGCGACTTCCCGGCGGCCGGCGCCGAGCCCGCCGTTCCCACGATCAGCTGGGCGGGACGGGTCGACCCCATCAAGGACCTCGAGACGCTGATCCGCGCTTTCGCGCAGGTCCACGCGGAGCTCCCCGACGTACGGCTGCGCCTGTTCGGCGGCACGCCCAAGGGCGGGGAGCGCTATCGCGAGCGGTGCCAGGCCCTCGCCATGGAGCTCGGCGTCGGCGAGCAGGTCGCGTTCGAGGGCAGAGTGGACGACATCCGGGACGCCTACGTGGCCGGCACGGTAGTCGTGCTGTCGAGCATCTCCGAAGGCTTCCCGTACACCCTCATCGAGGCGATGACCTGCGGCCGCGCGACTGTCGCCACCGACGTCGGGGGCGTCCGGGAGGCGGTCGGCGACACCGGTGTCGTGGTCGCGCCCCGCGACCCCGAGGCGATGGCGCAGGCCTGTCTGCGGCTGCTGCGCGACGAGGTCACGCGGCACCGGTCCGGTGCCGCCGCCCGCGAACGGGCGCTGGAGTACTTCACCGTCGACCAGGCCGTCGGCTCCTTTCGCTCCATCTACGCCGACCTGGCCCGGCTGGAGCTGCCGATCATTGGTACGGCGGTCGCCGGTACCGCGGCGAGGTCCGCGTGACGGCCACTCTGCCGCCGGGCGCGCTCCGCGGGCTGCCGGGGCCTGGAGACCGTGACCCCGGCGATTCAGTCGAAGCGCTGATGCGGCGCATGGAGGAGCTGTGCGCCGGGGCGGTCGACTCCTTCGAGGTGGCGGCCGGGCTGGAGGCGGACGGACTCAACGATGAGGGAGCCGCGCAGTACGGCTACCCGCACGTCTTCGCACTGGCCGAGGACCTCTACGAGCGGACCGAGCGGCGCCCGGCGAACCCGGAGGCGCCGCCGAACCCGTGGGCCGGCGAGGTCTGGCGGCAGTTGCTGCGGGGCATGCTCTTCGGCCTGCCCGGCCTCTGCTACGCCACGGCGACCCCGGCGCTGACCAAACCCGGCGGCAGCGTCGTGCTCATGCTGTCCCTCCTGCTGTCGTGGTCGACGAGCCAGGGGGTGGCCTACCTCGCCTACGTCCGGCTGGGCCGGGGCAACCGGCCGGCCGCGGCCCACGTGATGAGACGCGGCCTGACGGTCGCGGGACTGGTCGTGGTGCCGGTCATCGTGGTGGCCGGAGGCCTTCTCGACGCGGGAGGAGCCGCGACGGCACTCGCCGTCGCGCAGTGCGTCTACCTGCTGACGGCGACGGTGGCGCTGGTCAGCGGGGCCGAGCCGTGGCTGCTGCTGGCGCTGCTGCCCGGTGCCGTCGTCAGCACGGTCCAGCTGGCCCTCGGCGGGCCGGTCCGGCCGGTCGTCTGGATCGCCTGGGCCGTCACCATCGCGGCCACCGTCGGCCTCGCGGTCCACCGCACCGCCGCCTCCGGGCCGGCCGGTCGCGCCTCCGCCGGTGGCCGCGTGGAGTGGGCCGACGTCACGATGGCGGTCCCGTACGCGCTGTTCGGGCTCCTCGCCGGCGGCCTGCTGACCTTCTCCACGGTGTCCACCCTGCTGGGCCGGTCACGCCCGTCCCATGCCACGGCCGTGGCCGTGCTGGCGCTGTCGCTGTCCATGGGCTTCGCCGAGTGGATCCTCGTCTCCTACCGCCGGCGCATGCACCGGGCGCTGCTCAGCCGGAGCAGTGTGGAGAGTTTCGCGCGGGCCGCACGGGCCACGCTGGTGGCCGCGGTCGCCGCCTACCTGTTCGTGCTGACGGGTCTCGCCGTCGCCATCGCGGGACTGGCCGGCCTGAGCGGATACCTGCCCCGGGATCCGGCCGGCTCGGCCGCGACGCCATGGATAGCCGGTGGCTACCTCGGGCTGGGCGGCGCCTTCTTCGTGGCGCTGCTCCTGCAGTCCTGCGGCCAGATCCGGGCCGTGCTCGTCACCTGCGCGAGCGCCCTTGTCGTCGAGGTCCTGGCCGCCGAGGCCGTGGCCTCCTCCGCCGGGAACCCCTGGATGGTCCAGTTCGCGGTGGCCTGCGCGCTGTTCTGGGCCCTTCTGGCCTACGCGTTCATCGTCCTCGGCAGGGCGACCTCCCATCGATAGATCCGTCATGAACAGATGAGATCCCTGACTCAAGGAGAAGCGTCAGATGGAAAGTCTTGTCGCGGTCACGGGGGCCGAGGGCTTCATCGGCTCTCACCTCGTCGAGCTGCTGGTGGAGCGGGGTCATCGCGTGCGCGCGATGGCCCAGTACAACTCGTTCGGCACCTGGGGCTGGCTCGACACACTCCCACGGGACGTCCTGCACCACGTGGAGGTGATCCTCGGGGACGTCCGGGACCCGGCGTCGACCCATGACCTCATCGGTAAGGCAGAGGTCGTCTACCACCTGGCCGCCCTGATCGCGATCCCGTACTCCTACCGGGCGCCGCATTCCTACGTCGAGACGAACGCGCTCGGCACCCTGAACGTGCTCGAGGCCGTACGCAACCTGGGGACCTCGCGGCTCGTGCACACCTCCACCAGCGAGACCTACGGGACGGCCAGGACGGTCCCGATCACCGAGGACCACCCGCTGCAGGCCCAGTCCCCGTACGCGGCCTCGAAGGTCGCGGCCGACAAGCTCGTGGAGAGCTACCACCTCAGCTTCGAGCTCCCGGTGGTGACGCTGCGGCCCTTCAACACGTTCGGGCCGCGGCAGTCGGCCCGGGCCTTCATCCCGACCGTGGTGAGCCAGATCGCGGCGGGCGCGGAGGTCGTCTCCGTGGGGGCGCTGGACCCGACCCGGGACTTCACCTTCGTGAAGGACACCGCCGCCGCCTTCGTCGCGGTCGGCACGGCGCCCGCGGCGGAGGTCGTGGGCGAGCTGTTCAACGCGGGCACCGGTCAGGAGATCTCGATGGGCAGGCTGGCCGAGGAGATCGCCGGGCTCATGGGCCGTGAGGTCGTGTTCCGGTCCGAGGCGGCCCGGCACCGGCCGCTGAAGTCGGAGGTGATGCGCCTGGTCTGTGACAGCGCGAAGCTCCGGCGGCGCACCGGCTGGCAGCCCCGGCACATCCTGAACGACGGGCTCAAGCACACGATCGAGTGGTTCCTGGATCCGGCCAACCTGAACCGCTACCGGCCCGCCAGCTATACCGTCTGAACAGGGAGTCGACATGCACGCGGTGATCCTCGCAGGCGGCAAGGGCGTACGGCTCCTCCCGTACACCACGACGCTGCCGAAACCTCTCGTCCCCATCGGGGACCGATATTCGATCCTGGAGATCGTCCTTCATCAGCTCGCCCGGCACGGGTTCCGTACGGTGACGCTCGCCATCGGGCACCTCGGCCACCTGATCCGGTCGTACGTCGGCGACGGCGACCGGTGGGGGATGCGCGTCGACTACGCGGTCGAGGAGTCGCCGCTCGGCACCATCGGCCCGCTCCTCACGATGCGGGACCGGCTCCCGGACGAGTTCCTGGTGATGAACGGCGACGTCCTCACCGACCTCGACTTCGCGGGCCTGCTCGGGGAGCACAACACCGCGGGCGCCGCGCTGACCATCGCCACCTACCCGCGCCAGGTGAACATCGACTTCGGCGTGCTCAAGACGGAGGACGGGCAGGTCGTCGAGTTCACGGAGAAGCCCACGCTGGACTACCGGGTGAGCATGGGCGTCTATGGGGTCTCCAGGGACGTCCTCGCGCGGTACGAGCCGGGACTGCCGCTCGGATTCGACGAGCTGATACTCGACCAGCTGGCCGGCGGCCGCCCTCCGCGCGAGTACCGCTTCGACGGTTACTGGCTCGACATCGGCCGGCCGGACGACTATGACCGGGCCAACGCGGAGTTCGATGGACTGCGGCTCGCACTGCTGGAGGGTGTGGAGACATGAGACTCCTCCTGGTCGGGGCGAGTGGATTCATCGGCCGCCACGTGCGGGCCAGGGCCGCCGGTTTCCAGGTGGTCACCGTCTCGAGGTCGCCGGGCATGGGCGACCTGTGCCTGGACCTGGCCGCGGCCGCTCCGGCGGAGGTGGCCGAGCTGATCCGGGAGGAGACCCCCGACGTCGTGGTCAACTGCGGGGGAGTGACCCGGGGCGATCCGGCGGAGATGGTGTCCGGCAACGTCGTCGCCGTCGCCAACCTCGTCGCGGCGCTGGCCTCGGCGCCGGTCCGGCTGATCCATCTGGGGTCGGCGGCCGAGTACGGTCATGTGCCGGCCGGGAACCCGGTCACCGAGTCCACCGACCCCCGCCCGGTCGGCCCGTACGGCATCACCAAGCTGGCGGGGACGGAGATCGTACGGGCGGCGCGGTCGGACGCGGTGGTCCTGCGGGTGTTCAACCCGATCGGGCCGGGCATGCCCGCCTCCACTCTGGCGGGCCGGGTCGCGGCCGGGCTGCGCGGCGGTGACGGTGATGACGGAGAGGTACGGGTGGGCTCGCTCGCCGCCCACCGGGACTTCGTCGACGTCCGCGACGTGGCCGACGCGATTCTCGCCGCCGCCGGTTCCCCCGGGCCGTTGCCGCCCGTACTCAACGTCGGGAGCGGCCGGGCCACCCCGCTGCGGGAGGTGGTGACCTGCCTCACGGAGATCGCCGGCCCCGGCCGGCGGATCGTGGAGGAGGCCACGGGCGGCTCCGCCCGGTCGGCCGAGGTCTCCTGGCAGCAGGCCGACATCGGCGCCATCGGCCGCGCCCTCGGCTGGGCGCCCGCCACCGACCTCACCACCTCGCTGCGCGACCTGTGGGAGGACACCGCATGCCTGACGTGATCGGGGACGGGGAATCCGCCGTCTCCCGCCGCAAGGTTCTGCGCGATGCCGGGAAGGTGACGTCCGCCGCCGTCGTCGTGCCGGCGTTGCTCGGTGCCGGCGGCAGCGCCTCCCACGGCAGCGGCTCCGACGGTCCCGACGACGCCTCCGGCGACGACGGCCCGGACGCGATGCTGGTGCCGGCGTACTTCCACCCCTCGTATTTCCCGGGCGAGTGGGCCCGGCTGGCCGATCCGCGCCTGATGGCGGTGGTGCTCAACGTCCACAACGGCCCGGGCAGCGCCCGAGACCCCGAGTTCGCCGCCGCCGTGGCCCGGGTCGAGAGGGCGGGAGGAACGGTCGTCGCCTACATCGACACGGCCTACGGTGCCCGGCCGGCCGCGGAGATCGAGGCGGAGGCGCGGCGATACCGGGATTGGTACGGCGTCGCGGACGTCTTCCTCGACCAGGTGTCCGCGGAACCGGAGGCGCTGGGGGCCTACCGGCGGATCTGCGCGGGGCTGCGGGACCGGAAGGCCGAGTTCCTCGTGTTCAACCACGGGGTCCATCCCGACCCGGGATACGCGGCGGTCGCCGACCTGCTGGTCACCTTCGAGGGGCCGTGGTCGGCGTACGAGCAGGTGCGGCCACCCGCGTGGACGATGGACCTGCCCGCCGAGCGGTTCTGTCACCTCGTCTACGCGGTGCCGCCCGAGGCGTGCGACTCGACGCTCCGGCTCGCCCGCCGGCACAACGCCGGCATCGCCTACGTGACCGACGGACACGGCGCGAACCCGTGGGGCGGGCTGTCCGGCTACTTCGAGCGTGCGCTGACCCTGGCGCGGTGAAAGCTCACCACCCCGGTAGATCTCAGCGTGAACGCTCCGGTCTATGACATGGACGGGTTCGACAACAGCGCCGTGGTGCGCGAACCGCATGACCGGGGCCGCCGGGTCATCTGTTACGTCACCGCCGCCGACCCGCTCGGATACAACCGGTTCATCGCAAGGCTCGCCCACGACCGCGCGATGTCGGTGGGCCTGAAGAACGACCTCGGCCAGATTCCCAGCCTGCTGACGGACCTCGACTTGGCCGTCAGCGAGGAATGTGCGCAGTTCCACGAATGCCACCTGCTCAGCGCGTTCGTCAAAGCCGGCAAGGCCGTGCTGCACGTGGAGTACAAGCTGCGCCGGGAGAGGTCCTGCGCCGAGACGAAGGCGCTCGGCTTCAGTTCCATGCGCAAGCGCCTCCCACTCGGCCCTTGGCGGCAACCCTGCTGACCGGGGTGTGACCGCCGACTGCACCGATATGACCACATCAGGCCGAATCGCAACCCCACCAGGCGGAATCAGCATGCCGGCATTGACCAGCGCGTACGTTTATGTACAGCTTTCACGCGATTCTGGGCGAGAAAGGCCGAGCATACGGGCCATGAGAGGAACGCAGTGAACTGGTACTTGGCGGTACTCAAGAACTATGCCGGTTTCAGCGGCCGAGCACGCCGCACGGAATACTGGATGTTCTTTCTTTTCAACCTCATCATCACCTCCGTCTTGAATGCGATCAGCATGGCGATGGACCAGGGCAGCCTCCTCGGCGGCATCTACGGGCT
>DASYNF010000268.1:0-8471 GCA_036008685.1 Actinomadura sp. | reverse complement strand
GCGTCAATGTGAGTGAACGGTGTCACCCGCCGCGGATTCGGCGAGCGCTCTGACGGCCACGTTGCGCGGCATGCCGCCGAAGACCAGTCCATGGAACGGCGCGATCGACCGCCAGTAGAGATGGCCGAGCAGACCACGCGGATAGAAGATCGCGCGCTGGTCGTACAACGTGCGGCCGTCCTCGGTGCGGACGGACAACTCCAGCCAGGCGAGGCCGGGCAGCCGCATCTCGGCCCGCAGCCGCAGGAGGCGGCCTGGCTCGATCTCCTCCACCCGCCAGAAGTCCACCGCGTCACCGACCCGCAGCCGGCATGGGTCACGCCGGCCCCGGCGCAGTCCCACACCGCCGGTGAGCCGGTCGAGAAATCCGCGCACGCGCCAGGCCACGGGCAGTGAATACCACCCGTTCTCGCCTCCGATGCCCTCGATGACCCGCCACACCGCCGGCGGCGGGGCATCGATGACGCGGGTGCGCTCGTCGACGTACAGGCTGCCGCCGGACCAGGCGGGGTCGGTGGGGAGCGGGTCACTGGGTGCGCCGGGCGTGGATGCGGACGACCAGCGGGTGAGCACGTCCCTGTCGCGGATGCGGCGGAGCGCGAGCTCGACGGCCCGCTCGAAACCGATCAGCCCCTCCGGCGGGTCGGGGACGAACTCGCCGATGTCATGCTCACGCGCGACCACCTCGTTGCGCAACGACTCCACCAGCGGGCGCGCCAGGCCACCGGGCACCGGCGTGACCAGCCCCACCCAGAGGCTGGACAGCTTCGGGCTGAGCACCGGCACCCGCACGATCGCCCGCGGCGGCAGGCCGGCGACGGCCGCGTAGCGGCGCATCATGTCGGCGTAGGTGAGCACGTCCGGGCCGCCGATATCGAAGGCGCGGTTGACCTCGGGCGGCAGCGTGGCGCAGCCGACGAGATAACGCAGGACGTCGCGGATGGCGACCGGCTGGATCCGGGTGCGCACCCACCGCGGAGTGATCATCACGGGGAGCCGTTCGGTCAGGTGACGCAGCATCTCGAACGAGACGGACCCGGAGCCTATGATCACGGCCGCGCGCAGCACCGCCGTCGGCACCCGTGACGTCAGCAGGATCTCCCCCACCTCGGCGCGGGAACGCAGGTGCGGCGACAGCTCGCCCTCGGGCGTCAGCCCGCCGAGGTAGACGATCCTCCCGATCCCGGCCGCACGGGCGGCCGCCGCGAAGGTCTCGGCCGCACGGCGGTCGACGGCCTCGAAATCACGCCCGCCGCCGATCGCATGGATCAGGTAGTAGGCGACGTCCATGCCGTCGAGCGCCTCGGAGACCGCGCCGGCGTCGGTGACATCGGCCTGGACGACCTCGACCTCACCGGCCCACGGCAGGTCACGCAGCCGCTCGGGCCGGCGCGCCATGCAGCGCACCTCGTGGCCGGCGGACAGCAACTCGGGGATCAGCCGGCCGCCGATATAGCCCGTAGCCCCCGTGACCAGGCATCGCACGCCCCATCCCCTTCCCGGTCACAGTCGGGTCAACCTCGGCCGGACGGCTCCGCGCCGACGGGGCCGGCGCCGTAACCGCCGGCCGCTCCGCCTCCCTTTGACATTCAGCGTCACAGGCAGAGAAGATCCGTGACATCACCAAGAAAACGACATCACGGTCGTCTTCCGGCACCACGCCGAGTGGCCGCATTGCATTGGCGCGCCCCGGCAAGCCGTCGACGCCTGACGGGAGCACTTGATGGCAGCCACCCCGAGCAATCCCGAATCGATCTTCACCTACGGCGCACCACTGCTGAAGTTCGGTCCCGGGGCCTCGAGTGAGATCGGCTTCGATCTCGCGCAGTACGGCGTCCGGCGTGTGCTGGTCGTCACCGACCCGGGCGTCGCCGCCACGGGCTCCCCGCAGCGCATCGCCGACCAGATGAAGACCTATGACATCGAGGCGAAGGTCTTCGACGGCGTGCGCATCGAACCGACCGACGCCAGCATCCGGCACGCCATCGACCAGGCCAGGGCGTCCGGCCCGTGGGACGCCTATGTCGCGGTCGGCGGCGGATCTGCCATCGACACCGCGAAAGCGATCAACCTGCTCACCACCAACGACGGCGAGCTCGCCGACTATCTCAACCCCCCGATCGGTGAAGGACGGGCCCCGGCCCGCCCGCTCCGCCCCCTGGTGGCCGTACCGACCACGACCGGCACCGGCGCGGAGAGCACGACCGTCTGTGTGCTCGACGTCCTGGACCTGAGGGTCAAGACCGGGATCAGCCATCCGCGTCTGCGGCCCACCCTCGCGGTGGTCGATCCCGACCTCACCCGCACCCAGCCGGCCGGGGTGACCGCGTCGGCCGGGATGGACATCGTGTGTCACGCGCTGGAGAGTTACACGGCCAGGCCCTACACCTCCTATGAGCGCAAGACACCCGAGCAGCGGGTGCCCTACTGCGGTTCCAACCCGATCGCCGACATGTGGTCCGAGCGGGCCCTTGCGCTCATCGCGCGCTCGTTCCGGGCCGCCGTGCGCGACGACGCCGGCGCCCGCGCCGACATGGCCCTCGCCGCCACCTTCGCCGGGCTGGGCTTCGGCAACGCCGGCGTGCACATCCCGCACGCCAACGCCTACCCGATCGCGGGCCAGGTCAAGGACTTCCACCCCGACGGCTACCCGGACGAGGAGCCGATGGTGCCGCACGGCATGGCGGTCGCGCTCACCGCACCCGAGGCGTTCCGGTTCACCTTCGACGCCCAGCCCGAACGCCATATGCGCGCCGCCGAACTCCTCGACCCGGCGCTCGAACGGCCCGGCGATCCCGCCGAGTACCTGCCGGCGGCGCTGCTGAGCCTGATGCGCGACATCGGGCTCCCGAACGGGACCGGCGGCGTCGGTTACACCGAGGCCGACATCCCCGACCTGGTCGCGGGCACAATGAAGCAGCAGCGGCTGCTCGCGACCTCGCCCAAGCCGGTGACCGAGGAGGACGCCGCGGGCGTCCTCACCCGCTCTCTGGCGCTCTGGTAGAGCGCCGGAGACCGCCTGTTCCATCGCCCCCGGCTGGGCGGGACCGGATCGGGGCCGGGCCGGTCACCTCTGGGCCGCGGCTCCTCTCGCCATCAATCGCCGCCCAGCCGGCGGAACGGCGCCAGGGAGAACACCACCTCGACCGGGACCTCGAAGTGGTTGGCGATGCGCAGCGCCAGGTAGAGGCTGGGGCTGTACTCCCCGCGCTCCAGATAGCCGATCGTCTGGTAGTGGACCCCGAGGGCCGCGGCCAGATCGCGGCGCGAGATGCCGCGTTCCGCTCTCAGCACCGCGATCCGGTTGTGCACGATCTCTGCGGACACGTGAGCCCGTCTCCCGTCGATAGCAGGACTACTACATTATTCCGCAGGAGCGTGACACAGAAGGATCGCGGTGGCCGACGGCCGCCGTCTCATTCCTGGGCGAGGAGCGGTGGCACGGCGGGGAGCTCGTGCGCGGCGTCGATGTCCCGCTGGGTCAGCCGGAACGCCTCCGGGTAGTCCGCGGGCGCGGTCCGGCGGGCCGGTTCGGTCGTGCGCCAGGTGTAGAGGCAGTGGGCGCACTGCACGACGTCCCAGACGCCGGGGACGGGTGATGAGGCGAGCACCTGGACGGCCGCGTGGGCACAGCGAGGACAGATCACTGAGGTTCTCCTTGTCTCGATGAATCCGGTCAGCCGCGGGCGGCGAGCATGCCCTGGAACCTGGTGAGCCAGGCCCCGGCCTCGGGCAGGTCGGTGACCGGGGTGCCGTAGGTGCCGCGGACGTCCGGGGCGACCGGGGTGGTCGCGTCGATGACCAGCTTGTTGGTGATGCCGGCGGGCTCGGATCCGGGGTCGAGCTCGACGACGGAGAGGTTCGGCAGGTTCATCAGATCCTGGGCCGGGTTGACCTTGGTCGACAGCGCCCACATGACCTGCGGCAGGTTGAAGGGGTCGACGTTCTCGTCCACGACGATCACGATCTTGCAGTAGCCGAGGCCGTGCGGCAGCGTCATGGCGCGCATGCCCACGGCCTTGGCGAAGCCGCCGTAGCGCTTCCTGGTAGAGATGATCGCCAGCAGCCCGTGGGTGTACATGGCGTTGACCGCCTGCACCTCCGGGAACTCCTTGCGCAGCTGCTGGTACAGCGGCACGCAGGTGGCGGGGCCGATGAGGTAGTCCACCTCGGTCCACGGCATGCCGAGATAGAGCGACTCGAAGACCGGATCGTTCCGGTAGGAGATCTTGTCGATGCGGATGACCGGCATGCTGCGGCCACCGGAGTAGTTGCCGGTGAACTCCCCGAACGGGCCCTCGAGCTCCCGCTTCCGGCTCTCGATCACGCCCTCCAGGACCACCTCGGAGCCCCATGGGACATCGAACCCGGTCAGCGGAGCGGTCGCGATCGGGGCCGGAGCGCCGCGGAGGGCACCCGCCATCTCGTACTCCGACTCGTCGTGGCGGAGCGGGGTGCCGGCGACGACCGTGATCATGGGGTCGTTGCCGAGGGCGATGGCGACGGGCAGGTCCTCGCCGCGTTCCTCGGCCTTGCCGAGGTGCAGAGCGATGTCGTGCATGGGCACGGGCTGGATGCCGAGCCGGTTGCGGCCCTTGACCTGCATCCGGTAGGTGCCGACGTTCTGCTTGCGGAAGTCCTCCGGATCGTCGGGGTCGCGGGAGACGACCGCGGCCTTGTCCAGATAGAACCCGCCGTCGGCCTCGTTGAGCCGGAACAGCGGGAGGACCTTGAACAGGTCCACGTCCGCGCCGTCGAGGGTCCTGTCGGCCCACGGCGGGTCCACGCGCCGCTCGGGGGCGACGGGGAAGGCCTCCCAGCGCCGGATGAACTCCTCCACCTGCTCCTTCACACCCGTCATCGGTGGCAGGCCCATCGCTATGGCGTGATTGGCCCACGAGCCGTGGAGGTTCAGCGCGATCCGCGCGTCGGTGAACCCGGTGACGTTGTCGAAGTACAACCCGGGGGCGGTGTCGCCGAGCCGGGCGACGGCGTTGGCCGCCGCGGCGAGGTCCGGTTCGGGCGCCACCTCCTCCGGGATGCGGAGGAGCTGCCCCTCCTTGTCGAGTGCTTCGAGGTAGGAGCGCAGATCGTCATAGGCCATGGGATCTCCTTCTGGTGTGTGCGTCGCCGGCACCGGGGTCGTCCGTACGGCCGGTCACGAGGCGGCGGACCGGCGCGCGTCGCGCATCCCCGCCCAGCGGCGCACCCTGATCCTCGGGGCGTGGACGGCGCCGGCCAGGGCCTGGCCTTCCCGAATTAGTTCGATGACGAACTATTCGTGGACAGACTACCCTGGGGGTCGTGAGCTCCGGATCCCACCCCCATGCCCCGTCGGCGCCGGCCGGCGACGACCCCGCCGTCGATGAGGCCGTCTACCACCTCATGCGGCGCGCCCTGCAGGAGCACACCGCGGCCTGGCAGGAACGCCTGCCACAGCTGACCAAGTCGCAGTACGCCATCCTGTGCGCCATCGCCGAGCAGCCCGGCATCGACCAGGCGTCCGTGGGAGCGGCGGCCGCCATCGACAAGGCCACCCTCGCCACGGTGATGCTGCGTTTGGAGCAGCGCGGCCTGGTGTCCCGTGCGGTCGACCAGGCGGACCGCCGCCGTCGCCTGCTGGAGCTCACCGAAGCCGGCCGTGACCAGCTCCGCGAGGCCGCGCAGGCGGCCGGCGCCGTCAACCCCGCCCTCCTGTCACGTCTCGAGCCGCGGGAGCGCGAGCGACTGCGCGCGCTGCTGGCCAAGCTCACCCGGCATCACGGTCACGTCGGCGCGAGGCCGGGGACATGACCGCGCCCACGATCATGGCGGCGAAGCGGGGCCCACAAGTGCTGACGCGGGCTCGTACGGGCTGACGCGGGCCGGCGTCGACCAAGGTCACCCGCCCAGCTCGGCCAGCAGCCGGTGACGCACGACCTCCCATGCGGGACTCTCCGGATCGATCAGGTCGAAGTGATCGGCACCGGGAAGGTCGACCAACTCGCAGTCGTCCCCTGACGCCCGCGCCTTGGCGCAGTAGCGCACGCTCATGTCGAAGGGGACGGCGTCATCGGCCGTGCCGTGCACCACGATCTGGCGAACGCCCATCGGCAGCAGCTCGATCGGAGACGCCCGCCGGTACCGCTCGGGGTCCTGCGCGTGAGAGACGCCGAGGAGGCCCGCCGTGGCGTCGTCGGAGAGCCCGCGCTCATGCGCGAGAACCAGGTCGGAGACGGGGGCCAGGGCGACCACGAGAGAGGGCCGCACGCGGGGGCCCTTTGCGGGATCCTGCGCCGGCCGGGCCCTCGCGGCCGACCACAGCCCCAGGTGCCCGCCCGCCGAATGACCGACGACGGCCACCCGCGTCAGATCCAGGTCGTGATGGGCGGCCAGGTCCGCGAGCATGTCCAGGCCCGCCGCGACATCGGAGAAGGTTCCCGGCCAGCCGCCCCCCGAGCCGCCCACGCGCCGGTATTCGAGGTTCCAGACCGTGCATCCGTGCCGCTGCAGATCGGCCGCCAGCGCGTGCATGAGGTCGAGGCGATAGCGCGAGCGCCAATAGCCGCCATGGACGAGCACGACGACCGGACCGCCCCTCGCCGGCCACAGTTCCCCGTACTGATCCGGATCCGGCCCGTAGCGCAGGATCGTGCCGCCGTCCGGGACGGTCAGCCCGGCCAGTCGCGGTGGATAGTCCGATGCCCGGCTCATCGCGTCACGCCCTCCCGGGACGGCGGGGCCGCCGCGGGCCCCTCTTGTGTCCCGAGGATTCCAGGGCGCGCACGTCCCGGGCGGTGCGAGGCCTGAGATCCATGTCACCCGTGCCCGCGCACGGCCGTTGATATTGTGAGCGGGTGACGGCCGTATCAGACACACGTGAGGCGGCCGACGGTGACGCCAGGCGGGCGGTGCAGCCGAGGCACCTGATCGTGACCGTCTACGGCCTGTACTCCCGGTCCGACGGCGGCTGGTTGTCGGTCGCGTCCCTCATCTCACTGCTCGCCGACCTCGGCGTCGACGAGCCCGCGGTCCGCTCGTCGATCTCACGGCTGAAACGGCGCGGAATCCTGCACGCCCGCCGGCACGGCGGCTCCGCCGGTTACGAGTTGTCCGACGAGGCCCGGGCGATCCTGAGCGAGGGCGACGACCGGATCTTCCGGAGGCAACGGGCGACACCGGCCGACGGCTGGATGCTGGCCGTGTTCTCGGTCCCCGAGTCCGAGCGGCACAAGCGGCATGTCCTGCGCTCCCAGCTCACCAGGCTCGGGTTCGGCACGGCCGCGCCGGGTGTGTGGATCGCGCCGGCGCACCTGTCCGAACCGACCGCCGAGATGCTGCGACGGCTCGGACTCGACTCCTACGCGGATCTCTTCCGCGCCGACCACTTCGCCTTCGGAGACCTCGCCGAGAAGGTGCGCCAGTGGTGGGACCTGGAGGAGCTCGAACGGCTTTACCGCGACTTCCTGGAAACGCACATCCCGGTGCTGCGGCGCTGGCGGCGACGTCGCACGCGGCCCGAACGGGACGCCTACGCCGACTACGTCCGCGTCCTCACCGACTGGCGGCACCTGCCCTACCTCGACCCGGGCCTGCCCGAGGAGCTGTTGCCCGAGGACTGGATCGGGATCCGGGCCGCCGACCTGTTCTTCACCCTGAAGTCCCAGCTCGAAGAGGCCGCGCGGGCCCATGTCACGGACGTGATCACCGGGTGACGAGCGCGGCGACGCCCTGCACCTCGACCAGTGCTTCGGCGTCCCAGAGCCGGTCGACGCCGATGCCGGCCATCGCCGGATAGTCCGTCCCCGCGAGCCTGCGCCAGACCGCGCCGATCTCCCTGGCGTGCGTCCGGTAGTCGTCCATGTCGACGATGTAGACGGTGAGGCTCACCAGGTCGCCCGGCCGGCCGTTCGCCGCGCGCAACGCGGTGAGCAGGTTACCGAGCGCGCGCTCGAACTGCTCCACGACACCGCCGCCCACGATCTCGCCCTCCGCGTCGAGCGCGGTCTGGCCCGCGAGGAACACCAGCCGGTCCGCGGTGGTGGACACGGCGTGCGAGAAGCCCGAGGGCCGGCCCAGCTCTCCGGGGTTGATCCGCTCGACTGTCATGGCCGGCGCCCTCTCATGATTGGACCGCTCCCCCGTCCACGTTGATCCCCTGGCCCGTGATGGCGGGAGTGCGCACGCAGAAGTCGACCACGTCGGCGACCTCCTCCGGAGTGATCAGCCTGCCGATGGGCTGCCGGTCCATCAGGGCCTGTCGCGCCTCCTGCTCCGTGCGTCCGGTCCTGGCGCTGATGCCGGCCACGGTCCGCGCGGTCATCGGGGTGTCCACGTAACCCGGGCAGACCGCGTTGACCGTGACGCCGGTGCCGGCCAGTTCGGCGGCGGCCGAGCGGACCAGGCCGAGCACACCGTGCTTGCTCGCGGTGTAGGCGCTGACGTACGGGTCGCCGCGCTTGGCGGCTCCCTGCCGAGGACCAACAGCGGGA
>DASYNF010000267.1:0-21794 GCA_036008685.1 Actinomadura sp. | reverse complement strand
GATCCGTTCAGCGCCGGCGAGGACCTGCCGGGACCAACGGGACCAACTCGAACCCCGTGCAGCGTGGCCGGCTGGCTGTGCACGCGTCGACCGCGCGGGGTGGGGTCGGTGCGTCCCGTCGATCCGGTGTGGTCGGGTCGGATCTCCGTGGCCAAACGGCGAGACGCGCCCACGTCTACCAGCCGGCGCGATCGTGCTGGGTCCCTCTTCTGGCCTCCTGGGCGTGTTGCTCCACGATGCCTTAGCACTCAGTTAGTCACCCAGGACGAGTAGAGCCCCCTTCCGATAATCGGAAGGGGGCTCTCACCTCTGTCGGGGTGGCGGGATTTGAACCCACGACCTCTTCGTCCCGAACGAAGCGCGCTGCCAAGCTGCGCTACACCCCGGTGGTGGCGCGCTAGGAGACGTACGTCCTCCCGGCGCCTTGGCAAGTCTAGCGGATCCCAAGGACTGCCGTGTTCCGATAAGGGACGCGTGATCACGTGAAGGATTCTGGCGGTCCTGACCGCCAGAATCCTTCACGTGATCACAGGGCTCGGGCCCGGACCGCGCGGCGGAGGTCGTCGAGCTGGTCGGTGAGGGCACGGCGCAGCGCGGCCGTGAGGTCCTCCCTGGTCAGGCAGGCCTCGGCCGCCGCCACGGTCTCCGGGGTCGCGGCGTGGGCCGGGAACAGCGTCCGGCCGAGGATGCCCGCGACCGCGGGGCCACGCCGGCCCGCGCCGGGCGCTTCGGTGAAGAAACGATCCACGAAACCGGTGACCGGGCCGGATCGGCCGGGCTGCCAGAAGCCCTCGGCCGTGGCCGTCAGCAGCCGGTTGGACAGGGCCCCTTCGGTGAACAGCCGCCGCCAGGCCTCCTCCTTGGCCGCCGGGTCCGGCAGGGCGGCCCGGCACCGGGCCGCGCTCCGTTCTCCGATGGCACTGGGGTCGCGCGCCAGCTCGGCCGCGATCTCCGGATCGCCGGCCGCGCCGCCGGCGCAGAGCCGCAGCAGGGCCGCCCAGCGCAGCTCCGGGTCGAGATACGGCTCCGGGCCGCCGGGCGCTCGTCCCGTTCGCAGCCGGATCCGCAGCGCGGCCAGCTCCTCGGAGGTCTCCGAGCATCGGATCAGGCTCCGTACGGCCGTGAGACGACGGCCCTCGTCGTCGGTGCGACCGAGGATCTCCCGGCAGACGGCCGCGAGCCCGGCCACGGCCGCGGGGCGCCGGGCAGGAGGGAGGAAGCGGTCGGCCATCTCCTGCCGGGCGACCGTCAGCACGTTCTCGACGATGGCCACCACGGGCTCGGCCGGCAGATGGGCTTCGACCAGGCCGAGGAAGTCGGCGGCGGGCAGTTCGGCGTCGCGGACCAGGTCCCGCGCGGTGATCCAGAGCAGAGCACGGGTCAGCGGCTCCTCGACCGTGGACAGCGCGGCGGACACCGCCTCCCAGGACCGCTCGTCCAGCCGGATCTTCACATAGCCGAGGTCGCCGTCGTTCGGCAGCACCAGGTCCGGACGGCGCGCGCCGATGAGCTCCGGCAGCGGGGTACGGGCCGGGCCCGCGCCGTCCGGGGCCAGGTCGGCGTCGAGGCGGTCACGCAGGACGAGCCGGCGCGCGCCGTCCGTACCGCCGCTCTCGAGGTCGTAGAGGCCCACGCGGATGCGGTGGGGGCGCAGGGCCCCGGGATCGCCGGGGGACCCGGAATGCACGACGTCGGCGGCGACCAGCCGGCCGTCCTCGGCCGCCATCTCGGCCCGCACCGTGTCGACCCCGCTGGTCCGCAGCCAGCGTGCGGCCCAGCCGTGGACGTCCCGGCCGCTCGCCCGGCCGAGGGCGTCCAGCAGGTCGGCGAGTTCGGCGTTGCCGAAGCGGTGGCGGGCGATGAACTCGTTGACGCCCGCGAGAAAGGCGTCTTCACCCATCCACGCCTCCAGCTGCCGGAGTGCGGAGGCGCCCTTCGCGTAGGAGATCCCGTCGAAGTTCACCAGCGCGGCCGCGGCGTCCCGGACGTCCTGTGCCGCGATGGGATGCGTGGAGGGCCGCTGATCGGCGTCGTAGCCCCACGACTTGCGGTTCAAGGTGAAGCCGGTCCAGGCGGTGGTGTGGCCGGTGACCTCGGCCGCCACCCGGTTGCCCATGTACTCGGCGAAGGACTCGTTCAGCCACAGATCGTCCCACCACCGCATGGTGACCAGGTCGCCGAACCACATGTGCGAGAGCTCGTGGGCGATGACGATGGCCCGCAGCTCCCGCTGGGTCTCCGTGACCGCGGAGCGGTAGAGGAACAGGTCGTCGCTGAACGTGACACAGCCGGGGTTCTCCATGGCGCCGAAGTCCAGCTCCGGTACGAACGCCTGCTCGTACGCCCCGAACGGATACCGCTCCTCGAACAGCTCGTGATAGCGGTCCAGGGAGCGCCGGGTGATCTCGAGGATCTCTTCGGCGTCCGCGTCGAGGTAGGGAGCGAGTGAGCGACGGCAGTGCAGGCCCAGGGGGATGCCGTCATGCTCCGCGCGTACGGAGTGCAGCGGTCCGCCCACGACCGTGAAGAGGTACGTGCTGATCGGTGGCGTCGGGGTGAACCGCCGGCGGCCGGCGGACACCCGCTCGCCGGTGCCGTTGCCGAGCACCGTCCAGTGCTCGGGGGCCGTGACCGACAGCTCCATGACCCCCTTGAGGTCGGGCTGGTCGAAGCAGGCGAACACCCGGGAGGCCTCGTCCGGCCCGCAGCTGGCGAAGACGTAGACCTCGCCGTCCGCGGGATCGGTGAAGCGGTGCAGACCCTCGGCGGTCCGGGAGTAGCGCATGTCGGCCTCGACGCGCAGCTCGTTGTCCGCGGCCAGACCGGGAAGGGCCAGCCGGTCCCCCTCCATCGACCCGGTGTCCAGAGCCCGTCCGTTGAGCACGGCCCGGTGCACTTTCACGGCCGTGACCTCGACGAAGGACGCCGCGCCGGGCTCCGCGCAGCCGAACCGGATCACGGTGTCGGAGCCGAACACCTCGTCCCCGCGCCGGAGGTCGAGATCTATGGAGTAGGAACGGACGTCCAGCAGCCGGGCACGGGTCCGCGCCTCTGCACGGGTGAGTGGGGGCATGCGGACATGCTGCCGCATCCGGAGCGACGCGAACAGTGGACATCAGGCCGGAACGGTCGTCCGGGCGGTTATCCGGAGCGCGGCACCAGCGTGAGGAGTGAGGCCTCCGGCGGGCAGCAGAACCGCGCCGGAGCCATGGGCGAGGTGCCGAGACCGGCGGACACGTGCAGCCAGGGAGCGTCCACGCCGTCGGCGCCGGCCGGATGGCGGTGCAGGCCCTTGACCCGGGGGCGGTCGATCCCGCAGTTGGTGACGAGCGCGCCGTACAGCGGGACGCAGAGCTGGCCACCGTGGGTGTGGCCCGCGAGCAGCAGCTTGTATCCGTCGGCCGTGAACCGGTCGAGGTTGCGCGGCTCCGGCGAGTGCAGCACGCCGATGTTGAGGTCGGCCCGCGGGTCCACCGGCCCGGCGATCTTGTCGTACCTGTCCCGGCCGATGTGGGAGTCGTCGATCCCGCCGAACTCGACGTCGAGGTCCCCGACCTTCAGCCGCCCGATCCGGTTGTTGAGGTCCAGCCACCCGGACGCCGACAGCGAGGCGCCGAGCTCCTGGTAGGGCAGGTCCGGCTCGCGGCGCCGCTTCTTGTAGTCGGACTGGCTCGTACGCCACAGATAGCGCGCCGGGTTTTTGAAGACCGGGGAGTAGAGGTCGTTGGAGCCGTAGACGAACACGCCCGGCCGGTCCAGCAACGGGCCCAGTGCGTCGAGGAACGCCGGTACGGCGTCGCGGTGCGAGATCGAGTCGCCGGTGTTGACGACCAGGTCCGGCTCGAGTTCGTCGAGCGCGCGGACCCAGTTGATGAGCCGCTTGCGACCTGGGGTGAGGTGCGCGTCGGACAGGTGCAGGACCTTGATCGGTCGCCGCCCGGCCGGCAGCACCGGGACCTCGAACCGCCGCAGGTGAAACCAGTTTCGCTCGATCACGGAGGCATAGGCGATGCCGGCGGCACCGGTGCCGATCAGTCCGAGGGGGAGGGCGTAGAGCTTTCGCACCGTCCCATGCTGTCAGACGGTACGACCTCGTGTGTAAATGACGCGGGACCGCCCGGGCCCTCGGGGAACGAGCCTGTGGCGCGCCCCGGCCGATAAGGAGGTGAGGCCTCCCCCCGGCCACGGCATCATGGTCACCATGAGTGCCCTGAAGGAGAAGCTGCGGTCCGACCTGTCGGCCGCGATGAAGGCGCGTGACGAGCTGCGCACTCGTACGCTGCGCATGTCCCTGACCGCCGTCACCAACGAGGAGGTGGCCGGCAAGCGATCCCGCGAGCTCAGTGACGACGACATCGTCAAGGTGCTGACCCGGGAGGCGAAGAAGCGCCGTGAGGCCGCGGACGCCTTCGCCCAGGCGGGCAGGGACGAGCAGGCCGAGGCCGAGCGCGCCGAGGGCTCCGTGCTGGAGGAGTATCTCCCCGCGCAGTTGTCGGACGCCGAGCTGGCCGACCTGGTCGCCGCCGCGATCGCCGAGACCGGCGCCGAGGGGCCGCGGGCCATGGGCCAGGTGATGAAGGTCCTGAACCCGAGGATCGCCGGGCGGGCCGAGGGCGGCCGGGTCGCCGCCGAGGTCAAACGCCGGCTCGCCGGCTGAGCGGCGCGGGCCGGGGTCGAGCGGTCGCGGGACCGCCCGGGCGTCCCTCCGGTCGTAATCTTGCAGTCGTTCGCGCGAACGACTGCAAGATCACGACCGGTGAGGGGCACGGACATGGCCCGGCGGGGTGCGGGCGTGAGCGGTCAGCCGCCCAGAGGGGGCCACCAGAAACCGCCGCCCCTCCTGCCCCGCCTTGTGTCGCCGTTGCCGTTGCCGTTGCCGTTGTGGTTCTGGTCGCCGTTGCCCGGTCCGCCGACGTCGAGGGGACCGCCCTGGCTCACATAGATGGTGATCTCGGAGTCCTCGTCGGCCCTGCTGCCGGCCGGCGGGGAGGTGCGTGCCGCCATGCCCCGCAGCTCGTCCGACTGCACCGGCCGCGATGAGAGGGCCACCTTGAAGCCGAGGCCCTCGAGGGTCCCCGTGGCCACCTGTACCGACATGCCCCGCACGTCGGGGACCTCGAGCTGCTTGATGTCGCCGAACTTGTCCGGCGGCTGCCGGAACGACGCGGCCGGCTTGCCGCGCAGCGCGTCCCGCATGCTCCGGGCCCAGATCGGCGCCGGGATCGTGGCGCCGTAGACGCCGTAGACCCGGTTCTTCCACGGGTAGTCGGCGTCGCCGTACCAAACGGCGGAGGCGAGGTTGGGGGTGTAGCCGGCGAAGAGCGCGCAGGTGAACTCCTCACAGGTGCCGGTCTTGCCGGCGGCCGGCCGGCCGATGCCGCCGATGTTGCTCGCGGTGCCCTTGGTCAGCACGCCCCTGAGGATCTCGTTGACCTGGTCGGCGACGTCCTGGTCGATGACCTGCTCGCAGTCGGCTTTCGGGATCTTCACCGCCTTGCCGTCCGCGTCGGTGACCTGGGTGATCGCGATGGGCGCGCAGTAGCGGCCGCGGGCCGCGAAGCCGGCGTAGGCGGCCGCGAGGTGGGTGACGTCGACCTCGTTGGCGCCGAGGACCTGTGACGGGATCTGTTTGAGCGGTTTGCCGTTGACCTGCTTGAGCCCGAACTTCTCGGCCATCTTCACCGAGTCGCAGAGGCCCACCTGCTTCTCGAGCTCGGCGTAGAAGGTGTTGACCGAGTGCCACGTGCCGTTGCGGAGGTTGAACGTCCCCGCCTCGCTGTCACCGGCGTTGCTGACCCGCCACGGTTCGAAGCCGCTGCCGCTGCAGGCGTGGTACCCGCTCACCGTGGTGGTCTGCGGGGAGTTGATGGAGGTACGGATGGGGATGCCCTCGTCGAGGGCCGCGGCCAGGGTGAAGATCTTGAAGGTCGAGCCGGCCGTGTAGCCGTAACCGCCGCCGTGGGCCTGGTCGGCGGCGAGGTTGATGACGGTCTCGCCCTTCTTGCGCTTGCCGCCGAACTCGCGGCTGACCGCCATCGCCTTGATCCGCCCGGTGCCCGGCTCGATCATGGCCTCGGCCGCGGAACGGGGGTGCTTCGGCCCGACCCAGGCGTGGATCGCGTTCTGCGCCGCCTTCTGGGTCTGCGGGTCGAGGGTGGTGCGGATGGTGTAGCCGCCGCGCTGCAGCTGCCGCTTGGCGCTGGCGATCGACTGCGCGTCGGTCTTGCCCTTGGCCAGGATGCGGATCATGTCGTAGCGGGCGTATTCGCAGAAGAACGGCGCGTAACTCCGCTCGCAGCCGCCCTCGGGCCGGGTCTGCTTGAGCTTGACCGGCTTGGCCGCCGCGGCGTCCGCCTGAGCCTTGGTGATGACGTGCAGCTCGGCCATCCTGTACAGGACCGTGTCGCGGCGCTTCCGGGAGTCCTTGGGGTTGAGGGTCGGGTCGAACGCGGTGGGGTTCTTGGTGATGCCGGCCAGCAGTGCCGCCTGGTCGAGGGAGAGGCGGGACGCGGGCTTGCTGAAGTAGCGCTTGGAGGCCGCCTCGATGCCGTAGGCCCCGGCGCCGAAGTAGGCGATGTTGAGATAGCCCTCGAGGATCTGGTCCTTCGACATCTTCTGTTCGACATCGATCGCATAGCGCAGCTCGCGGAGCTTACGGCCCGCGGTCGGGGCGATGGCCGCCTGGTATTCCTCGTCGGTCTTCGCGCTCTCTACCAGGAGGTTCTTCACGTACTGCTGGGTGAGAGACGACCCGCCCTGTGCGGTCTCGCCGGCCTCCACGTTCGTGGCCAGCGCCCGGAAGACGCCTTTGGCGTCCAGGGCCCCGTGCTCGTAGAAGCGCGAGTCCTCGATCGCCACCATCGCCTTCCGCATGATGGGGGCGATCTGGTCCAGCTTGACCGACTCGCGGTATTTGTCGAAGAACGTGGCCACTTGCTTGCCGGATGTGTCGTACAACACAGTCTTCTCCGGCGGCGGGGTCATCTTCAGGTCGGACGGCATGTTGTGGAAGCTGTTCGAGGCCTCCCGGGCCGACAGGCCCGTGCCGCCGACGATCGGCAGTGCGATGAACGCGACCAGGACACCGGCGACGAGGGCGGCTCCGACCAGCCGGAAGAGCTTGACGGCAATGCTGTCGGCCTCGTCCTCTACTGCGTGCACGCGTCTAAGGTACCGGGGACTAGTGCGGCAAACAGGACATGCCGCATAGCGTCACGCAGGGTGTCCGTAGGGGTGACTAGTTCCTGGCCCAGGCGGGCTATATCGAGAATGGGCCCATCGGGGTCTGTTGAAACGCCCCTCGCTTCCGTAAGTTCTTTCCCACGGCTTTCGTATGGCGGCCTGACGTCCGCGCCCGTCTGGCCGAGGAGCGCAATCGACACAGACCCTAGGGGAGTGGGGCCAAGATGTGGATCACTGATTGGACTGCCCGCGCCGCCTGCCGAAACGCGGATCCAGATGCCCTGTTCGTGCAGGGTGCGGCCCAGAACCGGGCCAAACTGATCTGCCGAGGCTGCCCGGTACGGACAGAGTGCCTCGCTGACGCTCTCGACAATCGCATCGAGTTCGGCGTCTGGGGTGGGATGACCGAGCGAGAGCGCCGGGCTCTCATGCGGCGGCGGCCGGACGTGACATCGTGGCGTGAGCTGCTGGAGACCGCTAAGGAGCAGTACGAGCAGTCCTCCAGCGACGAGGACGAGAACGAGAACGAGAACGAACTCGTCGCGAGCTGACCACGAGCGCAGGGAGAGGCGTGGTCTCGTAGTCCCGTCCGCGAGGACTGGGACGGAACCGCGAGACCACGCCCCGCCCGGCCACACCGGTCCTGTCAGGCGGCTGAGGCCGCCTTGTTCTGCGCCAGGTCGGCACCGACCCGGCGGAGGCCCTCGAGGTCGTGAACGTCTCCGGCCTGGGCGGGCACACTGGCCACCGGGACCGTGGGATGGGCGGAGCCGAAGTGCTCCCGCAGCCGGTCCTCACGTGCCGCGACGTCCATCTGTTCGGCATGCAGACGCAGGAGTGAAGCGGCGAGCGGGTGGTCACCCCGCTCGGTGAGCGTCTCGGAGGCCGCGAGGCTCCGAGCGGCCGACAGCGTCGGCACGCCCGGACGGTGCACACGGTTGACCACCAGCCCGGCGAGTGGCATCCGCTCTTCGGCGAGCCGCTCCACGAAGTACGACGCCTCCCGCAGCGCGTCCGGCTCCGGGGACGCGACCACCAGGAACGCGGTTCCCGGCGTCTGCAGCAACCGGTAGGTCTTTTCCGCGCGCTC
Source organism: Actinomadura sp. (assembly GCA_036008685.1). Classification (GTDB taxonomy): domain Bacteria; phylum Actinomycetota; class Actinomycetes; order Streptosporangiales; family Streptosporangiaceae; genus Actinomadura_C. The sequence goes on along the minus strand of DASYNF010000267.1, from coordinate 13,522 downwards.
CCGGAAGCCGCCGAACATCGTGTCGAAGGCGGCGACGAACGTCTGTACGTCCCGGAGCAGATGGCCCCCGAGGACCTTGGTGATGACCCCGGTGAACATCCCGAAGCCGACCGACAGCATCTTGACGCCGAACCGGCCGCCGACCTTGGCCGGAGCCACCAGGATCCTGATGAAGCGGCCGTCCAGGAACCGGCCCATCCGCTCCGGTGCGTCGAGGAAGTCGAGTGCGGACCGAGAGGGAGGAGTGTCGACGACGATGAGGTCCCAGGCGCCCGACCGGTGCAGCTGGCCGAGCTTCTCCATCGCCATGTACTCCTGGGTGCCGGAGAAACTCGACGACATCGACTGGTAGAAGGGATTGGCCAGGATCTGCTTCGCCCGGTCGGGGTCGGAGTGAGCCTCGACGATCTCGTCGAAGGTCCGCTTCATGTCCAGCATCATCGCGTGCAGCTCGCCGCCGCCCTCGGCTCCGACACTCTCGATGCGGCGGGGGCTGTTGTCGAGCTCGCTGAGTCCCATCGACTGGGCCAGCCGCCGGGCCGGATCCACGGTCAGGACCACCACGTCCCGGCCTCGCTCGGCCGCCCGCAGCCCCACGGCCGCGGCGGTGGTGGTCTTGCCCACGCCGCCGGAACCGCAGCACACGATGATCCGGGTGCGCGGGTCGTCGATCAGCGCGTCGACGTCCAGTACGGGCTGCGTCTTGCTCACGATCGCGCTTCCCTTCTCGTTCGCTTGATGGACGGTGCCCCGAGGTCCCGGATGGCCGGGCCGGGACCCGGCCGGTGCGGACGGGAACACGTCCGGTGAGGCGGCGCTCCGGCCGTTCCGCTCGCTCGGCGGTCCGCCTCGGCACCCGTCATACGGCTCCCTGGTCGCGGATCTCCGCCGCGAGGTCGTAGAGCCCGGCCAGGTCCACGCCCTCGGTCAGCAGCGGAAGGTCATAGCGCGGCTGCTTCACCGTGGCGAGCCGTTCCTTCTCACGCTTCTGCAGCGCCGTGCGCTCGGCGTGTTCGGCCGCTTCGGCCGCGAGCCCCCGGGCGATCTCGGCCGCGTGGGTCTCCAGGCCGGCCGCCTTGACCCCGACGGTGATCTCGTCGAGGTCGAGCCTGCCTTCATCGGCCGCGGCGAGGTGGGACTCGTGCAGTGCCGGGGGACGCTCCATGTTGACGAAGATCCCGCCCACGGGGAGCCCGGCCTCGCGCAGTTCGGCGATGCCGTCCAGGGCCTCCTGGACCGGCATCTCCTCCAGGAGGGTGACGAAGTGCACCGCCGTCTCGGGACTGCGGATCACGTCCATCACGGTGTCGGCGTGGTGACGGATGGGCCCGACCTTGGCGAGCCCGGACACCTCGGTGTTGACGTTGAGGAACCGGGCGATGCGCCCGGTGGGCGGGGCGTCCATGACGACCGCGTCGTAGACGGGTGTGCCGTCCTTGTGCTTACGGCGCACCGCCTCGCCGGTCTTACCCGTGAGGATCACGTCGCGCAGTCCGGGGGCGATCGTGGTGACGAAGTCGATGACGCCGAACTTGGTCAGCGCCTTCCCCGCCCGCCGGAGGTTGTAGAACATCTCCAGGTACTCGAGGAGGGCCTCCTCGGTGTCCACGGCCAGGGCGTAGACGTCTCCCCCCGCCGGCGCCACGGCCACCTTGCGCTCCTGGTACGGCAGGGGCGGGCAGTCGAAGAGCTGGGCGATGCCCTGCCGGCCCTCGACCTCGACCAGGAGGACCTTACGGCCCTCGGAGGCCAGTGCCAGTGCCAGTGCGGCGGCCACGGTGGTCTTACCGGTGCCGCCCTTACCCGTGACGACGTGCAGCCGCACGCCGTCCCAATCGGTGTCCCTAGCGCTCACTCGACCCAGATTAATCGCTCGCCCGCGGAGGACTTAAGGCGCATCCCGCCCCGCAGGGGTGATCTGTCCCACTTTTAGGGGTCTTGGGCTCCCGCGAATGACGGAATGGTGTAGCGGTTCGCGGTTAGGCTCCAAGAGGGTGGAACCGGCGGATCGTCCGGGCCGTCCGAACAGTGAGTCGATCCCTCCTGAGATCATCGCTATCTGGGAAAGGTGTCCGCTATGGGGGCAATCATCCTCCTCCTCGGCGTCCTCGGCTTCGTGCTCCTGGTGCTCCTGGCCTCCTCGGTCAAGATCGTCCAGCAGTTCGAGCAGGGGATCGTGTTCAGGTTCGGGCGGGTACAGCTCAACAGGGTGCGCCGGCCCGGCCTGACCGTGATCGTCCCGATCGCGGACCGGATGCAGAAGGTCAACATGCAGACGGTCGCGATGAGTGTCCCCGCGCAGGACGGCATCACCCAGGACAACGTCAGCGTGCGGGTCGACGCGGTCGTCTACTTCCGGGTCATCGATCCGATCAAGGCGATCGTGAACATCCAGAACTACGGCTGGGCGGTCTCCCAGGTCGCGCAGACCTCACTGCGGTCGGTGATCGGCAAGGCCGACATGCAGCAGCTGCTCTCCGAGCGGGACACCATCAACATGGAGCTGCGCCAGATCATCGACGAGATGACCGAGGACCCCTGGGGCATCCGGATCGAGCGGGTCGAGATCAAGGACGTTTCCCTCCCCGAGGGCATGAAGCGGTCCATGGCCCGGCAGGCCGAGGCCGAGCGAGAGCGCAGGGCCCGCATCATCACCGCCGATGGCGAATACCAGGCGTCCAAGCGCCTGGCCGCGGCCGCCCACGAGCTGTCCAAGGACCCCGCCTCGCTGCAGCTCCGGCTGCTGCAGACCGTCACCGAGGTGGCGGCGGAGAAGAACAGCACGCTCGTCATGCCGCTGCCGGTCGAGATGCTCCGGTTCTTCGACAAGATGGCCGGCGGCACGGAGCCCGCTCCCGAGGAGGCCGAGGCGATCGAGGAGCCGCCGCCCCTGAAGTCCGCCGACGACGTTCCGCCGGTGGCGGTGGGCGAGGAGCTCCCGGCCGTCGCCGCCGGTTCGGAGCACCGCCCCGCCGGGCCCGCGCCGGCCGGGCACCCCGGTGAGCGGGGGGCGTACGCGCCCGGTCAGGAGCCGGGCCGGCCGGATTCCGGCCAGGCCCGCCCGGGGGGTTTCCACCCGCCTCCTGAGGAGCCGGGCCGGTAGCCGTCCCGCGCCGGCCGGCCGGGCGGACCGGACCGGACCCTGAGCCGCGGGGGGACGGGCCCGGGCCCCTGGCGGCCGCCCCGGGAAACCCCGGCGACGTCCGGCCGCCTCCGGTGCGGGGGCGGCCTTTCCCTCGTTAGGGTTGCGGCATGAAGAAATGGGAGTACGCCACCGTTCCACTGCTGGTCCACGCCACCAAGCAGATACTCGACAACTGGGGACAGGACGGCTGGGAGCTGGTCACGGTCATCCCGGGGCCCAACCCGGAGAACCTCGTGGCCTACCTGAAGCGGGAACTGGCGTGAGCACACCGGCGGAGCGACTCAAGGAGCTGGGGCTGGAGCTCCCCACCGTCCCGGTCCCGGCCGGCGCCTATGTCCCTGCCGTCCGGACCGGGTCGTACGTCTACACGGCCGGGCAGCTCCCCTTCGTGGACGGCGTGCTGCCGGCCACGGGCAAGGTGGGCGCCGAGGTCGGCCTGGAGGCCGCCCGCGACCTGGCCCGCATCTGCGCGCTCAACGCGATCGCGGCGCTCCAGGCCGAGGTCGGGGACGCCTACCTGGGGGCGCGCATCATCAAGGTCGTCGGGTTCGTGGCCAGTGCTCCGGACTTCACCCAGCAGCCGGCGGTGATCAACGGAGCCAGTGAGCTGATCGGTGAGGTCTTCGGCGAGGCCGGCAAGCATGCTCGCAGCGCCGTCGGGGTCGCGGTGCTGCCGTTCGACGCCCCCGTCGAAGTCGAGCTCATCGCCGAGATCTGACCGCCCGATCCCTGGCCGTGATCTTGTGGTTGGTCGCGGAGGGTTGACGGAGGTACGTCTGCTGTGTCCGAATTGACTGCTATGGAGATCATGCGTCTGGCGACGCGATGGTGAACGGGATCAAGCTCCCCGCGCAGTTCCGCGGGCGGGTCGAGGCCGTCCTCGAAGGCCGGGCCGAGCCGGTGGCGGCTCGGGACGCGGCCACGGTGGTCCTGCTCAGGGACCACCCCGAGGCGGGCCTGCAGGTCTTCATGCTGCGCCGGGTCGCGTCGATGGCCTTCGCCCCCGGGGCCTACGTCTTTCCCGGCGGGTCGGTGGACCCGCGCGACGGAGATCAGGCCACCGCCTGGGCCGGGCCCTCGCCGCGGGCCTGGGGGCAGGCGTTCGGCGCCGATGACCCGCTGGCACGTGAGCTCGTCTGCGCGGCCGTGCGGGAGACCTTCGAGGAGTCACTGGTCCTGCTGGCCGGCCCGACCGGGGACTCCGTGGTGGAGGACACCCGGGGTGCGGAATGGGAGGCCGGCCGGCAGGCGCTGCTGGACCGGTCACTGTCCTTCGCCGAGTTCCTCGACGCGCGCGGGCTCGTGCTGCGATCCGACCTGCTCCGGCCGTGGTCCCACTGGATCACCCCGCTGGTGGAGCCGAAGCGCTATGACACGAGGTTCTTCGTCGCGGCGATGCCGCAGAGGCAGCGCGCCCGGGACGTCAGCACCGAGGCCGACCGGGTGGCCTGGCTGCGTCCCCGCGACGCGGTGGAGGCGGCCGGCCGCGGTGAGATGTTGCTGCTGCCGCCCACACTGGCGACCCTGTCGGGCCTGTCGGCCTTCGACGACGTGGCCTCGGTGCTGGCGGCCGAGCGGCCCATCCGGCCCCTCCTGCCGGAGATCACACTGGTGGACGGGGAGCCCTACCTCGTGCTTCCGGAGGCATCCGAGTGAGCCGGATCGACGGGATGGGGACCGAGCGGGCCCGGTGCGTCCTCGCGCCCAACCCCTCGCCGATGACCCTGGACGGGACCAACACCTGGATCCTGGCCGAGCCGGGCGCCGGTGCGGTCGTCGTCGTGGACCCGGGGCCCGAGGGCGACGCCCACCTGCGCCGGGTCGTCGCGGCCGTCGAGGAGCAGGGCCGGCGCGTCGCCCTGGTCCTGCTCACCCACGGCCATCCCGACCATTCCGCGGGCGCCGGACGGTTCGCCGAGCTCGCGGGCGGAGGCCGCCGGACGGTTCCGGTCCGGGCCCTGGACCCCCGGCACCGGCTCGGTGCGGAGGGGCTCGCGGAGGGCGACGTGGTCGAGGTCGGCGGCCTCGAGGTCCGGGTGCTCGAGACGCCCGGGCATTCGGACGACTCGTTGTCGTTCTGGCTGGAGGCCGATGGGGCCATCCTCACGGGTGACACCGTGCTCGGCTATGGCACCACCGTGATCGAGGGCCGGCTCGGGGACTACCTCGCGTCGCTGGACCGCCTCCGGGCGTTCGCCGGTGAGACCGGAGCCCGGACCATCCTGCCGGGCCACGGCCCCAAGCTCGATGATCCGATCGAGGCGCTCGACCACTACATCCGGCACCGGCACGAGCGTCTCGCCCAGGTCGAGGCGGCCGTCGCGGCCGGTGACCGTACGGCCAGAGAGGTCGTCGAACGGGTCTATGCCGACGTCGACCGATCCCTGTGGCCGGCCGCGGAGTGGTCGGTGCAGGCCCAGCTCGACCATCTCCGCGAGCGGCCCTGACCCGGGCCGGCACTCTCCCGGCCGGTCGCGAACGCCCCGGCTACCTCGAACGCCTGCGCAGCCGCTCGATGTCGAGGATCACGACGGCACGGGCCTCGATCCGCAGCCAGCTGCGGCCGGCGAAGTCGGCGAGTGCCTTGTTGACCGTCTCCCGCGACGCTCCGACGAGCTGGGCCAGCTCCTCCTGCGTGAGGTCGTGGTGAACGTGTATCCCCGTCTCGGACGGCTGGCCGAACCGTTCGGCCAGGTCGAGCAGTGCCTTCGCGACGCGTCCGGGCACGTCGGTGAAGACGAGGTCGGCCATGACGTCGTTGGTCTTGCGGAGCCGCTGGGCCAGCGCCCGCAGCAGGTGCACGGCGACCTCGGGGTGACCGGTGAGCCAGGGCCGCAGATCATCATGGCCGAGCCCGGCGAGCCGGCACTCGGTCACCGCGATGGCACTGGCCGTACGGGGCCGCGGGTCGAACAGCGAGAGCTCGCCGAACATCTCACTCGGGCCGAGCACGCTCAGCAGGTTCTCCCGCCCGTCCGGCGCGGTGCGGGTCAGCTTGATCTTTCCGTCCAGCACGACATAGAGACGGTCGCCCGTCTCGCCCTCGTTGAACAGCGTCTGACCGCGAGCCAGCCGGACCTCGCCCACATTCGCCCGGAGCGCCTTGGCTCCCTGGTCGTCAAGTGCCTCAAAGAGCGGGGCTCTGCTCAGAACATCAATGTCACGGTCGGACACGCTTCCTCCTCGAACACTTACCTGGATAGTGTGACGCACGTCCTACCGCTTACGTGAACGGGGGGCGTGGCGGGCTGGACACACGTCGACCAGCCGTACCGCTTACGCTTTTCCTCGTGTCTCGTAACAGCGCGGAATCGCGTCTCGCCCTGGTTCGCCGCGCCCGGCGGATGAACCGGGAGCTAGCCGTCCTCTATCCCGACGCGCACTGTGAGCTGGACTTTTCGGACCCGCTCGAGCTGCTCGTCGCCACGATCCTGTCCGCACAGTGTACGGACCGCCGGGTCAACGCCGTCACGCCAGCCCTGTTCAGGCGGTACAAGACGGCCAAGGACTATGCCGCGGCGGACCGTGCGGAGATGGAACAGCTCATCATGTCGACGGGCTTCTTCCGGGCCAAGACCAACAACATCATCAAGCTCGGTCAGGCGCTGTGCGAACGGTTCGGCGGCGAGGTGCCGCGGACCATGGCCGAACTGGTGTCGCTGCCCGGGGTCGGCCGCAAGACCGCCAATGTGGTCCTCGGCAACGCCTTCGACGTCCCCGGGATCACCGTGGACACCCATTTCGGACGGCTGGTCCGCCGCTTCGGCTGGACCACGGAGACCGACCCGGTCAAGGTGGAACGCGAGATCGGCGAGCTGATCCCGCGTAAGGACTGGACGGACCTGTCCCACCGGCTGATCTGGCACGGACGCCGGATCTGCCACTCCCGCAGACCGGCCTGCGGGGCGTGCCCGCTGGCCCGGCTCTGCCCCTCCTACGGTGAGGGACCCATCGACGAGAAGACCGCCGCCAGGCTGGTCAGGTCCGGACCCTTCTCGTGAGGATCGGCTTCGTCCGGGTTGCCGCGGATCAGTGACCTGTACGGGAATGTTGGGGCACCGTGGAAGCTGACCGAGTGACCGGGAGCGACGAGAGGCGGCCGGCAGGGGCGCATACCCTGCATACCCTGCATGGCGCGGCGGAGCGGTGAAGGAGCGGGCACCAGTGACCCAGCGGCCGGGGACGTCATCGCCTCGAAGGCCTCCCACGTCGCAAGAGCGGAGCAAGCGCAATTGAACACAGTCCCCCCATGGCTCGAGCGGCTCAGCGCCGAGGCCCCGAACCTGTCCATGCCGCCGCGGCTGCGCCGTCCCACGTCCGGCGGGCGGCCCGCCGCCGTCCTGATCTTGTTCGGCCAGGGGCCTGAGGGGCCGGATCTGCTGCTGATCGAGCGGGCCGTGACGCTGAGCAAGCACGCCGGTCAGCCCGCGTTCCCCGGGGGCGGGATCGATCCCGGCGACGCCGGCCCGGTCGGTGCGGCGTTGCGCGAGGCGGCCGAGGAAACGGGCCTGGACCCCTCGGGCGTGGACGTCCTCGCCGTCCTCCCCGAGCTCTATCTGGCTCACAGCGGTTATCGCGTGACCCCGGTGGCGGGCTGGTGGCGAGAGCCGACGGAGGTCTTCGCCGGGGATCCCGCCGAGGTCGCCGCCGTCTTCCGGGTCCCTATCGCCGAGCTGGTCGATCCGGCCAACCGGCTGAACGTACGCAGCCCCTCCGGCCTCGCCGGTCCGGCGTTCCAGGTCCGCGGCATGCTCGTGTGGGGCTTCACCGCGGGGCTGGTGAGCCTGCTGCTGGAGGTGGGGGGCTGGTCGCGCCCGTGGGACACCTCCCGGATCGAGGATCTGCCGCCGGAGATCCTCGATCTCGCCGGCCGGGGCCGCTGACCGGTCGTCCGGCGGGGCGGGTGACAGGGCTCTCCGGCGCGGGACCGGCCCTCACCGCTCCGGCCCCGGGGCTCCGGGCGGGTGCCGGTCCGGGCCCGCCGCTCCGGACCGATGGCATCCCCGGGCCCGAACATTCGCGAAATCGCGCGGACCGGCTCCCGCACGTCTGTGGAGGTCCGAGGCGCGTCATCCCGTGTGGTGACGTCCCATGCCGGAGATGTCGTCCGGTGAGGGGAGGAGAACTGCTCGTCACGCCCTATACGGTGAACTGGTGCTGGGCGACCACATTCTCGACCTGATCCTGCTGGCTCTCGTGCTGCTCTTCGCGGTCTCGGGCTACCGGCAAGGGTTCATCGTCGGCGTGCTGAGCTTCGTGGGCTTCGTCGGCGGCGGCGTGCTGGGTGCGGTGATCGCGCCCCCCATCGCGAGGGCGGTGGTCGACGGTTCCGCGCAACAGGCGCTGCTGGCGATCGTCATCGCGTTCCTGTCGGCGACGCTCGGGCAGCTGGCCGCCTCGTCCGTGGGGGCCGTGCTGCGCAACCACGTGACCGGCGACAACGCCCGCGCCGTGGACGCGGCCGGGGGCGCGCTCGTGAGCGCGGTCTCCCTCCTGCTGGTCGCCTGGTTCATCGGCACGGCGGTGGCGGGCTCCCCGTTCGGACCGCTCCGCAGGCAGGTCAACGGCTCGGCGGTGCTCGGCACGGTCGATGACGTGATGCCGGACACGGCCCGCGGATGGTTCTCCTCCTTCAAGGGCTTTGTGAGCAAGACCGAGTTTCCGCAGGTCTTCGGCGGGCTCGGCGGCGAGTCCGTGGTCGAGGTCCCGCCCCCGGACAACGCCGTCCTCAAGACCGAGGCGCTGCGGGCCACCCAGCGCAGCATCGTCAAGATCTTCGGCACCGCGCCCCAGTGCGAGCGCAGCATCGAGGGGACGGGTTTCGTCTACGCCCGGGGACGGGTGATGACCAACGCGCACGTGGTCGCCGGGGTCCGCGGCACCTCACAGGTGACCAGCCTGGGCGGCCGTACCCACCGGGCCAGAGTGGTGCTGTACGACCCGAAGCGCGACATCGCCGTTCTCTACGTCCCCGATCTCGACGCCCCGTCCCTGAAGTTCGACGGCGGCGCGCAGAGCCGGGACGCCGCCGTGGTCGCGGGCTTCCCCAAGCACCACCCCTTCACCGCCGTGGCCGCACGGGTCCGGGCCAAGCAGCGGGCCAAGGGGCCGGACATCTACCACGCCGGGCAGGTGACGCGAGAGATCTACGCGATCCGTGGCCGGGTCGAGCCCGGCAACTCCGGCGGTCCGCTGCTGTCCGCCGCCGGCGGCGTCTATGGCGTGATCTTCGCCGCCGCGCTGGACGACCAGGAGACCGGCTATGCGCTGACCGCCCACGAGGTGGCCTCGGACGCCGAGGCGGGCCAGCACGCGGTGACCCCCGTCTCCACCCAGAACTGCTCCGACTGACCACCAGGCCACCGCCCTCCCGGCTCGCCTCCGGGAAGGGGCACGTGTGTGAGGGCCGTGGGCGCGCGAACATCCGCGAGATCACGGCTGGATCCGGCGGGATCGGCGGGCCGTCCCGCGGGTGGGATGCCCTGTGGGGGCCTCACCGGATGAGGTGAACACCCAACTCGGCGTCGGCCGCGAGGTCCCCGTCATCGATCCGCTGGGCCAGCTCGCGCGCCTCCCCGGCCACGCCCGCCACGTCCAGGCCGTACGGCCCGGATCCGGCGGGCCCGGCGGCGAAGGGCGCGATCCGGTCGGCGGCGCGGGTCAGCAGCGCCTTGGCGCCCTTGGGATTGCCGCGCCGTATGTGCGTCAGGCCCACGGCGACCTGGGCCAGTCCCCGCCACAGCTCCCGTTCCGCGTCCGGCGCGGCCTTCCAGACCGATTCCAGGACCTCGTGGGCGTGGAAGGGCCGGTCGGCGTCCAGCAGCCGCTGTGCCTCGGCCACGGCCTCGCCGGGGGGCAGGGAGAGGTCATCGGGCATGGTGGGCTCGCCCGCCGTCCCGTGTGGCAGCGGCCTGCCATAGGCGTCCCTCGCCCTGGCGTTGCGCGCCCGTCCCGACTCGTCCCGATCCCGCACGCGGCCCACCCTACTCATGGCCGCGCTCCGCGCGGCGGCTCGCGGGCCTGTACCCATGGCCGCGCTCCGCGCGGCGGCTCGCGGGCGCTTCGACGCGGCGTCTTCCCTCCTCGCTCCCGAGCGCTCGTTCCTCGCGCTCGCTCACTCGTCGGTCCAGACCCCGCGCGCCCGCTCGCGGATCGCCTTCATCGCCGTGATCTTGCGGTCGTTCGCGGTCGAGACCGCGGGCGACCGCACGATCACGACGGCGTCAGCGTTCGGGCTCGGGGTCGGTGAGCCAGCCGAGGAGTTCGGTGTCGAAGGCCCGCGGGCGCTCCTCGTGGGGGAAGTGCCCCGCGCCCTCGATGAGCTTCCAGCGGTAGGGCGCCTCCACGTACCGGCCGGAGCCCTGGGCGCTCCGCGGCAGGACGCAGGTGTCCAGGGAGCCGTGCAGCTGCAGCGTGGGGACCCGGACCGGGACCCGGCGCATGTGGTGGGCATAGCGCATGCCGTCCGGGCGGGGCAGCGACCGCATGAGCCAGCGATGGTATTCCAGCGCGGAGTGCGCGACCCCGGGGATCTGGATGGCCCGCCGGACCAGCCGTTCCGTGCGCTCGTCCGGCCAGCCGGGCCCCGACCACTCGTGCAGCAGCCGCCCGACCAGGGCCGCGTCGTCCCGCACCAGCCGTCGCTCCGGCGCCATGGGGAGCTGGAACGCCAGCGCGTAGCGGGAGGCCCACCCCTGCCGGCGCACGTCCGAACGTACGGACTGGCGGAGCCGGAGCGGGTGCGGCGCGGACACGGTGACGAGGCGCTGGATCACCTTGGGGTGGTAGACGGCCATGGTCCAGGCGAGGAGCCCGCCCCAGTCATGGCCGACGACGGTGGCGTTGGCCTCACCGAGCGCGCGTACGAGTCCCGCGGCGTCGCCGGCCAGCGTCACGAGGTCGTAGCCGCGCGGGGGCTTGTCACTGCCTCCGTAGCCGCGCAGGTCCACGGCGGCCGCCCGGAACCCCGCGGCGGCGAGGGAGACGAGCTGGTTGTGCCATGACCACCAGAACTCCGGGAAGCCGTGCAGCAGCAGCACTAAAGGTCCCTCGCCGAGCGTGGCGACATGGAACCGGGTGCCGCCGGCGCTGACCGCGCGGTGATCCCATGGGCCGGCGATCTCGATGGGCGAATCTCTGTGTCCGGGCATCGGCGATTATTCGGGGATGGCCGGAGTGGCGCCGGACCGGCGGAGGGCCGCGATGTCCTCTTTCAGGGTCTTGCGGGTGCGCTCGATGCCGCTGATGGTGCGCATGCGCATGTAACCGATGCTCACCAGCGCCAGGGCCAGGATCATGTAGGCCACGGCCACGATCAGGAACGCGGCCCAGTGCCAGACCCCGAGGGCCACGAGGCCGTAGGCGGCGGAGATGGACAACAGGATGAGGACCACACAGGCGATGACGCCGGCGACGCCGAACATCGTGCCCCCGAGGGCCGCCTTCTTCGCGTCGTCCTTCAACTCCAGTTTGGCGAGTTCGATTTCCGACCTGATCAGCCTGGAGACGTTGCTCGACGCCAGTGCGACGAGTTCGCCCACTGACTTGTCCTCGATGTGCTCGCCCGGCCGTACGTCGGTCATTGCGCTCTCCTTCTTCCAAGGGTCGGTCCCACCCTTGCAGTCCCGGTCACCGGTGGGCTACCCGGTGGCTCCCGTCTCGCCGCCTCCGCGGACCCGCTGCCGCATCCGGACCCGGAAGACGGCGGCCGCGGGGGCCGACGCGAGGACGCTCGGGTTCGGCACCGCCGTGGTCACTCTCTCGAATCGATCCGTGCCGGCATAGGCCGAACCGCCGATGAGGAGCGAACCCGTGAAACCGGCTCCGGCCGGCATGGCGGGCCCGCGGGTTCGCACCGCGCGGGCCGGCCACCCCGTTGTGACCGGAACGGGCTCCCCGCGGCCGCGAGGCCACGGCCCCTGTCCTAACTCACGCGCCGGCGGCGCGCCGCACCCCCCGGCCGGGCTCTGGGGCGCGGCCGGCACACCGGCCGCGCCCGCGAGCGCGGCTCGCACGGGCCTATTCCTCGGATTTGGCCGAGGGGAGCTTGGCGGAGATGAGGTCCATCACCGTGCTGTCGGTCAGCGTCGTCACGTCGCCCAGCGACCGGTTGTCGGCCACGTCCTGCAGCAACCGGCGCATGATCTTGCCGGACCGCGTCTTCGGCAGCTCCGGCACGATCATGATCTGCCGTGGCTTCGTGATCTTGCCGAGGGTCCCGGCCACGTGCTCGCGAAGCTCCTGGACGAATTCGTCACCGTCGACGTCCGTGGCGCTCCCACGCGGGATCACGAAGGCCACGATGGCCTTCCCGGTCACCGGGTCCGCCGCGCCCACCACCGCCGCCTCGGCCACCTTCGGGTGGGAGACCAGGGCGGACTCCACCTCCGTGGTCGAGATGTTGTGCCCGGAGACCAGCATGATGTCGTCGACCCGGCCGAGCAGCCACAGGTCTCCGTCGCCGTCCTTCTTGGCTCCGTCGCCGGCGAAGTAGAGCCGTTCGAACCGGGACCAGTAGGTGTCGATGAACCTCTGGTCGTCGCCCCAGATCGTCCGGAGCATGGACGGCCACGGCTCCTTGAGGACGAGGAAGCCGCCCCCTCCGTCCGGCACCGGCCGTGCCTGGCCGTCGACGACGTCCGCGGCGATTCCCGGCAGCGGGCGCATCGCCGCGCCGGGCTTGCCGGACGTGACTCCCGGCAGCGGGCTGATCATGATGGCGCCCGTCTCGGTCTGCCACCACGTGTCGACCACTGGGCAACGGCCACCGCCGATGTGGGTGTGGTACCAGATCCACGCTTCTGGATTGATGGGCTCACCAACCGAGCCGAGCAGTCGCAGCTTCGACAGGTCGTGCTTCTCGGGCTCTTGCGTGCCCCACTTCATGTACGTCCGGATCGCCGTCGGCGCGGTGTACAGGATCGTGACGCCGTACTTCTCCGCGATCGACCAGATGCGGTCGCGCGCCGGCGTGTCGGGCGTGCCTTCGTAGATGACCGACGTCGCGCCGTTGAGCAACGGCGCATACACGATGTAGCTGTGGCCTGTGACCCACCCGATGTCGGCCGCGCACCAGTAGATGTCGGTGTCGGGCTTGAGGTCGAACACCACCTTGTGCGTGAAGGCCACCTGGGTGAGGTAGCCGCCCGTGGTGTGCATGATGCCCTTGGGCTTCGCCGTCGTGCCCGAGGTGTACAGCAGGTACAGCAGGTCCTCGCTGTCCATCGACTCGGGCGGGCAGTCCGGATCGGCCGCGGCGATGAGGTCGGCGTACCAATGGTCGCGACCGTCGACCATCTCGACGGGTTCGTCGACGCGCTTGACGACGACCACGTGCTCGACCGAAGGGGTGTCGGCCAACGCGGCGTCGACGTTCGG
>DASYNF010000266.1:0-16242 GCA_036008685.1 Actinomadura sp. | reverse complement strand
AGCTTGCTAGCACGTCATATAAGCGAATAGCCTCCCAAGGGCTGAATATGACCGGCCGTGCAGGCAGACACCGCGGGGTGTGCTTGGGGTGCCGAGCAGGGGGTGCGCGTTGAAGCACACGACTCACCTGGATGACTCATGACCGCTGTCATGGTTCTCGGTGACATCCCCACTGCCGGCATCATCCGGCAGGCCGGCGCGGTAAGGGTGCGTGTCGACTCCTCCCTGAGCTCGGACGCCGCTCTGGAATTCGTCTCCTATGCGGCTCACGGGCTCCAAGAGCGCAGGGCCGTCGTCGCTCTCTATCCGGCATGGCGCTCGGCCATGGGCAGCCGATTCGTTCAATTCGCCCGCGGGATGCTGGACACCGACCGGATCGCGGGCGTGCCGATCAATTTGCCGCCGCTCGCGTTCTCCCTGGTGGCCGACCAGTTATCCTATGTGGCCCAGCATGTCTCACCGGGACTGCTGGCGAGTCTCGCCCACCGGCTGCCCCGGGACATCCTCGCCGGGGCATGGGTCAACAGTGTCGCCCGGCTCGAGCACATCGAGACGGGACTCGGGAAGCACGTCACGTCGTACCTGCCCGGGACCGGATTCATGGTGTCCGCGGATCCGTATCCCGCCGTGCACAGGATCACGACGGCCCAGCCGGTCGGCCCGATATCGCACCGGCCGGAGGATCCGGTCCTCATGCTGGCCTCCCACGAGGAGGGCAACCCCGAGTGGGTCAGGGACACCTTCCACCGGGCCATCAGCGGTACGTCCCTGACCTTCGTCGGCGCCCAGCCGTTGAGCACCGCGTTCTGGGGCACGAAGAAGTACGTCGAGTTCGTGGCCTTCAGTGGTCATTCGTACGCCTTGCAGAACGCCATCCGCGCCATGCCCTGCCGCCCCTGCGCGTGGTGCCGGGAACCCACGGCGCTGGAGATCTGCCCGTTCTGCGCCATGGTGCAGCCCGTTCCCCAGCCGATGGACCAGTCGCAGGGACCTCCGCCGCAGCCCTCTTCCGCACCACCGCAGCCGGTCGTCGGACCGCAGCAGCCCGGCTCCGCCGCGCCTCCCGCGCGACCGCAGGCCGGTCCTGCGCCGGCCAGGCCAGTGCCGCACCCGCCGCGGCCGCCCGCCCCCCAGCCGAGACAACCGGCGTACGGCTGGTACGAACAGACGCGGGCGCCCACGGGTGTGCCCCCGCCCGAGGCCCCGCCGTCGACCGCACCGGCATCACAGCCGCGACCCCCGGCCGGCGGGGAGAGCCGGTCATCCGCCGGGGAGCGCGTCCACACCGTGACCTTCGCGGTGCCGGACTTCCGAACGGACAACGGGACCAATGGATCTACATCACTGTCCGACCCGCCTCCAACGTCGAACGGCGCGTCTTCCCCGAATTAGGGGCAGATCGCACCATTGATGGATCCTTCCGCAGGCATCGACCTTAAGAACCCGAGGAACGAGGTTCAATGAACCCCCGTCAGCGACGCGGAGCGTTGCTCATGATCCTGGCGGCGCTGGGCGCTGTCGTGGTCTTCATCACCGTCGTCGGTTACGTCGGATCCGTGCGAGCCGAGGTCGGGGTGATGACCGATGTCCTCAGGCTGAAGCAGGCGGTGCCCGCCTATAGCTCGGTCACGGGCAGCATGGTGGAGCGAGTCCGCGTTCCACGCAAGTGGGCTCCGCAGACAATGATCACGGACATGGCCGAGCTCAACGGCAAGGTCGCGGCGGCGGATCTGCAACAGGGGGCCCACCTCCAGAAGGGCATGCTGGTCTCCGCCCCGATGCTCCAGCCGGGCCAGCGTGAGATCGCCATCATGATCGACGCTGAGACCGGGGTCGCGGGGAAGGTCCAGCCGGGCATGCTGGTGGACATTTACGCCACCTACCAGACCCAGGAGGGGCAGCGGCAGACGGCCTGCGCCGCCCGGATCGTGAAGACCGCCCGGGTGATCCAGGTCGGGCAGCTCACCACCGAGCACGATACGAGAAACGCTGCGAACACCAACCAGGTGGTCCCCATCACCTTCGCCCTCAGCGCCACGGACAGCTTGAAACTCACCCGTGAGGAGAGCTTCGCCACCAAGATCCGCCTGGCATTGATCGGCGGCGCCGCCGGAGGCGCGGACGGGGTCACCCTCGCCCCCGTGTGCCAGACCATTCCGGCCAGGTGAGTCAGAATGGCCATCCAAGTCCTGCTCGGAGTCGAAGACCGGGACCTCGCGTCGTCACTCAGTGCCCAATTCCATGAGCTTCCGGACATCCAGCTGGTCGGGGCCGAAGCGTCCTCCAAGGATCTGACCAGCGCGGTCGGCGGGGTTCCCGGGCTCGATGTCGTGCTCGTACATCAGAGCTTGGGGCCGCTGCCGGCCCTCGACCTGATCAAGGAGCTTGGGGTCCGGTTCCCGCAGCTCGCGGTCATCCTCATCGCGGACGAGGCGACCGCGGAGACCTTCGGTGCGGCGATGTCGGCCGGCGCACGCGGGGTCATATCCCGCGAGCCGACCCTTTCTGAGCTGCACAGCCGGATCGAGCAGGCGGCCGAATGGTCCCGTACGATGCGTCGGCACTTCGACTCCTCCCAGGTGCTCCCCACGTCGGGCCGGCTCGGCACGCTGGTGGCCATGTGCGGGGCCAAAGGCGGTACGGGCACGACCACACTGGCGATCCATCTCGCTGTTGCGGTGTCCGGAGCCAAGCGCAGTGTGTGCCTGGTGGACATGGACCTGCAGCAGGGGGACATCCCCAGTTATCTGGACGTCCAGCACCGGCACAGCATCGCCGACCTCGCCGTGGCCGCCGACGATGTGGACGGCTCCATCGTCGCCGAAGCGCTGTTCGTCCACCCCTCGGGACCACATCTTCTGCTGGCTCCGAGCAAAGGTGAGGACGCGGAGGAGATCCCGGCCCGCGCCGTCCGCCAGATCCTCACGGCCATCCGGTCGCGATATGACGTTGTGATCGTGGACTGCGGCACTCACGTGGCCGACGCCAACGCCATGGCGGTGGAGCTCGCCGACCACGTTGTGATCACCTCGACGCCCGATGTGCCGTCCCTGCGCGGAGCCAAGCGGCTCATCAAGCTGTGGGAGCGGCTGCAGGTGCGTAAGGCCGAGGACACCGCGGTGGTGTTGGTCCGTCATGACAGGCGCAATGAGATTCAGCCGGATCTGGCCCGCAAGATGGTCGGATCGCCGCTCCTGACCACGGCCGTACCGGCGGCTTTCCGGAGCCTGGAGGAGGCGGCCAACACCGGCACACCGACTGCTGTGAAGAACGCCGACTTCCGCAAGTCGATAGGCCAGCTCGCTCGTGAACTCGGCTTGCTCGAGGATCGCGGCAAGCCTGCTGCGGTCCGCGACAAGGGCGCGGTGGCGACGGAGTTCGCCGGGATCATGCCTTTCATAGGGCTCTTCGTCCTGCTGGTGTGGCAAGGCCTGCTCGTCGGGCTCACCTCGATGTACTCCAGTCACGCGTCCAATGAGGCAGCGCGGGCCGTGGCGGTTCTGGGCTACGACAAAGCCGATACACCGGAGGCGCGCGCCAACCGAGAGGAGGTGCGCAGACGCACGGTCGCCCGGGTCTCCGGTGACTGGGGCGACGAGAAGCATCTGCGCATCGACGTCCAGCAGGACTACGCCAAAGTCACCATCGATACGCCTTTCGTACTCCCCATCTGGCACTCACCCTTCGGAATCTCCACACGGGCGAAGATCGTTTATGAGGGAGCGGGGTGAGGTCATGGCCAGGCTGGTGAAGGCCCAGGATCGGGGTACCGCAGCGGTGGAATATGCCGGAGTCCTCCCCTTCGCACTGATCGTCGTCTTGGTCGCCTTTCAGGCGTTCATGGCCTCCACCACCGTGGAGAGGGTCTCCAACGCGGCCCGCACCGGCGCTCGGGTCGCCGGCCAGCAGCAGGACGGCCGCGCCTGCCAGGGAGCGGCGCTGAACGCGATGCCGACCTGGCTCAACGACAACACCGTCGAGGGCGGCAGGTCGGGTGACGACGGCGTGTACTGCCACGTCCGGGCCAAAGTTCCTCTGCTCTGGAAGGGCGTTCCCTTGGACTTCACCGTGAACCGCACCGTCACCATGCCACTGGGGTAGGGATGGGACTCAAGGATCGCCTGGAAGACGACCGGTTCGTAGCCGAGCGCGCCAGCCGGAACAGCGTCGCGCATTGGCGGCAACGCCTGCTCGAGGAGGTCAACCTCGACGAGCTCGCCAAACTCACCATGGCGCAGCGCCGAGCCCGGCTCGAGAAGGTCACAGGTCTGCTGATCACCCGCGAGGGCCCGGTGCTCTCCACGGGTGAGCGGGCCGGCCTCATCCGCCGTGTGGTGGACGAGGCGCTGGGGCTTGGCGTCCTCGAGCCGCTGCTCGCGGATCCGACCGTGACGGAGATCATGGTCAACGGCCCTGACAACATCTTCGTCGAGCGGGGGGGACGGGTGCAGCGCCTGGACGCCAGCTTCGCCAGCGAGGAACAGCTTTACCAGACCATCGACCGGATCGTGGCGCAGGTCAACAGGCGGGTGGACGAATCGAGCCCCATGGTGGACGCCCGCCTGCCCACCGGTGAACGTGTCAACGTCATCATCCCACCACTCTCGCTCGCGGGCCCCATCCTGACGATCCGGCGCTTCCCGCGGGCCTACTCCATCGAGGAGCTCACCTCCCTCGGTGCGATGGATCCGGCGACCGGCATGCTGCTCGCCTCGCTGGTCCGTGCCCGGCTCAACCTGGTGATCTCTGGCGGTACGGGCACCGGCAAGACCACCATGCTGAACGCCCTGTCGGCATTCGTTCCCGAGCATGAGCGCATTGTGACCATCGAGGATTCCGCCGAGCTACGGCTGAAGCAGGAGCACGTCATCCCGCTGGAGTCCCGTCCGGCCAACATCGAGGGCATGGGGCAGATCGCGATTCGCGATCTGGTCCGCAACGCACTGCGGATGCGGCCTGACCGGATCATCGTGGGTGAGGTTCGTGGTGGTGAGACGCTCGACATGCTCCAGGCGATGAACACCGGACATGACGGCTCACTCGTGACCGTGCACGCCAACTCGACCGAGGACACGATCTACCGGCTGCAGACGCTGGCGAGCATGAGCGACGTCAAGATGCCCTTCGAGGCCACCCGAGACCAGATCAACAGCGCAATCGACGCCATCGTCCAGCTCAGCCGTGGCCCTGACGGATCCCGTCGGATCGTGGAGGTGGCCGTCGTGGCCTCCCGCCGCCGGGAAGAGTTCGCCCTGAAACGGGTCATGCATTTCGAAGCCGAGCCCATCGGCCATGACCGGGTGGTCCGGGGCGCTTTCCGCCACCACCCCTTGCCGGAGGATCTCGCCACCCGGATCTTCCACGCGGGGGAGAGCGTCCCGGCCGCTTTCGGGGTCGGCGACGACCCGTCACAGCTTTGGGAGGTCTCATGAATGTGCCGCTGCCGGCGATTCTGGTCGTCTTGGCGGTGAGCCTGACGTTGGCGGTGCGTGGGATCGGCGACCTCGCCGCCGGATGGGATCAGCGTCGCAGGCTGGCAGCCAGGTCGGCGCTGGGCGACGAGGATCGAATCGGCGGTCTGATGGCAGGGCTGGACATGGCGATTCGCCGGACCAGTCTCGGCCGGAAGATCTCACGACGGCTCGTGGCCTCAGGTATGCGCATCCGGCCCTCCACCTTCGTACTGCTCATGACGGTCGTGTGTGTAGCGACGATCATCTTGGTCGGTAAGTGGCTCGGCACGGTCTTCGGCGTCGCGGCCGCGGTAGGGGTGGGTTTCCTGTTCTTCTCCTATGTGCGCCACAGAGAGGATCGGCGCAGGGAGGAGTTCATCGCCCAGTTGCCGGAGCTCGCTCGGGTGCTCTCGAACGCCACGCATGCGGGCCTGGTCCTGCGTACGGCCATTGAGATGGCCGCGGACGAGCTCGCCGATCCGGCGGGCGCGGAACTCAAGCGAACCGCCGACGCTCTGCGACTGGGGCAGTCCGTCGAGGACGCGCTAAGAGATCTCGGTGAGCGGCTGCCGTCCCGCGAGCTCGGGGTGCTGATCAGCACGCTGGTCGTGTCGGCGCGGTCCGGTGGCTCCCTGGTCACGGCGCTGCGCACGATCGCGACCACTCTCGAGGAACGTAAGGAGATCCGCCGAGAGGTCAAGACGATCATGGGCGAGGCGGTCGTCACGAACTGGGCGATCGGTGCGCTCGGGATCAGTGGAGTGGTGCTGGTCAACCTCATGTCACCTGGCGCACTGCGGACGATGAGCGAACGGTTGGTCGGGCAGATCATCCTCGGCGTGGCGGCGACCCTGTTCATCATCAGCTTGGTGATCATCCGCCGTATCAGCCGGATAGACGTGTGAGGCAGTGATGTCGATTCTGGCCATGGCAGCGGGAGCCGCGCTGACTGTGATCCTCGCGGTATGGGGATTCGCTCTCATGACCGCGGATGAGCGGGTTGCGGCGTCCGCGGTCCCCAAGCCCAGCAAGCCGAAACAGAAGAACGACACCTTCATCCTGAACGTGGTCGCCGACCTGCTGGGCCGGCCCTTCACGGGCCTGGCGATGGAGGTGCTGGCCCCGCGGCGCATCGCCATCCGCAGGCGGATCGACGCGGCCGGGCGGCCCGGCGGGATGACCGTCGAGTCCTATGCGCGCCAGACCGCCGGTTACTTCGTCATGTTCGGCAGTATCGGCTTGTTGCTGATGCTCAGTGGTCAGTGGCTCCTGGGTGCGCTGTGCCTGCTCGGCGGCCTGCAGAACGAATTCCTCCTCTACGCCCGGATGCAGGAGCGGCAGGACCAGGTCCAACGCTCGATGCCGGACTTCCTCGATGTCCTGGCGGTGACCGTGACCGCCGGACTGAGTTTCCGGCTCGCCCTGGCGCGGGTCGCCGAGA
This sequence comes from Actinomadura sp., assembly GCA_036008685.1. Taxonomy (GTDB): domain Bacteria; phylum Actinomycetota; class Actinomycetes; order Streptosporangiales; family Streptosporangiaceae; genus Actinomadura_C. Next base: position 9,348 of record DASYNF010000266.1, on the reverse strand, counting down.
GCATGCCGGGTCCGCTCGCCGAGGAGTTCATGGTCGCGCTACGGCAGATGGAGCTGGGGACGTCGCGTCGTGAGGCCTTCGAGGACCTGCGTAGCCGCAACAGCTCCGAGGCGGTGAGCCAGTTCGTGACCGCGTTCCTCCAAGCCGAGGAACTGGGTGCTCCACTCAGTACCGCACTCAAGGACATCAGCGAGGACATGCGACGCGAATCGGCTCAGTGGGCAAAACGGAAGGCTCAGCGGGCCACACCGCGGATCACGATGGTGACTACTGCGCTGACTCTTCCCTCGTTGATGCTCATTGTCCTCGGATCGCTGTTCTACAGCTCGGGAGCGAATATCGGTGGAATCTTCGGAAGCTGAATCCGGTGCTGCCCCCGGCCAGAGGACACCGCAGTCAACGACTCCGCAGGAGACGGTCTCGGAGCGGGTCGGCGCGGCCTTTCGTCTGCTCATGCAAATTCGCATGCTCGTCGGGGCCATCACCCTGCTCCTGATGCCGGACGACCAGCTCACGGTCGAGGCGTTTCTTCTGCCATTGTGTGTCGTGGTGCTGTCCTGGTTGGTCGGCAACCACTGGCGGCTCATTGTTCCGCGGCTCCTCAGCCATCCGATCCTCCTCGGCCTGGACATCTGTGTCTCCTTCGCGGTGCTTGGGATCGGCGGCATCCTGGGCCCTTTCTTCATGTCCACCGTGATCACCGCCGCGGTAGGCGGCCTGCTCTACCGGTGGCCGGGCATGGTGGCGGTGAGCTGTGCCCAGATCCTCTTCTTCTACACGACGATGGGTGTGGGTCCCGACCATGCAGCCGACGCGACCTTTCAATCCGTGGTCGGTCAGCCCCTCCTCTATCCGCTCGTCGGATTCGCCGGCGTGGCGCTGCGACGGCTCTTCGACGACCGCGAGGCCGAGGAGCGCGCGCGGCGCCGCGCCGAGGCGATCGCCGGGGCCGCTGAGGAGCGCGCTCGGCTGGCCCGCGAGATGCACGATTCACTCGCCAAGACGCTCCGCGGTATCGCCCTGTCCGCGGCCGCGTTGCCGGCCTGGGTCAAGCGTGATCCGGTCCGGGCCGCCGTGGAGGCCCAGCGCATCGCCGCGGCGACCGAGATCGCCTCTCGCGAGGCGCGCAGTCTCATCACAGGCCTGCGTGATCAGTCGGTGTCCCTCCCGCTTCCCCAAGCCCTGCGACAGGCTGTCGACGGATGGGTGGCCCGGCACGGGGTCCCGGCAAGCTGCGAAGCCGACGTTCGAGCCGATCTGCCGTTGCGCGCCCGTTATGAGGCGATGGCGATCCTGGCCGAGACGCTCACGAACATCGAGCGGCACGCCGACGCGCGCTCCATCTCCGTACGGCTGGCCGCAGACCGTGGAGACGTTGTCCTGACGGTTCGCGACGACGGCAAGGGTTTCCGGCCCGAGGAGCCGGTCGCCCTCGCCCGGGCGGGCCATTACGGGCTTGTCGGATTGCACGAACGGGCACACCGTGTCGGCGGCACGGTCACTATCGTCTCGGAGCCTGGTTCGGGCGCCACCGTGACGATTCGGCTCCCTACCGGAGAGCCCACGGATCTGCCCCTTGCGGAGGTGAGCTGAGTGGATACGTCACGGGTGCCACGGGTCATGGTGGTGGACGATAATCTCGTCGTCCGGTCCGGGCTGGTGTCATTGCTGGAGGTGTCCGGCATCCAGGTCGTAGGCGAGGCCGGCGATGGACAGACGGCGGTGGAGCTCGCGGAGCGACTTCGCCCTGACCTTGTCCTGCTGGACGTGCAGATGCCTCTCCTCGACGGGGTGGCGGCCGCGGAGCTGCTGAGCCGGACGACCCAGGTCATCATGCTCACTTACACCGAGGATCCCCAGGTGATCCGAGCCGCGATCGGCAACGGAGCCTCGGGTTATCTCGTGCATGGCTCCTTCACCGCGCAGGAACTCACCGATGCCGTTCACAGCGCGGTCGACGGAGCCCATCCGCTCTCTCAGGTTGCGGTGTCCGCTCTCGTGGGGGCGGTTCGCAACGACAAAGCACCGATGGCAACGCCGGTGTCAGAACCGTCGCCGGTTTCCGCTCACGCCCGTGAGAGGTTCGGCCTGTCCGCCCGAGAAGCCGAGGTCATGCAGCTCATTGTCCAAGGCCGATCCAACGGCCAGATAGCGGGACAGCTCTTCCTCGCCGAGAAGACTGTGAAGAACCACGTCAATCGCATCTACGCCAAGCTCGGTGTCACGTCACGAGCCGCCGCGATCGCGCAATGGCTCGGCACCGCACATGGGGACCTGGCGTGACGGACGGGCTGGAAGGTCGGCCGGGCATGGGGGCGTTGGGTCCTGGGGCCCTATCGGCGTTGGGTCCGGGCGGCGTCCGGAATTGGGCCACCGGGCCCTGGGAACCGCCCCCGCGGATCCGTACTGTGCTCAATAACCAGGCGGTACGGATAAGCCAGGAGGCACAGAATGAACCCGATTATTCGCACCTATATGACGGTCCACTCATTTGTCCACAATCGGGTGGAGCGCTTCAAGGACCCCGACGACCGCGGTGCGAGCGCCGTCGAGTACGCGGCGCTGATCATCCTGGCCGCGGCCCTCATCGGCGCGCTCTATGCTTCCGGGGTCGTCAGTACCGCCAGTACCAAGGTCTCCTCGGCCGTCAACGCAATCTTCAACGGCGGCGCCGAGCCTGCTGGAAAGCCCAATCCCAAGGCCACCTGAGACGGGTCCGCGAGGGGGAAGGGCGTGTGCGCGGCTGTGCGGGTGTTCTCGCAAGGAGGGCCACATCTGTGGTCCTCCTTGTCGTATTTCTTTTTGCGTCCGTTGCCAGGTCACTTGGAACTCGATGGAGAGCGCTCTCATGAAGGCACAGTTCCGCCAGCTCGGCTTCGCGGTCTTTTTGCTGGCCCTTGTGGTCTCAGCCTGTGGCGGGGGGACGGATGTACCACGGCGGACCCCCGCACCGCCGAAGCCCCAGACCACCGCTCCCGGGGCGGCGCGGTTGCTCATGTCCGAACCCATGGCGCACAAGACCGGCGCCGCCCATGTCGAACTGTGGGAGCTCAGCCGTACGACCGACAAGACGATCACAGGCCGATTCCAGATCGTGAACGATGGCCAGAGTCCCCTTGATCTCACCACAAGCCTGCTCGAGCAGGGGCTTGACAATGGGGGGTTCAATCTGGGTGGCACGGCACTCGTCGATGCGCAGAACAACAGGCTCTACATGCCGATGCGGACCACGGACAATAAATGCCTGTGCTCGGATCTCTCCGGAAAACCTGTTCCCCCGAACGGGAGACTCGACCTCTATGCGGTTTTTTCGGCACCGCCGGCCGATGTCACTGAAGCCACCATCAATATGCCTTTGACGGTGCCATTTCAAGATGTGCAGATAGGCAGTGGGCCGGTGTCGGCCGTGCCGGACCAGATCGATCCCGCTACGGCGGCACTGGCGCCGGCCCGCAGCTTTTCGATATCCAGCATCGTGGAAGGGGACGAGGAGTCGGTCGACGAGGATGCGGCCAACCGAAGCGTCCGGTTGTCCGCGGACGTGCTCTTCGCCCTCAACAAGGCCGATCTGACCTCGAGGGCCGATGGCGTGCTGCAGGACCTGGCCCAGCAGATCAACGCCTCGACCGGCTCCAGTGTGAAGATCGACGGATACACCGATACCTCGGGGAACGACGCTGTCAACCAGCCGTTGTCCGAGCGTCGGGCCCGGTCGGTGCAGACCCGGCTGAAGACTCTCGTGACCAGGCATGGCGTGTCCTACGAGTCCGCGGGCCATGGTTCCAAGGATCCGGTCGCCTCCAACGACTCGGACACGGGCCGGCGGAGGAACCGGCGCGTCACGGTCACATTCGCTCGTCCCGCACCGCCGGCCCGTACCACGGCACCCGCGCCGACAGGGACACCCTTCCAGCGGAGTCAGGGCAACGCTCCTGTTCTCGGGACCGCGCAGTTCAAGGTGCCCGAGGCCAAGGACGTGAAGGTCGAGGTCAACGGCCTCCACCGAGACCAGACCGGGCTGACCACACTGGCGTGGACGGTGAAGAACACCGGCACCGGGGAGGTAGCGGTGGGGTCGATGTTCGAAAAGAGTGAGGCCCTGCACGGCGGTGGCGCACCTCATCGGGGAGCCACGACAGGGGGGGTCATGCTGGTGGACCCGACGGCGAAGAACCACTACGAGCCGTTGCAGGTGGAGAACGGACAGTGCCTGTGCACTTCCTTGATCTTGGATGCGAAGACGACGCTGGGCCCCGGTGAGAGCATCACCTATTCAGACCTTTACAAACTCCCCGCGGATCTGCGGAAAGTCGATGTACAGGTGCCGTGGCTCTCATCTGAATTCGCGACGGCCTCCGGACTCACGGTTCAATAGAGGGCGGTTATCAGGCCCATCCGCGGACGTACCCTGGACGGGTATGGGCCCCCGGGTGGGTCTGAGGGCCCTACGCCGCTGCCGACTTCGGCACTACCCTTCCTCGGGTGGAGGCCAGTGTTGAGAGTGCCCTGACCGATGACACATCCCCAGGGCAACCGACTGCGGAGCCGGGGGCGCGATCTGTCCGGGACGCCGATCCGACCGAGGCCTCGAAGGAGTTGGACGGCAGCGGGCTCCGGAGGCTTCGGGCGCCCGGGATGGAGACATTGTTCGCCGCCCTTTGGCTCGTCGTGGGGTGGGGTCTAGGCATTCGGCAGTTGAGTGACAATTCTTTTCTCTGGCACCTAAGGGCCGGCCACTGGATAATCGCACACGGAATCCCGCACAAGGATCTGTTCTCGTTCACCTATTCGGGATCGTCTTGGGTGGCTCAATCCTGGCTGGCGGAGGTCCTGTACGCGACACTGGATGGTCTTACCGGGCCGATCGGGATCCGTCTGCTCGACGCGACGATCGGTGGGCTGATCGCCTATCTTTCCTACAAACTGGCACGGCGTTTGCAACGGGACCGTGTGATCGCGGCCTTCCTCGTGCTGCCGGCCTTGGTCTCGTCATGCCAGCTATGGGTCGAGCGGCCGCTGTTCCTCGGCGTTCTCGCCATGCTGGTGTTGATCTGGATCGTCGAGGTTCCGGAGTCCTGGGTCGGACGGCATCCACTCGTACTACTTCCGGGGCTGATGTGGCTCTGGGTGAATGTGCACGGCACCTTCGCCCTGGCTTTGCTCTATCTGGGTCTCCATCTGGTGGGGCGGTGGCTGGACGGATCCCCGCCATGGCGTCATCGGGAATACCTGTTGCTCAAGGGGTCCGTCGCGGCGTTCCTGGTTTGTTTCCTGAACCCCTACGGGTGGGCCCTCGTAGTCTTCCCCGTAGATCTCATGATGCGAGGTAATGTCCTAAAGGACGTCGCGGAATGGGTCTCACCCGATTTTCGCAAGCCACTCGGCATGGCCTTCGGGGTGTGGATCGCGGTGATGATGATCGCCTTTGCGCTCGCCCGCAAGCGGCCCTGCCGCCGTGATGTCGTAGTGGCGGTTCCGTTTTTGCTCCTAGGACTCTGGGCGTTGCGCAACGTGACGATCGCCCCGCTCGTGGGGTTGCCGATCGTGGCACGGCTTCTCGCCTCGGCGCGCCCCCGGCCGATGGACCGTAGTCGCCTCAATGGGATCGTCTTGACGGTCGTGTTGCTCGCGGGCGGCGCGTGGACCGTGCGGGCCGTGTCCCAACCCGACTTTGACCTGCGTAGATATCCGGTCGAGGCAATGCGGGCCATAGACCGGCAAGGTCTGCTCGGGAGGCGGCTGTTCACCTCGGACTGGTGGGGGGCGTACGTCATCCATGCCTACTGGCCCCGACAGCACGTCTTCATAGACGACCGCTATGACATGTACCCGCCGGTGCTCAGCAAGGACTATATGGCTGTACTCAACGGGGATCCACGCTGGGGCTCAGTACTGGACAGCAACCGCATCGACGTCGTGGTCTGGCACAAGAGACATGTGGTTTCCCGGCTTCTCACGGTGGACCCGCGATGGCGGCAGGTCTACCAGGACGACTTGGCCGTGGTCTTCGTCCGGCGGTAGCCGCATATGTCCTGGAGGTCGGGCCCATGCCGCAGGAACTGGGGCTTGGGCTCCCGGACCTATAGGTGGGGCCTCTCAGGACCGGACATGGGTCTGTAACCGGGTCTCCGTGCCCTGGGCCGGCCGGAGGATGCACCGTAGCGTCTCGCCCATGTACGCCAGCCAAGCGGACGCCCGGGGCCGCCGCGGCCCCGGGCGGTCGGAGCCGTCCGGCGGGCTGGACCGCCGACCCCGGGATGGAGTGTCGACATGGCGGTGGGACTGCTCCGTGGCTGGGCCGGGGCGGTGTGCGTCTGGGGCCTCGGCGTCGCGGCGACAACTCCGCTCAGGGACCATGTCACGACTGACGCACTGTCTGATTTCGACCTGCGCAGCCACCTCCCTTGGCTGGTGATGAGTGTGCTCATGGCACTCGCCGCGGGCGGGCTCTCCCCGAGCCGGTCCCGGGTGGGTGGGCTGGCCGTGGTGCTGCCGGTACCACTCATCGCCGCGATGGTGGGAGCTGTGGCCGGGTTCGGAGGCCACACATTGACCGCCGAGGTGTTGTACGTGGTCGAAGGCGTCTTCGGGGCAGTGATGGGTCTGTTCGTGACCAATCTGTCCCCTGAGGGCCGTTCTACGGGCGGCTATTGACATCCTCCTAAACGGAACGGTCCTTTCTTTGAAGCGGGACCGATTTCGGCGAGCACGGGTGGGGTTATTTGGGCCCTGGGGCCCTCGTATCCGTACTGATGGTCCCCTAGAGTCCACCAGAGGTGGAGTCGTCCTCAGCGTGCTGATGGGATTTGGAATGCATGAGCGGGTCGGGCCTGCGACGAAGCGCCATGGCGATGAAGGCGCGGCCACGGCGATTCTGGTCGTGGGCATGGCACTTGTAATGGTCGCCGCGATGCTGATGTTCACCCGGATCGCACAGGCCAATGATCTACGTACCAAGGCGCAGACGGGTGCGGACGCCGCCGCGCTGGGAGCCCTCGCGCCGCTCCGGGACCAGGCGGTGGACCTTGCCCTCCAGGGGATGTCGCCCGAGGGCATCGCGGCCTGGCTGCTCAACGGCGGCCCTGACCCGTCAGCGCGTCGCTACGCTCAGAAGAACAACACCGATCTGGTGGGCGAGGTCCATCTTTCCGGGCTGCTCGGCCGGACGGCGAAGGTCGATGTCTCGACCCGGGATTGCCAGCTGAAGAAGGACGACGAGCTGACCCCGCAGGAGCGTGAGGATCTCAAGCGGCGGCGCAACCTCTGCACCGAGAGCACGGGAAAGCAGGGCATCGGCCGCCATGGACGGGCGACGGCCATCGCCCGGCTCGTCCTGCCCGAGTGCACCTACCACTACATGGACGGCGAAGGGCCTGCGGACGGGGGCGGTTCCCCGATCCCCTCGTGGCTCAGCTGCGGTGACGGCGACGTCAAGGTGTATCCGGGTGGCGTCCGGAGCGTGGTGACGAAGCTGTTCAAGATCCGCTTGGTGGACAAAGAGGATCCAGTCGCTTATACCGGGATGCCTTCCTTTACCAACCTCACCTACACAGGACCGTTGCCGCCATTGCCGGAGAATGCCTCCGACATCGTCAAGAAGATCATCGCGTACGCGTACGCCCAGATCGGAAAGCCGTACATCTGGGGCGGGACAGGACCCACGGGATACGACTGTTCTGGTCTGATGATGATGGCCTACCGGTCGGCGGGGGTCTCCATACCCCGGGTCACCTTCACTCAGTGGCCGTTCGGCGTCCATGTCCCCGGAGGCACGGAACAACCTGGCGACCTGGTCTTCTTCAGCGGCTCCGACGGATCGCCCAGCAATCCTGGGCACGTCGGCCTGGTCGTGGACCCGGCCAAGCATCTGATGGTGGAGGCGTGGTGCACGTCGTGTGGTCCGATTCACGCGACCCAGTACAGCAACCGCAACCCCGTCGGCTTCACCCGTCCGCTGGCCCGGTTCGGGAAGCAGTAGGCTCCGCCCATCGTGGACCTTTGGATTCCGCCGCTGCTGGCGGTCGCCGGACTCGGCGCCGGGTGGTTCGCCGCCCCACTGACAGAGCGCTACTGCGGGGAGTTGTCCGTCGGCCGCAGATATGCGGTGGCCCTGGTCACGGCCATGGTGTTCGCAGTTCTCGCATGGCGGCTGGGGACCACGGCGCTGCTCGCCGCTTACCTCTACCTGGGTGCGGTCGGCACGGTCCTGACGTTCGTCGACATCGCGGTCAAACGGCTGCCGGACCCCTTCACCCTGCCGTCGTACGTGGTCGGGCCGGTCCTGCTGGCCGCCGCGGCGCCGTTCACGGCGGACGGCTGGCCGCGTCTGGCGTATGCGCTCGTCGGCATGGCCTTCCTATGGCTCGTGTACGGACTACAGCACTTCCTGCTGCCGAACGCCATCGGCCGTGGGGACGTCAAGCTGGCCGGGGTGCTGGGCCTCTATCTCGGCTGGTTCGGGCAGTCGACATGGTTCATCGGGTTGCTCCTGGGCTTCGTCTTCGGCGGGCTGGCCGCCGTCGGCCTGCTCCTGACGTGCAGAGCCTCTCGCAAGACGGAGATCCCCTTTGGGCCGTACATGATGGCCGGCGCGCTGGTGGCCATCCTCGCCCACCCCGGAGTCACCTTGTAGCCGGAGGTTGAGATGTCGCTATCGAGTAATGGCCCGGAACTGGGGCTACCGCACCTTGTCCTCGGCTGGGTGGTCGCGGGCGGCGCGGCCATAGGCTGGTTCATGCTGCTGGGTGAACTCGTGAGCATGTGGCGGGCACGTGTGTGGCCGACAGCATCCGGCGTCGTCGTCAGCCTGCGTGAGCGAACCTACTGGGACGAAGGAAATCGCAGGGTTCTGTACACTCCGGTCCTCCGGTACCTCCTCCCTGACGGCCGTGAAGTACAGGGGCATCCCGACCAATGGTCGACGAACTCGATGCTCTCGGTCGGCGCGCAAGCCATGATCCGCTACCATCCACGTCGCCCTGAGAACATCTATGTCGTGGGATTCGGGAAGACCGGGGCCGCGTCCGCCATCTTCGCAATAATGGTGATACCGGTCGGTATCTACTTGGACCTCGCACTCTGGCTCGACATTCTGTAGCTCTCTTCGTCCTCGCTGCGCTAGTTGGGCCCTCGATCGGGCGATGGTGATCGGAGCGGCCGCGCCGGCGGGCGCCACAGATTATCTCATATTCCTTCTGCTGGCCATCGTTATCAACGTGAGTGGTGGGAAAGGCGGCGTCTCCATTGGTGATTTCCTCGGATTCGCCGTGTGGTCAATGCAGGGGGCCATAGGCGGTCTGATCGCCGCTGGCGTGCACCGTTCCCGGATCCGCGCCGCGGATACGTCCG
>DASYNF010000265.1:0-26862 GCA_036008685.1 Actinomadura sp. | reverse complement strand
CCCGACACCCTGGCCAAGGTGGCGTGGATCGGCGGCGTCGTGGCACTCGCGCTCGGCCTCGTCTTCACGATCATGAGGTTCTCGACGGGCCGCGGCGGCTACTGAGCGGCGGGGCTCAGGGGGCCAGGAACTGGCCGAAGGGGAGGTTGCGGAGGATCCAGAAGACCATGACCGCCGCGAACAGGGCCCAGATGAGCCGTGGGTCGCCGGCCTTGGTCCGCGTCGGGCGGCCCTGGGCCCGTGCGAGCGTCCACCGGATCCAGAAGAAGGCGAGGACCGGCAGCATCGCGACGGCGAACGCGTTGTGGCCGATGGCCTCGCCGAGGTGCCCGTGCGCGAGGGCGTGGAACATCCGAAGGGATCCGCAGCCGGGACAGTAGAGCCCGGTCAGCGCCAGGAACGGGCACGTGGGGTAGTGACCGCGCTGGTTGGGGTCGACACTGCCGACGTAGACCAGTCCGCAGACCGCCGCCGCGAGTACGCCGGCCGGCGCCAGCAGCGGATGCGGCGGGCGGCGGCCGGCGCTGAACCTGCTCAGCATGATGTGGAGTGAATCAGACCTGCTTTCGCCGGGCTTCAGTAGCTGGAGGGGCCACTGCTGGCCGCGATGCCGACGAAGACGATGTAGAGGATCCAGAAGACCCATGCGGCCACACCGAGACCCGTGGCGACGAGCGCCCAGGTCTTGGCCTTGCTGGAGGAGTCGTTCGCACCCGCGTAGTCGCCCTGCTGGTACTTGGAGTTCACCTGGGAGGAGAAAACGATGGACACGATGCCCGGGACCTGGCAGCAGAAAATGGTCGACAGGATGGCCCAGACAAGGTGGTTGGGGGGTGGGGCGCCGCCACCGGCAGGGACGCTTCCATAACCGCCCCCGTAACCGCCGCCCTGAGGCGGATAGCCGCCACCCTGGGGCGGATAACCGCCGCCCCCGTATCCATAGCTCATACTCGTCTCCATCCGGCCGCGCGTGATCGCGACATACTGGGGTGGCAGCTTAGCGATAACCGTGCCAAATGCGTATCGAACCAGCTTCTCCGGCAGAATGCCCTCTCATGAGCCGGCGATTGAGGAGCGGTAAGGCCGCAGTGGTGGTCGCGAGCATGGCGGCGCTCGGAGTGGTGACGGCCTGTGGCGGGGGAACGGCGGCACGGGGAGGGCGGGACGGCAGGCCCGTGGTGGCCGCGGAGTGCCCGGGGGTCAGGGCGCCCGCGGACACGCCGGCCCGGGAGCTGCGGGGGATGTGGATCGCGACGGTGGCGAACGTCGACTGGCCGTCGAGGACCGGGTTGCCCGCCGCGGCGCAGAAAGCCGAATACCGGAGGCTGCTCGACGCCGCGAAGTCGCTGAACCTCAACGCCGTGTTCGTCCAGGTCCGCCCGACCGCCGACGCCTTCTACCGCTCCCCTTACGAACCGTGGTCGCAGTGGCTGGGCGGCACACAGGGCAAAGACCCCGGATACGACGTCCTGAAGTTCCTGGTCGATGAGGCCCACGCCCGGGATCTCGAGTTCCACGCCTGGTTCAACCCGTACCGGGTCAGCAAGCAGGCGCAGGCGAAAAAACTCTCCCCGCAGAACCCGGCCCGGCGGCATCCCCACTGGGTGGTGCGCTACGGCCCGGAACTCTGGTACGACCCGGGGCTGCCGCAGGTGCGCGATCTCGCCGGCAAGGTCGTCATGGACGTCGTGAACAAATATGACGTCGATGGCGTCCACTTCGACGACTATTTCTACCCTTATCCGGAACACGGTGATTTCCGGGACGGCGGGACCTACCGCCGCTATGGAGGGGGCAAGAGCAAGGCGGCATGGCGGCGGCAGAACGTCGACACCTTCGTGCAGGGCCTATCGCAGCAGATCCACCAGGCCAAGGCCTGGGTGCAGTTCGGCGTCAGCCCGTTCGGGGTCTGGCGGAACAGGACCTCCGATCCGGCCGGATCGAGAACCAGGGCACTGCAGAGCTATGACGACATCTACGCCGATACCCGTAAATGGGTCAGGCAGGGATGGGTCGACTATGTCACCCCCCAGCTGTACTGGCCCATCGGGGACGACAGGGCCGACTACAAGACCCTCGTCGGCTGGTGGGCGCGTCAGGTCGCCGGCACGAGGGTGCGGCTGACCATAGGCCAGGCGGCCTACCGCGTCGGCGAGGACGGGGCCTGGCGCCGGCCCGCCGAGCTGTCCCGGCATCTGGCCGTCAACGCCGGCCACCCCGCCGTGCGGGGCGATGTCTTCTTCAGCGCCAAGAGCCTCGCCGCCGACCCGAGGGGTTTCGCCACCAGGCTCCGCAAAGATCATTACAGCCGGCCGGCCATCATCCCGGCGGTCCAGGGGAGGGGCGGAAAGCCCCCCGCGCCGGTGACCGGACTGAGGACCTCACGCCAGGGCGGGTCCGTACGGCTCCAGTGGCAGGGGTCCGGCGCGACGTCCTATGCCGTCTACCGGGTCGATGGCAGGGGCAGGCCATGTGCGCCGGCCGACCCGGGCAGGCTGCTGGCCACCGTCCGCGGGACGGCCATCTCCGACCCGACCGTCCGGCCGGGAGCCACCCGCACTTACTACGTCACGGCGCTGGACCGGTTGCACCACGAGAGCGCGCCAGGGCGAAGTTCCACCATTACCGTCCAGCGGGGCTAATGATCTTGATGGCTGGGGAGAAACTAGGCGCGGCTTGACCTCCCGGAGGTGGACATGGCGCTCTCGATGGACGAGCAGCGGATTCTTTCGGAGATCGCGACCAGGCTCAGGGACAACGACCCGGGGCTGGCCCAGCGTCTTTCGACCTTCGGCCGAGCGCGCCGACGACGCCGGATCAAGCTGCTGATCATGCTTCCCCTGGCCATGACCCTCGCCACGGTGATCACCGTGGCCGTCGTGATCGCGGCGTCATGAGGCCGCGGGTCTAGGGCCTTGAAACGACGAAGGCCCCGGCGAGATCTCTCTCGCCGGGGCCTGACGCCTGGGCCGGTGTGGTTGGTCGCCTCACGGCGGAAGGCACAACGGGGCTCCAGCCTCAGCCTTGCGACCGAGCGGTATTCCGCGAAGGCAATAGTTGAGCCCGGGGGACACATGCCACACCGGCACCTCTACTGTAACCACACCCACGCGCCGGGTATTCCGCAACACGCATGACGCAGGTCACACCCGTCAGGAGGGTGGCTACAGAACCTTGGGGCCGGTGTGGTGGTCGCCTCACGGCGGAAGGCGCAACGGGGCTCCGGCCTCGATCTCAGAACCGAGCGGTATTCCGCGAAGGCAGTAGGTGCGGCCCGGGGGACACATGCCACACCGGCATGCTTACCGTAACCATGCCGACGCGCCGAGTATTCCACCATGAAGGTGTCGTCCCGGGTGGCACGAAACGATCGTGCTCCGGATCAGCCGGTCCGTGTCCGGTCGAGGTCGTCATGCGGACAGGTCATGGGCGATCCCCCGCAGGTCCTCGGGAGTGAGGGCCAGCGCGCCCGGGGTGCCGATCGCCAGTGTCTCGCCGGCCCGGCCGAGCTGGTTGGCGCAGGCCCGGTCGAGATAGACCTCGACGATCCGCGCGTTGGTGAACCGCCCGCGGCCGGGCAACCGGGCCAGGTCCTGGCGGGCGAGTTCCCTCGCCTCGGCGGACAGGTTCACCTCCCGCTCGCCGGCGAGCAACCCGAGGAGCGCCGACCGCAGTGCCGGATCGCCCAGGTCGGGCAGCCGTACGGCCCGGAAGTCGGTCACCAGTTCGGGTGAGGCGGCCGACAGCAGGGCCAGCCGATCGGCGGTGCAGGTCGCCACCAGGGTGGTGTCGCTCACGCCTTCGGCCCGGGCTCGATAGAGCGCCTCGGCGTAGGCCCCTCCGTCCGTATCGTCGAGGACCAGTATGTCGAGCCGCTCCAGCAAAAGGGTGTGGCCGGCGTGTTCGCCGAGTGCCGCGCGCACGCCCTCGGGGCCGCGTTCCCGCAGGTCCTCGGCGGGCATGGAATGTACCTCGCCGCTGCTCACGTCCACCTCCGCGAGCGCACGGGCGATCATCCTGGTCAGCCGGCGCTGCCCGCAGGAGGCCGGGCCGAGCAGCAGCAACGCCGGGGCCGAGGCGCTGGAGACCTCCTGGCCGCGGAGTTGCTTGGTCCATTTGGCCCGCCGGCGGACCTCGGTCAGCAGACGGCCGATGTCGTCGGGACCGGACAGGAACCTGGTGCCGTAGGCCTCGACGATGGGGACGTCGATCTCGGGCGCCGGGACCCCGCCGTCCATGGACGGCCCGTCCAGAGCCGGATCCGGTTGCGATGGCGGAGCGGGTGGTGTGGGTACGGGCGGCCGCGGAGAAAAGTCCCCGGGTGCCTCCTGGCCGTACGGCGGCGAGTCGTATGAAAGCTCCCCCTCGGGGGGCATGGCACCGAACGGAGGCGGCATGGCACCGAATCCAGGCGGCCCGGGCGGCTGGAGCGGCGGCGCGGGCGGGACCTGCTCTGGGGGGACGGCAGGGCCTGTCACCGGTGGGCCGGGCGGCGATGCCGCTTGCCGGGGAGCCGCTTCCCGAGAAGCGGTGCGACCTTCGGCGAGGTGGGCTCTGGCCGCCTCGATGATCTCCCATGGGGTGAGCTCGCCCGTCGACTTCGGCACCCGCAGGCCGGGCATGGCCAGCTCGGCGGCGACCGCCGCCGGCACCGCCAAGCCGGGCGCCGGCGGTGCGATCCGAGCCAGTCGGCACCAGGCCAGCGCGACGGCGTAGGACGTGGTGAGCAGGGCCTCCAGGTCTTCGGCGGCGTCGCTGCGCAGAGCCTCGGGGAGCCGGCCGTCCCTGGGCCAGAGCTCGCGGAGCGGGTGACCCGGCTGGGCGAGCACCACTTGGAGGGTGTGGGCGCTGTCGGGGTCGAGCCAGGGCAGGACGGCGGGGAGCGTGTGGGGAGCGCCCTGCAGGTCGGCCGCCAGGAGGGCGATGCTCGCGCGCCGGGCGTCGCCGTGGCTCAGGGGATGGCGGTGCAGCGCCGTGATGATCTGTGTGAGGTCATAGAGCCCGAGCCGGAGATGTTCTCCGGGTGCGCCGTCGCGGAGCATCGGAGTGGCGTATTCGGCCGGGCAGCGGTGGCGCCACTGCTCGGTGACGGCGGCCGGCCCGTACCGGGCGGCGGCCATGTCGTGCTGGACCATCGGGAGAGTGGCCGCCGTGATGGCGGCGAGGGCCCCGGCTCCGGGCCGGAACCGGGAATCTGAGTGAAGTCCGGTGGCGACCTGGTGCATGACCCGCACGAGGTGCGACGCCCCCACGCCGTCACCGGCGCGCAGCCGGTCGGTGTAGTAAGCCGTCAGCTGCGACAGGTCGGGAGGGGTCATCCAGCGGAGGGCATGGCCGGGTGCCGTGAGATAGGGGACGAACAGTTCGACCAAGGGGTGCTCGGCGAGTACGACCGGGGCCCCCGCACACCACAGCAGTGCTCCCCAGGCGGCCGCGACCGTACTGGGCGTGCCGGGGGGATAGGCCGGGTCCCGCAGGACGAACTGGGCCGGGTTGACCGACAGGGCTGTGATGAGCGCCTGCTGCACCTGGGCCACGACCTCTGTTCCGGGGGGCTTGCCGAGGAACGCCGTCGAGGCGATGCGGCCGGCCGCGATGTCCGGCCCGACCGGGAAGAGGTGGGAGGGCACCGGGGGGTTGCCGCCCATCGACGGGGCGGAGCCGACCATGTGCCGTGAGGCGGTGTCCGCCGGCGGGGGGCATGGATGCCAGTGACCGTCGAGGCCACAGCGATACCAGCGTCCCCATGCTCCGTACAACCACCATTCACCGGCGCCGGAGATGACCTGCGAGGTCACCGCCTGCGCACGCTGGGGAGGCGCGGCACCGCGCCACCACGGCGAGGCCACCATCGCACGGACCTGTGCCTCAACGTTCGAGAAGGGATCGTCTGCTCCTCCGCCCATGCCAGGGCCGGCCGCCTGCCAATTCACCTGCCGCATAGTAGTCGTCTCGGGTCAATTCACCTCTTCCGGCCCGTGCGGGGGCTCCGCAGCGCCGTGACGGCCGAGAGCGCCGTAATGAGTGTTATCGCACTATGCTCATTAGCTCTGGAAGGTGCGATGCGGGAGCGGCGATGAGCGGGACCACGGCGGCACGGGCGAGGGCGTGGGGGCTCGGCTTCGCGGTGGTGTCCTCCATCTGTTTCGGCGCCTCCGGCCCCTTCGGCAAGGCACTGATCAATGCCGGGTTCGGCCCGCTGCAGGCGGTGTGGCTGCGGATCGTGGGCGCCGCGGTGGTGCTGGTCCCGTTGGTCCTGGTGGTGCGCGGCGCCGCGCCGCTACGCCGCCTGCGCCCCTTCGTGCCGCAGCTGGTGGCCTACGGGGTGACCGGGGTGGCCGGCTGTCAGGCCTTCTACTTCGTCGCCGCCTCGCGGCTGCCGGTCGGGATCGCGATCCTGCTGGAGTTCACCGGACCGGTGATGGTCCTCGGGTGGATCCGGCTGGTGCGGCGCACGCGGGTGCATCCGACCGCGGCGCTCGGGGTGGGCGTCGCCATGGTCGGGCTGGCATGTGTCGTGGAGGTCTGGTCGGGAGTGCGCCTGGACCTCGTGGGTCTGTTCGCCGGCCTGGGCGCCGCGGCCTGCCAGGCGATGTACTTCCTGCTGGTGGAGCGGCTCACCGAGGACGTCGATCCCCTCGTGATGACCGCGGCCGGAGTTGTGGTCGGCGCCGTGGTGCTGACCGTGCCGGCCATGCCGTGGGGGATCCCGTGGCACACCCTGGTCACGACCGTGGCCGTGGGAGATCATCGCGCTCCGGCCTGGGCGCTGGCCGCCTGGATCATCCTGGTGAGCACCGTGATCGCCTACGCCACCGGAGTCGCGGCCGTGCAGCGGCTCTCCGCGCCGGTCGCCGCGGCCATCTGCTACACCGAGGCCGTGGCGGCGACTCTCATCGCCTGGGCGACGCTCGGTGAGCGGCTCACCGTCGTGCAGCTCGTCGGCGGTGCCGTCGTGCTGGTCGGCGCCTTCATCGCCCAGCGCGCGGCCACGCGAGCCGCGCCCATCGCCGAGACGGCCGAGATCCCGGCCCCGGCGCCCGCCTCCTGACCTGCCTGCTCACCGCGGAGCGCGCCTTGGACCTGCTGGAGTCGGGTGCCGGCGGCCACGCCGCACGGCCACGGTGACCGGCGTGACCACAGATGGCCGGGAGGACCGCGGACCGTAACGCCGGCGGCGCCGGGTGACCCGCGTGCCGTCATGGCGGCCGGCCTGCGCCGACACCCGGCCGCATGGCCGAGTCGCGGGGTGTGATCGGTGTCAAGAGTAGAGATCTGCCTTTATGTATCTCTTTCTACCGTCATCAGTCGCTATAGCGGTGTATTTCACCAAGGTGCTTGCCTCGAACACGGCCGCGTGATCACGCGGCCGTGTTCGAGACCGGGCCGTCAGGGCCCGCTCCCGCAGGAGGTTGCAGGTGCCCACACCGCAGTGGTTCCGTATGGTCGCGGTGACGACCACGGGGGCCCTCCTATCGGTCTCCCTGACCGGTATGGCACAGAGCGAGACCCGGACCAAGCCCCATCCGCCGGACATCCAGGCCGAGCACACCTCCCGGCCCGACAAGGACGTACGCTCCGGCACGCTGGCGCCGACGGGCCGCCAGCGGGGGCGGGCCGAGGGCACGGCCGTCCGCTGGAACAGGCTCGGCACACCGGCCACGGTGACGAAGCCGGGCGGCGCGGCATTGGCCACCGGCCTCCCGGCCGACGCCGAGCAGGCCGCCCGTGCCTATCTGACCGCGAATCGGGAGCTGTTCGGCCTGAGCGCGGACGGTCTGCAGGCACTGGAGAAGGTCGCGGTCAACCCGATCGGTGACGGCGCCGCCGTGCTGCTCCGCCAGCGCTTCGGCGACCTCCCGGCCGGGCACGACGGCATGGTGGCGCTCGGCATCTCCAAGGGCAAGGTGGTCTCCGTCTCCTCGAGCCTGGCCCGGAATACGGCCGCGCCGGCTCCGGCCACCCTCGACCAGGGCAAGGCCATCGACGCGGCGTCCCGCGATTCGGGGATCGGCCTCGCCGCCGCCGAGACCAAGAAGGCCCGCCTCGTCGCGGTGCCGACCGCCGACGGCGTGCGGAGCGCCTATCAGGTGACCCTCATCGACGCCGCCGGCCAGGACGGCGAGCCCGCCGCGGTCACCTCCTACGTGGACGCCCGTACGGGGCAGGTCCTGATCCGCGAGAACCTCGTGGACCACGCCGCCGGGGACGACCCCGGCAACCCGCGCTGGAAGGCGTTCCCCGCCGCGCCGCCAGGCGACTACTCCTCCAAGGACACCCGCGAGACCTGGTGCTTGCGGTGGAGCCCCGGCTGCGACTACGTCGTCGGCGGCGACCCCGCGACCGGGCGGGCATGGGACGTCGGCCACGCCACCGGACAGTCCACGACCACCAGCGTGGGCAACTCGGCCCGCACCCATGAGAACCGCGCCAGTGGCGACCCGTTCACGGTCGGCACCCGCGCCAGCGCGCCGAGGCCGGATCGCAACTACGCCTACCCCTGGACCAACCAGTGGCACACGTCCAAGTGCGATCCCGCGACGCTCGACAGCCCGCAGGAGGCCGACGTCGAAGCGGCGATGTCCAACCTGTTCTCGATGCACAACCGCATGCACGACTGGGCGTACCGGCTCGGGTTCACCGAGAACGCCTGGAACATGCAGGCCGACAACGGGACCCGCGGTGGCAAGGCCGCCGATCCCGAGCAGGGCAACGCCCAGGCCGGGGCGCGGATCGCCAGTGTCCGTGACAACGCCAACCAGATCACGCCGCCCGACGGCATCGCACCGATCACGAACATGTACATGTGGCAGCCGATCGCGGGCGCGTTCTACTCCCCGTGCGTCGACGGTGACTACGACATGAGCGTCATCGGTCACGAGTTCACCCACGCCATCTCCGGACGCATGATCGCCGGTCCGGACGCCGGATGGAGCGGCCCGCAGGCCGGTGCGATGAACGAGAGCACCTCGGACCTGTTCGCGATGGAGTACCTCTACGAGTACGGCTTCCGCCCGCCGGGCGACACCCCGTACGTCACGGGCGGCTACGCCACCGGTGACAAGCACGCCGGCATCCGCAACTACGACATGAGCAAGAGCCCGCTCAACTACAGCGACATCGCCTACGACCTCGTCGGCCAGCAGGTCCACGCCGACGGTGAGATCTGGAGCGCGACGCAGTTCGACGTCCGTGCGGCCTTCGTCAAGCGGTACGGCAAGGGCAACGCGGCCACGCAGCGCGCCTGCGCCGACGGCCGGACGCCGCTGAACAAGTGCCCCGGCAACCGCCGGTGGGCACAGCTGTCCTACGACGCGCTCCTGCTCATGGCAAGTGGGGCGGTCAGCTACGTCGACCACCGGGACGCGCTCCTCGCCGCGGACGCCATCCGCTTCGGCGGTGCCGACCGGAGCCTGCTCTGGGACCAGTTCGCACAGCACGGCCTCGGAGTGGAGGCCTCGAGCAACGGAACGGCCGACCCCGACCCGGCGCCGAGCTTCGCCTCGCCGGCCTCCCGCAACGCCACGGTGGCCCTGCGGCCCTCCGGCGACGCCGAGGGCGGGAAGGTCCGCCTGTACGTCGGCGACTACGAGGCCCGCGCCGTGCCGGTCGCCGACACCGACCCGGCGACGGGTCTCGGCGACACCTTGTCGATGACCCCGGGGCGCTATTCGTTCCTGGCCGTGGGAGAGGGATTCGGGCACAAGCGCTTCACCGCCTCCATCGATTCGCGGACCCGGTCACTGCGGGTCTCGATGCTCCGCGATGTCGCCGCGGCGGCGAGCGGGGCCGCGGCCACGGGAGACGGCGTGGACCAGGCCATGCTGATCGACGGCACCGAGTCCACCGACTGGCAGTCCGTGACGGCTCCGGTCGAGGGACGTCAGGTCACCGTGGACCTCGCCGGGGACAAGGCCGTCCGGGTCGGCCGGGTCCAGGTCAGCGCGATGCTGCGGCCCGCACTCCCGGGCGACCCGGAGTACTCCCCGGGAGGGTCACAGAACCGCTTCACCGCCCTGCAGCGGTTCCAGGTGCTCGCCTGTGACGGGGCGAAGGCGGACTGCTCCAAGGACGCCTCGTTCGCGACCGTCTACACAAGTCCCTCCGACGCCTTCCCGGCCGGCAAGCCGCGGCCCCGGGCGCCGGAGCTGATCATGCGCTCGTTCGACCTGCGGGACACCACGGCCACACACCTGCGGTTGCGCGTCCTGTCGAGCCAGTGCACCGGCAACCCGACCTACGCGGGTGAGCAGGACAACGACCCGCGTTCCACCACGGACTGCACGAACGGGAACACCCGATCCGGCATCGTCCGCGCGGCAGAGTTCCAGGCGTTCGCCCACTAAGGGGCTGACGCGCCCCGGTGGGCGTGTAGGAAAGGACTCGGGCGGTCGCCTCTGAGGCGACCGCCCGAGCCGCTGTCGGCCCGAGCCGGCCGAGCCGGTGCGGCGGCCTGCGGCCGGTCGCCCGGGACGCCGACCGGAAAGGAAACGGCAAGTACGGGCCGCCTTCTGCAAGGGCATGAGCCGGGCGCAGTAGCGTGCGACCATGTCCACACCCGCGGTGGCCGGGCCCGAGGCGCCCGGCGGCAGGATGCCGCCATGGCTGCCCCGGGCGTTCATCCTGGCCGCGGCCACGGTGACGGCCTTCGCTGCGGGGATCTGGGTGTTGCAGCGGCTGCGGGGCCTGCTGCTCCTTCTGCTGATCTCGTTCTTCCTGGCCCTCGCCATCGAACCGATGGTCAACAGGCTCGCCGCCCACGGCTGGCGGCGCGGGCCGGCGACGGCCCTGATGTTCCTCGCCCTCACGATCCTCACGGCACTGTTCTTCGCCATCCTGGGCTCGGTGCTGGTGGGCCAGGTCACCACCCTGATCCACGGGATCCCCGAGTACGTGCAGCACCTCGTGAGCTGGACCAACCGTACGTTCCGTATGCACATGTCCCAGGCCGACATCGGCCGGCAGCTGCAGCGCGTGGGCGGCGTCATGTCCGGTCACCTGTCACAGCTGGCGAGCAACGCGTGGGGCATCGGGGCCACCGCCCTGGGCGCCATCTTCCAGGGACTCGCGGTGCTGCTGTTCACCTTCTACCTCACCGCCGAGGGACCCCAGGTGCGCCGGGCCATCTGCTCGGTGCTGCCGCCGCGCCGCCAGCGCGAGGTGCTGCGCGCATGGGAGATCACGGTCGAGAAGACCGGTGGCTACATCCACTCTCGGGTCCTGCTCGCCATCGCCTCCGGCGTGGCGCACTGGATAGTGCTGTCGCTGCTCGGGGTGCCGTTCGCCTTCGCCCTCGCCCTGTGGGTCGGCGTGGTCTCGCAGTTCATCCCGACACTCGGGACCTACCTGGCCGGCGTGCTCCCGCTGCTCGTGGCCCTCACCAAGAGCCCCCTGACGGCGCTGTGGGTCCTGCTGTTCATCCTCGCCTATCAGCAGTTCGAGAACTACGTCCTGCAGCCGCACATCACCGCCAGGACCGTCGACATCCACCCTGCCGTCGCCTTCGCCGCCGTCATCGGAGGTGCGGCCCTCCTCGGTCCGATCGGCGCCTTGCTGGCGATACCGGCGTGGGCCAGCATCCAGACCTTCGCCAAGGTCTATGTCCGGCGCTACGAGGTCCAAGAGCATCCGCTCACCACCGAGAAACCGGAGCCGCCGCACGACCGGCCGGGCCCTCTCCGGCTGTCGCGCCGCCTGCCGTGGCGGCGCTCCCCTGACCACGGGCCCGAGGGGGGGCCCGACCGCGGTCCCCATGGCCGGCCCGGCCGCGGGCCCGACCAGGGGGCCTGAGCCGCCTTTTTTGACACGCGATGCCGTGGCGCCGGAAGTGGCGGGACCGAGGGCGGCCATGTCGTTCGCGCCGACGGTGAGAAAGGCCCCCCGCGTCGTCGCCGCCGGTGGGGCCGGTGGAATAGGCCTCGTACACCACCACGTCCAGGCCGGCCTTCGGGAGCGCCTTCGGGAGCGCCATCGCGGTCGCCGTGCCGGCGAGCCCGCCGCCGGCGATCAAAGCCCGCTTCGTGGTCCGAGCGTACGCGCGCGGCCCCGGATCCCGTGGCGATGCGCGGCCACAGCCGACCTCGGTCAGGTGTGGGAGAAAACCGCACAGAAGTCGACTGCGTGAGGAATTTCCTCAAGTAAGTCTTGTCAATGCTGTGTTTCGTCAGCCAGGATGTCCGAATGACCGGTAATGACCTCGATGAGCTGGATCGCCGTCTCATAGCCGCGCTCCAGCTCGACGGCCGCGCTCCGTGGCACCTCGTGGCCAGCGCCGTCGGGGCGAGCGAATCCACGGTGCAGCGCCGCTTTGCCGCGCTGCGGGCGCGCCGGGCGGTACGGATCATCGGCGTCGTGGACGTCCTGCGCTGCGGGCTCGGAGTTCCGGTCCTCGTGCGGATGTCCTGCCGGCCTGGCACCGCCGAGGAGGTCGCCGCGGGGCTCGCCGCCCGGCCCGAGGCCCGCTTCGTGGCCGTCGTCACCGGAGGCGCCGACGCGGTCGCGGAGTTCGTGGTCCCGACCCACCGTGACCTGACCCGGCTGCTCGTCCAGGACATGCCCGGCCGCGAACAGCTCACCAAGACCGAGACCTTCACCGTGATGCGGACCTTCACCTCCGCCCACGACTGGGACACCGGCCTGCTCGAACCGGCGGCCGGGGCGCTGCTGCGGCCCGAGCCGGTGCGCCCGTTCGAGGACCAGGTGTGGGAGCGCCCGCCGGATCGGCTCGACGACCTCGAACTCGCCATCGCCGCCGACCTCGGCGAGGACGGCCGGATGCCGGTCAAGGAGCTGGCCGGCCGGGTGGGCACGAGCGAGTCGACGGTGGCCCGCCGCATCGAGTCGATGGTGACCCGCGGCTGCCTGCGCTTCCGCACGGTGGCGGAACCGGCGCTGCTCGGCTTCGCCGTGGAGTTCATGCTCTGGCTCGACGTGGAGCCGGCCCACCTGGAGAACGCCGGCCGCCAGCTGGCCCGTCACCCCGGGATCAAATACCTGTCGGCCACCGCCGGCCGGTTCAACCTGTGCGGGCAGGTGTCATTGCGGCACTTCGCCGACCTGTACCGCTTCACCACCGACGTCGTCGGCGCCCTGCCCGGAGTGCGGCGCGCCGACACGACTTTGCAGCTCGACACGCTGAAGCGCGCCTGGGTCCCGACCCCGCCGCAGCGGCTGGCCGAGAACGCTGACGAAAGGAGCAGCCGATGAACGCGGTGACCGAACCCTGGCAGTGGGACGAGGAGACCTGGCGCGGACACGTGAACCGGGTCCGGGCCGGCCGGCGGCTCGCCCCGCCGTGGCCGAACGGCGCGAAGGTCGCCGTGGCGCTGTCGTTCGACTCCGACCACGAGACCATTCCGCTGCGCGAGGGGGAGACACGGCCCGGCAAGCTCGCGCAGGGCGAGTACGGCTCGCGCGTGGCCGCGCCGCGGATCCTCGCCGCCCTGGAGAAATACTCCGCGCCGGCCACCTTCTTCATGCCCGCCGTGTCCGCGCTGCTGCACCCCGAGGAAGCGCGCGGCTACGTCGCCGCCGGGCATGAGATCGCCGCGCACGGGTGGATCCACGAGCGCAACATGCTGCTGGCCCCGGCCGACGAGCGGGCGCTCGCGGTCCGGGCGCTCGACACCCTCGAGGACATCACCGGGGTGCGGCCGATCGGGGTGCGCACCCCGTCGTGGGACTTCTCCGACGCGACCCTGCAGATCATCGCCGAGCTCGGGCTCGTCTACGACTCCTCGCTCATGGCCGACGACGACTGCTATGAGCTGCTCGCCCACGGTGAACCCACGGGGATCGTCGAGCTCCCGGTGGAGTGGATCCGCGACGACGCGCCGTACTTCATGATGGAGCGCTACGGCTCACTGCGTCCTTACACCCCGCCCCGTGACGTACTCCGGCTGTGGTGTGACGAGTTCGACGCCGCGCGCGCCGACGGCGGGCTGTTCCAGCTCACCATGCACCCGCACATCATCGGCCACCGGGCGCGGATGGTCGTGCTGACCGAGCTGCTGGCGCACATCAGCTCCTTCGACGACGTCTGGTTCGCCACCCACGCCGAGATCGCCCAGCACGTCCGCACGGAACTGTCCGCGCCGCTCCCCGCGGCCGGCTGAGTCACCCCTCGTCACTCCACCGCGGGCCGACCGGCCCGCACCAGTTCGGACGGCTGCTCCCGCCCGCGACCGCAGGCGGGAGCAGCCGGCCTGCCCACCCTCCTTCGAACCACCCATGGGGGTCCGCTGTGACCACGATCGCCGCTCCGCGGCCACCGACCGCGCGTATGACCGACAAGCAGCGCCGTGCCGTCACGGCCGGCGCGATAGGCAACACCGTCGAATGGGTCGATTGGGCCGTCTACTCGGCCTTCGCCCCCATCTTCGCCACACAGTTCTTTCCCGAGGCCGACAAGACCGCGGGTCTGCTCGCCACCCTGGTGGTGTTCGCCGTCGGGTTCATCATGCGGCCCATCGGCGCGGCCGTCCTCGGCAGTTACGCCGACCGGCGCGGCCGCAAGGCCGGCATGACCCTCACCATCGGGATGATGGCCGCCGCCGCACTCATCATCGCCATCTGCCCGCCCTACAGCGCCATCGGCCTCGGCGCCCCGGTCGTACTCGTCCTGGCCCGGCTGGTGCAGGGCTTCTCCGCGGGAGGCGAGTTCGGCACCTCGTCGGCCTTCCTCATCGAGTCGGCCGCTCCGAGCCGGCGCGCGTTCGTCGGATCCTGGCAGCAGGTCTCGGTCGGCGCCGGCACGCTCATCGCCTCGCTGCTGGGGACCCTGCTGACCAGCACGCTCAGCGACGACGCGCTGGCCACCTGGGGATGGCGGGCCGCCTTCGCGGTCGGCGGCCTGCTCGGGCTCGTCGGCCTGTGGCTGCGGACGGCGGTGGAGGAGACGGATGCCTTCATCGAGCTGGCCGGCCGCCACCAGGACGGGCCTCGACCGACCCCGCTGCGGGACATGCTGATGAAGCATCCGAGAGCCGCGCTGCGCGTCGTCGGCATCACGATCGCAGGCACGCTCATCTACTACATCTGGGTCAGCTACATGCCCGGATACGCGCACGCCGCGGAGGGTGTGCCGCTCAACCAGGCCTTCCTCGCCAACACCCTCGCGGTCGCGGCGTTCCTGGTGATGCTGCCGTTCGGCGGCATGCTCTCGGACCGGTTCGGCCGCAAGCCCACGATGCTCACCTTCGCCGGGGGCTTCCTGCTGCTCTCCTGGCCGTTGTTCCAGCTCATCGGCGGCGGCTTCTGGTCGCTGCTCCTCGTGGAGTTCGTGGGCGTCGTCTTCATAGTGGGCTACTCCGCCAACTGCGCGGTCGTGATGGCCGAGCAGTTCCCGGCAGAGGTCCGTACCACCGGGATCGGCCTGCCCTATGCGTTCGCGGTCGGCATCTTCGGCGGTACGGCCCCGTACATCACCACGTGGATGGCCACCCACGGCCACCGCGGCAGCGTATGGATCTACGTGGCGATCGCGGCCGCCGTCGGCGTCGTCGTCTACGCCACGATGCCGGAGACCAAGGGAAAGGACATCGGATGAGCCGCCACGCTCTCGTCACCGGTGCGGCGAGCGGGATCGGCGCGGGGGTCGCCGCGGCCCTCGCGGCCGACGGCTGGACGGTGACCGGAGTCGACCTCCGTGAAACGCCACTGCGCGCGACCCTGCCCACCGGGGCCACGGCCCTGGTCGCGGATCTGGCCGACCCGGCGGCGCCCGAACAGGCCGTCCGCCGGGCCTGGGAGGCGGCCGGCCCGATCGACGCGGTCGTCAACGCCGCCGGGATCTATCCGGCACGGCCGTTCCTGGACCTCGACGCGCAGGTCTGGGACCAGGTCCAGGCGGTGAACGTACGCGCCCCGATGCTGGCCATCCGGGCCTTCGCCGAGCTCGCCATCGCCGCGGGACGGACCGGCGCCGCGGTCAACATCAGTTCCGGTTCGGCGCTTCGCGCCCGTCCCGGGGCGGCGCACTACAGCACCTCCAAGGCCGCGGTCGAGATGCTGACCAAGGCGGCGGCGGTCGAGCTCGGCGGCGCGGGCATCCGGGTCAACGCGGTCAGCCCCGGCTTCGTCACCGTGGACAGCGACGCCAACCCGGTCACCGAGGAATACGCCGCCGCGGTGTCGGTCAACCCGCTCGGCCGGCGCGGCCGGCCGTCGGACATCGCCGCCGCGGTCGTCTGGCTGCTGTCCCCGGCCGCCGAATGGGTCACCGGCTCGATCCTGCGCGTCGACGGAGGCGCCTCCGCCGGCACGACCACGCTGCCCCTGCACTGGCCCGGCCTCACCGGCGTCCAGGCACCCGCAGACGCGGGCGTCCTCCCCGATGCCCGCGCCGCCGCCACCGAAGGAGAAGCGCAGTGACCCCCACCCTCCGCGAATACACCGTCGTCGGCGCGGGCGCCATCGGCGGCACCCTCGCCTGGCACCTGGCCCGGGCGGGGCATCCGGTGACCGTCATCGACGCCGACGCCGCGCACGTGGCGGCGATCGCCCGCGACGGCATCGTCCTGCAGCGCGACGGCGTCCGGACGGCGCAACCGGTCACGGCCGCCCTCACCCTCGATCAGGTGGAGGCGCCGCTGGGCCGGGTGCTGCTCGCGGTCAAGGCCCACGCCACCGACACCGCGGCCCGCTGGCTGGCCGGCCACCTCGCCTCCGACGGCTACGTCGTGAGCCTCCAGAACGGGCTGAACGAGGAACTGATCGCCCACCACGTCGGCGCCGACCGTACGGTCGCGGCCTTCGTCGACCTGTTCGCCGATGTCATCGCCCCTGGTGTGGTCAATGACGGTGGAGCCGGGGCCATCGCGGTCGGAGAGGTCGACGGGACCACGACCGCCCGGGTCCGTGACCTGGCCGCCGACCTGAGCGCGTGGGGTCCTGCCGTGGTGACCGGCAACGTCTCCGGCTTCCTGTGGGCCAAGCTCGGCTTCGGCGCGATGCTCACCGCGACCGCGCTGGCCGACGACGCCATGGGCGACCTGCTGGACCGGCACCGGCCGGCCGGCCACGCGCTCGCCAGGGAAGTACTCGAGATAGCCACGGCCGAGGGGATCACCCTGGAGCCGTTCGACGCGTTCGAGCCCGCGGCCTACGCGAGCACCGCCGACCCGGCCGGGACGGATGCCGCCACCGACCGCCTGGTGGCGTGGCTGCGCACACAGACCAAGACCAGGTCGGGTATCTGGCGCGACATCGTGGTGCGCCACCGCCCCACCGAGATCCCGACGCACTACGCGCCCGTCCTCGCCACCGCGGAGCGCCACGGGATCCAGGTCCCGGTGCTCCGAGACCTGCTGCGCCAGCTCGCCGAGGTCGAGGCGGACCCGGCGACGATGGGGGAGGACCGCCTGGCCATGCTGGACGCCATCACCGTGAAGGAGGCCGCCCGATGAGCGTCCCCGCTACCGACCCCGCCGCGCTGCGGCAGTGGGTGAGCACGCACATCACCGACATGCTCGATGATCTCGGTGATTACGTACGGACCGAGACCCCGAGCGACGATCTGACCGCGCTGTCGGCCGGCCGTGAGTGGGTGGTCTCCTGGGTGGAGCGCCGGCTCGGGCCGCCGGCGGCGATCCGGACCGTGCCCGGCGGCGCCCATGGCGACACGGTCGTGCTCGACTACGCCGGAACCGGAGAGGGCGCGGAGGCCGGCACCGTCGTGGTGCTCGCGCACTACGACACCGTGTGGCCGCTCGGCACGCTGGAGGAACTGCCGTTCACCGTCGACGGTGACGTGATCCGCGGACCCGGAGTCTTCGACATGAAGGCCGGGCTGGTCCAGGCCGTCTGGGCCGTACGTGCCCTGGAGGCCGGGGGACTGGCCCGCCCGCCGTTGCGCCTGGTGCTCAACGGCGACGAGGAGATCGGCAGCCCGGCCTCGCGCCCGGTGATCGAGGACGGCTGCCGCGACGCCGCAGCGGTGCTGGTCTTCGAGGCCAGCGCCGCGGGAGCCGTCAAAACCGCCCGAAAGGGCGTGGGGCTGTTCGACGTCACACTCACCGGAGTGGAGGCGCACGCCGGCCTCGACCCGACCGCCGGCGCCAGCGCGATCACCGCGCTGGCCCAGCTCGTCACCGAGTTCACCGCCCTCACCGACCTGGCCGCGGGCACATCGGTGAACGTCGGCGTGGTCAGCGGGGGGACCCGCCGGAACGTGACCGCGGGATCCGCCCAGGCCGGCATCGACGTACGGGTCGCCGATCAGGCCGAGGCCGACCGGATCGAGCGCGCGATCACCGGCTGGCGCCCGGCCGACCCCCGGGTCACCGCGCGGCTCGACGGCGGCTGGAACCGGCCGGTGATGGCCCGGACCCCCGAGATCGCGGAGCTGTTCGAGCGTGCCAGGGCCGTGGCCGGGCGACTCGGGATCGACCTCCAGGAGACGGCGGTCGGCGGCGCCAGCGACGGCAACTTCGCGGCCGCGCTGGGCCGCCCGGTGCTCGACGGATTCGGCGCGGTCGGGGCCGGCGCCCACGCCCGCGACGAACACGCCACCGTGTCCGGGATGGTCGAGCGGGCCGCGCTCGCCGCCGCCGTCCTGGCCTCGCTCGCCACCCGGTAACCCACGGGCGTCCCGAGTCGCGGCGTGTCGCTGGTCCGGACCCTCGGTGCACCGGCGACACGCCATGACTCGAGCGCACGCCCGATCATGGAGATGGAGGCGAGGTGATTGCGCGCCGGCCGTCTCTTCGGCTCCCGCCGGCCCTTCCGAGCCCGTCGTCGCCTCAGGTCAGAGGCGACGGGACACCTGGCAATAGGACCAGGTCAACGGGAATAGATCACACCGGAAGGGGTAGTCGATCGGGGACCCCCCCTGAGATGTCAGGAGGAGCACATGGCAATCAACAGTCCCACGGACCTGTTCCTTTACGAACTATCCGTGACCTACGACGCGGAAAACAAGATCAATCAGATGAGGGGCGAGGCCGCGGGCATGGTCCGCAACGAGAACCTGGCGCAGGAGCTCCGCAATGAGCAGTCGAAAGGCCAACAGAAGATCGCGAACCTGGACTCCTGTTTCCAGGCGCTGGGAGCCTCCCGTCAGGACATTCCGTGCCTGACCGTCGACGGCATGCGCGCCGAGTTCCAGCAGTTCACCAATCAGCAGCCGTCGCCGGACGTGCTCGATATGTGCGTCGTCGGGAAGGAGCTGAAGACCTCGAGCATGATGAGCGGGACCTACCAGGGCTTGGTGGACAAGGCCACGCTCATGGGTCAGACCAGTTGCGCGCAGTTCCTGCAGAGCAACCTCGTCCAGGTGGACGAGGCGAAGGGCCGCGTCCAGCGGCTCGGCCACGACATAAGCCAGCAGGCGCTCGCCCCGGCATGATCACCGGCTCACCATGACCGCACTCGCCGGTGCCGGTGCCGGCACCGGCGAGCCCCTACCTCACCTGTCCGCACGGACGAGGCCTACGTGATCACGTCAGGCGGGGCGGTTCTCGCTTCAGCCTGACCCTCTCCGAGCTCGGTCTCGAGCGTGTCCAGCAGGATCACGATGCTGGCGAAGCCCTGAGCGAGTGTGTCATCGCCACGGCACCGCGAGCCGGCCGCACGTCCCGTTCGGCGGGATGGAGACCAGCGGCCTCGGCGCTCATTCCATAGGCTCGACCGCGCAGGAGTTCATCACCCGCGCGAAGGTGGCTTATGTCCGGGACTGACCAACAGAGGGTTTATGCGTCCAGGCGCCTCACCCCTGCCGCCGCAGATCATCTGCGCGGCAGCGGCGTGCAGTTCCATCATCACGATGAGCCGATGTTCCCCCCCGACCGCGAACGGCTCCTTGCCGAGGTCAAGGGTTGCTCGGCACTGGTGACCATGCTGACCGAGCGCGTCGATGCCGAGCTGCTCGACGCGGCCGGATCGGAGTTGCGCGTGGTCGCCAACGTCGCGGTCGGCTACGACAACGTCGATCTGGAGGCGGCGCGGGAGCGTTCCGTCACCGTGACCAACACCCCCGGCGTGCTCGACGGGGCCACCGCCGACTTCACCATGGCGCTGATGCTCGCGGCCTCCCGGCGGCTCGTGGAGGCCGACCGGATGGTCCGCGACGGTACGGCCTGGCACTGGGGCCCGACCGTGCTGACCGGCCTGGACATCAGTGCCGGCGCGGTGCTCGGCATCGTGGGCCTCGGACGGATCGGGCTCGCGGTCGCCCGCCGCGCCCACGCCTTCGGCATGTCCCTGCTGGCCAGTGGGGGCAAGGTCGGCTCACCGGAGGCCCGCGCGCTCGGCGTCGTGCCGGTCGAGCTCGGGGAGTTGCTCGAGAGGGCCGACGTCGTGAGCCTGCACTGCCCGCTCACCCCCGCGACCCGTGGCATGATCGGCGCCGCCGAGCTCGCCCGGATGAAACCGGGCGCGATCCTCGTCAACACCGCGCGAGGCCCTCTCGTCGACGAGGAGGCGCTGGCCCATGCGCTCGGCGAGGGACTGATCGGCGGGGCCGCCCTCGACGTCTTCGCCCATGAGCCCTCGGTGCCGGAAGCGCTGCGCCGGCTCGACAACGTGGTCCTTGCCCCACACGTGGCCAGCGCCGGTGAGGCCACACGCGAGCGGATGTGCGACCTGGCGGTCCGCAACGTCCTCGCGGTGCTGGCCGGTGAACCGCCGCTGACGCCGGTGACGTGATCACCACGCCGGCCGTGGTGGCACGGGCCTGCGCCGTGCCACCACGGCGGCCTGCGCCGGCGGGCCCGTGTCGGTCGCGCCCGGCGACGTACATCGCCGGATGGTGGACCTCCTCACTGACGGAAGGCCGTGGGAGCCGCCGTGGTCAGGAGGCGGCGATCTCTTCGAACAGAGCGGCCAGCTCGTACGGGCGGGACAACATCGGCCAGTGGCCGGTGGGGAGCTCATGCCGGGTCCACTCGGGGCGGTTCATGAGGGCGAACACCGGGTTGCCGCTGCCGGCGAGTTTGTCCACCTGTGCCAGTGAGAAGGTGTTCGCGACCAGCGACTTCGGGACGGCGGGCGGCCGCTCCGGGCGCCGGAGCGGATCCGCGGCGGTACGGAAGGGCTGAGGCGTGGACAGCTCGCGCATCCGCCTGAGGTGCTCCTCGGTGAGCCCGGCCAGATTGACGGGATCCGCGGCGGGATCGAAGTCCGGCACCGGGATCCGCCATCCGTCGCCCTCGGAGGCCACCTGCTTCTCCACCTCCTCACGGGCCTGCGGATCGTTGAAGTCGAGCTGGGCCATGCCGTCCGGCAGCGGCCCCGAGTCGACATAGACGACCCGCGCCAGCCGGTCGGGTGCGCGGTCCGCCACGCCCGTGACCGGCATGTTGGCGCCGCTGTGCCCGACCAGCACCACGTCCCGCAGGTCGTTGTAACGGATCACGTTCAGGACGTCGGTGATGTGGGTGTCGAGGCCCACGTCCGGTGCCGCCAGGTGGACCCGGTCGGCGAGGCCGGTGAGTGTGATCGGGTACGTCTGATGACCGGCCTCGCTCAGATGGTGGGCCACTTCCCGCCATGCCCATCCGCCGAGCCAGAATCCGGGAACGAGAACGAAGGTCGCCATCGGCCTGCCTTTCCGTGGGGGTCGAGGTGGCCCACCGTAAAGTCGTATCCGGACAGGATCCGCCCGGATATGAGGAGAAATCTGTGTCACATCCGACGACACGGATCCTCGCGATGCTGGAACTGCTCCAGGCGAACCGGCATCTCACCGGAGGAGCACTCGCCGAGCGGCTCGGCGTCGACGAACGGACCGTACGGCGCTATGCCCTGCGGCTGGCCGAACTCGGCATCCCGGTGGAGGCCCGGCGGGGACGCCACGGCGGATACCGGTTGCTGCCCGGCTTCAAACTGCCGCCGCTGATGCTCACCGACGACGAGGCGACGGCCGTGGTGCTCGGCCTGTTGGCGGGACGGCGGCTCGGGCTGCCGGGCGATGCCACGGACAGCGCCCTCGCCAAGGTCCAGCGGGTCCTGCCAACCTCGTTGCGGGAGCGGGTCCGTGCGCTGCAGGAGACGCTCGGGTTCACCTGGGCGCCGCGCGAGAGCGCCGCGCCGGCCACCACGGTGCTGCTCTCGCTCGCCGCGGCGGTGCGGGAGCGCCGCCGGGTCCGGCTGAGCTACCGCTCCTGGAAGGGCGTTCACAGCGAGCGTGACCTGGACGCCTATGGCCTGGTCTTCCACTCCGGCCGCTGGTACGTCACCGGGCATGACCACAGACGCGGGGAGATCCGTACGTTCCGGCTGGACCGGGTGGTCACAGTGATCGCGGGCACCGAGTCGTATGAGATCCCGGCGGGCCTCGACCCCGTGCAGGAGGTCACCCGGTCATTGGCCGCGGTGCCGTATGAACATGAGGTCGAGGTCCTCATCGAGACCACCCTCGAGGAGGCGCGCCGCCGCGTCCCCCCGACCGTCGCCACGGTTCTCGAACAGGACGGGGGAGTGCTGCTGCGGACCCGAGTCCAGCGTCTCGAGGGGATGGCGCGGATGCTGGCAGGGCTGGGCTGGCCCTTTGTGATCCGCCGACCCGAGGAACTGCGCACGGCCGTACGGGAGCTGGGGGCGGCCCTCACAGCAGAGGCGGAGCGCCGCCCCCCACCTGAGAGGCCGCGGAGGGGAGCTACGTGACCTCGGTCTCGCCGCAGGCCAAGGCGCGAAAACCCGCAGGAAGCGCGTAACATCGGATCCCGATATCGGATTCGGCACCGTCGGTGGGGCGGTGAGAGGTGATCTTTGCGGATGCGGGAATTCCAACGGGGCGCGGTGCGGCTGCACATCTTGCATCACGCGGCCGGGGGAGAGATTCACGGGGCTTGGATGGCACGGGAACTCGCGGGCCACGGCTACCAGATCAGCCCTGGAACCCTATATCCGACTCTGCACCGCATGGAGGCGGAGGAGTTGCTGACCTCCGAGCGGCGAGTCGTCCGCGGGCGGACCAGGCGAGTCTACTGGATCACCGAGAACGGCCGATCGGCCCTGGCGGAGGACCGTGCGGCATTGGCCGAGCTGGCGCAGGAAGTGCTGGGCCTGGACTACGTCGGACACCACTGACCCGGATAGGGACACCGGGACGGCCGTGGGTGGATACCAGGCCGGGTGCACCGGACCCGGTGGGACGGCTATGGCCCTCGGCCGGCCGGGGTGCCGGCGCTGGGGCCCTCGACGTCACCACCAGGAATAACCAGGCACTTTGCAGGCTTCCTGCCCGCATGCCTGATATGAAATACCGCCGCCTCGGCGACTCCGGTCTGGTGGTGTCCGTCGTCGGCCTCGGCGCCAACAACTTCGGCCGGTACGGCCGTGTCGACGCAGAAGGAACCGTCAAGGTCATCGACGCCGCCCAGGAGGTCGGCGTCACCCTGATCGATACCGCCGACATCTATGGTGACTCCGAGGAGTTGCTCGGCGAGGCGTTGAAGGGCCGCCGCGACGAGTTCGTGCTGGCGACCAAGTTCGGCACCGACCTGAAGGGGGCCAACGGCCCTGACTGGGGCGCACGCGGCTCGCGCCGCTACATCCGGCGCGCCGTCGAGCGGTCGCTGCGGCGGCTCCAGACCGATCACCTCGACCTCTACCAGCTGCACTTCCCCGACCCGGCGACCCCGCTGGAGGAGACGCTGGAGGCGCTCACCGAGCTCGTGCGTGAGGGCAAGGTCCGCTACATCGGCTCCTCCAACCTGGCCGCCTGGCAGATCGCCCACACGCACTGGATCTCCAGCGCCCAGGGACTGTCCCCCTTCATCAGCGCGCAGAACGAGTACAGCCTGCTGGACCGGCGCCTTGAGTCCGAGCTGCTTCCCGCCGCCGAGCATTTCGGCGTGGGTGTGCTGCCCTACTTCCCGTTGGCCAGCGGTCTGCTGACCGGGAAGTACCGACGCGGCGCCGGGCTACCCGACAACAGCCGCTACCAGGCACTGGGGATGGGAGACCAGCTCACCGACAGCAAGTTCGACGCCGTCGAGGCGCTGACCATGTTCGCCGAGGAGCGCGGCCTGAGCCTGCTCGACGTGGCGATCTCCGGCCTGGCCGCGCAGCCCGCGGTCGCCTCGGTCATCGCCGGCGCCACCAAGCCCGAGCAGATCCGCGCCAACGCGGCCGCCGGCCTGTGGGAGCCGACCGCTGAGGACCTCGAAGCTCTGGACAAGATCGTCCCTCGGGGCACCCGGGTCCTCTGACCCGAGAGTCAGGTCCTTATCCCAGCCAGATCGGCGCCTCGTTCTCTGATTCGCGGATCATCGAATCGGTGTGGAGTTCTACGAACCAGACCTCGGATTGCGGCGATGGGCATGCGCGATGACGCCGATCACCGGCCGGACCGGCCCACCGACATGCGGCGGATGCCCCCTGGAGAGCGGCTTGGGCGTCATGCTCGGCGGGTGCGCCGGATCCGCTCCACAGGGGGGAGTGCCTGAGGCATCGCATCGGTCACCCAGGCATACTCCAGGGCCCAGAGGACGCCGCGCTGGACCTGGCTCTCCTCGCACAATGATCCCCAGGTCGTCTGATCAGGTCGGCCGCTATGTGTCCTCACTCCAGCAGCGGGAGCCGGTCGGAACGCAGCAGCGGCATCAGCGCGACGAGGTCCGGCTGCTGCGAGCCCTGGCCCGGTCCGGAGTGGACCCGGTGACCGAGTCGTTCGCCGAGGCGGTGGACACGCCGGTCAGCGCCGACGTCGTACGCAGGCCGCTCGCGGCGGCGCTCGCCCGGTAGCGGAAACCCCGGTCGAGCTCATCCCAGCGCCGCAAGGATCTCCGTGGCCGCGAGGGCCAGGTCGTCGAGGATGCCGCTCCGGTGCGAGAACTCATACGCGCGCTCGAGGCAAGACACGATCAGTCATGTCCCCCCACGGGAAGGACCCCATGAGCCGCATGAAACGTTCGCCGCGGGTGCGACGGTGCCCAGGATGATCGGACATACGACATCGCAGGGCGCCACTGATGCCGAACTGATCGCCGAGTCGCTGGATCGGCCGGACATGTTCGCCGGGCTCTTCGATCGTTACTCGGCGATGCTCTACCGCTATGCCTGGCGCCGCATGGGCCCGCAGATCGCCGAGGACATGGTCGGCGACACGTTCCTGGCGGCGTTCGAGTGCCGCCATCGGTACGACCTCGAACGGGCCAATGCCCGTCCCTGGCTGTTCGGGATCCTCACCAAGCAGATGTCCCGGCATCGGCGCCGGGAGGACGCCCGCTATCGAGCGTTCGAGCGCAGTTCGGTCAGCGAGGTGACCGATTTCCCTGCTGACCGGATCGCGTCGGACGTCACGGCAGCCGGTGCCGGCCCTGCCCTGGTCCGCGCGCTGGCCGGCCTCGCCGCCAAGGACCGCGATGTGCTGCTGCTGATCGCCTGGGCTGATCTCTCGTACGACGAGGTCGCGGGCGCTCTCGCCATTCCCGTCGGAACCGTGCGCTCCCGGCTCAGCCGGGCCAGGCGCAGGCTCCGCGAGGCGCTCGGTCATCGAAACCCTATGGACGCGGAGGACCACGAATGGACGAGATGACGATTCTGCGCCGAGTCGGCCCTGCCCTCGAAGAAGGCACCCCGGCCGACCTCGCCCGGCAACGTCGGCGGCTCACTCACAGAGCACTCGCCCGCACTCGCCACCGTCGGTTCGGCAGGCTACGCGGCTGGCCGCTGCTGGCCGTCGTCAGCACGGTCACCACCGCGCTCCTCATCGTCCCGGCCACGCTATTGGCGGGTCACTCGGACGACCGTCGGACCGGGCCGGCCGCCCAGACGCCGCCGGGCGCCGAGAGGCTCGTGTCACAGGCTGCGCAGGTGGCCCGCAGCGGCCCCACCCCCAAGAGGCCAGGGTCGCGCCAGTTCCTCTTCGTGGAATCCGACGGACGCGGCGTCGGCGGAGCCGCCGCCGGCACCACAATTGTTTCCAAGCGCCGCCGGGTCTGGCTCTCAGTGAACGGCGCCCGCCCCGGGCTGTTGCGCAATGGAGAGGCGGCGAAAGGCCAGTCAGGCTGGAAGCTCACCGGCAGGTGGGAGAGCATTCCCCTGGGTCCCGTGCGGGCCTATCGAGACGACCTGCCCGCGGATCCGGACAAGCTGCTGAAACAGCTCACCGATGCCCCCGGCGACAGGCCATCCAGGGAGCGCGCCTTCGATGCCCTCGCCGGGCTGCTCAGCGAGTCGTCCATACCGCCGCGGACGATGGCCGCGCTGTTCGTGGCGGGCTCCCGGATCCCAGGCGTCACCGTAGTGCCCACCGGCACTGACGCGGTAGGCCGCGTCGGGGTCGTCCTTTCCCAGGTCAGCCACGATTGGTTGGAGACCGAGCTGTTCTTCGAGCCCCGTACGTTCACGTACCTGGGCCGCCGCACCTCCGACGCGAGGACGGGCAAGCTGCGCGAGAACACCGCTGTGGTCCGCACCGCGTTCGTGAACCAACTCGGGCAGATGCCCTGACCCCCCAGAGCGCCACGCCCTGGGCCGTGGCTCGATGAGGGCCCCTCGCGTCACTTGCCGAACCTCGTCTGACCGTACTCCGGACCGAGATCGACGGCTGTAGTGCCCGCGACAGAGGGTGTCGCTCCCCCACCCCCAGGTGAGTGGGGGAGCGACCGCGTTCACGGCGACCACGTTCACAGCAACCGCCAGCCAGCGTCGTCGAGTCGCCAGGGGACGCCAAAGGACGCGCTCGAGCTGACCGGAACGGTCACCGATCACGTGGCGGGCGGAGTTCGGCGGCCACGGCGCGTTCGCGTTGCTCCGCCGCCTCCGCCCGGGCGTTGTCGCGCTCGCCGGCCAGATCGGAGACCCGGGCCTGTGCGGCCGCCAGCGCGAGCCGCACCTCAGCCACCTCGCCTCGCAGCCGGTCCAAGGCCTCGCGGGCGGCCGTCGTCTCGTGGCGGGCGCGTTCCGCTTCGGCGA
>DASYNF010000264.1:0-2253 GCA_036008685.1 Actinomadura sp. | reverse complement strand
TCGAGTGACAGTGCGAGGTCGGGAACATCGCCTCCCGCCGGGTCGCGGAGAAGGCCGGATTCCTCATCGAAGGGACTCTCCGCAAGCGGCTGTTCCATCGGGGAACCAGAGTCGACGCGTGGTGTGGCTCTCTCCTCCGGGGAGGAAGCCTCCTGAACGCCCGGCCGACTTCCGCGGGGAAGCGCGGCCGTGATCATCCGTCAGCGCCCACCTCAAACCCGAGTGATCGTCCGCCGGCGGGAGCCGTCGAGTTGCGGCGTGTCGTTGGTGCGGGCGTCGGTACACCGACGACACGCCGCGACTCGATGAACCGATGCGGTCGTCCCGCGCTGGCGGCGGTGGTTCGGGGACGTACTCCGAGTGCTCGGACCGCGGGATTCCCGGGACCGGTCCCGCATCGCTTTCGTCAAGAAGGCCCGCGAGACGCCCCCCGCACTGGTCGCCGGTCGCCATTCGGTGACAAGGTGGGTGATCGCGGATCATAAGAGCACGGTCGTGGAG
The DNA here is from genome assembly GCA_036008685.1 of Actinomadura sp. Taxonomy (GTDB): domain Bacteria; phylum Actinomycetota; class Actinomycetes; order Streptosporangiales; family Streptosporangiaceae; genus Actinomadura_C. The sequence continues at coordinate 1,752 of DASYNF010000264.1, read as the reverse complement.
GTTTTCATGCACCGCCGCAAGACACACCGCCGCGGGACACGTCGTGTCCCTGTGGCCCTGGCCCTGACCGCGGCGACGTCCCTGGCCGTCATCGGCCAGGCGACGGCCGCTCCGGGCGCCGCCCCGCCGGGCGCCGCGCCCGCGATGACCCCGTCGGCCCAGGGAGCCCAGCCGGTGGCCACCGGCTACGGGGGAGCGGTGTCCACCGTCGACCTCGACGCCAGCCGCAGCGCCATCGAGGTGCTCAAGCAGGGTGGCAACGCGGCCGACGCGGCGGTCGCGGCCGCCGCGACCCTCGGTGTCACCGAGCCGTTCGTCGCGGCGATCGGCGGCGGGGGATTCTTCACCTACTACGACGCCAGGACCCGCAGGGTCCACACCATCGACGGCCGTGAGACGGCGCCCCGGGCGATGGGGGAGAAGGCGTTCGTCGACCCGGCCACAGGCGAGCCCATCCCCTTCGACCAGGCCGTGACCAGCGGTCTGTCGGTCGGCGTGCCGGGGACCCTCGCCCAGTGGGACCAGGCCCTGCGCCGGTTCGGCACCCGCGGGCTCGGCACGGTGCTGCGGCCCGCGATCGGCGTGGCCGAGCGCGGCTTCACCGTGGACCAGGAGTTCTACGACCAGACCGCGGTCAACGAGAGCCGGTTCAAGGACATCACCCCGACCCGGGAGCTGTTCCTGCCCGGTGGGAAGCCCCCGGCCGTCGGGTCCACCTTCCGCAACCCCGACCTGGCGCGGACCTACCGTACGCTCGCCGAGCGCGGCCCCGACTGGTTCTACCGGGGCGGGCTCGGCAAGGAGATCGTACGGACGGTCGAGCGGCCACCGGTCGAGCCCGGCGCGACCCGCAAGGTCCGGCCGGGGCTGATGGAGGCCTCCGACCTCGCGGCCTACCGCGCTCCGTTCGAGAAGCCCACCCGGGTGAACTACCGCGGGGTGGACGTGTACGGCATGGCCCCGCCGTCCTCCGGCGGTTCCACGGTCGGTGAGGCGCTGAACATCCTCGAGAACTTCCCGATGTCCGGGAAGGACCCCGTCCAGGCGCTGCACTACTACCTCGAGGCCTCCAAACTGGCCTACGCCGACCGGGGCCGCTACGTCGGTGACCCGGAGCACGTCAAGGTGCCGCTGAAGGAACTGCTGTCGGAGGGCTTCGCCAAGGAGCGGTCCTGCCTGATCGATCCGGCCAAGGCCGCGGTGGCCCCGATCCCGCCCGGATCGCCGGACGGTCACTACAGTGCGTGCGCCCCGGCCACGGGGACACCTCGGGCACTGCAGTACGAGGGGCCGCAGACGACCCACCTGGTCGTCGCGGACAAGTGGGGCAACGTCGTCGCCTACAACGTCACGATCGAGCAGTTCGGCGGCAGCGGACTCGTCGTGCCCGGCCGGGGGTTCATGCTCAACAACGAGCTGACCGACTTCGACTTCACGCCGCCGGCCTCCGGAGCCCCGGCCCCGAACCTGCCGGGCCCCGGCAAGCGGCCGCGCAGCAGCATGGCGCCCACGATCGTCCTCAAGGACGGCCGGCCGCTGCTCGCCGTCGGCTCACCGGGCGGTTCCACCATCATCACGACCGTGCTGCAGATCCTGGTCAACCGGCTGGACCTCGGCATGGACCTGCCCACGGCCGTGGCGGCGCCGCGCGCGACCCAGCGCAACACGCCGCAGACGCTGGCCGAGGAGGACTTCATGAAGCGGTACGGCGCCGCGCTCGAGGCCAAAAAGCATGACATCGCGCTGTTCGCG
>DASYNF010000263.1:0-16608 GCA_036008685.1 Actinomadura sp. | reverse complement strand
CGAGACGAGGATCGGCGACCAGCTCGCCCGCGAGCTGCTGGCGGGCGAGATCCGCAACGGCGACGAGATCCTCGTGGACCTCGACGAGGCCGCCGACGCGCTCACCGTCAAGCCGGCCCAGCCCGCGGCGGTCGACCTCGGTAAGTAGGCGCCCGCACCACGCCTCGGTGCCGGCGAACACGCCACCCCGTACCCATGCGGTGGCGCGTTCACCGGCACCGGGTGTTCTTCAGGTCTCCAAGTTCCAGTGGACCTGCGGCTCGTCGAAGAGCTCGACCATCACCGGCAGATCGTCGTCTGTCCATTCCCGCAGGTGAAGTCCGAGCCCCGAGAGCCGGATGGCAGGAGGAAAGCCGCTCTCTGTGCTGCCCAGTGCCGTCATGGGCCGATCCTGCCCAGGTTGGGCACTCGAAGGTCCAATCCGCCGGGTCACCCCGACGATCACGCGGTTCGCGAACCAGCCGCGAACAGGGGCGATCTTCACAGGCTCGTCGGCACGCGGCTAGGATCACCGCGGAAACCGCAACGGGTACGCGCTGGAGGGGCACACTGTGGAGGACTTCATCGCGGGACTGCCGAAGTGCGAGCTGCATCTGCACATCGAGGGCACCCTCGAACCGGAGCTGAAGTTCAAGCTCGCCGCGGCCAACGGCATCGAACTGCCCTACTCCACCGTCGAAGAGGCCCGGAGCGCTTTCACCTTCGACAGCCTGTCGTCCTTCCTGGTCGGCTACTACGAGGGCATGGACGTCCTGCGCACCGAGCCGGACTTCTACGAGCTCGCCTCCGCCTATCTCCGCAGGGCCGCGTCGCAGAACGTCCGGTACGCGGAGATCTTCTTCGACCCGCAGGCGCACACCTCCCGCGGTGTCCCCTTCGACATCGTCATCCGCGGCCTGCGCCGGGCGATCCTCGACGCGGAGCGCACGCTGGGCGTTCGCACGCAGCTCATCATGTGCTTCCTGCGGGACTTCTCGGCGGAGTACGCCATGGCGACGTTGCTCGAGTCGCTGCCGTACCGCGAATGGATCGTGGGGGTCGGGCTCGACTCGGACGAGCGCGGCAACCCCCCGGTCAAGTTCGAGAAGGTGTTCGCCCGCGCCCGGCAGGAGGGCTACCTGCTGACGATGCACTGCGACATCGACCAGGAGAACTCGATCGAGCACATCCGCCAGTGCGTCGAGGTCATCGGAGTCGACCGCATCGACCATGGCTCGAACGTGCTCGAGGACCCGGAGCTGGTCGAGGAGATCCGACGACGTGGCATCGGCTTCACGGTGTGCCCGGTCTCCAACGGCTTCGTCACCGCGGACTTCAAGGCCGAGGAGATACGGCGGATGATGGACCTCGACCTCCGCGTCACCATCAACTCCGACGACCCGGCCTACTTCCTCGCCTACGTGAGCGAGAACCTTCAGCGGATCCAGGAGCGGCTCGAGCTCACGGCCGAAGAGCTGGTGAAGCTCCAGCGCAACGCCTTCGAAATCGCCTGGCTCCCCCGCGGCGTGAAGGACGCCTACCTGACCGAACTGGACGAGTACACGAAGGCCCACGGATAGCCGCAGCGCCCGGCCGCGACACCGGATCTGTTCGACCTGGTGAGCCCGGTGAGCCCGGTCTCACACCCGGGTGCCGAAGTGGACGCGGCCGCGGTGGTCCGATGAGATGCTCCCTATGACCGCTTTGGTGCTCGGCCCCCTGCTGCGCCGCGTCGACGATCGCTCCGCCACGGTGTGGGTGGAGACGGATGGCCCCTGCGAAGTCCGCGTCCTCGATTCCACCGCCCCCACGTTCACCGTGCACGGTCACCACTACGCCCTGGTGGAGGTGAGCGGGCTGGAGCCCGGCTCGGACACCCCCTACGAGGTCGCGCTCGACGGTGAGAAGGTCTGGCCCGAGCCCGGCGGTACGTTCCCCCAGAGCCGTATCCGGACGATCGACCCATCGGCGGGGGTCCGCGTCTCCTTCGGTTCGTGCCGGCGGGCGCCCGCGTCGGCGGAGATGCACGGCATCGACGCGCTGGTGCCCTACGCGCACCGCCTCGCCGCCGGCGGCGAGTGGCCGAGCGTGCTCCTTCTGATCGGCGACCAGGTGTACGCCGACGAGCTCGGCGACGAGATGCGGGAGTTCGTCAGGAGCCGCCGCGGTCCGGGCGAGGAGCCCGAGAGCGAGCTCGCCGACTTCGAGGACTACTGCCGGCTGTACAGGCTCGCCTGGGGCGAGGATCCGGCCGTACGGTGGCTGCTGTCCACGGTCCCCGTCCTGACGATGTTCGACGACCACGACGTCCGCGACGACTGGAACACCTCCTACACCTGGCGGGAGCAGATGTGGGCGCTCCCCTGGTGGCGCGAGCGGATCGTGGGCGGGCTCGGGTCGTACTGGATCTACCAGCACCTCGGCAACGTGTCCGCGGAGGAGCGGGCTCGTGATCCCCTGTACAAGGCCGTACGCGCCGCGGAGGACGGTGGCGAGCTCCTCGACGACTTCGCGGAGCGGGCCGACAAGGCTCCGGAGAACGCCCGCTGGAGCTATGCGCAGGACATGGGCTCCACGCGTCTCATCGTGGTGGACAGCCGGAGCTCCCGGAAGCTGACGCCCGACGAGCGCGCGATGCTCGACGACGGCGAGCTCCGCTGGCTCGAGGAGCAGATCGCAGGCGACTTCGACCATCTGCTCATCGCGAGCTCGCTGCCGTATCTGCTGGCCCCCGCCATCCACCACGCGGAGTCCTGGAACGAGGCCGTGGCCGGCGGCGCCTGGGGACGGCGCGCGGCCAGGCTCGGCGAGAAGATCCGGCAGGCCGCCGACCTGGAGCACTGGGCGGCCTTCGAGGCCTCCTTCCGCGCCGTGGCCGAGGACGTCCGCAAGGTGGCGCGAGGCGAATGCGGGCGTCCGCCCGCGACCATCTCCTTCCTCTCCGGAGACGTGCACTACTCCTACCTCGCGCGGGTCGCGCTGCCCGAGGCCGAGACCGTGATCTCCCAGATCGTCTGCTCCCCGCTCCGTAACCCGCTGCCCCGCAAGTTCAGGTGGGGCAACATGCTGGCGTGCACCCGGGCGGCCGGCCGGCCGTTCCGCGCTCTGGCCCGGCTCGCCGGGGTGCCGGCCCCTCCCCTGAAGTGGCGGCTGACCGAGGGGCCGTGGTTCGACAACGCCATCGCCACCGTCCGCGTCCACGGCCGCACGTCCGCGGTCGAGTGGGAGAGTCCCACCGGGGAGACCACCCTGTCCCGGCTCGGCCACGCCGACCTCTCCACATGAGCGAGCGGGTGCGGCCGCGTTCTCCGAGGTGAACGGCCGGTCGGTGGTGCGAGTGACCGGTCATCCCGCATACTTCCTGCAACGGTGACGAATCGCCGTATCGGCTTACGGCCGTTTGAGACTTCACTACGCTATGGGTGCCCGAAGTCCTTCATTGGCTCGCGACCACCGCGGAGTGGCTCTAGGCGGCCTCGTATTGAAGAGAGGCGGTGTCGTGTGGATCGCAGCGCGCTGTTCGTAGATGCCGGATACCTACTGGCGGACGGCGCGATGGCGGTGCACGGCACCCGCCATCGGGAGACCGCGTCGTGGGACTTCGGCGGGCTGCTGCAGTTGCTCGGCGACCTGGCCCGTGAGCGGACCGGGCTGCCGCTGCTCCGCTGCTACTGGTACGAGGCGACGATGGAGGGCCGCCGTACTCCCGAGCATGAGGCACTGGCCGACCTCCCGGGGCTCAAACTCCGCATCGGGCGCCTCCGCCCGGGACGCCGCGAAGGGCTCGACACCGAGATCCAGCGCGACCTGACCGCCCTGGCCGGCAACGGCGCGATCGCCGACGCGGTCGTGGTGAGCGGAGACGAGGACCTGGCCCCGATCATCGCGGACGTGCAGGCGCTCGGCATACGGGTGACGGTCGTCCAGATTTCGGCCGGCGGCGGCCGGACCACCTCGCGCGTGCTGCGCCAGGAGTGCGACGACCTGATCGAGATCGGCGCCGGCCAGTTGCGCCCGTACGTCAACAGCCTCACCGCCGGTGACGCCTCGCCGGGGTCGCTGTCCAACGGGCGCGGCAACGGCTCCGCCACGACGATCGGCCCGCCCAAGACCGGCGCGCTGCAGACCGGGGCGCTCCAGACCGGCGCGCTGCAGACCGGCATCCACAAGACCGGCGCCCACAGCGGCCCGCCTCCCGGATCTCACATGACGGGACAGCTGCCACGGCCGGAGCGCATCTCCCCCCCGCCGCGTCCCACCCCATCGTCACAACCCGGCTCGCCTCCCGCCCCGCCCCGCCAGAGTCCGGCTCCCATGCACGCGGCGCCCACGATGCCCGGCCGCGATCCGAGCGGCGGCACGCAGTACGTCCCGCCTCCGCCGCAGCAGGGTCCCTATACCGGTCCGCAGCAGATCACCCCGGTGACCGCGCGGCAGAACACGCCCACACTCTCGGACGCGGTCAAGGCGGCCCATCAGGAGGGCCAGGACTTCGGCGAGTCCGTGGCCCGGGACGCCCCCGCGCTCTGGCTCGAGGCCGTGCTCGCACGCAAGCCGCGGATGCCCTCGGACCTGGAGGCACGACTCCTCCAGGGATCATCGCTGCCCATCGACTTCCTTCTCCACGACGAAGTCCGGCATGCGCTCCGGCGCGGGTTCTGGGACGCGCTCGAACGCTCCCGCCGTTAGCAAGCCGCGATGTCCGATCATCCGTAATCACCCGCTTCGCCGGGCGACTGGCGGGTAGCGTCTAGAGCGTGACGCATGTTACGGAAGACGATCTCGACGAGCTGGAATTCGACACGCTGCGCTCCGGCGACCACACATCCGCGGCGCAGCGGTTCAGCGCGCTGGCCGAGTCGGTGTCGGGTGGGGTGTCCAGGGCAAAGGTGCTGCTGCGGGCGGGGGAGCAATGGCAGCACGCAGGCGAGCACGCCAAGGCCGCGGAGCTCTACCAACTGGCCATGGACGACGGCGGTGAGGCCTACGGGGACCCTCGGGCCTACCTCGCGGACGCGCTCTTCGAACTCGGCCGCAAGGAGGAGGCGCAGGCCTTGGTCCAGCGGATCCGAGACGACGCCCCGCGCGACCCCGAGGTCTATCGCACCGTCGCCGAAGTGCTGTACGAGAAGGGCGACGTGTCCGGCACCTACGAGTGGGCCACGGCCGGCGCCGACGTCGTGCTGGCCATCCGCGACCGGGGGGATCGCGAATCGGCCGAAGACAGCCTCGAGGCGCTGTTGCGCATGCGTTATCGCGCTCGACTCGACCTGGGCGTGCCGGAGGACGACTACGACGCGCTCCTCGACGACCTGCTGAAGAACTGAAGACCCGCCCAGGCCCAAGGATCGAAGCGGCCGGAACGGCCGCCTGAAGGACCGGATCGACGCGCGTGCCGGAGCGAGAGGCTCCGGCACGGCTCCCGCCACCGGCACCCATGACCGGCACTCACGGCCGGCACGGTCACATGGCCGCGACGAGTTCCCGGATCGCCTCGGCGGTGCCATGAGGATCCGCCCACGCCGCGAAGTGCCCACTGTCCCGCTCGATCACCGGCCAGTCCCGCATCCGCGCCTGCCGAGCGTGCCGCTCGTACGCCACGGACGTCCGCAGGTAGCCGCAGGGGGCGTCGGGCCAGTCCCACGCCGGCGGGAGCGGCTCGGTGAAGAAATCCCGGCCGTGCGGTCGCAGGGCGTCCTCCAGCCCCGCCGGTGGGCGGTGGTCGGGAAATCTTCCACCGCCCTCCAGCAGCGTCTCGATCCGGTCGGCCTCGTCCCGCGGCAGGTCCATCCGTACCTGTTGCAGCCGGGTCGTCTCTCCCTGGGCGGGAACCCCCGCGTCGATGAAGACATATCCGCCGACCTGACGATGCGCCGCCCGCTGTGCGGCCGCGATGGACGGCAGCAGCGGCCCAGCGGCGCTGTGCGCCACGAGGATCAGCGGGCGGGGCCCCGGCCGCCCGGCGATCGCCAGAGCCGCCTGCGCCACGTAGCGCCCCGCGTACGGGGGCCGGTCCTGGGCCGGGATGTCCGGCGCGAGGACGTCCAGACCGTACGAGCGCAGCGCGTCGGGGAGTGCGCCCCATGCGACGACGGTGGTGAGCGGGCTGTGCAGCAGGACCAGAGTGCCGGGCGTCATGGTCCAACCCTGCCAGGACCGGGATTAGGCTTCGAGCCGTGACAGATCGGGAAGACCTCCTCAACGAGATCAGGGACAAGGCGGTCGTCCACGGCGACTTCGTGCTCTCGTCGGGACAACGCGCGTCGTGGTACGTCGACCTCCGCCGCATCACCCTGGACGGACGATCCGCCCCGCTGGTCGGCAGGGTCATGCTGGATCTCACCGCGGACCTCGGCTATGACGCGGTGGGCGGGCTGACCCTCGGCGCCGACCCGGTGGCCGTGGCGATGCTGCACGCGGCCGCCGCCCGCGGCCGGCGGCTCGACGCCTTCATCGTCCGCAAGGAGGGCAAGGTCCACGGGCTGCAGCGGCGCATCGAGGGGCCGGATGTGGCCGGGCGGCGCGTGCTGGCCGTCGAGGACACCTCCACGACCGGAGGTTCGGTCCTCACCGCGGTCGAAGCGCTGCGGGAGGCGGGAGCCGAGGTGGTGGGCGTGGCCACCATCGTCGAACGCGGTGCGGCCGGGCGGATCGAAGGCGAGGGTCTCGACTACCGCTCCGCCTACACGCTGGAAGATCTCGGCGTGGCCTGAGCCGGGCTCAGGCCCGGTCTCTCAGGCCCGGCCTCTCAGGTCAGGGCCGCGCTGCTCACGGCCGTGCCGTTCACGCCCGGACCACTCGGACGGCGGCGCGGCTCAGCGGCTGTTCACATGCCACCGGGCCTGCTGTCCCGCCGCCCGCTTGGGCTGCTGCTTGCCGCGGATGAAGACGTCCACCGCGGCGCCGTCGGCGACCACCACGTCCAGGGGGGCCTCGTCGTACTGACGGAGGTCGCCGGTCCGCAGGACCTCCTTCAGGAGGACCTGCGAGTTGCCGGACACGGTGACGTAGACCATGGTCGGCGCACCGGTCACCTTGATCACCAGTGTGCGCCGCGAGGTGCTGCTTCTGGAGGGTTTGGTCGCGGTCCTCGCCTCCGGCGAGGCCGCGGAGCTGTCGGTCGCCGGCATGGCCGGCGCACTGTTCGGTGCCGCGTCGGAGCTGAGCGCGCCGAAGAGCGCGACACCGCCCACAACGAGCAGCACCAGGACAATGACCACAGCGAGTACCGCTATCAGTACGCGCGAGTGACCACCAGGATCCGGCCGATGACGTCCCACATGGGGAGGTTAGCGGGAACTGTCACCACTCAGCGACGCCCGGGACTCATCCGAGTCCTTTTTCTCGTCTCCACCGCGGGATCCGCGGTTGCCTTTCAGCACCTCACGCAGCACCGGAGCCACCGAAACGAGGACGGCGACCGCGACGACGGGAAGAACATATTTGTCGATCCCCTGGACCCGGCTGCCCAGGAAGTGGCCGAGGAGGACGATGGCCTCGGTCCAGAGGACGGCCCCGAGGGTGTTCCAGACGAAGAAACGGCGAGCGCTCATCTCGAGCATCCCGGCCAGCGGGTTGAGGAAGGTCCGGACCACCGGAATGAATCTCGCGAGCACGACCGCCTTGGCGGGACCGAACTTGTTGAAGTAGTGCTCCGCCTTCTCCACGTGCTCGGGCCGGAACAGCCGGGAGTTCGGCCGGTCGAAGAGCTTGCGCCCGTAGCGAGCACCGAGGTAGTGCCCGAACTGTGCGCCCGCGATCGCGAAGAGCGGGGCCGCGACCAGCAGCATGGGCAGCGACAGGGGGCTGATCCCGATCCCGGCGGCACCCGAGACGGTGGTGAAGAGCCCCGCACTGAACAGCAGAGTGTCTCCCGGAAGGAAGAACCCGACCAGCAACCCGGTCTCAGCGAAGATGATCAACAGGATGCCCACCACACCGAAGGTTGCGATGAGCGACGTCGGGTCTATCCAATTCACAGCGAGATCCACATCCTGAGCGTACCCCGCCAGCGAGGCACGTTTCCGCCCGACATGAACTTCGGGATACTGGGTGGAGGGTGACACCCTGCGCCCACCCTCGTGCTGCCTGGAGCCTCATCTACATGGGAGCGTCGGCGCGCGAAAGTCGCACCGACCGGCACTGTGGACACGCGCAAGAGAGGATGTTGATCATGCCCATAGCGACCCCAGAGGTCTACGCGGAGATGCTGGATCGCGCCAAAGAGGGCGGTTTCGCCTATCCCGCCATCAACGTGACCTCGAGCCAGACCCTCAACGCGGCCCTGCGCGGCTTCGCGGAGGCCGAGAGCGACGGGATCATCCAGGTCTCGACGGGCGGCGCCGAGTATCTGTCCGGCTCGACGGTCAAGGACATGGTGACCGGGGCCACGGCACTGGCCGAGTTCGCCCGGGTGGTCGCGGAGAAGTACCCGGTCAACATCGCCTTGCACACCGACCACTGCCCGAAGGACAAACTGGACACCTTCGTGCGGCCACTGCTCAAGATCTCGCAGGAGCGCGTGGCGCGGGGCGAGCAGCCGCTGTTCCAGTCCCACATGTGGGACGGCTCGGCCGTGCCCCTCGACGAGAACCTTCGGATCGCCAAGGAGCTGCTGGAGGAGGCCGCCAAGGCCAACGTGATCCTCGAGATCGAGATCGGCGTCGTCGGCGGCGAGGAGGACGGCGTCGCGCACGAGATCAACGAGAAGCTCTACACGACCGCGGCCGACGCGCTCGCCACCGCCGAGGCCATGGGGCTCGGCGAGAAGGGCCGCTACATCCTCGCGGCGACCTTCGGCAACGTGCACGGGGTCTACAAGCCCGGAGCGGTCAAGCTCCGCCCAGAGGTGCTGAAGGAGATCCAGGAGGCGGTGGCGGCCGAGTACGGCAAGGACGCCCCCTTCGAGCTGGTCTTCCACGGCGGCTCGGGCTCCAGCCTCGAAGAGATCCGCGAGGCGCTGTCGTACGGCGTGGTGAAGATGAACATCGACACGGACACGCAGTACGCCTTCACCCGGCCCATCGCCGACCACATGTTCCGCAACTACGACGGCGTCCTCAAGGTGGACGGCGGCGTGGGTAACAAGAAGCAGTACGACCCGCGCGCCTACGGCAAGGCCGCGGAGACGGGAATGGCCGAGCGCATCACGGCCGCCTGCGAGAACCTGCTGTCCGCCGGCAAGAAGATCCGCTGATCCCTTCACCCGCGTGATCTCGCGGGTCCCACGGCCGTGCGGTCGTGCCACCCGCGAGATCACGGCCAAGAAGCGGCGGCGCGGCGCGAACGTCTGCAAGATCACGCCCGGGAAGAGGTCCCGCGAGCGGCCGGTGGTGTCTGGACTGACGAGCGAGGAACGAGCGAGGAGGGAAGACGCCACCTCGAAAGGCCGTGAGCCGCCGCGCGGTAGCGCGGCAATGAACACAGCGAGCGGGCCGGCGTCGTCTGGACCGAACGACGAGGGAAGACGGCGCCTAGAAGGCCCGCGAGCCGCCGCGCGGAGCGCGGCAATGAACACACCCTACGATGGGCGGCATGACCCATAATCTGCTCGGCGGGCCTCCTCCAACCGAACTCCCGGATCACGTCGAGGCGCGCGAGGCGCTCGAGAGCGGCGTCGACCCGGTCGAGGTGGCCGCTCGCTTCCCCGAACACCCCGGGGCCTGGGCGCGGCTGGCCGACCGCGCGTTCGAGGCGGGCGACGTCATCGAGTCCTACGCCTATGCCCGTGCGGGCTATCACCGGGGGCTCGACCAGCTCCGGCGCGCGGGCTGGAAGGGCCACGGGCCCATCCCCTGGGAGCACGAGCCCAACCGCGGCTTCCTCTCCGCCCTGCACGGGCTCGGCCGCGCGGCGGGGGCGATCGGCGAGGACCAAGAGGCCGAGCGCTGCAAAACCTTCCTTCGCGACAGCAGCGCAGCGGCGGCGGACGCGCTGTCCTAGGCGAGACGACGGTTTCTTCGCGCCTCATGTCCAGGTACCATCGGATCGCAAGAGGCCCCGTCGTGCTTGCGACCCGGGGCCTTCGTCATGCGAGGAAGAGGGAGGCCGCCTGATGCCGGCCATCGTGCTTGTCGGGGCACAGTGGGGTGACGAGGGCAAGGGCAAGGCCACTGACCTACTCGGCGGAGATGTCGACTACGTCGTTCGCTATCAGGGTGGCAACAACGCCGGGCACACGGTCGTCATCGGGGACAAGAGCTACGCGCTCCACCTGCTGCCGTCCGGGGTGTTGTCACCGGATGTGGTGCCGGTCATCGGCAACGGCGTGGTCATCGACCCGGACGTGCTGCTCCAGGAGATCGACGGTCTCAAGGAGAAGGGCATCGGCTGCGAGCGCCTGCTCATCTCGGCCAACGCGCACCTGATCATGCCCCACCACCGGGCCCTCGACAAGGTTTCCGAGCGCTACCTCGGCAAGGCCCGCATCGGCACCACCGGCCGGGGCATCGGCCCGGCCTACGGTGACAAGATCGCTCGGATGGGCATCCGGGTCCAGGACCTCTTCGACCCGAGCATCCTCACCCAGAAGATCGAGCTGGCGCTGCGCGAGAAGAACCAGGTCCTCGCCAAGGTCTACAACCGGCGCCGGATCGAGGCGGCTCGGATCGTCGACGAATACGTCGGCTACGGCGAACGCCTCAAGCCCTATGTCGCCGACACCGGCCTGATCCTGAACCAGGCGCTCGATGACGACAAGGTCGTGCTGCTCGAGGGCGCCCAGGGCACGCTGCTCGACGTCGACCACGGGTCCTATCCCTTCGTCACCTCCTCGAACCCGACCGCGGGCGGAGCGTGCTCGGGTTCCGGCATCGGCCCGACGAAGGTCACCCGGGTCATCGGCATCCTGAAGGCCTACACGACCCGGGTGGGCGCGGGCCCGTTCCCGACCGAGCTGCTCGACGAGATGGGCGAATACCTCCGTACGACCGGTGGCGAATACGGCGTCACGACCGGCCGGGACCGGCGGTGCGGCTGGTTCGACGCCGTGATCGCGCGGTATGCGGCACGGGTCAACGGCATCACGGACTTCTTCCTGACCAAGCTCGACGTCCTCTCCGGGCTCGACAAGGTGCCGGTCTGCGTGGGCTATGACATCGACGGCGAACGCTGTGACGAGATGCCCGCTTCCCAGACGGAGTTCCACCACGCGCGTCCGATCCTGGAGTACTTCGACGGGTGGAAGGAGGACATCACCGGCGCCACGTCCTTCGACGAGCTCCCGCGCAACGCCAAGGCCTACGTACGGGCGCTGGAGGAGATGTCCGGCGCCCAGATCTCGGCCATCGGCGTGGGACCCGGCCGGGACCAGACGCTGGCGCTCCGTCCGCTCATCTGAGCCCGCCCGGCGCGGCCGGATCCCCTCACGCCGGTCCACCCGGCGGCCTGCCGGATCCGGTCGCGCCAAGGCCCCTCGACATGCCGCCGGGCCGGCGCGGCCGGCCCGATGCGGTCGCCCTCATGCGATCGGCCCGATCCGGTCCCCCTGATCCGGTCCCCCTGATCCGGTCCCCCTCATGCGATCGGCCTGATGCGATCGACCCAGCGGGGAGTCCCGGGGGGACACTGGATGTTGGGACATTCGTCACCTCCCGGCCGGGCGAATGTTGGATCATGACGCCTATCGTGCCAGGCGAGCCTCATGGAAGTGGGGCCCGGCCAGAGGGAGAAGAACACTGCGGGACCGGGTGGAACTGCACGGTCATCGAGGCGCGCGGGGGCTCCGACCGGAGAACACGCTGCCGGCCTTCGAGCACGCCTTGGCCATCGGCGTCGACGCCCTGGAGCTCGACGTGGGCCTCTCCGCCGACGGGGAAGTGATCGTCAATCACGATCAGGCGCTGTCGGCCGTCACCACGAGGGACACCCGCCCGGCCCGGCCCGGGGATCCGATGTTCCCCTACGTCGGCCGGCGCATCCGCGACCTCACCCTCGCCCAGATCAAGACCGTCGACGCGGGGATGCGTCACGCCGGTGACACCGACCGCTTCGTGCTCACCCAGCTGCCGGCCCCCGGCACCCCGATCCCGACCCTCTCGGAGGTGTGCGCGCTGGTCCAGCGGTCCGGCGCGGACGCCCCGGTGCTGGCCGTGGAAATCAAGACCGATCCCGGATGGCCCGACGCGGACGTGGCGCGGCTGGTGACCGCGACCGTCGAGATCCTGCGGAGGTACGGGTCGCTGTCCCGCACCCGCCTGCTCGGCTTCGACTGGCGGGTCCTCGAACACGCCCGCAGGCTCGCGCCCGAGGCCGGGCGCGTCGCTCTCATCGAGGACAAGACCCTGCGTGCGGGGTCCCGGTGGCTCGCCGGGGTCCCCGTCCCGGACCGCCATGACGGTCACCTCGACCGGGCCGGCCGGGCCGGCCTCATGGCCGGGGCCCTGTCCGCGGGCGCCACCGTGCTGTCGCCGGAGCGGGCCCTGACCGGTCCGGAACTGGTCGGCGAGGCGCACCGCCACGGCCTGCGGGTCGTCGTGTGGACCGTGAACGAACCCGCCCAGATGGCCGCCTTCGTGGAGCTCGGCGTGGACGCGATCGTCACGGACTACCCGGACCGGCTGCGTGCCGTCATGGAGTCGTACGGACTTCCGCTGCCCCCGCGCCTCCGTGTCCTCCAGCACGCCCACTCCGGCTGACCGCTGCCGCGTCGTACCTCCGCGGTCAGAGCCAGCCGTTGCGGCGGAAGCCCCGGTGGAGCAACAGACACGACAGAACGATGACCGACATCACCACGGGATAGCTGAAGGCCCATTTCAGCTCGGGCATGTGGTCGAAGTTCATGCCATAGATCCCGGCGATGGCTGTGGGCACCATGAGGATCGCGCCCCATGCGGAGATCTTGCGCATGTCCTGGTTGTCGTCCACGCTCACCTGCGTCATGTGCGCCTGCAGGATCGGGGTGAGCAGCTCGTCGCAGGACTCGACCTGCTCGCGCACCCGCGTGACGTGGTCCTCGACGTCCCGGAAGTACTCCCGGATCTCGGTCGGCACGAACCGGCGGCCGACGAGCGTCCGGAGCGGGCCGGTCAGCGGCACGACCGCGCGCTTGAGGTGGATGACCTCCCGCTTGAGGCGGTAGATGCGGCCCGCCTCGTTGGTGCGCTGAGGGGAGAACACCGCCTCTTCGACCTCGTCGATGTCCTGCTGCACACCGTCGGCGACGCACACGTAGTCGTCCACGACCCGGTCCGCGATGGCGTGCACCACGGCCGCCGGCCCGAGCGCGAGCCGCTCGGGCCGGGCCTCCAGACGCCGCCGCACCGGCGCCAGCTCGCCATGCGCGCCGTGTCGTACGGTCACCACGAAGTCCGGGCCGCAGAAGATCATGATTTCGCCGGTCTCCACGGCCTCGACCCCCGAAGGGCGCCCCACATATCCGACGGTCTTCATCACGAAGAACTGGACGCCGTCATAACGCTCGAGCTTCGGGCGCTGGTGGGCGTGGATGGCGTCCTCGACGGCGAGCGGGTGCAGACCGAAGACCTCGGCAAGTCGTTCCAGCTCGGCGGCATCGGGCTCGTGCAGGCCCACCCAGACGAAGCCCTTCGCCCCGTCCGTCGCCTCGCCGGCCGTATCGGTGAGCGCGTCCGCGCCCGGGTCGCCGGGGTCGGCACGCACGAGCCGTACGGCCTCGGCGACGCTCCCGGTGGGGACGCGCCGGCCGTCGACATAGGCGGCCCAGTCGATGACGGCCGAATCACGCTCGGATCGCGCGGAGGCGATCGAACGTCCCGGCCGGCCGAGCGGCTTGAAAAGTACTCTGGTCGCGATGCCCGGGCGGACCCTGGTCATGGCCATGGGGGGCTCCTTCCCCGCCGGCCGGTGCGCCCGCGCGTGCTCAGCTCAGTGGAGAGAAACCCCAGGGGTGAGAAAGTCGTCGCGGGAGACACATGGCCGGACGCCGAGTAGAGGCAGACGGTTGAGTCCCATCGGGACTATGGGGAACCTCGGCGGTACTACTGGGATCATCACCGGTCACCATTCCGGCCACCTCCCTTCGCGGCTGGGCGTCAGAGCACAAGCATCGCCAGGTTAGCACCGGGCCTCCCGGTGGCCGCCGTGTTCCGAAGAACCGCTCCGCCCGTACTACCCCGGTCACCCGGCCGATAGGGTCAGGTCACGTGCGAGTTCTCCTGCTTGGATCCGGCGGCCGCGAGCACGCGCTCGCCCGCGCCCTGCGTCTCGACCCCGCCGTCACCGCAGTGCACTGCGCTCCGGGCAACGCCGGTACGGCCGCGATAGCCGACAACCATGTCCTCGACCCCACCGATCCGGTCGCCGTGGTCGAGCTGGCCCGGCGGATCCGCCCGGACCTGGTCGTGATCGGCCCCGAAGCCGTCCTCATCGCCGGTGTGGCCGATGCCGTGCGGCAGGCCGGCATCCCCTGCTTCGGCCCGGACGCCGCCGCGGCCCGCATCGAGGGATCGAAGGCGTTCGCCAAGGAGATCATGACCTCCGCCGGCGTCCCCACGGCGGCCGCGCGCGTGTGCGAGTCGCCCGAGGACGTCGGTGCCGCACTGGACCTGTTCGGCCCTCCGTACGTGGTGAAGGACGATGGGCTCGCGGCCGGCAAGGGAGTCGTCGTGACCCGCGACCGCACCGCCGCCGAGAACCACGCCCACGCGTGCGGGCGGGTGCTCGTCGAGGAGTACCTCGACGGCCCCGAGGTGTCCCTCTTCGCGTTGAGCGACGGGAAGCACGCGGTTCCGCTGCTGCCCGCCCAGGACTTCAAGCGGGCCTACGACGGCGACGAAGGCCCCAACACCGGCGGGATGGGGGCCTACACCCCGCTGCCATGGGCGCCCGCCGGCCTGGTCCCCGAGGTCATGGCGACAGTCGTGCAGCCGGTGATCGACGAGCTGCGCGCCCGCGAGACCCCCTACGTCGGCGTGCTGTACGCGGGCCTGGCGCTCACCTCCGAGGGCGTACGGGTGGTGGAGTTCAACGCGCGGTTCGGCGACCCCGAGACGCAGGTCGTCCTCGACCGGCTGGCCACCCCGCTGGGCGGGCTGCTCCAGGCCTGCGCCATCGGAGGTCTGTCCGCCGACACCCGTACGGTCTGGGCGGACGGCGCCGCGGTCACCGTGGTGATCGCGGCCGAGAACTACCCCGCCAAGCCGGTGGCAGGGGACGTCATCGCCGGAATCGAGGATGCGGAGGCCGTGCCGGGCGCCTACGTCCTGCACGCCGGGACCGCGCTATCGGACGGGCTCCTCGTGTCGGCCGGCGGCCGCGTGCTCAACGTGGTCGGCACCGGCCCGGACCTGGCCTCGGCCCGCGCGACGGCCTACGAGGCGGCCGGCCGGATCCGGATGCGCGGAATGCAGTACCGCACCGACATCGCCGCGAACGCCGCGGACTTCCGCTCCCGCTCCTCCTGACCGGCCGGCCGGCGAACGCCACCGGAGACATCCGCGAGATCACGGCGGTGATGGGAGGTCGTGTTTCCCCGGTCGTTCGCGCTGGGGGTACGCCGGTGCGGCACGGCGCCACCGACCTGGGAGAATCATCACCGTGATTGATCGGTACACCCTCCCTGAGATAGGGCGTGTCTGGAGTGACGCGCACAAGTACGAGCTGTGGTGCGAGGTCGAGACCCTCGTGGTCGAGGCGCACGCCGCGGCCGGGACCATCCCGGCCGACGTCGTGGAGCCCGTCCGCAAGGCGCCTCCGCCCACGCCCGAGCGGGTCGACGAGATCGAGGCGGTCACCCAGCACGACGTCATCGCCTTCCTCAGTGCCTGGGCCGACAACACCGAGCCCCGCGAGGCCGCGGCCTACGTCCACTTCGGGATGACCTCCTCGGACCTGCTCGACACGGCGCTGGCCGTACAGCTCGTCGAGACGACCGACATCCTGCTCGCCAAGGCCGACGCTCTCGTGGCGGCCCTGCGCGACCACGCCCTGGAGCACCGCTCGACCCTGCGCGTGGGCCGCACTCACGGCATCCACGGTGAGCCGGACGTGTGGGGACACCGGGTCGCAGACTTCGCCTTCGCGATGGCGCGATCCCGCGACCGGCTCCGGCGGGCTCGCGAGGCGGTCGGCGTCATGGCCATCTCCGGGGCGGTCGGGACGTACTCCAACATCGACCCCGCGGTGGAGCGGCACGTCGCGGACAGGCTCGGCCTCAAGGCCGCCGACGTCTCCACGCAGGTCGTCATGCGGGACGGCATGAGCGAGTGGGTCGGCTCCCTCGCCATCATGGCGACGGTGTGCGAGGCCATCGCGCTGGAGGTCCGGCACGGGCAGCGCACCGAGGTCCGTGAGCTGTGGGAGCCGTTCGGCAAGGGGCAGAAGGGCTCGTCCGCCATGCCCCACAAGAAGAACCCGATCGCGTCCGAGCGGATCGCCGGTCTGGCGAGGATCGTCCGGGCCGCCGTCGTACCCGTCATGGAGGGCATCCCGCTCTGGCACGAGCGCGACATCAGCCACTCCTCCACCGAGCGGATCGCCCTGCCCGACGCGGCGATCGGCACCGACTACCTGCTGCACCTGACGACCCGTCTGGTCACCGGGCTCGTCGTCGACGCCGACCGCATGCGGCACAACCTCGAGTCCTCGGGCGGGCTTATCTACACGTCCACCGTGCTGCTCGAGCTCGTCGAGAGCGGGCTCTCGCGGGAGGAC
>DASYNF010000262.1:0-4469 GCA_036008685.1 Actinomadura sp. | reverse complement strand
GCGCTATCTCTAGCGCCGGGCCGGTCGTGGGCGAACGCCTCTAGGCATTGACCGATTCCACGACGGCGGCGAACTCGTCGAGCTTGCGGTAGGTCTCCTGGAGCGGAAGCGAGGGCAGGTCGAACAGCACTCGTGCGACACCGGCCTGCGCCAGTCGCTCGATGGCCGCGCGGTCGCCCGGCACGGCATAGACCGTCACCGGGATCCGGCCGCGGCCCGCCTCCTTGGCGCGCCGCTCCAGTTCGGGGATCCTCGCGATGATCTCGTCGACGCCCAGCGCGAAGACCGGCATCCAGCCGTCGCCGTATTCGAGGACGCGATCGAGCGTGGTCGGCCCGCTGCCGCCGATGTAGATCGGCGGATGGGGGCGCTGCACGGGCTTGGGCCAGGAGAAGATCGGGTCGAACTCGACGAAACGGCCATGGAACTCCGCCTTGTCCTTGGTCCAGATCTCCTTCATCGCCAGGACCCGCTCCCGCAGCAGGTCCATCCGGGTCTTGGGATCGGTCCCGTGGTTGCGCATCTCCTCGCGGTTCCAGCCGGCTCCGATCCCGACGATCACGCGTCCGCCGGAGACCAGATCGAGGCTAGCGACCTCCTTCGCGGTGATGATCGGGTCCCGCTCGATCACCAGGACGATCCCGGTGCCGAGGATGAGCCGTTCCGTGACCACGGCCGCCGCCGTGAGGACGATGAACGGATCGAGCGTCCGATAGTACTTCCGTGGGAGCTCGTCGCCTTCGGGCCACGGTGACTCGCGCTTCACCGGAATGTGGGTGTGCTCGGCGACGAACAGTGACTCGAAGCGCCGTTCCTCCAGGGCGCGGCCCAGCTCCATCGGCCCGATGGTCTCGTCCGTCACGAAGGTGGTAACTCCGAACCGCATGTGGCCCTCCGATCCCCAGCGGATTCATTCCAGGAGATCCGCGGGCCCAAACGCGATCACGTCCATGACCACGATGCCGCCGTCATCCGGGCCCGGCCAGGGGTGATCGTGGGATCCGGCATGGTCGGGAGTCTTGACCCGGGTCACGGCGGGTACGCGTGACATGAGGAGCCGACACCGCGGAGGCGTCCAGGCCGAGGGGACGCCGTGTCCCACCCGGTGCCGCTCGGGTGTGAAAAGCGACCGGGGTGACGGCCTCGGGGGCGCAACGGCCGGTCCGGAGCGGCCGCCGGCCGGCGAAGGAGTGAACATGAAGATCACGGAGAGCTACCGCTTGGTGAACGACTCGGTGGTCGTCACTGAGCCCTTTGAGGCCACCACCACCTGGTTGGATGAATACGGGCCGTCATCGGAAGTGCGGGAGGCGCTCGAGCGGCAGAAGTTCATCACCATCCGATCGACCGGCGTGGTCCACATCCTCAACGTCAATCAGATCGTTTCCGTCACCATCGAAGCGCAGTGACCCGGCGCCTGGCGGATCCGGCCCAGGCCCGGCGGATCTCGTGATCGACCGTGTCCGGGCCAGGGGCCGGTGCTCCCCGTAGGCCCGACGACCGCGCCGGGGCCGATTCCCGGATGCTGCGGCTGCTCATCGCTACCGAGCAAGCGCTCCTCTATGCGGTCTCACTGTTCCTCCTGGCCATCGGGGCGATGGTGCTGGCCGTGTCGGTGATGACGATCATCACCAGCCGGGAGCCGTGGATGGAACGGCTGATCGGATCCCTGGAGGCCCTCCTGCTGATCCTGATCATCATGGAGATCTTCCTTACCGTGCTCAACCATCTGCGCGGTGGGGGGATCCAGCTGGAGTTCTTCGTGGTCATCGGGATCATCGCTCTGGTCCGGCACATCCTGTCGATCGTCGTGCGCCTCGCCGTCCCCGAGTCCGGTGTGGAGAGCCGCAGGGAGCTGCTCGAGCTCACCGTCGACGCCGGCGCGATCTTCCTGCTGGTGGCCGCCCTGGCGGTCGCCCGGTGGTCGGTAAGGCGCTCGGAGGCTAGCTCAGGACGGGTTCCCTGACGCCCTGCAGGTGCTCGTGCACCAGACGGATCGCCATGGACCCCTCGCCCACGGCCGACGCCACCCGCTTGATCGACCCCTTGCGTACGTCCCCGGCGGCGAAGACTCCGGGCCTGCTCGTCTCGAGCGGGAGGCGAGCCCGCTCGGCCGGGGCCGGCATGGCTTCACCTGCGGAGTCCGCGGCCGAGCCGGTCAGGATGAAGCCGTCCTCGTCCACCGCCAGCCGTCCCTCGAGCCACCGTGTACAGGGCTTGGCGCCGATGAAGACGAACAGGGCCCGCGCGTCGACCCTGCGCCGCTCTCCGGTGCGGTTGTCCTCGATGACGAGGGCCCGCAGCGTCCCCCCCTCGCCGATGAGCTCACGCACCTCGGTGTGGAGCATGACCTCGATCCGGCGGTTGTTCAGGATGTGGTCGACGAGATAGCGCGACATGTTCTTGCCCAGATCGCCGCTGCGGACCAGGAGCCGCACCCGCGCGGAGTGCTCGGCCATGAAGACCGCGGCCTGACCTGCCGAGTTGCCGCCCCCGACGACCGCGACCGGGTCGCCCTGGCAGAACTGCGCCTCCATCAGCGTCGCCGCGTAATAGACGCTGACCCCTTCGAACTCCTCCAGCCGGGGGACGGGAAGCCTCCGATAGCGGGCGCCGGTCGCGATCACGACCGTATGCCCGAGGATGGTCGTGCCGTCGTCCAGCCGGACGGCGTACAGGCCGTCGATCTCCTCCAGCGCCCCGGCCTGGGCCGGCACGCTGATGCGCGCGCCGAACTTCTCCGCCTGGATCACGGCCCGGTCGGCCAGTTCCGCTCCCGACAGACCGGAAGGAAAGCCCAGGTAGTTCTCGATCCGTGAGGAGGCGCCCGCCTGCCCGCCGGTCGCCACCGCGTCGAGCGCGACTGTCCGCAGCCCTTCCGAAGCGCCGTAGACGGACGCGGCCAGCCCGGCCGGGCCGGCGCCGACGATGATGAGGTCGTGGGCCTCCTCGCAGGGGGAGGGCGCCGGCAGGCCGAGTGCCCGCGCGAGCTCGGCGTTGCTCGGGTTGCGCAGGACCTCCCGGCCCCGCCAGATCACCACGGGGGTCTCCTCGGGGGAGACGCCGAGCCTGCGCAGCAGCGCCTCGGCACCTTTGTCCTCTTCGAGGTCGATCCACCGGTGCGGCAGGCGGTTGCGGGCGGCGAACTCGCGGAGCCGCCGGGTGTCGGGCGAATACCTGGACCCGACGATCCTGAAGCCCGTGCCGAGCCCGATGAGGATCGAGCGGCGGATCAGGCACGCCCGCAGGATCAGGTCGCCGAGTGCCGGGTCCTGCCCGACGATCTCACGCAGCCGTACGGCCGGGACGGAGAGGACCTCGCCCGGCTCGCTCACGACCGCGGTCGTGAACACGGCCTGGCCGGTGAGCAGGTTGAGCTCCCCGAGGAACCGGCCGGGGCCGTGCACGCTGAGGAGCCGCTCCTCTTCCCCGTATCCCTCGACGATCATGACCTTCCCGTCGAGGACGACGTAGAAGTCGCAGGTCAGATCGCCTTCCCGGTAGAGGACGTCACCGGGCCGCGTGTGACGCCGTACGCCATGGTCGGAGAGGATCTCGATCTGTGCCTCGCTGAGCCGCGGATAGGCGCCATAGGGATCCGGTGTCTCGCGCAGCGGGACCGGCCCCGTCGTCTTCATGGCCGCCTCCGACCGTACGTATGGAGCTGTCGCGGGACCTCAGTCGTCCCTGGTGGCCACCACCACCGAGGCGGGGCGCAGCTGGCGGTGCTCGTCGCCATAACCCGGCCGTACGACCTCGACCACGGTGCCCTCGGGATTGTCCCGGTCGTTCACGGTGCTCACGGCTTCGTGGTGCACGGGATCGAACGGGACCCCGACCTGCTCCTGGCGCGGGAAGCCGAGCCGGGACAGGACCCCGATGGCCTGGTCGCGTACGGCTCGTATCCCCTCGATGAGGGGGTCGGACCGGTCACCGGCGTGGCCGAGCGCCAGGTCGAGGTTGTCGAGTACGGGAAGCCACTCGGTCGCCACCCGGGCCCGCTCCTCGCCGAGCAGCCGTTCCGTCGTGCGGTCGACCCGTTTGCGGAAGTTGTCCAGGTCGGCGAGTGCCCGCAGCCGGAGATCCTCGAGTTCGGCGATGCGGGCCTGCAGGTCCGGCTCCGGTGTGGTGGCGCCTTCGGGCCCTCCCGCGGGCGCGCCCTCCGGCCCGCCCGCGGCGGCCGGCTCGCCCTGCGGTGCCGTGGCGGCATCCGCCCCGGCCCGTGCGGTGGTGGTGCCTTCCGCGGGGGCTCCTGTGGCGTCCGGTCCGGCCGCCGGCGAGGTGCCAGGTGAACCGGGCGGCGACGCGTGTTGATCGGTCATGCTGCATCATTCCGTTGTGAAGTCGGCGTCGATGACGTCGTCGTCGGTGGGGGTTTGGGGTGTGCCCCCTGGGCCGGTGCCTGGGCCGCCTGGGCCGCCTGGTTGGGTTCCGGGTTCTGCTGTGGTTTGGGCG
This sequence comes from Actinomadura sp., assembly GCA_036008685.1. Taxonomy (GTDB): domain Bacteria; phylum Actinomycetota; class Actinomycetes; order Streptosporangiales; family Streptosporangiaceae; genus Actinomadura_C. The sequence continues at coordinate 14 of DASYNF010000262.1, read as the reverse complement.
GCGGTGAGGCTTTG
>DASYNF010000261.1:0-18416 GCA_036008685.1 Actinomadura sp. | reverse complement strand
CAGCAGAGGGCACCGGCCGGTCCGGCCGTCGCCCGCTCCGCCCGCCCCGCGACGAGGAGATCCGCGCTCATGCATCTGGGATCGGTAGCCGTCGAACACCCTGACCGGCCGGCCGTGGTGATGGCCGGGTCGGGCAAGGTGATCACATACGCCGAGCTGGACGCCGCCTCGAACCGGCTCGCGCAGGTGCTCTGGGAGGCGGGGCTGCGGCCGGGCGACCACATCGCCTTCATGCTCGGGAACCGCTGGGAGTTCTTCGCCGTGGCATGGGCCGCGCAGCGCTCGGGGCTCTACTACACGCCCGTCGGCACCCGTCTCGGCGCCGACGAGGCCGCCTACATCGTGGACAACTGCGAGGCCAAGGCCTTCATCACCTCGGCCTCGATGGCCTCCGTCGCGGAGAAGGTCAGGGCGGACATCCCCCGGGTCGGGCTCCGGCTGATGCTGGACGGCGCCGTCCCTGGATTCGGCTCCTACGAGGAGGCCACGGCCGCCGCGCCGGCGACGCCCATCCCCGGGGAGGTGGAGGGCGCCGACATGCTCTACTCCTCCGGGACGACGGGCCGGCCGAAGGGCGTCAAGCCACCGTTGCCGCTGTCTCCGATCGGCACCCCGGGTGGCCTCTACACAGTGGTCACACTGCTGTTCGAACCAGGCGACAGCCCGGTCTATCTGTCCCCCGCGCCCCTTTATCACGCGGCCCCGCTGCGCTATTCCATGGCCTTCCAGCGGCTCGCCGGCACGGTGGTGGTGATGGAGCGGTTCGAGCCGGAGGCGGCCCTCGCGGCGATCCAGGACCATGGCGTCACCCACAGCCAGTGGGTGCCGACGATGTTCATCCGGATGCTCCGGCTGCCCGAGAAGACCCGCGCCGCCTATGACATGTCCAGCCTCCGCTACGCGATCCACGCGGCCGCGCCCTGCCCGGTCCCGATCAAGGAGCAGATGATCGGGTGGTGGGGGCCGATCCTGCACGAGTACTACGCCGGGACGGAGGGCAACTGTTTCGTCTACACCACCAGCACCGACTGGCTCGCCCACCGGGGTACGGTCGGCCGGCCACTGCTCGGTGAGGTGCACGTCTGCGACGAGGAGGGCGAGGAGCTGCCCGCCGGCCGGGTCGGGATCCTTTACTTCGGCGGCGGCGCGGAGTTCGAATACCACGGCGATCCGGCCAAGACCGCCTCGTCACGGGACCCGCGCGGCCGGGGCTGGAGCACTCTCGGCGACATCGGCTATGTGGACGAGGACGGCTTCGTCTATCTCACCGACCGGATGTCCCACATGATCATCTCGGGCGGTGTGAACATCTATCCCCAGGAGGTGGAGAACCTCCTGGCCGTCCACCCCAAGGTCGCCGATGTGGCCGTGATCGGGGTTCCGGACCCGGAGATGGGCGAGCAGGTCAAGGCCGTCGTACAGCCGGCCTCCATGGCCGAGGCCGATGACGGGCTGGCCGCGGAGCTGATCGACTACTGCCGCGAGCGGCTGGCCCACTACAAGTGCCCCAAGTCCCTGGACTTCCGCGCCACGCTCCCCCGCCACCCGACCGGCAAACTCCTCAAGCGGGTGCTGATGGCCGAGTACGACGCTCACTACGGCGATGCGCCCGGGCGGCAGGAGCGGCACACCTTCTGACGATCACGGCGACGGCCGCCGCGCGTCGTACCGGACGAATCCGGGCCTGCGGGCGGTGAGCAGAAGCATCGCGGCGACGCAGGCCAGTCCCCCGCTCACGACCGAGAAGGCCGGCGAGGTGATCTGCGCGACCACCCCCGATTCGAAGTCGCCGAGCCTGGGGCCGCCCGCCACCACGACGATGAAGATCCCCTGAAGCCGGCCGCGCATGTCGTCGGGGGCCGCCACCTGCATGATGGTGTTCCGGAAGATCATGCTCACCGTGTCGGCGCATCCCGCCGCCGCGAGCAGCAGCAGCCCCAGCCACAGGTGCCGTACGAGCCCGAACCCGGCGATGGCCAGTCCCCAGGACAGGACGGCGCAGACGACCGCGAGGCCGTGCCGGTGCACCCTCCCCACCCAGCCGGAGCACAGAGCGCCGGCCAGAGCGCCGGCGGCGGGGGCGGCGGCCAGCAGGCCCACCGTGCGGGCGTCACCGGCGTAGAAGCCCACGGCGATGGCGGGGAAGAGCGACCTCGGCATACCGAAGATCATGGCGACGAGATCGGACAGGAAGCTCATCCGCAGGTTGGGCCGGTCCCGCAGGAACCTCAGTCCCTCGAGGATCGAGGCGCGGCCCTTCCCACGGCCGTCCGGGGGCATGGGAGGCAACCGCCACATCGCGTAGATCGTGGCCGTGAAGGCGACGGTGTCGACGAGATAGGCCGCCTGGTAGCCCCACGCGCCGATGAGGACTCCCCCGAGCATCGGCCCGGCGGTGAGGCCGAGGGTCATGCTGACGCTCGCCAGGGCGTTGGCCGCGGGAAGCTGCTCGGCGGGGACGAGCCGCGGGATCATCGCGGACCGGGCCGGCGAGGCCACCGCGAAACAGGCGGCCTGCAGCGCCACGACGCCGTACAACACGGCGATCTGGCCTCCACCCGCCAGCGCGTGTCCGGAGAGCACGGCGGACAGGACGGCGAGACCCACTGATCCGGCGAGGCCGAGCTTGCGGCGGTCGACGGTGTCGGCGATCGCGCCGCCGTACAACCCGAAGGCGACCAGGGGGACGAGCGCGAACAGACCCACGAGCCCGGTGGCGAAGGTCGAGCCGGTGAGGGCATAGACCTGGATCCCGACCGCCACGGCCGTCATCTGCTGTCCCACCGAGGAGACCGTGTGGCCGAACCACAGCCGGCGGTAGTCGGGACTGGTCCGCAGCGGCGTGACGTCCGCGAAGGCCGCGCGGGCCGCGCCGGCCACACGACGCAGCCTGCCGGCTGCCGAGGCCGGAAGGCCCCCGGATCCGGGGGCCGGCGTGGGATCGGGAACGGCCCTCTCGGGCATGTCGGCCGCGCCGGTGGCCGGGAGCGGGTCGTCGTGTCTCTGGCGGCCCTTTCCCAATTCCACGCGGACACGGTATATGAGTGGTTCGGTGAGCAGATCGACGATGGCTTGGGAGGATGCGTGAAGGTGATGGACGGCACGGTGGCCGTACTGGGGCCGGGCGGGGTCGGCGGCCTGATCGGCGGGCTCATGGCCCGGGCGGGACACCGGGTGGTGTTCCTGGCACGGCCCGAGACCGCCGCGGCCCTGCGGACGGACGGCCTGACCGTACGGAGCCGGCGGTACGGCGACTTCACCGTGCCGGTGGAGGCGCGGACCGAGCTCGACGAACCCGTCGCCGCCTGCCTCATCGGGGTCAAGCAGACGACCCTCGACGAGGCGCTCGGCCGCCTGCCCGCGGACGCCCTGGGCGACGGCCTGGTGGTGCCGCTCCTCAACGGCGTCGAGCACATGGCGGCGCTGCGGGAGCGCTACCCCGCCCGGCAGGTCGTCGCGGGCACCATCCGGGTGGAGTCCACCCGGGTGTCGGCCGGCCATATCGAGCACGCCAGCCCGTTCGCCGCCATCGAGCTGGCGAGCCGTACGGCGCCGCGGGCGCGGCTGGACGCGTTCGCCGGGGAGCTCGGCGAGGCGGGACTCAACGTCGCCGTGCGGGACGACGAGACCGCGATCCTGTGGGACAAGCTCTCCTTCCTGGCGCCGCTGGCCCTGCTGACGACGCATGCGGGGGCTCCCGTGGGGACCGTGCGGAGCGCCAGGCGCGCGGAGATGCTGACCGTGGTCGACGAGATCGTGAGGGTGGCGCGGGCGTCCGGCGCCACGGTCGAGGCCGAGGCGATCACCACGGCCTTCGACCGGCTGGCCCCGGAGATGAAGTCCTCCATGCTCCGGGACGCCGAGGCCGGCAGAGCCCTCGAGCTCGACGCGATCGGCGGCGCGGTGCTCCGGGCGGCCGAGCACCACGGCCTGGACGTGCCCGTCACCGCGCGGCTGGTCTCCGATCTCCAGGAGGGCCGGGGGTACAAAGGAACGTGAGGGCGGTGCGCATGAGGCGGCTGGCGAGTTGACCCACGGCGGCGCACGGCGACGTCGCGGCGGCGGCTCGTCCGGTGCCCTGGAGGCGGCGGCGCGGGCGGCCGGGGTCACCGACGAACGCGTCCTCGACGCCGTGCGGCGGACCCCGCGTGCGGTGTTCGTCCCGGACGTCTACGCCGGGGTGGCGGACGTGGACGAGCCGGTGCCCATCCCGCACGGCCAGGTCACGACCCAGCCGTCCCTGTCGGCGGTGATGGTCGCGGCCCTGGGACTGACCGGCCGGGAACGGGTCCTCGAGGTCGGCACGGGCTACGGCTACCAGACGGCTCTGCTCGCCCGCCTCGCCGAGCACGTGGTGAGCGTCGAGCTCTGGGCCGAGCTGGCCGAGCGGGCTCGCCGCAACCTCACGTCCGAGGGGATCCGGAACGTCACGGTGGTGACCGGCGACGGCACCGAGGGCGCGGCCGGCTCCGCACCCTTCGACGCGGTGATCGTGTCAGCCGCGTTCCCGGCGGTGCCCCCGCCCCTCGTCGAGCAGCTTCGCGTGGGAGGCCGTCTCGTGCAGCCCCTCGGGCCGGGCGGGCAGGAGGAGGTCGTGCTGCACGAGAGGCGGGGCCACGGCCTCGAGGTGGTGCGCGTGCTCAGCCTGGCGCGCTTCGTCCGGCTGCACGGCCGTCACGGTTTCCCGCCGGACCGGCCGTGATCCCGGACCGGCCGTGATCCCGGAACGCCCAGTCCAGCCGCGGTTCGACGACCGGACGGAAGGCCCACCGAACCGGGGGGCTGGCGGTGAGGAGCGCGAGCAGCACGCCGAGGACCGTGACGACGGCGAGCCCCACCGTGCCGAACTCCTTGGCCGTCGTGTACCAGCCGGCGTAGGTCGCGGCCAGGACGACGAAGCCGTGCAGGAGATACACGTACATCGACGCGGTGCCGAGCCGGGTGAACCAGGTGCGCCGTGCGGGCACGAGCGCGAGGAACGCCGCGGTCATGGCGAAGCCGCAGAGCAGCACGGCACAGCGCATCGCGATCAGGACCGGGAGTGAGACGCCGAACCGCTCGTCGGGATAGCGGTAGTGGACCCATTCGGGGTCGACGTGTGCCGCGGCCGGCACCGCCACGACCGCCGCGGCGATGGCGATCAGGACGGCGACGATGCGCGCGGGGGGCGTGCGGAGCCGGCGGAAGTGCTCCTCGCGCAGCAGCAGGCCGGTCACGAAGAACGGCAGGAATCCGAGCGTACGGGTGACGACGGGGTCGGGCAGCTGGATCGCACCGGACACGAGCGAGATCGCTATGGCCACGGGCAGGGGCCAGCGCAGCTGCTGCCACAGCGGGGTGGACAGCCGCCAGACGAGAAGCGCCAGGAGGAACCAGGTCAGGTAGTAGGGCGACAGCGGGCTCCAGACGAAGCCCTTGCCGCCGATCAGGTGGACGTACAGCGGATACGCCGCCTCGAACACGAGGTAGGGGACGGCCACGCCGACGACGAGCCGGCGGACCTTGCCCCGGGTGGTCGTGAAGCGGCGCGAGAAATAGCCGGCCATGAGGATGAACACCGGCATGTGGAAGGTGTAGACGAACAGGTGCGCGATGTCCGCGAGCCTCATCCCCTGCAGCGGATTCCAGGCATGCCCGAGGACCACCAGGACCACGGCGAGGAACTTGGCGTTGTCGAAGTAGGGGTCACGGGCACGCCGCGGCGGGGCGGTGGGGCGGGCCTCCGCGGGGCTGGGCGTGCGTTGACCTTCGACGGGTACCGGCATCGGCGCAATCGGGTCGCGGACATATCGGACCTGGACGAACGTACCGAATCCCGGGAGAGGCCGGCCCAGCCGGCGATGAACGACGGGCGAACAGCGGGGATCGGCCCGGCGACATCGTCGACGACCGGCCCCGGCCTGGGGCGTCACGTCGACCGGAGGCCGGGAGCGCGGATCTCAGTCGCGGATCTCAGTCGCGGGGCGCGGTGGCGGGACGCCACTCGACCGGACTGGACAGCACGAGCATGCTCGAGGGCTGCCCATAGTCGGACAACCGGTCGATGAGCGATTCGAACTCGGCCATCGTCGGCACCGCCACCATGAGCACGCAGCACGCGGCCCCGGTGACCCGGTGGAGCTGCAGCACCTCGGGCCAGCCGAACACCCGCGGATCGCGCAGGATGCACCGCGGGCCGTAGCACTGGACCTGGACGAGAGCGGTGACCGGCCGGCCGACCCGGGCGAGTTCCACATGCGCGTGATAGCCGGTTATCACGCCCTCGGCCTCGAGCCGCCGCACCCGCTCGGCCACCGCCGGGGACGACAGTTTCACCCGGCGCGACAGCTCGTTGTAGGACAGCCGCGCGTCGCCTTGCAGCTCCTCCAGGAGCCGCTGATCCACCGCGTCCACGTGACCTCCCGAATGCAAAGCAGATACGGACATCGCCTTCCATATGCTAAGCCGAATCCCTTGATCTGGATATGACGCCCATTCCTCGTACAGGTCGAGCGCAGCAGAATGGAGGGAGCGGCGGTACGGACACGGGGGCTCTTGTGATGGCGCAGGCTGGGCGGACCACGACCACTTCGAGCGGGGCGGGCGGACCGAGGCCGTCATTCGGACCCGACGCCACGCCGTACGAGGAGTACGCGCACGTCGACGTGCTCCACCGCCTGCAGCGGCCGCGCAGCGACGTGCCGGCCGAGCTGTCGTTCATCGTGACGACGCAGGTCATGGAGCTGCTCTTCGGGCTCCTCGAACACGAATGGAAGCAGGCGCGCGACGCCGTGCGCGGCGACGACCTCGCGAGGGCGATGGCCGCGCTCCGGCGCGGGATCCACGTCCAGGACGTCCTCATCGCCTCCTGGGACCTGCTCGCCACGCTGACCCCGGTGGAGTTCAACGCCTTCCGAGACGAACTCGGCCAGGCCTCGGGGTTCCAGTCCTCCGCCTACCGGCGACTGGAGTTCCTCATCGGCAACAAGTCCGAGGCTCTGCTGCGGCCGCATCCGGGCGCCGGCGAGGGGCGCGCCGATCTGGAGGCCGCCCTCCGCTCCCCCAGCCTCTACGACGAGGTAGTGGCGCTCCTGCACCGGCGCGGCCTGCCGATCCTCCGCACGCACCGGGAGCGCGACTGGGCCACGCCGTACGAACCGCACGGCGACGTGGAGAAGGCCTGGCACTTCGTCTACACCTCCGGCGAGGATCATCGGGACCTCGGCGATCTCGCCGAGCTCCTCCTCGACGTGGCCGAACGTGTCACACGCTGGCGGCAACGGCACTACGCCGCCGTGAAGCGTGCGATGGGCGCGAAACCCGGGACGGGGGGGTCGAATGGCCTGACCTGGCTGCGCAGAGCGGCCGAACAGGACGTGTTCCCAGAACTGTGGTCAGCCCGCGACACTCTGTGATCACACGCCCGGCCGCGGAAGCGTGCACAAAGAGGTCCAGGATTCCGCTAGAGTTATCGCACCGGGGCAGCGTCCCCGGGACACATGCGGACGTGGCTCAGCTGGTAGAGCATCACCTTGCCAAGGTGAGGGTCGCGGGTTCGAATCCCGTCGTCCGCTCGGAGAGGCCGAGCAGTGCGGCCTCGCACTGGTGGAGTGGCCGAGAGGCGAGGCAACGGCCTGCAAAGCCGTGTACACGGGTTCAAATCCCGTCTCCACCTCTACGTGTGTGAGTCTCGGGCGATTAGCTCAGTGGGAGAGCGCTACCTTGACACGGTAGAGGTCACTGGTTCAATCCCAGTATCGCCCACCACAACATCCCCAGGTCAGGACCATGGTCCAGGCTTGGGGATCTTTGTTTTGGGTGCGGATCGGGAGCATATCGGGAGCACACTGCTCCACAGGGCCCCGGACACAACCCAGCTGCGGGTTGTGGTCTGTGGGTCGTGGTCATCGGGAGCAGCTGCTCCCGATGGGAGCACCGCTGGCGTGTGCCGCACGAAAATACAATCGTGGCGTTGACCTGCAGGTTTGCGGATTGGACTATGCGGCCTCGTATTCGTTGATGAGGCCGCCAAGGACAGGTCTTCGCCTGATCCGCCTGCCGGCGAGATCGATGATCGGAGCAGGGACTGACGGATCGATGTCCGGAGACCGCTGCCTCAGGCTCTGGTGAGGCCGGTGCGCGTTGTAATGAATCGCATACTCGGCCAGGACCCTGCGCAGATGTCCCGTCCCGAGGATCAAGATCCGGTCCAGCAGTTCACGCCGTAACGTGCCCACGACGCGCTCGCAGATCGCATTCGCCCTCGGCGCCCGCGGCGGCGTCTGAATGACCTGGATGCCCTCCGCGTCGAAGACGCTATCGAACGCCCGGGTGTACTTGCTGTCCCTATCACGGATCACGAACCGCAGCGTGTCCACCCGGGCGCCAAGATCCATCGCCAGGTTCCGGGCTTGTTGAGCTACCCAGGAGCCGGTCGGGTTGGCCGTCACCCCGGCGATGTGCAACCTCCTGGTCCCGTGTTGGATGAAGATCAACACATATAGCCGACGTAACAGCACGGTGTCGACGTGCAGGAAGTCACAGGCGATGATCCGGTGGGCCTGGGCAGACAGGAACTCACCCCAGGCCGGGCCACTGCGGGTCGGCGCGGGATCGATCCCGGCCCTCTTCAAGATCTCCCACACCGTCGAGTACGCGATCTTATGGCCCAGCCGAGCCAGTTCACCCTGGATACGACGATGCCCCCACCCGGGGTTCTGCCGGGCCATCGCCACGACCAACCGCGTGACCGACACCGGGGTAGATGGCCGACCCGGAGCCAGCGAACGTGAATACGTCCACCTCCAGACAACCAGCCGCCGATGCCACCGCAACAACGTGTCCGGACTGACATTGAACACCTGAGCCCAACGACGCCGAGGGATCAAGCGAGCCAGCGCAGACAGCCACAACCGGTCGGCGGGTTCATACCGAACCCGTTTCACCTGACGGCGCAGCACGGCGTTCTCATGACGAAGGTCCAGTAGTTCAACGTCCTTGGACACCTCGCGTCGCACAAGCATGGTCACCACGGCCAGTACGAACCTCGTGATCATGTAAACCAACGTGAGAAGCACCCCGCGAGAGTTCCAGCCCCACCGACCACTCCGCAGCAAGACCGCGCAGGTCACCACCCCGACCGTATTTTCGTGCGGCACAGGCTGCACCTGCGCAGTGGAGCGACTCTGGAGCAGCTCGCCCGGGAGATCAACCCGGTCGTGCGGGGCTGAATCAACTACTACGGGCGGTTCCATTCGTCCGCGTTGGACTTCAGCCTCAACCGCATCAACGACTATCTGGTGCGGTGGCTCGTGCAGAAGTACAAGCGGTTTCGACGAAAACGAGGCAAGGCGCGTGGCGCTCTGGGCAGCCACGCCAGGCTGTATCCCGGGCTCTTTGCCCACTGGAGGCTCGTCAAGCCGTAACCGTGAACGACTAGACCATGGGAGCCGTGTGATCGGAGACGATCAAGCACGGTTCTGAGAGAGCCGGGGGGTGAGACTCCCCCCGGGTACTCGCTAGCCATATCCGCCCGATTTTCCCGAGTACTACGGGGACCCCTTAACGGTGACAATCCGCTATGTCGGACAGGCGAATCTCAGACTCGATCGCCACGAATGCCCAGGCCAGAGGTTAAACGACAAGCTCAGACGTATCGGGCGTAGTTGTAGATCCGAGTGTGCTCTTGGAAGCGGGTGACGGAGATGGCCTGGCGGGCCGCGTTCCGGTGGACGTCGCCCTTCTTTCTGGCGTCGTCCAGCTCGCCGGCGTGGGTGTTGAGGGCGGTGATGGTGTTCTCGACCGCCGCCTTGAGCCGCTGATGGGTGTTCCAGCTGGGCGGCACAAGCTCCGCGGCCGGTGCCGGGCCCGGCAGGACCGGCCAGGTGATGCCACCGACCGGGGCGGGGTTCGGGGGCTTGGTCGAGTCGAGGACCTCCCGCAGGACGGTCGCGGAGCCCCGCAGGGCGTCCGCGGTGCCCTTGATGTTCTCCGGCTTCAGCTCGTCGAGCTTCTGCTCGATGGCGTCGTTGAGCGAGTCCTTGTCGAAGAGCTCCTGGAGGGTTCCGTTGCGCCGCTCGCCCTGGCCGTCGCGGTTGCCGGCGTCGACGGTCGCGTACGGCAGCAGGTTGCGGAATGACAGGTAGGCGATGACGGCGTCCTCGGGCGAGGTCGCTTCCATCACCTCGAGCGCGGCGTTGAAGACGTCGCTCAGCTGGTCGCCTTCGAGCTGCTCGACGGGCAGTTGGGCGGCGAGCTTCGTCATCAGGTCGCCTTCGAGGTCCTTGAGCGTCTCGTCCCGGAGCCTCTCGATGATGCCGCCCTTGCCGTACTCCTGGACCAGCCGCTCCACCGCCATCACCTCGGTCACCCACGCGGTGGTGTGCGAGCCCATCCCCGCGACCCCGTTCGGCGCCGCGGCGCGTCCCTGGATGGTGACGCTGTTGTCGGCCGGGAAGGTGACGACGACGTCGGCCGTGCGGGCCACGCCGACCCACCGGTTGGCCTCGCCGGACGCGGGCTTGCGGATCGCGCCGAGCTGCCGGTGCACCTTCTCGACCTTGCCGAGCAGCCGTTCCAACGCCTTCGGCTCGACGAACAGCTCCGTGGGCGGTGTCCTCCCCTCCCTTTGGGCTTTGGCCCGCTCCTTGTCCTGCTCTTCTCCGGCCTTCGCCAGGAGGAACGTCTTCAGCGCCGCGATCGCGGCCGTGGCCGGGTCGTCCCCCAGGAATTCGGTCTTGTTGACGGCGACGGGATAGGTTCGCGCCACCGTCTCCTGGTGGTCGTGCAGGAGGTACCCGAGCATCAGCGCGGCCTCGTCCTCGACGGCCGTCGGGTCGCCTTCGAGATCGGCCAGCAGCGTGTCGATCTTGTCGCGGTGAGCGTCGATCTTCCCGTTGAGCGCGATGACCTTCTTGGTGGCGCCCACCTGCAGCGTCTTCGTGCCGAGTGCCTGGGTCGTCTCCCGGAGCAGCCCGTTGACGTCGGCCTGCAGGTCCGGCAGGACGTCGTGGCCGCTCTGCCTCAGGTCGCCGAGGGCGACGGCGGCGTTCTCGACCGCCTGGAGGTCCCTGCCAAACTGGAGCAGGCCCACGGCGGGATCGAACTTGGGGGTGGACTTGCGCCGCTCCTGCTTGACGGTCTTCGGGGTGGTCTTCCGTCTCTTCCTGGGCCTTCCCGTCGGGGTCAGGCCGCCCGGGGGCTTCTTTCGCTTGCGCGATGGTGTCGCATCGGTCTTGGCGACGGCGGCCTTGACCATGTCGACGCTCACGCTGAACGCCGCGCTCAGCTTGACGGCGTCGTCCGCGATCTCCTTGCTGTCCTTGACCTTCTGCACGAACTTCTCGTGCCGGGTGGGGGCGATGACCCGGTCCAGGTGCGCCTCGCGCGCAATCGCGTCGAGGGACAGCAGTTTCCACAGCCCTTCGCGGGCGTTGGGGACCACGGCGGCCTGGCGCTGAGCCTTGACCTGGGCCTCCTTCTCGTGCCGCCGCGCCGTCACCTTCGGGTCGTTCTCCTCCGCCACCTTGAGCTTCTCGACCTCCGCCGCCCAGTCCTGCGCGGCCTTCTCCCGCTTCAGCCTCAGGGCCTTTTGCTGTGGGGTCTCCTCGGCACGCTTCTTGGCGTTCTCCACCTCCAGGTCGAGGGCGAGGACGGCAGTGCGGGCGGGTCCTTCGCCTGAGCCCTTGGAGCCGACCGCGCCCTTGGCCGGGACGGTCGCGTACGGCAGGAAGTTCACGAAGGCCAGATGGTGGGCGATGGCCTTGGCCAGGCCTTCGGCCGTCGCCTGTCCTTGCAGGGCGTCCCGCACCTCGGCCGCGTAGGTCTCCAGGACGGGCCGCCGCATGTTCCGCTCAGCCTCCGGCAGGGTGTCCCAGAGCCGGGCCAGAACCGAGTCGTTGTCGGACATCCACGTCTGGGCGCTCATCTGCCGGTCGGCCAGCGCCTTGTAGGCGTCCTCGAGGGTCTTGCCGAAGACGAGGGCGTGCACGTCGTCGACGACGGCCGTCCACGCGATGGTGTGGTCGCCCATCCTTGCCCCGAACGGGGACGGCGTCCGCATCCGCCCGGCAGCCATCCGCGCGATCTTCCCGTCCTTGAGCTTGATGTGCGGGGACAGCTTCACCTTCTGCCCGGCGGTCAGCTCATGCCGTGCGATCTTCCAGGTCGTCGGATGCGGCCGGTCGGTCTCCATCAGGTCGACGGTGGGGGTGGTGTCCACCTCCGTGCCCGGCACGGTCGTGGTCTTGGTGGGGGTGTTGTTGCCCCTGGTCTTGACGCCCAGGCCGCCACCTCCGGTCGGCAGGGAGCCGGAATCGGCGTCCTTCACCTCCCTCGCCTTCCTGGTCCTCGACGGCTCCTTCTTGCCCGACGTCTTCGAGGACTTCTTGAAGTCGGTGGCCAGGCTCTTCTTCGGCGGGATCTTGGGCCTGCCCATGCCGGTGTGCGACATCCTTGTTCCCCTCAGTTACCCGTGAGTGGCAGATGAACCCGGTTGTGTTCCGGTCGACATGACGGGCCCCTAGGGGAGGGCCCGGTACTGCACGACCAGGGAGAAGCCGGAAAGGTCGGCGTCGCCGTCCACGGTGAAGCGCCATGGCTGGGGCCCAGCGGTCAGGCCGGGCGTGGTGACCGGGCGGCCGTCGGCCAGGGCCAGGCGTGCGTTGCCGTTGAGGCGGAACCTGGCCGATCCCTCGCCGTAGACCGCCGCCACGGCCGTGACCTGCTTGCCGGACAGGCCGGGCAGATCATCGGCGGTGATCGGCAGGGACAGCTCGCCGCCGTTCTCGGTGAAGGCCTCCCACTCGTCCGGGAACTCCTCGGGAACGTTGATGAGGACGGCCGTCGGATACGGCTTGAGCAGGCCCCGGACGGCGGTGGCGAACGTGTCGCCGCCGTCCTCGGCGGTGTACTTGACCGTGATCAGCACGTCGACGACGTCCTGCGGCACGCGGCGGGCCGACAGGCGCCATCGGGAGACCGCGCCGCTGCCCTCGAAGGGCAGATAGCGCTGATCGTCGTACCGCAGCTCGAACAGGCCCGAGTCCTCGACGCCCTCGGGCAGCTCCGACAGCGCGATCGTCTGCCCGGCCCGCCACTCGACGCGCAGCGACTCCGGCGGGCTGCCCTTCGGGTCGAGCAGGTACCGGACGGCCTTCGGGTCGGGATCCTGGACGGTCCTGCCTTCGAGCTGGGTCAGCGTCGCGTTGACGGTCGTCTGGCCCTCGGCGGTGAGGAACACGACGCTGACGGTCTTGATGCGCCGCTGGTAGTGGCCGGGGAAGTCGCGGTCGAAGAGGGTCTCGGTGAGCGCGAACTCGCAGCGGCCCTCGTCCCGGAAGGCCAGCAGCGCGGGCCCGTCGAGTTCGAGCAGCGACACCCGCTTGGTGATCTCCAGCCCTCGGGCGTCGGACTCCCGGAAGGACTGGCCGAGCCGGTCGAGGTCGAGGGAGAGGTGGTCGCCGGCGAGCAGGCCCTTGCGGCGGCTGTCCCAGTAGGTCGCCTTGACGATGCCTGGGGCCGTCCCGCGTTCGGCCTCGTAGGCGCGCTCGGCGGCGCGGGCCGCATCGAAGGCCAGCTGGTAGGTCTGGAAGTACAGCCCGGAGACCTGGCCGACCATCCAGCCGTACAGTTCGGGACCGGCGAACTTCTCGGTCAGGAAATCGGTGACGGCCTTGGCGTGCGCGGTCTCCCGGTCGTGGATCTCCAGTTCCCGCTTGGCGACGCCGAGCTGCAGTTCGGCACCGATGATCTGGTGGCCGATCTGGACGAGGTCGTTGCGTCCGGTGGTCAGTTCGAGCGTCCAGTCCTGTTCCTGGCGCTCCTGGTCGGCCCGCACTCCGAGGACCTCGCCGAGCATGCTGAAGCCCTCGGCGAGCGTGGAGGAGACCTCGGCGCCGATGTTGAGGGCGTCGCCGATCTGGTCACCGCCCATCGAGGTGCCCATGATGAACGGGCCGATGTGGGCCTGCGGGGCGCCCGAGGCGATGGCCGCGCCGATCTTCAGCCCGCCCGCGACGAGATGCCCGGACGCGCCGATCGACATCATCGCGAGCTGAGCCTCCTGGAGCGGGGTGAGTCCTTCGGCGAGCAGCCTGGTGAAGTGGTCCACCCGCGCCTGGGCGCCGGCCAGGGACGCCCTCATCTCGGCGAGATGGGTCTCGGCGATCGAGACCTGGGCCTCCTTGAGCTGCCGGGCCATCGAGTGGATCTCGCTGTCCTGGCGGTTGCGGAGCATCGCGAGCTGCTCGTCGTCGCGGCTGTCGATCGCGGTGAGCAGGTCGCCGCCGAGCGCCTTGAGCCGGTCGGCGAGTTCCCGGGCCCGCTGGAAGACGACGTCGAACCGGTGGACGGGCGCGGGCCCGGCCGCCGCAGCGACGACCTGGTCGGCGGTGATCCCGGCCGCGGCGCCCCGAACCAGCGCCATGACGTCGGCGGGCGGGTCGAACAGCGGCAGCGGACGGCTGATGCCCATGATGTCGAGCGACGCCCGGATCTTCATGAGCCGGTCCTCGACCCGGTGCCAGTACTCCAGGAACACCTCATTGCCGGGCACGTAGAAGTAGGGGTTGGCAACGCCCGCGTGGACCTCGCCCTCCTTCTCCAGCAGCGTGCCGTCGGCGGTGAGGTGGCCGGTCTCGCCGGGCCCCTCGCCGGGGTCGATCTCGTAGGCGGCGGCGTCGGGCAGGGTGGACTGGCCGACGGTGACGGGACGGCGTCCGAGGAGGTCGTAGGCGAAGATGTAGAGCATCCGCGCCTCGTCGACGGTCTCCGCGGTGTACTGCCGGAACAGCAGGTCGCCCCAGTCGATATGGTTGTCGATGTAGGCCATCACCACTGCCCGCCGGTAGGCCTCGGGACGCAGCTCGGCGATGGTGTGCGGGTCGCACGGGTCGTCCAGGTAGGCCTGGATCAGGGCGCGCCGGTCTCCCATCACGTCGACCTGGCGGCGCAACCTCGCGATCATCGCGACCCGCTCGTTCAGGGCCGCGGTCCGGGCGTCCTGGGGCTTCACCAGCTCGATGGCCCTGCGGGTGCGGTCGAGGTCGCGACCCGCGAGCTTCTCGAGGTCGTTCAGCTCGGTCGTGGTGAAGTCGCGGGCCCGCCGGAACGCCGGGAGCATCAATTCGATCTTGGTGAGGATCGGGGTGAGCTCGTCGGTGACCGCCTGGACGTTGAGCGCGGCCAGGTCGGCCCGTGCGGCGGTGGCGAGCGCGGCGACGTCGACCGCGACGAACGGCAGGAACCGCCAGTAGCGGGTGCGCTCGGTCGGGTCGAAGACGTACTCGTACCAGGTACGGGCGTCTTCGAACCGCTGGGCGCCGTTCAGCACCTGCGCGATGAGCAGCGGGGCGTGGAAGAAGATCTCCCAGTAGTAGAGGCCGTTGGAGCTGTCGAAGTCCAGGTGCGAGCTGATCGGGACGCCGGTCGGCTCGGTCACCCGGATCGTGGTCGGCGTGGAGTCGCGGATGCTGAAGGCGGGCAGCTCGTCCAGTTCCTGGGTGGACGGGTCGAGCAGCGCGGCCATGCCGCCGGTGAGCAGGCGCCGGTTCAGCTCGAACGCGGTGCTGGAGGTGAGCCGGATCAGGTCGTTCGGCAGCGCGGTGATCTCGTACGGCCTGGGCACCGCGTCGTCCTGGGAGTAGACGGCGTACCGGCCTCCGTCCGTCGCGGAGAAGAAGAACAAGTACAGCTTGGTGTCGCTCTCAAGCGCGCCGGTGAGCTCGCCCGGGAGGGCGGACGGCAGGCCGTGCCAGTTGCCCTGGTAGGGCAGGAACGTCAGCTTGGCGTCGGGCTCCTTGCTCGAACCGAGCACCGCGTACCCGGTGCCGTTGAAGACGTACCGCAGGCCGTTGCGCACGAACACCGCGGTGACGGCCTGCCCGACGTCCTTGGGATAGCCCGCGTCGACGTACTCGGGGATCGGCCCCGACTTGGGCAGGGTGTACCGGACGTACTGCTTCGGCCCGATCAGGAACAGATGGTCGCCCCGGATGAACGCGGCGGTGACATGCCCCTTGGTCGCCAGGTCCGTGGCTACACGGCCGAGCTCTTTGGTCTGTTTGGCGGCCTCGTCGGCGCCGCCGCCCTTCATCGTGTAGGTGCCGCGGCCGTTGTCGAAGGCGATCGTGACGGAGCCGGCCTTGACCGCCGGGCCGGGCAGGCCCTGCCCGGGCACACCCTCGGAGTTCTTGGGCAGGTCGCGCGGCGGCTCGGCCGAGAGGTCGGACTTAAGCTTGCTGAAGACCTTGCCCGTGACGACGAAGATGTCTCCGTTGGAGATGTGGATGCGGTCCAGGCCTCTGTCAGGCAGCCGCCATTCGCGGCCCTGCCGGAGGGTGTCCAGGGCGTTGGACACCACGAACCCGTTCTGTGCCCGCGAGTAGAAGACCTCCCTGTCGCCGTCGCTGAACGCCCAGTCGATCTTGTTCCACTTCGGCAGGTCCTCCTCGTTGGTCGCGATTTTCTTCGGGTACGTGGCGTCGAGCGTCAGGACGTCCGTGACGGTGTAGCGGTAGTACTCTTCGCCGCTGAAGAGGTACAGCTTGCCGCCGGTGCGGGCCACCGCGGCGTCCACCGGGCCGCCCTTCAGCAGGTTCGTGCCGACGGCGCCGAACAGCTTCCCGGTGTCGCGGCGGGCCTGCGCGGTGCCGTCCTTGATCGTGATGTACTTCCCGACCCCGGTGTCGGCGTTGGCCTCGAAGATGTAGTGGGTGCCGTCGGTGTGGCGGAAGGCGGCGTCCACCCGGGTCCACTGGTTGGGCAGGCCCGGGTCGGAGTTGCCCTTGAGCTGCTCGAGCTTCGGCGGGGCGCCGCGGGCCGAGCGCGGGCGGCTGAGGAAGCTGCCGCCCTTGTGGTCGACGGCGAACCAGGGGCCGTCCTGGCTGTCGGCGGGCATGTTGAAGGGGACGATCTGCGCCCTGGTGATCGGCGTGTGCGGCGGCTCCATGAAGATCTTCGACAGGTCGGCGTCCTTCGGGGGGGCGACCGTGCCGGTGGTGGCGGGCAACCCGTACAGCTCGGGCGTCAGCGTGAACGCCGCGGTCGTCTCGGTGCCCGCGGCCTTGTAGGTGCAGCGGACCACGATCGAGTCGTGGGCGTGGTCGGCGGAGCCGGGCACCACCCGGGACGCCTGCACGTTGAGCCGCACGTCGGTGATGGGGCCGAGTTTCTCCGCGTCGGCGGCCAGCAGTTGGGCGGCCACCCACTCGCCGTTCAGGTTGAGGAACGAGTAGCAGATCTTCACCTGGTACTTCGGCGGGGGCACAGTGACCGTCTGGGTGCTGCCCGAGGTCGTCGCGGTGACCGAGGTCTTGGATGGGTCGGCCTGCGGGACGACGTCGACGACCGGCCAGAACACGAACACCCGGCCGAAGGCGTGCACGGGGTCGACCCGCTCGGCGGCGATCTGGGTGTCGACCTTCAGCCACGGCTCCCAGGTGGCCGACAGCTTCTCGCCGTCACGGAACTCGGCCGACCGGTAGTAGTAGCGGCGGGGCTCGGTGCGGGTGCGGCCGAAGACGACCAGGCGGCGCAGGTCGTCGGGGGCGTTGTCTGGCGTGTAGACGTAGCCGCCCGCGATGGCCAGGCGCGAGACCTCGGTGTACTCGTCGAGGTAGCGCTTGTAGGCCGCCCGGACGTTCTCGGCCGTGATCTCGCCTTGGAGCAGGTCGTCCTCGAGGGCCTTGAACGCCGGGGTCTTGCGGCCGCGCAGCTCGGGCCGCAGGTAGTTCTCGGGGTAGAGGAAGACCTTCCGGTTCGCCTCCCAGGTGCGGTAGGCGCGCATCCACGTCCACCAGGTGCGCAGCCGGTCCTTGACGGCGTCGGGGTCGATCTCGGGGGGCAGCGCCGGGGTCTCCAGGCCGAGTAGGTAGCGCTGGATGTAGAGCTGCGTGGCGGCGATCGCCTCGCGGACCCGGGAGGTGGTGCCGGCCCCGCCCATCTCGACGTCGATCAGGTACTGCTCGTACAGGTCGCGGGGGCTGCCGTGGAGCGGGGTGAGCGCGCCGACGAGCGCGTCCCGCTTAAGCACGTTCAGCTCGTTGTGGATCTTGGATTCGAGTGCGGGCCACTGGACGGCGCCGGTCCGCCGTTCGAGCAGCCAGTGGGCGGCGTCAGCGGCCGCAGCCAGGTCGGGCGCGGCGCCGTGGGCCATCGCCCAGAGGCCGGCGTGGAGGTCTGACGGGCGGGCCCCGGCCCGGTCCGCGGTGCGGAACAGGCCGACCAGTCCCAGCAAGAACTCGATCTCGAAGCGGTGCTCCTCGCGGGTGTCGGGGCGCAGCAGTGGCAGGTTGCGGCGGGCCCAGCGCACCTCGTCCAGTTCCCAGCCGAACAGGTCGGCGAGCTCGGAGTAGGGGTCCTCGGCGCCGTCCACGAAGAACGCGGCCAGCTCGCCGGGACGGGTGTGGCACAGCTCGGCGAAGCGCACGGTCGTGTGC
>DASYNF010000260.1:0-70168 GCA_036008685.1 Actinomadura sp. | reverse complement strand
GTGTGTCATCAAGCCGGGCACCAACACCCCGCACACCGAGTTCGAGGCGCAGGTCTACATCCTGTCCAAGGACGAGGGTGGCCGGCACACGCCGTTCTTCAACAACTACCGTCCGCAGTTCTACTTCCGGACCACGGACGTGACCGGCGTCGTCACTCTGCCCGAGGGCACCGAGATGGTCATGCCGGGCGACAACACCGAGATGCATGTCGACCTCATCCAGCCGATCGCGATGGAGGAAGGCCTCAAGTTCGCGATCCGTGAGGGTGGCCGCACCGTCGGTGCCGGTCGCGTGACCAAGATCCTCAAGTAAGACTCTCCGCGGGCGGCGGTCCGGTCCCACGGGCACCGGACCGCCGGCCCGCGGATGTAGAAGTAACCAGCGGCACTACCAGCAAAGGACACCGAGGCCATAATGGCGGGACAGAAGATCCGCATCCGGCTCAAGGCCTACGACCATGAGGTCATCGACACCTCGGCGCGAAAGATCGTCGAGACGGTGACGCGCACGGGCGCCAAGGTCGCGGGCCCGGTGCCGCTGCCGACCGAGAAGAACGTGTACTGCGTCATCCGCTCGCCGCACAAGTACAAGGACTCGCGGGAGCACTTCGAGATGCGCACGCACAAGCGGCTGATCGACATCATTGACCCGACGCCCAAGACGGTCGACTCGCTGATGCGGCTCGACCTGCCAGCCGGTGTCGACATCGAGATCAAGCTCTAAAGGACGCACCCAGAGATGAGTAAGCAGAGAAAGGGCGTCCTGGGCGAGAAGCTCGGCATGACCCAGGTCTTCGACGATGAGGGCCGGATCGTACCGGTAACCGTCGTCCAGGCCGGGCCGTGCGTTGTCACCCGGGTCCGTACGCCCGAAGCAGACGGCTACAACGCCGTTCAGCTCGGCTACGGCCAGATCGACCCGCGCAAGGTCAACAAGCCGCGCATGGGTCTGTTCGACAAGGCCGGCGTCACGCCGCGCCGTTACGTCGTCGAGCTCCGGACCGACAACGCCACCGAGTACGAACTCGGCCAGGAGATCACCGTAGACGTCTTCGAAGCCGGCCAGAGGATCGACGTCACAGGTACGAGCAAGGGCAAGGGCTTCGCGGGTGTGATGAAGCGCCACGGGTTCAAGGGCCTGGGCGCTTCGCACGGCACGCAGCGCAAGCACCGCTCGCCTGGCTCGATCGGCGGCTGCGCGACCCCAGGTCGCGTCTTCAAGGGCCTCCGCATGGCGGGGCGGCATGGAAATGCCCGCACCACCGTGCAGAACCTGACCGTGCACGCCGTGGACACAGGCAAGGGTCTGCTGCTCATCAAGGGCGCAGTCCCCGGCCCGAACGGCGGCCTGCTGCTGGTCCGCAACGCTGTGAAGGGAGCGGGCGAATGACCACGAAGACTGACATCGAACTGGCGCCCGAGATCTTCGACGCGAAGGTCAACGTGCCGCTGATCCACCAGGTGGTCGTGGCACAGCTGGCCGCGGCACGGCAGGGCACGCACTCCACCAAGACCCGGGGCGAAGTCTCCGGTGGTGGCCGCAAGCCGTACCGGCAGAAGGGCACCGGCCGGGCCCGTCAGGGCTCGATCCGCGCTCCGCAGTTCGCCGGCGGTGGCATCGTGCACGGCCCGCAGCCGCGCTCGTACGAGCAGAAGACGCCGAAGAAGATGAAGGCCGCCGCGCTCCGCGGTGCGCTGTCGGACCGGGCCCGGCACGGCCGGGTGCACGTGATCGACTCCCTGCTCGAGGGTGACACGCCCAAGACCAGGACCGCGTTGGCCTCGCTGCGGCAGGTCACCGAGGCTCGTAACGTCCTGCTGGTCGTGGACCGCGGGGACGAGCTGACGTGGCTGAGCCTGCGCAACGAGCCGAGCGTGCACCTCATCGTGGCCGGCCAGCTCAACACCTACGACGTCCTGTGCAGTGACGACGTGGTGTTCACCGAGAAGGGCTACGACGAGTTCGTCGCCCGCGTGAACAAGACCAAGAAGGAGGGGGGCGACAAGTGAGCAAGACCGCCGACCCCCGCGACGTTCTGATCGCACCCGTTGTCTCGGAGAAGAGCTACGGGCTGCTGGACGAGAACAAGTACACATTCCTCGTGCTTCCGGACGCCAACAAGACCCAGATCAGGCAGGCCGTTGAGTCGGTCTTCGGGGTCAAGGTCGTGAACGTTAACACGGCCAACCGGCCGGGCAAGCGCAAGCGGACCCGGTCTGGCTTCGGCAAGCGCAAGGACACCAAGCGAGCCATCGTCAGCCTGGCCGAGGGTGAGCGGATCGATATCTTCGGCGGTCCGGCCGCCTGAGGCCGGCTTCAGAAGAATTAAGGGATGAACGAAAAAGATGGGCATCCGTAAGTACAAGCCGACGACACCCGGTCGTCGCGGTTCCAGCGTGGCAGACTTTGCCGAGATCACGCGCCGCGAGCCGGAGAAGTCGCTGCTGCGTCCGCTCCCCAAGAAGGGCGGCCGCAACAACCACGGCCGCATCACCACGCGCCACCAGGGTGGCGGCCACAAGCGCGCCTACCGGGTCATCGACTTCCGGCGGGCGGACAAGGACGGCGTGCCGGCCAAGGTCGCGCACATCGAGTACGACCCCAACCGCACCGCGCGGATCGCGCTGCTGCACTACCTCGACGGGGAGAAGCGCTACATCCTCGCCCCGTCCGGCCTGAAGCAGGGCGACCGGGTGGAGAACGGCGAAGGCTCGGACATCAAGCCGGGCAACTGCCTGCCGCTGCGCAACATCCCGACCGGTACGGTCGTGCACGCCATCGAGCTGCGGCCGGGCGCCGGCGCCAAGATCGCTCGCTCCGCGGGCGCCGGCGTGCAGCTGCTGGCCAAGGAGGGCACCTACGCCACCCTCCGCATGCCCTCGGGCGAGATGCGGATGGTCGACGTACGCTGCCGCGCCACGGTCGGTGAGGTCGGCAACGCCGAGCAGTCGAACATCAACTGGGGCAAGGCCGGCCGTTCGCGATGGAAGGGCAAGCGCCCGACCGTCCGTGGTGTCGCCATGAACCCGATCGACCACCCGCACGGTGGTGGTGAGGGCAAGACCTCCGGTGGTCGGCACCCGTCGAGCCCGTGGGGCCAGCCGGAGGGGCGCACCCGTAAGGCGCACAAGCCCAGTGACCGGCTCATCATCCGTCGTCGCAGCAAGAAGAAGCGGTAGGAGTCGCTGTCATGCCACGTAGCCTTAAGAAGGGCCCGTTCGTGGACGACCACCTGATCAAGAAGGTGGACACGCAGAACGAGAAGGGCACCAAGCACGTTATCAAGACGTGGTCGCGGCGTTCCATGATCGTGCCGGAGATGATCGGTCACACGATCGCCGTGCACGACGGCCGCAAGCACGTCCCGGTGTTCATCACCGATGCCATGGTCGGTCACAAGCTCGGCGAGTTCTCGCCGACGCGGACCTACCGCGGTCATGTCCGGGACGACCGCCGCAGCCGGCGTTGAGTCTGAGTTAGAGAGAGGGAACAGCGATGGAAGCCAGGGCCCAGGCGCGGTTCATCCGTGTCACGCCCAGGAAGGCCCGCCGCGTGGTGGACCTCATCCGTGGTCTGCCGGCCGCGGAGGCTCAGGCGGTGCTGCGGTTCGCCCCCCAGGCTGCGAGTGAGCCTGTGGGCAAGGTGCTGGCGAGCGCCATCGCCAACGCCGAGCACAACAACAAGCTTGACGCCGACACTCTCGTCGTCAGCCGGGCATGGGTCGACGAAGGCCCGACCCGTAAGGGGATCCGGCCGAGGGCACAGGGGCGGGCCTACCGCGTGAACAAGCGGTCGAGCCACATCACTGTGGTCGTCGAGTCTCGGCCCGAGACCGCCAAGGCCGTTCCCCGCAAGGGGACCACCAAGCAGACGGGGAGGACCCGATAGTGGGACAGAAAGTAAACCCGCACGGGTTCCGGTTGGGCATCACCACCGACTTCAAGAGCCGGTGGTACGCCGACAAGCTCTACAAGGACTATGTCAAGGAAGACGTCGCGATCCGACGGATGCTGCAGCGCGGTATGGACCGCGCGGGGATCTCCAAGGTCGAGATCGAGCGCACCCGTGACCGTGTCCGCGTTGACATCCACACCGCCCGGCCGGGCATCGTCATCGGCCGTCGTGGGGCGGAGGCGGACCGGATCCGTGGCGACCTTGAGAAGCTGACCGGCAAGCAGGTCCAGCTGAACATCCTCGAGGTGAAGAACCCGGAGATCGACGCGCAGCTCGTCGCGCAGGGCGTGGCCGAGCAGCTGTCCAGCCGGGTCGCCTTCCGCCGGGCGATGCGCAAGGCCATCCAGAGCGCCATGAAGAGTGGTGCGAAGGGCGTCAAGGTCCAGTGCGGCGGCCGTCTCGGCGGTGCCGAGATGTCGCGTTCGGAGTTCTACCGCGAGGGCCAGGTGCCGCTGCACACGCTCCGCGCGGACATCGACTACGGCTTCTACGAAGCCCGCACCACCTTCGGCCGGATCGGCGTGAAGGTGTGGATCTACAAGGGTGAGGCGCCGCAGACGCGCGCCGAGCGCGAGGCCAAGGCCGCCGCGCAGCGCGCCGGAGCCGGTTCCGGCGACCGGCGTGGTCGTGGCGGAGCCGACCGTCCGCAGCGCCGTGCCGGTGCCGGTGCCGGTGCCGGCGCCGGTGGCCGCCGTGGTGAGCGCGGCGACCGTGGTGGCGCCGCCAAGCAGCAGAGTTCAGAGCAGCAGGGACCCGCGGCGGCGACCGAGTCGGCCGCCACCGCCGCCCCGGCTACGACAGGTGAGGGGAGCTGACCGATCCATGCTGATCCCTCGCAAGGTCAAGCACCGTAAGCAGCACCACCCGCGGCGCCGTGGTATGGCCAAGGGCGGTACGAAGGTGACCTTCGGCGAGTTCGGCATCCAGGCTGTCGAGGGCGCCTACGTGACCAACCGACAGATCGAGGCCGCGCGTATCGCGATGACCCGGCACATTCGCCGTGGCGGAAAGGTCTGGATCAACATCTTCCCGGACCGTCCGCTGACGAAGAAGCCGGCCGAGACCCGGATGGGTTCCGGTAAGGGTTCACCGGAGTGGTGGATCGCGAACGTGCGTCCAGGCCGAGTGATGTTCGAACTGGCCGGGGTGCCGGAACCGCTGGCTCGCGAGGCGCTGCGCCGCGCGATGCACAAGATGCCGATGAAATGCAAGTTCGTTAAGCGAGAGGTGGGTGAGTCCTGATATGGCGAAGGGTCTTACCGCCGAAGAACTGCGGATTGAGCCTGGGGACGAGTTGGCCACCAAGCTCAAGGAAGCCAAGGAGGAGCTGTTCAACCTCCGCTTCCAGGGAGCCACCGGACAACTGGAGAACCATGGGCGGCTGCGTGCAGTCAAGCGCGAGATCGCCCGCATCTACACCGTGATGCGGGAGCGGGAGCTCGGGATCGTCACGGTCGCCGAGGAGCCCGTGGAGGACAAGCACGATGACTGAGCAGACGACCGAAGTTCGCGGTAACCGCAAGATCCGCGAGGGCATCGTGGTCAGCGACAAGATGGACAAGACCATTGTCGTCGCCGTCGAGGACCGCGTGAGACACGCTTTGTACGGCAAGATCATCCGCCGTACAACCAGGTACAAGGCACATGACGAGGCCAACGCGTGTGGCGTCGGGGACCGGGTCCGCCTGATGGAGACCCGGCCGCTGTCGGCCACCAAGCGCTGGCGCGTCGTGGAAGTCCTTGAGAAGGCCAAGTAACTGGACCTGCGGGAGGCGGAGCCTCCCGCACTCCCCCCTCCACGGGGGCTGAGGTCTCCGGACAGGGGCAGAACCGCCAGGCTCGAAAGAGAACCGGCGTGACACACAGGAGTTAGACGTGATCCAGCAGGAGTCGCGACTCAAGGTCGCCGACAACACGGGTGCGAAGGAGATTCTCTGCATCCGTGTGCTCGGCGGCTCGGGTCGGCGCTACGCGGGAATCGGCGACATCATCGTCGCGACCGTGAAGGACGCCCTTCCCGCCGCAGGCGTGAAGAAGGGTGACGTCGTCAAGGCCGTCATCGTGCGCACCCGCAAGGAACGGCGCCGCGCCGACGGCTCCTACATCCGCTTCGACGAGAACGCGGCTGTGCTTATCAAGGACGGCGGCGACCCGCGAGGTACGCGCATCTTCGGCCCGGTGGGCCGGGAACTACGCGAGAAGAAGTTCATGCGAATCATCTCGCTCGCGCCGGAGGTGTTGTGATGAAGGTCAAGAAGGGCGACGAGGTCGTCGTCATCGCCGGTAAGGACAAGGGCGCCAAGGGCAAGGTCATCTCGGTGAACCCCGCCACGCAGCGGGTCCTCGTCGAGGGCATCAACCTCATGAAGAAGAACACCAAGGTGGACCACCAGGGTGCGCGCGGCGCCAAGCAGGGCGGCGTGATCACCAAGGAGGCGCCACTCCACGTCAGCAACGTGATGCTGGTCGAGGACGGCAAGCGCACCCGGGTCGGTTACCGCGTGGACGAGGACGGCACGAAGGTTCGCGTCTCGCGCCGTAGCGGCAAGGAAATCTGATGACCGATACCAGTGTTGAGACAGAAGCCGTGCGGGCTCGGCCGCGGCTCAAGCAGCGCTACCGCGACGAGATCGCGAAGGCCATGCAGGAGCAGTTCGGCTACGCCAACGTCATGCAGATCCCGACGTTGACCAAGATCGTGGTCAACATGGGTGTGGGCGAGGCCGCTCGCGACGCCAAGCTGATCGAGGGCGCGGTGCGCGACCTGACCGCGATCACCGGTCAGAAGCCGGCCGTGAACCGGGCCAAGAAGTCCATCGCGCAGTTCAAGCTGCGTGAGGGCATGCCGATCGGTGCGCACGTGACGCTGCGCGGAGACCGGATGTGGGAGTTCCTCGACAGGTTGCTGTCGCTGGCGCTGCCCCGGATCCGTGACTTCCGCGGCCTGTCGCCGAAGCAGTTCGACGGCCATGGCAACTACACGTTCGGGCTGACCGAGCAGGTGATGTTCCACGAGGTCGACCCCGACAAGGCGGACCGGCAGCGTGGCATGGACATCACCCTCGTCAACACGGCTACGACCGACGAAGAGGGCCGGGCGCTCCTGAAGCTCCTGGGCTTCCCTTTCAAGGAAGCCTGAGGCTTCCATTGCAGCCGCCGCTCGCGGCGGCTGAGGATCGCGACAAGGAGAACTGATGGCGAAGAAGTCGCTGATCGCCAAGGCTAGCCGCAAGTCCAAGTTCAACGTGCGCGCCTACACTCGGTGCTCGCGCTGTGGGCGCCCCCGCGCCGTCTACCGGAAGTTCGGCCTGTGCCGGATCTGCTTCCGGGAGATGGCGCACCGCGGTGAACTGCCGGGGATCACGAAGTCGAGCTGGTGACCGGCGGGGGTTCATCCCCCCGCACGGCCCCGAGTCCGGGGCCCGGCCACCGGCCAATAGGAAAGAAAATTGACCAACGCGTCGCCTCCGGCGGCGCCGACCACGTCGAAGGTCCGCCTCGTGCGGAAACCGCGGCGAGGGAGCAGTAGGCCATGACGATGACCGACCCGATCGCGGACATGCTGACCCGTCTGCGTAACGCGAACTCGGCTTACCACGAAATCGTGGGCATGCCGTATTCGAAGATCAAGGCGCACATCTCCGAGATCCTTCAGCAGGAGGGTTACATCTCCGGCTGGCACGTTGAGGATGCAGAGGTCGGCAAGAAGCTCGTGATCGACCTTAAGTTCGGCCCGACCCGGGAGCGTTCGATCGCCGGGATCAAGCGGGTTTCGAAGCCCGGTCTGCGGGTTTACGCGAAGAAGGACAACCTGCCGAAGGTCCTGGGCGGACTCGGCGTCGCGATCATCTCGACGTCGTCCGGGCTCATGACCGACAGGCAGGCCGGCAAGCGTGGGGTGGGCGGGGAAGTCCTCGCCTACGTCTGGTGAGGGGAGGGCACAGAACATGTCACGAATCGGACGTCTGCCCATTCCCGTACCGAGTGGTGTCGAGGTCACAGTCGACGGGCAAGCGGTCACGGTGAAGGGGCCCAAGGGCGAACTCGCCCACACGGTCGCTCAGCCGATCACGGTGCAGAACGAGGACGGCACCATCACGGTCGGCCGCCCGAACGACGAGAACACCGTGCGAGCGCTGCACGGCCTCACCCGTTCACTGATCCACAACATGATCGTCGGCGTGACCCAGGGCTACAGCAAGACCCTGGAGATCGTCGGTGTCGGTTACCGGGTTCAGGCCAGGGGGTCGGACCTCGAGTTCTCCCTCGGCTTCAGCCACCCGGTCACCGTTAAGGCACCTGAGGGCATCAACTTCAAGGTCGAGCGTCCCACGAGCTTCACGGTCGAGGGCATCGACAAGCAGAAGGTCGGCGAGGTCGCGGCCAACATCCGTAAGCTGCGCAAGCCGGACCCGTACAAGGGCAAGGGCGTGCGCTACCAAGGCGAGCAGGTCCGCCGCAAGGTCGGAAAGGCTGGTAAGTAGTCATGGCTGGCAGCAAGACCCTGGTCCGGAAGGTCACGAGCGCACGCGCTGCTTCTCGTACGCGCCGGCACCTGCGGGTCCGCAAGAAGGTCGCCGGCACCGCCGTACGGCCGAGGCTGGTCGTGACCCGTTCGACCCGCCACGTGTTCGCTCAGATCGTGGACGACACCGTCGGCCGGACGCTCGTGTCCGCCTCGACGATGGAGACCGGTCTGCGCTCCGAGGACGGCGACAAGACGGTCAAGTCGCGCAAGGTCGGTGAGCTCCTGGCGCAGCGCGCCAAGGAGGCCGGCGTGAGCGCGGTCGTCTTCGACCGGTCCGGCAACAAGTACCACGGCCGTATCGCCGCCCTCGCGGACGGCGCCCGGCACGGCGGGCTGGAGTTCTGATGGCCCGGAAGATGAAAGAGAAAGAGAAGAGGAGCCACTGATGGCAGCTCCCAGGCGTGGAGGCGGCCAGGGCGGTGACCGGCGCGATCGCCGAGACGACCGTCGCGGTGGTGCCGACAAGGGAACGTCGTACACCGAGCGCGTCGTGGCGATCAACCGTGTCGCCAAGGTCGTGAAGGGTGGTCGGCGCTTCAGCTTCACCGCCCTCGTCGTCGTCGGCGACGGCAACGGCACCGTCGGCGTCGGATACGGCAAGGCCAAGGAAGTACCCGCGGCGATCGCCAAGGGCGTCGAAGAGGCCAAGAAGAACTTCTTCAAGGTGCCGCGCATCCAGGGCACCATCCCGCACACCAGCCAGGGCGAGGAGGCGGCGGGCGTGGTCCTGCTCAAGCCGGCCAGCCCCGGTACGGGTGTCATCGCGGGTGGCCCGGTGCGCGCCGTCCTGGAGTGCGCGGGCATTCACGATGTGCTGTCCAAGTCGCTCGGCTCGTCGAACGCGATCAACATCGTGCACGCGACGGTCGCGGCGCTGAAGCAGCTCAAGCGTCCCGAGGAGATCGCGGCCAAGCGCGGTCTCCCGATCGAGGACGTCGCTCCTGCCGCCATGCTGCGGGCCCGCGCAGCGGGCCTCGAGCCGCGGGCGGGGGTCTCGGCGTGAGCCAGCTGAAGATCACGCAGATCAAGTCCGAGATCGGCGGCAAGCACAACCAGCGCGAGACGCTGCGCACCCTCGGCCTCAAGCGGATCGGCCAGAGTGTCGTCCGTGAGAACAAGCCCGAGGTGCTCGGCATGATCCGGACGGTCGACCACCTGGTCGCCGTCGAGGAGGTGGATTGAGATGGGTGAGTCTCCTCTCAAGGTGCACCACCTCCGGCCGGCGCCCGGGGCCAACAAGGCCAAGACGCGCAAGGGCCGTGGTGAGGCATCCAAGGGCAAGACCGCGGGACGTGGCACCAAGGGCACGAAGGCCCGTAACAAGGTCGCCGTGGGGTTCGAGGGCGGCCAGATGCCCCTGATCCGCCGGATTCCGAAGCTCAAGGGCTTCAACAATCCGTTCCGGGTCGAGTATCAGGTCGTCAATCTGGACAGGCTGGCCGAGCTCTACCCTGAGGGTGGAGAGGCCACGGCGGAGGACTTGGTGGCCAAGGGCGCGGTGCGCCGCGGCCGTCCGGTCAAGATTCTCGGTACGGGCGAGATCTCCGTCGCGGTGCGGGTGAAGGTGCACGCCTTCTCGGCATCCGCGAAGGAGAAGATCGTCGCCGCCGGTGGTTCCGCCGACGAGCTGTGAAACGCGGTGGCACCCACGGGGGGACCCTTCCCCCCGTGGGTGCTGTTAGAGTTCGACCGGCGACGACCACCTCGGCCGCCGCCACAATCCGTCTACCCTGGCCCCTCAGAAGTCCCAGGTCGGGATTTGCGCAGGAGGAATGGTGCTGACCGCGTTCACTCGGGCATTCCGTACGCCTGACCTGCGCAAGAAGATACTGTTCACGCTGTTCATCATCGTGGTGTTCCGGCTGGGGTCCCAGCTGCCCACCCCAGGTGTGAACACCAAGGCGGTGCGCGACCTCGCCCAGCAGGCCAAGCAGAGCGGGTCCGGACAGGTCTTCCAGCTGGTCGATCTCTTCAGCGGCGGTGCGCTGCTGAAACTCTCGGTCTTCGCGCTCGGCATCATGCCGTACATCACCGCCAGCATCATCCTCCAGCTTCTCACCGTGGTGATCCCGCGGCTCGAGACGCTGAAGAAGGAAGGCCAGGCGGGGACCACCAGGATCACGCAGTACACACGCTATCTGACCATCGGGCTGGCGATCCTGCAGGCGACCGGCATCGTGGCGATGGCCCGTACCGGGCAGCTCTACCAGAGCGCCGGCCAGGACGTGCTGTACAACAACAACCTGTTCACCATCATCACGATGGTGATCTGCATGACGGCCGGCACCTCGGTGATCATGTGGCTCGGTGAGCTCATCACCGACCGCGGAGTCGGCAACGGCATGTCGATCCTGATCTTCACTCAGGTCGTGGCGGTCTTCCCGGCGCAGTTCTGGGGCATCTTCAAGGCCAAGGGCGGCTTCGTCTTCACGCTGGTGATGGTGGTCGGGCTCGCGATCATGGCGGCGGTGGTCTTCGTCGAGCAGGCGCAGCGCCGGATCCCGGTGCAGTACGCCAAGCGGATGGTCGGCCGGCGCATGTACGGCGGCACCTCGACCTACATCCCGCTCAAGGTCAACCAGGCCGGCATCATCCCGGTCATCTTCGCGTCGTCGCTCACCTACCTGCCGCAGCTCGCGTCGACACTGTGGCGCGACAACAAGTTCCTCAACCAGACTCTGGCGCCCTACCTGCAGCAGAGCAATCCCTGGCACATGGCGGCCTTCTTCGGCCTGATCGTGTTCTTCACCTACTTCTACGTGGCGATCACCTTCAACCCCACGGAGGTCGCGGACAACATGAAGAAGTACGGCGGGTTCATCCCGGGCATCCGCCCAGGTCGGCCGACCGCCGACTACCTCGACCGTGTGTTGACGCGGATCACCACGCCGGGCGCGCTCTACCTGGGGATCGTGGCTCTGATCCCAATGATCGCCTTCTCTCTGCTCGGTAACATGCAGGACTTCGCGTTCGGTGGGACGAGCATCCTCATCGTCGTCGGTGTCGGGCTGGATACCGTGAAGCAGATCGAGAGCCAACTCCAGCAGCGCAACTACGAGGGCTTCCTGCGGTAGTGCGTATCGTGCTCGTGGGTCCCCCCGGAGCGGGCAAGGGGACACAGGCCCAATTCATCGCATCGCACCTGTCCATCCCGAAGATCTCGACAGGTGACATCTTCCGTGCCAACGTGAGCGGCGGCACCGAGCTCGGGCGCCAGGCCAGGGAGTACATGGACCGGGGTGACCTCGTCCCGGACGAGGTCACCATCGCCATGGTCCGCGACCGGCTGGCCGAGGACGACGCCCGGGAGGGCTTCCTCCTCGACGGCTTCCCGCGCAACGTGCCGCAGGCCGAGACGCTCAAGAAGATCCTGTCCGAGTGGGAGTCACGGATCGACCTCGTCCTCGAGCTCGTCGTCGACGAGGACGAGGTCGTACGCCGGTTGTCCGGCCGCCGAACCTGCGGCCGGTGCGGCCGCATCTGGCACGTCATGTTCGATGACAAGCGGGACGACGTCTGCGACGACTGCCGCGGGCAGCTCTTCCAGCGTGACGATGACAAAGAGGAGACCATCCGGCACCGGCTGGAGGTCTACGCGGAACAGACCGCACCACTCGTGTCGTTCTATGCAGATGAGGGCATTCTGGTAGGCATCGATGCCACCGGCCCCGTCGAGGAGGTCACCGAGCGCGCACTCGCGGCGCTCCGTCCCCTCGCGAGGTGAGACCCTTCGGTTACCCGGGAGCGGAGTGTGTGGAAAAGGCGTAGGCCGGCGATCCAGATCAAGACCGCGGAGCAGATCGAGCTCATGCGGGCGGCGGGGCTCGTGGTGGGCCACACCCTGGAGCGGCTGAGAGAGGCCGTGAAGCCCGGAATCACCACGGCGGACCTCGACGACATGGCAGAGGAGTCCATCCGCTCAGCGGGGGCCACGCCGTCGTTCAAGGGCTATCAGGGCTTTCCCGCGACCATCTGCACCTCGGTCAACGAGGAGATCGTGCACGGCATCCCCAGCGCCCGCAAGGTGCTGCGGGAGGGCGACATCATCTCCATCGACTGCGGCGCGATCGTCGACGGCTGGCACGGCGACTCCGCGATCACGGTGGCGGTCGGCGACATCACCCCCGAGCGGCAGCGGCTCATGGACGTCTGCGAAGAGGCGATGTGGCGCGGCCTCGCGGCCGGTCAGGCCGGGCGGAGGCTCAGCGACATCAGCCACGCCGTCGAGACCTACATCCGCGAGCAGGGGCCGTACGGCATCGTCGAGGGCTACACCGGGCACGGCATCGGCACCGAGATGCACATGGATCCGCCGGTGCCCAACCACGGCCCCCCGGGACAAGGTCCCGAGCTCGTGCCGGGCATGTGCTTCGCGGTGGAGCCGATGGTCAATCTCGGTTCGCGTCACACCTGGGAGCTCGAGGACGAGTGGACCGTGGTGACCCAGGACGGAAAGTACTCGGCGCACTTCGAGCACACGTTCGCGGTCACCGAGGACGGCCCATGGGTGCTCACCGCGCTGGACGGCGGCCGCCGGGGCCTCGCGGAACCGGCCGGCGTCCCGGAGCGTCCTACGGGGTGACGAAGGTTCACCCGCCCGGGTGTGCGGGTCCGGCATCCTGGGCGGCGCGAAGGGATGGCGAATGCCGTTGAATCCGGAGATGCGCGCGTCGGACGCCGACCGTGACAGGGTCGCGACGGCTCTGCGCGAGCACTGCGTCCAGGGCCGGATCACCATCGAGGAGCTGAACGAGCGTCTCGACGCCACCTACGCGGCGAGGACCGTGGGCGCGTTGCACGAGATCACCGCGGACCTTCCGGAAACCGACCTGTACGAGCTGCCCGTGCCCGCGGCGCGCCGCGCCGGCATGGCACCGGCCCGGCCCGGCCCGGTGGGCCTGCGCGACGGAGGCATGTCGGGCTGGGCGGGCTACGCCTCGGTCAACCTGGTCTGCGTCGTCATCTGGTTGATCTCCTGCGTGTCGAGCGCTCAGTTGCTCTTCCCCTGGTGGATCTGGATGGCGGGCCCCTGGGGAGCGGTCCTGCTGGCCCGTGGCCTCTTCGGTCCCAGGCGGCCCTCGGGCTGAGGCCGGGAGACCGGGCCGGGACCCCGCGGCTCTAGGCGCTGACGCGCACGGCGGAGGCCAGCGCCGACACCATGGTGCGGGGCTCCGGCGCGACCTGGGGGACGATCTCGCGCAGGGCGAGCCATCCGTTGATGGCCCGGGAGGTCGGTCCGGCCTCACGGATCTGCGGGTCGTCGATGCCGTACCACGTGGCCACCTGGGACCACCGCCACAGGCGGTGCCGGGGCGTCGTGGTCTCCGAGGCCGGGAAGCCGCCGGGTCCGTGGACGCCCTTGATCGAGAGCCGGACGGACTCGATGGTGCGGCCGGCGCGTTCGGCGATGTCGAGCATCGACAGCAGCGGATCGGCCTCGACGCGCAGGGCTCGCAGCCCGGGCGCGCTCGCCTCGATGTGGCCGATCACCTCCATGACCGCCGCCGCCAGCGACGGGGCGTCCCAGGAGCACCCCGCCTGGCCGGTGTGCCCGGCCTGCTGGGGATCCCGGACGAAACCGACCGTGACGTAGCCCTGGGTATGCTGGAACAGCGGATCCAGCTCCGGCTCGAAGAACGGACGGCTGAGGATCAGCTCGAAGTCATAGCCCGGCATGGCGATCCTCCTCGTGCGGACAGCCCTGTTGGAGATCCGCAACCAGCGTACGACCCGGGAAGGGCCCGTGCAGGAAGCACGGGCCGGCGGTGCCGCCCGACGTCCGATCCCCTCGGCGGATGTGCGAGAATTTCGCGTTCGGCGGCCGGGTGACGTACACTCTTTTGTCGGTCCACTTTCGATGCCCTACGCGTGCGCGTTCGCGCCACCCCAGGGCGGTCGTCAGACGCGAGCGATCGCTGCCCCGCCACCGGGGCACGCGGAGAGTCCGCTCTCCGCAGGGACCGATCCCCAGATGAGCCGACCAGCGAAACGCGGAGGACATGGCCAAGAAAGAAGGGGCCATCGAGATCGAAGGCGTCGTCGTCGAGTCGCTCCCGAACGCAATGTTCCGGGTGCAGCTGGACAACGGGCACAAGGTCCTCGCCCACATCAGTGGCAAGATGCGGATGCACTACATCCGGATCCTGCCGGACGACCGAGTCGTCGTGGAGCTGAGCCCCTACGACCTCACGCGTGGCCGGATCGTCTACCGCTACAAGTAACGCCTACTGGGGTTGCCTTCTCCGTGTCACGGCGAGGCGGGGACGACCCTGTACCGAGGAGACTCCAGTGAAGGTCAAGCCGAGTGTCAAGAAGATCTGCATGAAGTGCCGGATCATCCGCCGTCACGGCCGGGTCATGGTGATCTGCCCGGACCCGCGGCACAAGCAGCGCCAGGGCTGAGCGGGCGCACAGCGCCCCGCTCAGGGCCGGTAACGGCCCTGTAAGGAAAAAGACACGCGTCGCAACTCTCGCGCCGCCTCGCCGTACGCCTCCGCGGAGTCGTACGGCACAGCTGTGAGAGAGAGACCCCCGGTCGGAGGCCGGGGCCACACCCGGGCAGGGGTGTGGTGGCGGCGTGTCAGACCTCCGCAACATGAAGGGAACTGCCCGACGATGGCACGTCTAGTCGGCGTCGACCTCCCGCGCGAGAAGCGCCTCGAGATCGCGCTCACATACATCTACGGACTCGGCCGCACTCGCGCGCTCGAGACCCTGCTGCAGACCGGCATCAGCGGTGACCTGCGGGTGCACCAGCTCGGCGACGACGAGCTGATCCGGCTGCGCGACTGGATCGAAGGCAACTACAAGGTCGAGGGCGACCTGCGCCGCGAGATCCAGGCCGACATCCGTCGCAAGATCGAGATCGGGTGCTACCAGGGCATCCGTCACCGCCGTGGCCTTCCCGTCCACGGTCAGCGCACGCAGACCAACGCGCGCACCCGCAAGGGCAAGAAGAAGACCGTGGCCGGTAGGAAGAAGACCGGCAAGAAGTAGCCCCGCCGCGTCCCGCCTGGAGCGGGGCCCCGCAGGGACCGACGACCTCAAGAGTAAAGAGAGCAGATGCCTCCGAAGAGCCGGGTCGGCGCCAAGAAGGTGCGCCGCAAGGAAAAGAAGAACGTCGCTCATGGGCACGCCCACATCAAGAGCACGTTCAACAACACGATCGTCACGGTCACCGACCCCATGGGGAACGTGATCGCTTGGGCCTCGGCCGGCCATGTCGGCTTCAAGGGCTCGCGCAAGTCGACGCCGTTCGCGGCTCAGATGGCGGCCGAGTCGGCCGCCCGCCGCGCCATGGAGCACGGCATGCGTAAGGTCGACGTCTTCGTGAAGGGCCCGGGTTCGGGCCGCGAGACCGCCATCCGGTCACTGCAGGCGACCGGCCTCGAGGTGGGCTCCATCCAGGACGTCACGCCTGTGCCGCACAACGGTTGCCGGCCGCCGAAGCGCCGCCGGGTCTGAGAGGTTACGAATACATGGCTCGTTACACCGGTGCCGACTGCAAGCTGTGCCGTCGCGAGAAGATGAAGCTGTTCCTCAAGGGCAGCAAGTGCATGGGACCCAAGTGCCCGATCGAGATCCGGCCCTACCCGCCGGGTGAGCACGGTCGCGGTCGTCCCAAGGAGACCGAGTACCTCGTCCAGCTGCGGGAGAAGCAGAAGGCCCGCCGCATCTACGGGGTGCTCGAGAAGCAGTTCAGCAACTACTACAAAGAGGCCAACCGCAAGCAGGGCCGGACGGGTGAGAACCTGCTGAACCTGCTCGAGCGGCGTCTCGACAACGTGGTCTACCGCGCGGGCTTCGCCAAGAGCCGCGACATGGCTCGCCAGCTGGTCCGCCACGGCCACTTCCTGGTCAACGGCCAGAAGGTCGACATCCCCTCGTACCTCGTGAACGAGCGGGACATCATCGAGGTGCGGCAGAAGTCCCTCGAGGACGTCCCCTTCGAGGTGGCGCGCGCCGAGGTCGGCGACCGCACGACCCCGGCGTGGCTCGAGGTCATCTCCGACAAGATGCGCGTCCTCGTGCACGCCCTCCCGGTCCGGCAGCAGATCGACTCGCCGGTCCAGGAACAGCTCATCGTCGAGTACTACTCCAAGTAGGCCTTTCTCCCGGGCGGTGGCGCCGCCACCGCCCGGGAACGGCGACCACCTCCCCGGGCGCGTACCGTCGGAGGAGGACCAGAAGAAACGCGGCAGTCAAATAGCGGGCGCCGCGGGAAGGAAGACCCATGCTGATCGCTCAGCGTCCCACCCTCACCGAGGAGCAGGTCGACGAGTTCCGGTCGCGGTTCACCATCGAGCCGCTGGAGCCGGGCTTCGGTTACACGATCGGCAACTCGCTCCGTCGTACCCTGCTCTCCTCGATCCCCGGTGCCGCGGTCACCAGCATCCGGGTCGAGGGTGTCCTGCACGAGTTCTCCACCGTGCCGGGGGTCAAGGAGGATGTCACCGACATCATCTTGAACCTCAAGTCACTCGTCGTCTCCTCCGAGCACGATGAGCCGGTCGTGATGTACCTGCGCAAGCAGGGCCCCGGTGTGGTCACCGCGGCCGACATCGCGCCGCCGGCCGGGGTCGAGGTGCACAACCCCGACCTCCACATCGCGACGCTGAACAACAAGGCGAAGCTCGAGATGGAGCTCACCGTCGAGCGTGGCCGGGGCTACGTCTCCGCCGCGCAGAACAAGCAGCCGGGCCAGGAGATCGGCCGGGTTCCGATCGACTCCATCTACTCGCCCGTGATGAAGGTCACCTACAACGTCGAGGCGACCCGAGTCGAGCAGCGCACCGACTTCGACCGTCTGATCCTGGACGTCGAGACCAAGGCGTCGATGCTCCCGCGCGACGCGGTGGCGAGCGCCGGCAAGACCCTGGTCGAGCTGTTCGGCCTGGCTCGTGAGCTCAACGTCGAGGCCGAGGGCATCGACATGGGCCCCTCGCCCACCGACGCGGCCCTCGCGGCCGATCTGGCGCTGCCGATTGAGGAGCTCAACCTCACGGTGCGCTCCTACAACTGCCTCAAGCGTGAGGGCATCCACTCCGTCGGCGAGCTGGTCGCCCGTAGCGAGCAGGACCTCCTGGACATCAGGAACTTCGGGGCCAAGTCCATCGAAGAGGTCAAGCAGAAGCTCGTCGAGATGGGGCTGTCGCTCAAGGACTCCCCGCCCGGGTTCGACCCGAGCGCCGCGGCGGACAACTTCGGCGACGACGACCAGAGCTACGCCGAGACCGAGCAGTACTAAGAATCCGAAGACCGGCGGCGCCGCCCGGCGCCGCCGGACTGACATCGGTACCTGACACGGCCGATGCAGGTGGAACAGGAGAAAGCAGCCATGCCGAAGCCCACCAAGGGTGCACGTCTCGGTGGAAGCCCGTCGCACGAGCGGCTGATTCTGGCGAACCTCGCCGCGTCACTGTTCGAGCACGGCCGTATCAAGACGACCGAGACGAAGGCCCGGCGGGTTCGCCCGCTGGCGGAGAAGCTGATCACCAAGGCCCGCCGTGGTGACATCGCCTCGCGGCGCCAGGTCATCGCGGTGATCAGGGACAAGGACGTCGTCCACACCCTCTTCGCCGAGATCGGACCGCGGTTCGAGAACCGCAACGGCGGCTACACCCGGATCACGAAGGTCGGCCCCCGCAAGGGTGACAACGCGCCGATGGCCGTGATCGAGCTCGTCGAGGAGACTCTGCCGGCCGCGACCACCACCGCCAAGGCGGCTCCGGCGACCGAGGCCGCTCCGGCGGCCGAGGAGAAGGCCGAGCCGGCCGAGGGCGCCACGGCGGTCGAGGAGACCCAGAGCGACAAGGCCGAGGGCGGCAAGTAAGCGCTGCCCGAGGCGACCGAGCCCGCCGTCCCGACCCGGGACGGCGGGCTCGGTCTTTGAAGGCCGGTCTTGAAAGACTGATCCCATGGCGGCATCCGGGGCGATCTGCTTCGGGGGAGTGGTGCCCGGGCACGGGCCGGGTGATCGTGGGGACCCACTGCGGGAGAGGCAGCGGAAATGGACAAGCGGACCCCGGCCGGCGTGACCGCTCTGGTCCGGCTCAGGCTCGACATCGGCTATGACGGGTCGGGCTTCTCGGGCTGGGCTCGTCAGCCCGCGCAGAGGACCGTCCAAGGCGTCGTCGAGGAGGCGCTCGCCCGTGTGCTGCGGCTCGATCCGCCGCCCGATCTGACCGTGGCGGGACGTACCGACGCGGGGGTGCACGCACGCGGGCAGGTGGCCCACGTCGCCGTGCCCGCCGCCGCGTATGCCGGGCTCGAGGGGACCCTGCCCCGGCGGCTCGCGGGGGTGCTCCCGCGGGACGTCCGGGTGTGGAGGGTCTCCGTGGCTCCGGAGGGGTTCGACGCGCGGTTCTCCGCGCTCACCCGCCGTTACGCCTATCGCGTCTGCGACGAGCCGATGGGGCTCCCGCCGCTGCGCCGGCACGAGATCGTGTGGCATCCCCGGTCACTGGACCTGGACCGGATGAACGCGGCCGCCGCCCTGCTGCTCGGCGAGCACGACTTCGCGGCGTTCTGCCGCCGGCGTGAGGGGGCCACCAGCATCCGGCGCCTGCTGCGGTACGAGTGGGCCCGGGAGGAGGACCACGTCGCCGTGGCGACCGTCGAGGCCGATGCCTTCTGCCACTCCATGGTGCGAGCCCTCGTCGGTGCTCTGCTGGTGGTCGGTGACGGCCGCCGGCCGGTCGGGTGGCCGGCCGAGGTGCTCGCCGCCGGTGTCCGTGACTCCGGGGTCAATGTCGCGCCGGCCCATGGGCTCTCCCTGGAGGAGATCCGCTATCCCGGCGACGAGGGACTGGCCAGGCGGGCGCTGGAGACCCGGCGGGTCCGCACGCTCACCATCGCCGCACCTACGGCGGCATCGGGCGAGGAGCCGCCGGTCGTCACGTCACAGTGACCTGGCGCGCACAGCGATCTGACCCCCGAGGCCGCCGGTGCGGGCGTCATCGGGCATGGCGCTACCGGCCGCGCTCCTCGATCGGCCGGACGGCGTATTCGATGAACTGACGGGTCAGGTCCTTCAGGGCCGGATCCGCGGGCCGGGGCCGGGTGCCGTCGGCGTACTGCGCGTAGGAGTAGATGATGTAGCGGCCGCGTACGGTGCTCGAGGCGTAGCCCCCCGCCTGATCCATGTTCGTGGCGATCCTGCCGCGCATGCCCCGGAACCACTCGTACCGGCTCGGGTCGCCCGCACGGCTCGCCGACACCGCGGCGGCCCGGCTGGGCATGGCCGCCACCCCGGTCGTGACCGCGTATTTCGTCCCGTCGACGAAGGTCGCCCGGACGACGGCGCGGCACCCGCCGCGCTTGAGCGCGGAGGCCATCGCCCCGCGCGCGGCCAGATCGCACCGGTGGTTGACCGAGGTCTTGTCCTGACGGTACGGGCGGCCGGCGAGCATGATCCGCGTGGTGGGAAACAGCTCGCTGAGCGACAGCGGCCGGTGGTCGGTCAGCTCACTGTCGATGCTCGGTTCCGGCATGCGGCCGGGAGGAAGGGCGGACGGCGTCGGGCCGGCCGCCTGGCCGCCGTGGCCGGAAGGGCTGTGCCGGGCCACGGATTTCTTCTGTGCCGCCGGGCCGACGATCGTGCCGACCCCGGTGAAGATCAGCGCGCCGACCGTCACGGCGCCCACGGCGGCGCCGCCGAGGAGGAGGATCCGGCGGCCGCGTGACCCCGCCGGCCGGCTTGCCCCGATCGGCCCGGGCGCTCCGCCGGGTCCGCCCGTCCGGTTTCTCCCGTCGGCTCCGCCGGTGGACGGCGGGAACGGGGCCGTACCCCCTCCGTGGTGGAACGGACCCATGGCGGCCGGCCCGGCTGCGGTGGGGAAGGCCGGGGCGGACATCGGCGCGGGACCACCGGGGCGGGGACCCGGCGGAAGGATGGCGTCGGGGGTCAGCGGTGCTTCGGCCCGGACGGCCGGCATGGGAGCGGTCACCTCGCCGGGGCCCTCAGGGCGGGCGGACGCCGGCTCGGCCCGGCCCGCCGGTCCGGCCCGCGGCCGCGGCGGCAGGGCGCCCCGGGTGTCCAGGGCCGCCATCCCGGGTCCGGCCACAAGGGTCCCCGGTGGCGGCTGTGCCTCTGCGCGAGCCTGCTCGTCACCGGCCGGTGCGATGTCAGAGGACCCCGGGGGGACCGCCCACCACGGTGCCTTGGGACCGTCGAGCCGGTCGGTCAGTGGCCGCGCGGGTGCGCCGGGCCCGGATGCTCGGGGCTCGGATGCTTCGGGCTCGGACGCTCGGGGCTCGGATGCTTCGGGCTCGGGCGGAACGGAGGCCCCCTCACCGAAGTGCGGCGGGATGGCCGGGACGGCGTCCCCCACGGGCTCAGCGGTCTCTTCACGACCAGACATAGGCAACCAGAGTATTCGTAGTAGTCACTTTTCGAGGGGCTTGCCCTCGTTCCCCCGGTAGTTCAGAGCCTCGAAGAGCCCGCTGCCGAGCATCACATCCTGGCTGAACTTGGAGACCGCGGGGTGCTGACTGCTGGGGATCTCCTTGCCGTTGGGCTGCTGAACCCATGTCATCAGCAGGTAGTGCCCCTTGTAACGGAACGTGCCGAGTGCGCTTCCGGTCCCGATCTTCTTCGTGATTCCGGGCCCGGGAACCGGCTGGACCCACGCGTCCTTGTCGTTCCAGACCCGGGACACCGCTTTGGCGCCGGCCGCCGAGCGCAGGTTCGCGACGCCCACGGTCCCGATGAGCCGGCCGTCGCCCGAGGCGAAGGTGGCGCGCAGGACCTGGGTGCAGGAGCCTCGTCGAAGTGCCGCCACGAGCTTGGCGCCGTTGACGGTCTTGCCGCAGACCCGGTCCGACCGGGCCGCCGTCATCGCATAGCGCTTGCCGGCGACCGCGAACCGGCGGTGCCGGAAGATCTCGTTGACCGTGAGGGGCCGGGGATCGGTCGCCCGGCTGTTGCCGAGCCCGCCCCGGGGCCGGGTCGGGGAGTTCGTCACCGTGGGGGCCGCCGAGGCGGTCGTCGCCCGCGGGCTCGCGGGAGACTTCGCCGACGTGGGCGAGGAGCCGCCGTCCAGCATGCCGGAGATGCCGATCCCGCCCCCGATGAGGACGAGACCGGCCAGCACCGCGCCACCCGCGATCAGGGCGAGGTTCCTCCGCCGTGCTCGGGGCGTGGGGCCCGGTCTGGCGCGTCGGCCCCGGCCGGCGGGCGGGTGGGGCTCACCCTCGGGACGGCCGCTCGCCTCCGAGCCGGTCCAGGGCGGGCCCGGGTCGTACGGACTCCGGCCGTGACCGTCCGGCCGGGCCTCCTCACGTTCATAGCCGCTCCGCGGCCGTCCGCCGGGTGTCCCGTAAGGAGGCGGCGCGGAGCCGTACGGAGCACCTGGGCGCGGCTCGTAAGGATCGCTCTGGCCGCCGGGGTGCCCGGGGTCCTGGTGGTGGGGGAGCGCGTCGGGACGTCCCTGTCCGGGGCTGTACGGCCCCTGCGGCGACTGCTCTCCTGGCCAGCCGCCGGATTGGCCTTCGTTACCCGGGAAAGTCATGCCTAAGGACCCTATCGCTGGATGTACGTGGATCCGGACCCGCTGCGGGACCCGTCCACGCGGGGTCACGGCCACGATGACACGGAGCCGCCCCCCGCGCCGGGAGACGGGGGAGGGGCCTAGTCCCAGCCGAAGTCCTGTGTCCACCAGGGGCCGCCCGCGCCGTAGTGGACGCCCACCCCGAGTGCCCGGAGCCCGCAGTTGAGGATGTTCGCCCGGTGTCCCGGGCTCTTCATCCAGCCGGCCACGACCTCCCCTGATGACCGGTAGCCCTTGGCGATGTTCTCGGCGCCGGGAGTGCGGTAGCCGGCCGCCTTCAGCCGGTCGATGAACGTCGCGCCACCCGGTGCGATGTGTCCGAAGTAGCCGTGTGCCGCCATGTCCGTCGAATGGCGGCGCGCGGCGGTGCGGAGGTGTCCGTCGAGCCGGAGCGGCCGGCACCCCGCCTTGGCCCGCTCGCGGTTGGTCAGTCTCGCGACCGCGTCCTCCGCGCTGCTCATGGACACCGCCGGTCCGCTCTGTGCCGGCGCCGCGGGCGTCCCGGGCGTCGCCGGCGTGGTGGGCCGCTGGACTCGCTTGAGGGGCGGTGCCGGGTCCACGGAGCCCGCGGCGGACGGAGCCCGCCGGGATCGCTCCGGGGTGTCGCCGCTCTGCGTCGTGGCGGCGCCCGTGGGGTGCTCCTCGAAGACGAGCTGCGTGTTGGGTTCGGAGAACAACAGCCGGTCGGCCGCGAAACCGGCACTCATGGCGAGGGTCGCTAGGGCCATCGCGGCGGCTGTCGTGCGATTCCTGGACAGGGGCCCTCCCGTGAACGAAACTGACCGGCTCGCATCTTATATCTGTAAATCAGGCTAAGTCCGGTGGCAGATATCATCGTCCAGTTGCCGGGCGCGGTGCGATGTGGTCGCACCACCGCCTCGGGTGGGGCATACTTGAGGGTGGCCGAAGTCCGCCACCGACGATCCGCTTTGACCCATGCCA
The DNA here is from genome assembly GCA_036008685.1 of Actinomadura sp. Classification (GTDB taxonomy): domain Bacteria; phylum Actinomycetota; class Actinomycetes; order Streptosporangiales; family Streptosporangiaceae; genus Actinomadura_C. The sequence goes on along the minus strand of DASYNF010000260.1, from coordinate 47,193 downwards.
TCAGGCTGGCTATCCTGCGAGTTCGTCATAGATGTCGGTGTGCCTCAGGGCCCCGGCTACCCCAGGCCGCCAGGTCGGAGCAGTTCCGAGCGGCGCGACCAGGATTCCGCTGAGAAGTCGACAAGAAACGAAGGCTTACGACCGTGCGCACGTACACCCCTAAGCCCGCTGACGTGCAGCGTCAGTGGCACGTCATCGACGCGACCGATGTCGTGCTGGGTCGCCTCGCCAGCCAGGTCGCGGCCCTGCTTCGGGGCAAGCACAAGCCGATCTACGCTCCGCATCTCGACACCGGTGACTTCGTCGTCATCATCAACGCCGAAAAGGTGGCGCTGTCGGGGAACAAGCGAGAGCAGAAGCGCGCCTACCGCCACTCCGGTTACCCGGGCGGCCTCAGGTCCATCGCCTACGGCGATCTGCTTGCCAAGCACCCGGAGCGCGCGGTCGAGAAGGCCGTCAAGGGCATGCTCCCCAAGAACTCGCTGGGCCGGAAGATGTTCGGCAAGGTGAAGGTCTACGCCGGCCCCCAGCACCCGCACCAGGCTCAGCAGCCGGTGCCCTTCAAGATCACCCAGATCGACCAGTAGTCCGAGAATCGGTGGCGGCCCCACAGCGGCCGGGATCGCGGGCCGAAGCCCCAAAGAACTGAGGAGAATCGTGGCGGAGTCCACCGGTATCGAGACGCCTGTCGACGGCGCTGAGTTCGACACGTACGACGAGGAGACACCCTCCGAGTACACCAGCGAGAGCCCCGAGAGCTTGGACGAGCAAGTGGCCTCCGTGGTCACGGGCCCGGCCAACGCCACCGGCCGCCGCAAGCAGGCCATCGCGCGGGTCCGTATCGTCCCTGGCCCGGGAAACTGGACCATCAATGGCCGTACGCTCGACCAGTACTTCCCCAACAAGGTGCACCAGCAGATCGTCAACGAGCCGTTCGTGACGCTGAGCACCGAGGAGCAGTTCGACGTCATCGCCCTTGTTCACGGCGGCGGTGTGACCGGACAGGCCGGTGCGCTCCGCCTGGGCATCGCCCGGGCGCTGCAGCTCGTCGACCCTGACCACCGCCCGGCGCTGAAGAAGGCCGGCTTCCTGACCCGTGACCCCCGGGCCAAGGAGCGGAAGAAGGCCGGTCTCAAGAAGGCCCGTAAGGCTCCGCAGTACAGCAAGCGTTAATCTGCCTGAATCGGGCCGCCGCGAATTCGTGGCGGCCCGATTCTTTTGTACGTCTGGAGTGGGTTGTGGGTCGTCTCTTCGGGACAGATGGTGTACGTGGCGTCGCCAATCGCGATCTCACCGCACAAATGGCCATGGACCTGGCGGTCGCCGCGGCGCGTGTGCTCGGCGAGGCGGGTGCCTTCTCGGGCCGTCGGGCCGTGGCGGTCGTGGGACGTGACCCGCGGGCGTCAGGTGAGTTCCTCGAGGCCGCGGTGGCCGCGGGACTGGCCGGCGCCGGTGTGGACGTCCTGCGGCTCGGGGTGCTCCCCACGCCCGCGGTGGCCTACCTGACCCACGTGTTGAACGCCGATCTCGGCGTCATGCTGTCGGCTTCGCACAATCCCGCGCCGGACAACGGCATCAAGTTCTTCGACCGCAGCGGTTACAAGCTCCCGGACGCCATCGAGGACGCCATCGAGGCACACCTCGGCGAGCCATGGGAGCCGCCCACGGGCGCCGAGGTCGGCCGGATCCGGGACGCCGAGGGGGCGGCCGAGCGCTATATCGGCCACCTGCTGTCCACGCTCTCCGGCTCGCTCGAGGGTCTGCGTGTCGTGGTGGACTGCGCCAACGGCGCGGCGGCCACGGTGGCGCCGGAGGTCCTCCGCCGGGCCGGTGCGGAGGTCATCACGATCGGTGCGTCCCCGGACGGGTTGAACATCAACTCCGGCTGCGGCTCCACGCACCTGGAGGCTCTGCGGGCGGCGGTCCTGGCACATGGCGCCGACGCCGGCATCGCCCATGACGGTGACGCCGACCGGTGCCTGGCCGTCACCGCCTCGGGCGAGGTGATCGACGGCGACCAGATCATGGCCATCCTGGGACTCGAGCTCCGTGAGGCGGGCCGGCTGCCGGGTGACACGATCGTCGCCACCGTGATGTCCAACCTCGGCTTCAAACTCGCCATGCGCGACGCCGGTGTCACGGTCGTGGAGACCGCGGTGGGTGACCGCTACGTGCTCGAGGCGATGAAGGACGGCGGTTACGCCTTCGGCGGTGAGCAGTCCGGTCACGTCATCATGCTCGAGCACGGCACCACCGGGGACGGCGTCCTCACCGGCATGCACCTGCTGTCGGCCATGGCACGGCGCGGGCGGCCCCTGGACGAGCTCGCCAAGGTCATGACCCGGCTGCCGCAGGTCCTCATCAACGTGCGCGGGGTGGACAAGGTCCGGGTCAAGGACTCGGCCGAGCTCGCCGCGGTGGTCGCGGCGGCGGAGAAGCGACTCGGGGAGACGGGCCGGGTGCTGATCCGGCCGAGCGGGACCGAGCCCATGGTCCGCGTGATGGTCGAGGCCTCGAGTGAGGATCAGGCCCGGTCGGTCGCCGAGGGCCTCGCCCGCGACGTCCAGAACATCCTCTGACCGGGCCGGAGCGCTCAGCCGGAGTTGTCGATCTCCAAGCTGCCGATCTTGAGGTGTTCGATCTCGATGGTCCCGGCCCGCAGGTGGCCGAGGACGGCGCGCTTGACGGCGAGCCGGCCGATCGCCACCGCGCCCACGGCCACCGCGCCCAGGGTGACGGCGCCCAGGGCGATGGCGCCCAGACCCATCCCGGCGCGCAGGCTCAGGCCCGTCGCCTCGGCTCCGGTCACCGTCGCGCCGGTCGCCCTCGCACCCACCGCGCGCTCCGTCCGGATCCGGGTGACCTGCGGGTCCGTGATCTCCGGGTCCGTGATCTCTGGGTTCGTGATCTGGGGGTCCTCGTCATCGTGGCTCTGCCGCGGTTGCGTGCTCATGAGCGCCGATTCTAGCCAGCGTGATCTGCGGACCGCCGGCAAAGGCCGCTTCAGCAGCGGGTCAGGAAATCCCCGAGTGCGGCGTGGTCGGCCCGGGTCACCGGCAGCGCGTACCTCGCCGAGATCGCGATGAACTTGACCGCGTAGGCGCACTGATAGGACTTCTGCGGCTTCCACTCACCCGGACCGGAGTCGCTCTTCTGCTGGTTGGGCCTGCCCCAGACGGCGAGCAGGTTGTCACGGTCGTTGGCGAACCGCTCCCGCCGGTCCGGGCTCCAGCGGTCGGCCCCCATCCGCCAGGCGAGCGCGAGCGGATAGATGTGGTCGATCTGCACCTCGGCGGCCCGGGACTTGGCGAAGCGGATGTCCTTGCCGGTGTAGGGGTCCCGCAGCAGACCGCCGAACACCACGCACCGCCCGCGCTTCCCGACCTCGTCCAGATCCCGTGCCAGGACGTCGTTGCGCTGGTCGCACCCGTTGTGGTCGGTGTCCTTCCAGCGAACGCCGAACCGGTCCCGCCGGTAGCCGGCCGTGTCCGCCTGCCCGGCCACCCGGAGGTCGTCGAGCTGACGGCGGGCCGGCCCCGCGCTCTGGGCCGGTGCGGCGGACGTGGCCTCCGGGCCCGGTGTCCCCGCGTCCAGACCACATCCGGACAGCGCCCACAACAGCGCTCCGGCGGCCGCCACGGCCCGGCTGCCCGCCATTCCATCACCATCCCTTTGTCGAGCCATGCCCGCTATATCCCTCAAGTAGGGAATCCAGGGTAAGTGGAAGGCGCCGTCCGATGTCGCGGAGGTCGCCGAGGACCGGGCGACCGGGCACGGCGACGACGCCGTGGTCTGGGAGGAACTCGGCCCCGAGAGCGTGGCCGGGATGGTGATCGCGGGTTTCGTCACCCTTCTGGTGCAGAAGGTCCTGTGGGGCATCGCCACCAAGAGGGACGGACGTACATCCCCAGGATGAGGACGCGGTGCCCCGGTTCCACTAGGTTCGAGGCATGCCGATCATCGCTACCCAGGGACTGACGATGAGGTTCCCCGGGGTCACGGCTCTGGACGACCTGAGTGTCGCGGTGGAGCCCGGGGTCGTCGGGCTCGTCGGGGCGAACGGCGCGGGCAAGTCGACGCTCATCAAGATCCTCCTCGGGCTCCTGCCCCCGACGAGCGGGCAGGGATCCGTCCTGGGCCTGGACATCGCTCGTCAGGGTGAGCAGATCCGCGAGCGCGTGGGGTTCATGCCGGAGTACGAATGCCTGCCGCCCGACGTGTCCGCGACCGAGTTCGTCGTCCACATGGCCCGCATGTGCGGGCTGCCCTCCACCGCCGCGCGTGAGCGCGCCGCGGACACCCTCCGCCATGTCGGGTTGTACGAGGAGCGCTACCGGCCCATCGGGGGCTACTCCACCGGGATGCGCCAGCGGGTCAAGCTGGCCCAGGCTCTCGTCCACGATCCGCAGCTGGTCTTCCTCGACGAGCCGACCAACGGGCTCGATCCCGCGGGGCGTGACGAGATGCTCGGCCTGATCCGCCGCATCGGCACCGAGTTCGGCATCAGCGTCCTCGTCACCTCGCATCTCCTCGGCGAGCTGGAGCGGATCTGTGACCACGTGGTGATCGTCGACGGCGGCAGGCTGCTGCGTTCCCAGGCGGTCGCGGCCTTCACCGAGGTCAGCGGCGTCTTGATCGTGGAGGTCGAGGAGGGCCGCGACCGGCTCGGCCAGAGGCTCGCCGAATCCGGGCTCACCGTGCGGCCCGAGGGGCGGTTCCTGCTCGTCGAGGTGACGGGCGAGACGACGTTCGACGCGATCCGCGACGGCGTGGCCGACCTCGGCCTGGCCCTCATCCGGATGGAGCAGCGGCGCCACCACATCGAAGAGGTCTTCGCCACGCCCGGGGTCCCCAGCGGAGCGAGCCAATGAGCGTGAGCACGCGACGAGGGAAGCCCCCGCGTCGAGGCGCCTGCGAACCGGCGAGCGGAGCGAGCCAATGAGCACGAGCACCATTCACGACATCGGCTATCGGCACTATGAGGGCCCGCGGCTCGGCAGGGCCTATGTCCTGCGCTCCCTGTTCGTGCACAACCTGCGCGCGGTCTACGGCCTGGGGCGCCCCGCGCGGGCCAAGGTCATGCCGTTCCTGCTGTTCGCGATCATGATGCTGCCGGCGGCCGGGAGCGTGGCGGTGCTGGCGATCACCAAGGAGCCGGGCACCCTGATCCGCTACTCCACCTATCCGATGGTGCTGCAGCCGGTCGTCGCCATCTTCCTTGCCACGCAGGCGCCGGTCATCGCCTCGCGCGAGCTGCGCTTCCACGTCGTGCCGCTGTACTTCTCCCGCCCGGTGGCCTCGCTGGACTTCGTCCTGGCCAAGTACGCGGCCTTCGTGACGGCGCTGCTGGTCCTGCTGGCGACGCCGCAGACGCTGTTGTACCTCGGAGCGCTGGTCACCCGGTCGCCCAAGACGGCTCTCGGGGCCCCTATGCCGGGCGTCGGCGAGCAGACACTGCACTACGCCGGCGGGCTGGCCGGATCCGTGGTCTTCGCGCTGGTGCTGGCCGGGTTCGCCCTCGTGGTGGCGGCGTTCACGCCCCGGCGCGGCTTCGGGGTCGCCGCCGTCGTGGCGGTCTATCTGCTCAGCAACGCCACGGTCGGCATCGTGCAGGCCATCGCGCTCGCCAACACGAACTACGACGTGGCCGCGTGGGCCGGGCTGTTCACGCCGTTCAACCTCGTCGACGGTGTGCAGGTCGGTCTCCTGCAGGCGAAACCGTCGACCGCGCAGGGGCCACCGGCCGACATCGGCGGCCCGGTGTTCGCCCTCGCCTGCGCCGCGGTGGTCGCCGGTTCGCTCGCGGTCCTGTACGGCCGGTTCCGTAAGGCGGGGTTGTCGTGACCGCGAAGACGTGCGAGATCGCGTGGCGGACCCCGAACCGCTGTGATCGCGTGGAGGAGTCCCGGGAGATGACCCCATGAGCGTGCTGCAACTCCACCAGGTCTCCCGGTGGTACGGGAACGTCGTCGCGGTCAACGGCATCTCGATGGCGGTGGGCCCCGGCGTGACCGGCCTGCTCGGCCCCAACGGCGCGGGCAAGTCCACACTGATCCACATGATGGGCGGCTTCCTGCCCGCCTCATCGGGCACGGTGACGCTCGACGGAACGCCGATCTGGAAGAACCCCGAGGTCTACCGGCACATCGGGCTGGTGCCGGAGCGGGAGTCGGCGTTCGACTTCCTCACCGGCTCGCAGTTCGTGCTCTCCATGGCCAAGCTCCACAAGCTGCCCCAGCCGGGTGCCGCGGCGCAGCGCGCCCTGGCCCTGGTCGAGATGGAGCATGCCAAGGACCGGGTGATCGGGACCTACTCCAAGGGCATGAAGCAGCGGATCAAGATGGCTTCGGCGCTCGTGCACGATCCGGCGGTCCTGCTGCTCGACGAGCCGTTCAACGGCATGGATCCGCGGCAGCGGCTGCAGCTCATGGACCTGATCCGGGCGATGGCCGCCGAGGGGCGGACCGTCCTGTTCAGCTCGCACATCCTCGAAGAGGTCGAGCGGCTGGCCAACCACATCGAGGTGATGGTGGCCGGGCGGCATGCGGCCTCGGGCGACTTCCGGGCGATCCGGCGGCTCATGACCGACCGGCCGCACGTGTTCGTCGTCCGCTCCTCCGACGATCGCGCGCTGGCCTCGGCGATCATCGCGGACGGCTCGGCCCGCAGCGTCCAGCTGAGCGAGGCCGGCCTCCAGGTCGAGGCCGTGGACTTCCGCCGCTTCACCTGGCTGCTCCCGCAGGTGGCCCGCAAGGAGGGGGTGCGCCTGCTCGAGGTCTCCCCGGCCGACGAGTCCCTGGAGAGCGTGTTCTCCTACCTGGTGGCCCCGTGACCGGCCCTGTGACCCGTACCCACCCCGCGAAAGGGATGAGCGACCGATGAACGCCACCATCGCCTACATCACCTTCCGGGGGATGCTGGGCCGTAAGAGGGCGTTGCTGTTGTTCGCGCTCCCGGGCGTCCTGCTCGTGCTCGCGCTGGCGCTGCGCATCACCGGATACAACGACCTCGACGTGTCGACGGCGGTGCTGCAGCGGTTCGCCCTGGGCACGCTGCTGCCGCTCCTCTGCCTGATCGCCGGTACGGGGGTGATCGGCCCGGAGATCGACGACGGCCAGATCATGTACATCCTCACCAAGCCCATCCCGCGGCCGGTCGTCACGACGACCAAGTACGCGGTCGCGCTGGTGCTGGTGTTCGTCTTCGCCGTCGTGCCGACACTGGTGGCCGGGCTCCTCATGACCGGGACGACGGCCGGGCTCACCCCGGCCTTCGCCATCGGGACGTTCGCCGGAGGCGCGGCCTACTGCGCCGTCTTCGTGGCCCTCGCGGTGGCCAGCCGCAACGCCGTCACGATAGGCCTGCTCTACGCCCTCGTCTGGGAGACGCTGGTCGGCAACTTCGCCCCCGGCGCCCGGACGCTGTCGATCCAGCAGTGGGCGCTCTCCGTGACCGACGCGCTGACGCCGGCCTCCACTCTCACCTCCGAGGTCGGGCTCGGCATGGCGGCCGTGCTGCTCGCCGTCGTCACCGTGCTGGGCGTCACGCTCGCGGCCGTACGCCTGCGGACGTTGTCGGTGGTAGGCACGGAGTGACGGCGCCCGTACGTACGGTGACACGCCGGTGCGCGGCCGCCGGCTGAGCACGGGTTAGTGTGGCCGCCATGTGCGGAATCGTGGGATACGTGGGAGCCAAGCCCGCGCTCGAGGTCGTCGTGGACGGCCTGGCGAGGCTGGAGTACCGGGGCTACGACTCCGCAGGCGTGGCCGTGGTGGGCGGTGGCGCGCTGAGGACGGTCAAGCGGGCCGGCAAGCTGGTCAACCTCCGCAACGCGCTCATCGCGGGCATGGCACCGCCGCCCGAGGTGGCGAGGCTGGACGGCGCCGCGACGGGACGTACGGCCACAGCGGCCACAGCAGACACGGCCGGCCCGGCCGGCGGCACCCTCGGCATCGGCCACACGCGCTGGGCGACCCATGGCCCGCCGAACGACCGCAACGCCCACCCCCACACCGACTGCTCCGGGTCCATCGCGGTCGTGCACAACGGCATCATCGAGAACTTCGCCGTCCTGCGCGCCGAGCTGGAGCGGCGCGGACACGAGCTGAGCTCCGACACCGACACCGAGGCGGTCGCCCACCTGCTCGAGGAGGAGCTGTCCGGGGCCGGCGGGAGCTCCGTCCGGCTGGCCGAGGCCATGCGGCGCGTCTGCCGCCGGCTCCAGGGCGCCTTCACGCTCGTGGCCGTACACGCGGCCGAGCCGGACGTGGTCGTGGGCGCGCGACGCAACTCGCCGCTCGTCGTCGGCCGGGGGGCCGGAGAGAACTTCCTCGCCAGCGATGTGGCCGCCTTCATCGCGCACACCCGGGCCGCCATCGAGCTCGGCCAGGATCAGGTGGTCGAGCTGCGCCGGGACGCGGTGACCGTGACCGACTTCGAGGGCAAGCCCGCCACCGTGCGCGAATACCACGTCGGCTGGGACGTCTCCGCGGCCGAGAAGGGCGGCTACGACTACTTCATGCTCAAGGAGATCGCCGAGCAGCCGCGGGCGGTCGCCGACACGCTGCTCGGCCGGATCGGCGTGGACGGCAGGCTGACCCTCGACGAGATGCGGCTCTCCGACGACGAGCTCCGCGACGTCGACAAGATCATCATTGTCGCGTGCGGTACGGCCTATCACGCCGGGATGATCGCCAAGTACGCCATCGAGCACTGGGCCCAGCTCCCCTGTGAGGTCGAGCTGGCGAGCGAGTTCCGCTATCGGGACGCCATCCTCACCCGGTCCACACTGGTGATCGCCATCTCCCAGTCGGGAGAGACGATGGACACCCTGATGGCGCTGAGACACGCGCGCGAGCAGCGCGCCCGCGTGCTGGGGATCTGCAACGTCAACGGCTCCACCATCCCGCGCGAGTGCGATGGCGTGCTCTACACCCATGCCGGTCCGGAGGTGGCGGTCGCCTCGACCAAGGCCTTCCTGACCCAGCTCGTCGCGGTCTATCTCATCGCGCTCTACCTCGCGCAGGTCCGGGGCACCAAGTGGGGTGACGAGGTCTTCGCGATGATCCAGATGCTGTCCGGCATGCCGGACAAGGTGAACAAGGTGCTCGAGACCATGGAGCCGGTCCGGGCGCTCGCCCGGTCACTCGCGGGGGAGCGCTGTGTGCTGTTCCTCGGCCGCCATGTCGGTTATCCCGTGGCTTTGGAAGGGGCGCTCAAGCTCAAGGAGCTGGCCTACATGCACGCCGAGGGGTTCGCGGCCGGAGAGCTCAAGCACGGGCCGATCGCACTGATCGAGGAGGGGCTGCCCGTCGTCGTGGTGGTCCCGCCACGCGCTCGCGCGGTGCTGCACGACAAGATCGTGTCGAACATCCAGGAGATCCGGGCCCGTGGCGCGCGCACCATCGTGATCGCCGAGGAGGGCGACCAGACCGTGGCCCCCTACGCCGACACCCTGCTCAGGGTGCCGGCCGTGCCGACCCTGCTGCAGCCTCTCGTGGCGACCGTGCCGTTGCAGGTCTTCGCCTGTGAGCTCGCCACGGCCAAGGGACATGACGTCGACCAACCCCGCAACCTGGCCAAGTCGGTCACGGTCGAATAGCCCGGTGTCGCGAAAGTGGCCCCTCCCGGAGTACGGGCGGGGCCACCGCAGTGCATGCACTGTGACCTGCAATATATGGAGCCGGCCTGGTTCCGATGGATACGGTTTCGCTGGAGTCGGTGCCGGTGAACATAGACGATCTCAGGGCCGATCACCTGACCCTGGTCCGCCCCGCGCGGCACGGCGACGGGCCGGTGCCGCTCGCGGCCAGAGGACTGATCGTGAACGCAACTCTAGTCCCTGAGCCCCCCGCCGCCGGGGGCTCTTCAGATGATTGACCGGTCTTTTCTGTTCGGGCCGGGGCGCGCTTCTGTTCTGACCAGGGCGTGGCACCCTGGACACGTGATCGTGGGTGTGGGGATCGACGTCGTCGACGTGGGCAGGTTCGAGCAGTCCCTGGAACGCACGCCGAGGCTGCGGATCCGGCTGTTCACCGAGACCGAGCGGGAGCTCCTGCCGAGGTCGCTGGCGGCCAGGTTCGCGGCCAAGGAGGCGGTGGCCAAGGCGCTCGGCGCGCCGCCCGGACTGCTGTGGACCGATGTCGAGGTCCGCAAGGCCGAGGGCGGCCGGCCGATCCTGCACGTCGAGGGCACGGTGGCCGAGGCGGCGCGGCGACACGGTGTCACGCACTGGCACCTGTCCCTGAGCCACGACGCCGGCGTCGCCATGGCGGTCGTCGTCGCGGAGACCAGATGACAGGCCGGACGACCGGCACAGCGGGTGAGCGGAGCGAGCGATGAGATATGCGCACCAGGTCGGCAAGGTCCGGGCGGCCGAGCAGGCGCTGATGGCCCGCCTCCCGGAGGGGGCGCTCATGCGCCGTGCCGCCGCGGGGCTGGCCGCCGTCTGCGCCCAGCTGCTCCCGGGGGTGTACGGCTCCCGCGTCGTCCTGCTGGTCGGCAGCGGCGACAACGGCGGCGACACCCTGTTCGCGGGTGCGCGGCTGGCCCGGCGCGGCACCGGGGTCCAGGCCGTCCTCGCGGGCTCGAGGGCGCACCCGGAGGGACTGCGGGCGCTGCGGGAGGCCGGCGGCAAGGTGACCGACGACGAGGCGGTCGTCGACGACGCGGATCTGGTGATCGACGGCCTCACCGGCATCGGCGGCCACGGCCCGCTGAAAGAGTCCTACGCCGGCCTGGCCGTACGGACACGGGACACACCCGCGCTGGTCGTGGCCTGTGACGTTCCGAGCGGCGTCGACGCCGACACCGGCGAGGTGCCGGGCGCGGCGGTCATGGCCGACGTCACCGTGACCTTCGGCACGTACAAGCCGGGCCTGTTCATCGATCCCGGAGCCGTGCACGCCGGCGTCGTCGAACTGGTGGACATCGGACTCGGCCCCTATCTGCCCGACCCGGACGTGGTGTCCGCGTGGCCGGAGGACGTACGGCCGCCACGCCCGGGGCCGGAGACCGACAAATACCGCCGCGGCGTCGTCGGGATCGTCGCGGGGAGCGAGCGGTTCACCGGCGCGGCCGTGCTGACGACCGGGGGAGCGATCCGGGGTGGTGCCGGGATGGTCCGCTTCGCCTCCGTAGCCCCGGTCGTGGACCTGGTCAGGCAGCGGTGGCCGGAGGCGATCGCGGCCGTGGCCGAGCCGGGTTCGGGCCTGGACGTGGGCCGGGTGCAGGCCTGGGTCGTCGGACCGGGCCTCGGCACCGGCGACCATGCCGAGGAGCTGCTCGCCGCCGCGCTGGGCACCGACCTGCCCGTGCTGGTCGACGCGGACGGCCTGACCGTGCTGGCACGGCGCCGGGACCTGCTGCGCCGGACCGCCCCCACCGTGCTCACCCCACACGCCGGCGAGCTGGCCCGGCTGCTCGGCGCGGACCGGCACGCCATCGAGGCCCGGCGGTTCGAGCACGTCCGCAGGGCGGTCGCCGAGCTTCCGGCGATCGTGCTCCTCAAGGGCTCGACGACGCTCATCGCCGAGGAGGACCGGCCGGTCCGGGTCAACCCCACCGGCACCCCGTGGCTCGCGACCGCGGGGACCGGCGACGTGCTCTCCGGGCTCATCGGCGCGTTGCTGGCCGGTGGGATGAGCCCGCTCGACGCGGCGACGGCGGGTGCCTATGTGCACGGCCTCGCGGCGAGGCTGGCCGTCTCACCCGGTGGTGAGGGCGAGGCGCCGATCAGCGCCCAGGATGTCATCACCGCACTTCCCAGGGCGTTTCGTACCCTGTCTGGGGACACCAGGGCGGCAGAGACGGATATGCGGTGATCATGGCGAGACAATTGGCAGACTCGGCGGACATGACGAGTCCGGCACAGGCGCGCATCGACCTCCACGCCATCCGCGACAACATCGCCCTCCTGCGTGAGCACGCCGGGGGCGCCGAGGTCATGGCGATGGTCAAGGCCGAGGCCTACGGCCACGGCATGGTGGAGTCGGCGCGCGCCGCGCTGGCCGGCGGCGCCACGTGGCTCGGTGTCGCCAAGCTGGCCGAGGGCCTGGCGCTGCGCGCGGCCGGTGTCGACGCGCCGATCCTGGTGTGCCTCGGTGTGCCGGGCGAGCCCTACGACCAGGCGGTCACGGCGGGCCTGGACCTGACGGCCGGAACGGCGTGGATGGTGCGGGAACTCGCCACCGCCGCCCGCACGGCCGGTCGCACCACGCGCGTGCACCTCAAGGCCGACACCGGAATGTCGCGTGGGGGCGCGGGGCCGAGCGACTGGCCCGCAGTGGTCGACGCCGCTCTGGCCGCCCAGGCCGCCGGTCTCATCGACGTCGTCGGGATCTACTCGCACTTCGCCTGTGCCGACCAGCCGGGCCATCCGTCGATCCCGCGCCAGATCGGCCTGTTCCAGGAGGCCGTGGAGCTGGCCGAGAAGGCCGGTCTCCGCCCTCAGGTCCGTCATCTGGCCAACTCGGCCGCTCTCCTGACCCTCCCCCAGGCCCGCTACGACCTCGTACGGCCCGGCATCGCCGCGTACGGCCTGATGCCGGCACCGGGGCTCGGCACCTTCGGGCTGCGGCCGGCGATGACGCTGACGGCCGGTGTCGCCGTGGTCAAGCGCGTCGCCGCGGGGAGCGGAGTGTCGTACGGCCACACCTACGTCACGACGCGGGAGACCACGCTGGCCCTGGTCCCGGCCGGTTACGGCGACGGAGTGCCACGGCAGGGATCCAATCTGCTCGAGGTCCTCGCCGGCGGACGGCGGCGGCGCATCGCCGGTCGCGTCTGCATGGACCAGTTCGTCATCGACATGGACGGTGAGGCCATCTCCCCCGGAGCGGAGGTGGTCCTCTTCGGGCCGGGCGACCGCGGTGAGCCCACGGCGGAGGAGTGGGCGCAGGCCCTTGGCACGATCTCCTATGAGATCGTGACCAGGATCGGGACCCGGGTGCCACGGGTCTACGAAGGCCGTCCCGAGGGGAGTGCATGAACGGCAGGAACAAGTGGCGAATAGGCGTCGCCGGGGTCGTGGCCGGCCTCGGCGCCGCGGGTGTCGGCGTGGCGGTCGGGGCCCGCAAGATCGCAGTGGGGAGGGTGGGCCTGCGCCCCGACCCCGACGTCAACGAACCGTTCGGCGGGCTGCGCGGGCAACCCCTCCGGGTGCTGGCCGACGACGGCGTCCCGCTGCACGTCGAGACCGAGGGGCCCGACGACGCACCGCTCACGGTGATCTTCTCCCACGGATACGCGCTCAACCAGGACTCCTGGCACTACCAGCGCCGCGATCTGCCGGGGACCCGGATGGTCTTCTGGGACCAGCGCAGTCATGGCCGGTCGGGCCGCAGCAGGCCCACGTACGCCACCATCGAGCAGACCGGCGAGGACCTCTACGCGGTGATGCGGGCGACGGTCCGGCCCGGTGAGCCGGTCCTTCTCGTCGGCCACTCCATGGGCGGTATGTCGATCATGGCGCTGGCGGAGCGGCACCCCGAACTGTTCGGCGACCAGGTCGTCGGTGTCGCTTTGATCAACACCTCCTGCGGCGGCCTCGGCGAGATCACCCTGGGACTTCCGCTCGTGCTCGCCAAGATGGTGCGGCCGCTGGCGTCCGGTGTGGTCCGGGGTCTCGGCCGGCGGGCCGAGATCGTGGACCGCACCCGCCAGGTGGGCGCGGACATCGCCTTCATAGTGATCCGGCGGATGGGTTTCGCGGACAGATACGTGAGCCCGTCCGTCGTCGACTTCGTCGAGGAGATGATCCGGGCCACGCCGATCGACGTGATCGCGGAGTTCTACCCCGGTCTCATGTCGCACGACCGGACCACCTCGCTGGAGGTGATCGGCCGGGTCCCGACGCTGGTGCTGGCCGGCGGGGCCGACCGGCTCACCTCCGCCGCGCACGGCCGGGTGATCGCGGATGCCATCGCCGGCGCCGAAATGATCCAGGTCGCCGAAGCGGGACACCTGCTGCCGCTCGAATATCCCGGCATCGTCACCGGTGCTCTGCGCCGTCTCGTCGCCAGGGTCACGCCACAGTCCCAGGAGCGCTCGGCATGACATCCGGCATGAAACTGGTCGTTCCCACCGGGGAGGCCATGCGGGAGCTGGGGGCGCGCCTCGCGGCGTTCCTGCGTCCCGGTGACCTGGTGGTGCTGTCCGGTGATCTCGGAGCCGGCAAGACGACCCTCACCCAGGGCATCGGCGAGGGGCTGAAGGTCCGCGGGCCGATCACCTCTCCCACGTTCGTCATCGCCCGCGTCCACCCCTCGCTGGCCGGAGGGCCGGCGCTGGTCCATGCCGACGCCTACCGGCTCGGTGGTTTCGTGGAGCTCGACGACCTCGACCTCGACGCCTCGCTCGAGGAATCGGTCACCGTGGTGGAGTGGGGGGAGGGGCTCGCGGAGGGGCTGGCCGAGGACCGGCTCGAGATCTCCATCGGCCGTGACGACGCGCTGACGGAGGAGCGTGTCCTGTCCGTGAGGGGGATCGGGCGACGATGGGCCGGCCTCGGCGATCTTCCGCTGACCGGTGGGTCCGGCTGATTTCCGTGCGCTGATTTCCCGGTCGGACGATGGCTTACGGATTCATGAGGGCGTAACCTACTTTTTCCGGACATACACCCACCCTTCAGATGGGGGACCCTCGATGAGCGGCAGTCATCGGATCTCCCGGCGCGCGTCGCGGGGGGAGCGCCGGGGGGCCGTGCCGGTCCTGACCGGTGTCGCGGCGGGAGCGCTCCTGTGCGGGGCTGCCGCGGTGTTCGTCCTGACGCGGTCCGCCTCGGGTGCCGAGCCCGGGCTCACGTCCCAGGGCATGTCGGCGAAGAACTCGACCGTGCCGGCCCCGACCGAACGCCAGGCCGTCCCCGACGCCTGTGATCTCGTGAGCGACCGTGTCGCGCGGGCCCTCGTGCCGGAGGCCGACCGGACCCAGTCCGACGCGTTCACGGTGACCGACTCCCACAACCAGTGCGTCTGGAGCCGGTTCGGCGACCAGGAGCGGCGCCAGCTGACCGTCGAGCTGAGGGCGGTCCCCCGAGCGGGGACCGGTTCCGCGGCCGACGCCGCGCAAAGGACCCTGGACGGCGAACGCGAGGCCGACGACGCCGGCCGTGGGCTCCCCGCCGGCCGGAAGGTCACGGTGAAGCGGAGCGTCAAGGACGTCGGGGAGTCCGGCTACCTGACCTACAGCCTGCACGGCCTCCAGCGGTTCGGGGAGGCCATCGTTAATGTGCGCTCGGCCAACGTGCTGGTCACCGTGCACTATGCGGGGGGTAACGACGCCGAAGCGCCGCTGCCGTCCGGTAAGGCCATCGACGGGGCCGTCGAGGCCACCAGGGACGCCCTGACCGTGCTCGCCCGCGGCTGACCCCGGCCGGCCACCGCCCGCACCACGGCGGGCGGGTGCTTGCCACTAAGCTGTGACTCCGTGCTGGTCTTGGCTTTTGACACCGCGACCGCCGCGGTCACCGTCGCTCTGTACGAATGGTCCCCCGGCGAGGTGATCCGCATGCGCGCGGCCACCGAGACCGTGGACCGGCGGCGGCACGCGGAGCTGCTCGCCCCCTCCATCGCGGCGGTGCTGGCCGAGGCCGGTGTCGTTCCGGCCGACCTGAGCGCGGTCGCGGTGGGCGTCGGTCCCGGCCCCTATACCGGTTTGCGGGTCGGCCTCGTGACCGCCTATGCGCTCGGTGACCTGCTGCGCATCCCGGTGCACGGGGTGTGCACCCTGGACGCGATCGCCTGGGCCTCGGGCCGTACGGAACCGTTCGTGGTCGCCACCGACGCCCGCCGCAAGGAGGTCTACTGGGCTCGCTACGACTCGGCGCGGGCACGGGCCGGCGAACCGGCCGTGGGACCGCCCGCGGACGCGGCGGCTCTGGGGCTGCCGGTCATCGGCGAGGGCGCGGAGCTGTACGCCGACGTGCTCGGCTCGGCAGGGGATCCGTCGCCGCGCCTGCCCTCGGCGACGGCGATGGCCGAACTCGTGGTGACCCGGCTCTCCGGTGGTACGGGCCTGCCGCTACTGCCGGCCGAGCCCCTCTACCTCCGCCGCCCGGACGCGCGTGAGCCGGGCCCGCGCAAGAAGGTGACCCCCGGGTGAGCACCCGTGAGGCCGCCGGCCCCGCGCGGTTGCGGGTGATGACACCCGAGGACCTGCCCGCGGTCGAGGAACTGGAGCGGCTGCTCTATGAGGACGAGGCCTGGTCGGCGGAGATGTTCCGCGGAGAGCTCGACGACCAGCCGCGCACGCGTCACTACGTCGTCGCGACCGAGCCCGCGGGGCGGATCGTCGGCTATGCGGGCCTGGCGGCCGCCGGAGGACAGGGCGACGTGCAGACGATCAGTGTGCGGCCGGACCGGCAGGGATACGGCATCGGCACCGCGCTCCTGACCGAACTCATCGAGGAGGCCGGTCGCCGGAACTGCGAAGCGGTGTTCCTGGAGGTGCGGGCCGACAACGCGCGGGCCCGCAGGCTCTACGAACACTTCGGCTTCAGCCAGATCAGTGTAAGGAAACGGTACTACCAGCCATCGGGGATGGATGCGATCGTGATGTGCCGGCAGGGAGCTCCGCGCAGGAGGGTGTTCGGCTTCGGGCCCGCGGAGGACACGGATGCGTGATCTTCCGCTGGTCCTCGGGATCGAGACCTCCTGTGACGAGACGGGGATCGGGATCGTGCGCGGGCACACGCTGCTCGCCGACGCGGTGGCCTCGAGCGTCGAGGAGCACGCGCGGTTCGGCGGGGTGGTCCCCGAGGTGGCGTCCCGTGCCCATCTGGAGGCGATGACCCCGACGGTGTCCAGGGCGCTGGCCAAGGCCGGAGTGGCCTTCCAGGACATCGACGCCATCGCGGTGACCGCGGGTCCCGGGCTGGCGGGGGCGCTGCTCGTGGGCGTCGCGGCCGCCAAGGCCTACGCGCTGGCCCTCGGCAAGCCCCTCTACGGAGTCAATCATCTGGCCGCGCACGTCGCCGTGGACCAGCTCGAACACGGGCCGTTGCCCAAGCCGTCGGTGGCGTTGCTGGTCTCGGGCGGACACTCCTCCCTCCTCCTCGTGCCCGATGTCGCCTCGGACATACGCCCGCTCGGCGCCACCGTGGACGACGCGGCCGGTGAGGCCTTCGACAAGGTCGCCCGAGTGCTCGGCCTGGGCTTTCCCGGGGGCCCGTACGTCGACCGGGCGGCGAGGACCGGCAGCCGTGACGCCGTGGCCTTTCCCCGCGGGAAATACGACGACGGCACCTACGACTTCTCCTTCTCCGGCCTGAAGACCGCCGTGGCACGGTGGGTCGAGGCCCGCGAGCGGGCCGGTGAGCCCGTGCCGGTCGCCGATGTGGCCGCCTCGTTCCAGGAGGCCGTGGTGGACGTGCTCACCAAGAAGGCGCTCGCCGTCTGCCGCGACAACGGAGTCTCGGATCTGCTGATCGGCGGCGGGGTCGCGGCCAATTCCCGCCTGCGCGCGATGGCCCAGGAGCGCTGCGACGCCGCGGGAGTCCGGCTGCGGGTCCCACGCCCGGGCCTCTGCACCGACAACGGCGCCATGGTGGCGGCCCTGGGCGCCGAACTGGTCGCCGCGGGCGCCGCACCCTCGGCCCTGGACCTGCCGGCCGACTCCTCGCTGCCCATCACCACCGTGTCGCTCTGACGGCGCCGGCTCAGCGGGTCGGGCTCCCGAGCTGGGCCAGCAGGCCCTCGACGTAGGCCTCGAGCAGGGGAACCTGGGCCTCGTCGAGCGCCGAGTCGCCGCCGCGTTCGGGGAGCAGGTCGATGACGCAGCGCAGGTCCCAGTACGGGTCGTGGTCATAGCCGCCACGGACCTGGTCGAACGCGGCGAGGAAGCGGTCGGCGGCGGCGACCCCGTAGCGCAGCCCGAGGTTCCAGCGCATGTGGGCGATGTCGATCGCGATCGGGCCGTAGGACGCCTTGTCCCAGTCCACCACCCCGGTCAGCCTGCCGTACGACCAGAGCGTGTTGTCGGGGTGGTAGTCCCGGTGGATGAAGCGCGGCGGCGCCTCGGGGGAGGGCCCGGCGACCACGTCGAAGGCCCGCTCCCATATCCGCGGCCGGACCGCGTGCACCGGTGGGCGCCGCACCTCCAGGCGGTTGTACGGGGCGTAGGGGGGCATCGTGGGGGCCCCTTCGATCGCGTGCACCGACAGCAGCGCGGCGGCGAGCTGGATCAGGTATTCGGGCAGGTCGGCGGGGGCGGGCCGGGGAGGATGACCGGTCAGCCTGGTGATCAGCAGCGCGGGGACGTCACAGTAGGCGCCGGACGGGTCCGCGGCGACCAGCGACGGGGTCGGGATCTCACAGCCGGCCAGGAGCGCCAGCGCGGCGATCTCCCGTTCCGGTGAGAACTCGAGGTCGC
This sequence comes from Actinomadura sp., assembly GCA_036008685.1. GTDB lineage: Bacteria > Actinomycetota > Actinomycetes > Streptosporangiales > Streptosporangiaceae > Actinomadura_C. The sequence continues at coordinate 28,824 of DASYNF010000260.1, read as the reverse complement.
TCGCCGTCCGGCCCGGCCGTGCCCAGCGCCGCAGCACCAGCCGGTGCGCGCTCCCGGAGCGGCTCTCGACGAGGAGCGCGTGGTTGGCATGGGACACGCCCCCGCCGAGCGGACGGACCAGCTTGACTCTGCTGCCCGTGCCGAGGCATTTCTCCACCCAGTGCAGGGTCTCGGGGCTGGGGGCGTCACCGGTTGCGGGCGGTTGTGGCTCGGACACGAGATCCATCAAAACGGATTCCCCATGGTATCGGGAGTGATTTTATGAAAACGGAACGTAACAAGGTGCACGTCAGCGACCTAGCATGATCGTCACGCGCCGGTGCTGTGCGCACCGCCCGGGACCGGTGGCGGCGCGGGCCGCCGTCACCCGAGGCAGGGGCGGTGCCGCTGTCCCCCTCCCCCGCGGCGGGGGCGCGGCGGCGCCCCGGCGAGGAACGGCGGGGTCTCTTCGAGGAACGGCGGGGTCTCTTCGAGGGCGGGCATGGTCCCTTCGAGGGGTGCGGGCGGGCGGCCGGCCGGACGGCTGAATCCTCCCCGGCCGGTCACGGCGTCCCGTGCCGGACGGGCGAGCGACTCCCGCCTCCGGTCCGAGACCGGCTGACCCCCCGTCCGGGGGGAGCCGAGGTCGATTTCCACCCGATGCTCCTTTGTGCGCCGTCACGTTTGTGCGCCGTCACGGAAATGGCGGCGGCATTGAATCGTGAAGCGTTCACTTTAGTGCGTGTGCGGAGTCCCCATAACCGAGAGCCGGGAACATGGATATTTCCGCGCCGAATATGAGCATTCTCTTCGGTGGAGAATTATGTTCAATATTGTCCGGTGGATAGGAATTTGTCGCTTTGATCGGGATGCGGGTGGTATGTGGGGATGGGCCGCTGGAACGGCCGGTGGCCCGCGCCGCCGCCGTCGATGGAGGCGGATGAGCCCGATCCCGCCGGGGAAGGGTCCCTCCGGCGGATGGCCGGCCACCGTGATCCATCGCGACCCATCACCCTCCATCACCCTCGACGCGGTCCATCGCGATGCCGCCGCGCTCTCGGCTCGCCATCACGGCCTGGCCATTCCGGCGTGGTGGCCGAGGCGGTTCAGGTCATCCGCCGGGGCGATCCCGGGTGGCGGGCTTACGGTAAAGGCGCAGGATTTGCCCGGCTTTTACGGGTCATGGCTTGGCGTTGCCCGCACAAGTAAGATATTTGGCCGGATATCCCGGCGCCGGTGCCCCGGGGCCTGGTGGCGAGCGCCCTTTTTGCCATTCCACGAAGTTGGGGAACCGGAGACCGGTATGCGCCCGTGGCCGCGACCCATGCCTCCGGATCCGGACCGGCGGTTCGACGGCCTCTGTGTTGACGGGTCCGTGGGCACGGCATACTGTTCGTGCTGGCACTCTCAACGTGAGAGTGCCAACGAGCGACAAGGTCGGTCTGGCTCCCGCGACGACAGGCCGGTCCAGGGTCGCCTCTCTACAAATGTGCGGCTGGTCCATCAGGCCAGCCGAGGATCGCAATCGAAGGGGAGGTCCGATCGTGACGACCGCCACCAAGGTTGTTCTCAAGCCGCTCGAGGACCGCATCGTGGTCCAGCCGCTTGAGGCCGAAAAGACCACCGCCTCTGGCCTGGTCATTCCTGACACGGCGAAGGAGAAGCCCCAGGAGGGCACCGTCCTCGCCGTGGGCCCGGGCAGGTGGGACGACGCGGGCAAGAACCGCATCCCGCTCGACGTTTCGGTGGGTGACGTGGTGCTCTACAGCAAGTACGGCGGCACCGAGGTGAAGTACAACAACGAGGACTACCTCGTCCTCTCGGCTCGCGACGTGCTCGCGATTGTCGAGAAGTAATCACGCGAGACGTGATACACCCGCCCCGGTCAGCCCTTCAGGGGTGGCCGGGGCGGTCGTTTTGTGACCGGACGCGCGGCAGTGCGTCCATGAGATCGAGAGGACTTTCATGACGAAGATCCTGGAGTTCGAAGAGGACGCACGCCGGGCTCTGGAGCGCGGCGTCAACGCCCTTGCGGACCTCGTGAAGGTGACGATCGGCCCGCGCGGCCGCAACGTCGTCATCGACAAGAAGTTCGGTGCGCCCACCATCACCAACGACGGTGTGACCATCGCTCGTGAGGTGGAGCTGGAGAACCCGTACGAGAACCTGGGTGCTCAGCTCGCCAAGGAGGTCGCCACCAAGACCAACGACGTCGCGGGTGACGGCACCACCACGGCCACCGTGCTGGCGCAGGCGCTCGTGCGCGAGGGACTGCGCAACGTCGCCGCCGGCGCGTCGCCGCTGTCGCTCAAGCGTGGCATCGACGCGGCCGCCGAGTACGTCTCCGACCAGCTGCTGAAGGTCGCGCGCGAGGTCGAGGAGAAGGGCGAGATCGCGCACGTCGCGACCATCTCCGCCCAGGACGCCCAGATCGGCCAGCTCATCGCCGAGGCGTTCGAGAAGGTCGGCAAGGACGGTGTCATCACCGTCGAGGAGGCCCACACCATGGGTCTCGAGCTGGAGTTCACCGAGGGGCTGCAGTTCGACAAGGGCTACCTGTCGCCGCACATGGTGACCGACGCCGAGCGCATGGAGGCCGTCCTCGAGGACGCCTACGTGCTCATCCTCGAGGGCAAGATCTCCAACGTCGCGGAGTTCCTGCCGCTCGCCGAGAAGGTCGCCCAGAGCAAGAGGCCGCTGCTGGTCGTGGCCGAGGACGTCGAGGGCGAGGCGCTGGCCCTGCTGGTCGCCAACAAGATCCGCGGCACCTTCGTGAGTGTCGCGGTCAAGGCTCCCGGCTTCGGCGACCGGCGTAAGGCCATGCTCGGGGACATGGCGGCCCTCACCGGCGGCCAGGTCGTCAGCGAGTCGATCGGCCTGAAGCTCGACAGCGTCGGCCTCGACGTGCTGGGCAGCGCCCGCCGGATCACCGTCACCAAGGACGCGACCACGATCGTGGACGGCGTCGGCGACGAGCAGGACATCGCCGGCCGGATCGCCCAGATCAAGGTCGAGATCGAGAACAGCGACTCCGACTGGGATCGCGAGAAGCTGCAGGAGCGGCTGGCCAAGCTGTCCGGCGGCGTCTGCGTGCTGCGCGTCGGTGCCGCGACCGAGGTGGAGCTGAAGGAGAAGAAGCACCGCCTCGAGGACGCCATCTCGGCGACTCGCGCGGCCATCGAGGAGGGCATCGTCGCCGGTGGCGGCAGCGCGCTCGTGCACGTCGCCAAGGACGGCTTCGACGCGCTGGGCCTGTCCGGCGACGAGGCCACCGGCGCCGAGGCGCTTCGCAGGGCGCTCGTCGAGCCGGCCCGCTGGATCGCGGAGAACGCGGGCCAGGAGGGCTACGTCGTCGTGGCCAAGGTCCGGGAGCTGTCCGTCGGGCACGGCTACAACGCCGCGACCGATGAGTACGGCGATCTGATCGGCCAGGGCGTCATCGACCCGGTCAAGGTCACTCGCTCGGCGGTCACCAACGCCGCCTCCATCGCGGGCATGCTGCTCACGACCGAGGTGCTCGTGGTGGAGAAGCCGGCCGAGGAGGAGCCGCAGGCCGGTGGTCACGGCCACGGGCACGGCCACTGATCCGATCGTCCTCTGGGACCCCCGCCGGCATGGCCGGCGGGGGCCTCGCGGCGTTCCGGCACCGCCTGTGCCGGAACGTTCCGATCTCACCCCGCGGGGCGGTGCGGGAACAGACGGTGACGCGCGTGGCCGGCTGGAGCACTGTGACCATTCCGTTGTCGTCCACAGTGCAGACACGCCGGATCTCGATAGGCATCATGCTCTACGTGACCGAGGGAGCAATCGCAGGGCCCGCGACACCCCGGGCCGAGAGTCGGGCGCGAGCGGCGCGTACGGCGAGATCTGACGAAGGTGACCTCAAGGAATTGACGAGCCTCGCCGTCCAGGGAGACCCGGGCGCGATCGAGGTGTTGATCGCCCAGATCCGTCCCATGGTCGTACGGTATTGCCGGGCACGGCTCGGCCGGGTCTCCGGTCATTACCACATCGCCGACGACGTGGCGCAGGAGGTCTGCATCGCGGTCCTGTCGGCGTTGCCGCGCTACCGGGACATGGGCAGGCCCTTCGCGTCCTTCGTCTTCGGGATCGCCGCTCACAAGATCGCCGATGCGCTGCGCAGCGCCATCCGGGCGGCCGTGCCGACCGAGGACCTGCCCGACGGTCCCGACGATCGTCCCGGCCCGGAGGAGACGGTCGTCCGTTCCACCGAGGCCGAACGTGCCAAGAACCTTCTGTACCGCCTTCCGGATCACCAGCGTGAACTGGTGATGCTGAGAGTCGTCGCGGGTCTGTCGGCGGAGGAGACCGGTAATGTTCTGGGCATGTCCGCAGGTGCCGTACGGGTGGCGCAGCACAGGGCTCTCGCTCGGCTCCGGGCGATGGCGACCGAGGAGTCGATCGCTTGACGGAGGGGCGCGCGGACGAGCCGGCCGGCCTCTCCCGGGAGGGGCGTGCGGAGCGGCTCGACATCACCGTGATCCGCGACACCGACGCCGTCGTGGAGGCGTTGTCGGCACGTCGCTCTGCGCTTTCGGGGGATGAGGGCGAAGCCCTGCCCGGGGCGGCGCAGGACCCGGTGGTCCTGGTCCTGCAGGCGCTGGTCGACGACGTCGACGAAGGCGCGCCGCCGCTCCCGGCGCGCCGCCCGGCCCCGTCCGGCCGCAGACCGGGCAGATTCGGTTCCCGCACGGTCGTGGCGCTCGGGGTGACCGGCGCGATGCTGGCCACGACCGGCGTGGCCGCCGCCGGTGGCGGGCTCGGGGTCCCCTTCGAGCGTCCCCCGGCCGTCGTGGAGCGGACCCAGGTGCCGCAGCCCGACTCCCGGTCCCGGTTGCAGGACTCCATCAGCTCGTCGGTGCGGGGGCCCCGGGCCGAAGACGGGACACCCGGGCCTCACCGTGACACCGGGGGCCAGGAGGCCGCCCGGCCCCGCGGTGGGACCGGCCCGGCGGATTCGGCCCCACGCGGGCCCGACCGGCTCCAGACGCCCCTGCGCGGCGGCCAGGACCGCGGCGGCCAGGACCGCGACGGCCAGGACCGCGACGGTGAGAATCGCGATGATCAGAACCGCGACGGTGAGAATCGCGATGATCAGAACCGCGATGATCAGAACCGTCTCGGTCAGGGCCGGGACGGGAAGCTGACGCGGCCGGACGGCGGTCATCTGCAGCCGGATCCGGTGCGGCCCGGAGGGCAGAGGCGGAAGACGGCCAGGCTCTGCGGTTCCGCGGGGGAGCGGATCGGCACACTGCGGGGGAAGGGCGGCCGGGGCCACTGTTAGCGGCTCAGGAGTCGCCGTGGCCCTCCTCGCTGTCGATCACGCCGTCGACGTAGCCGCGGGCGTAATCCCAGCTGACGTAGTCGACCGGGTCGGGGGACAGCGCGGGTTCGTGGACCCGGGGCAGTCCCTCGTCGAGGAGATGGCGAAGATTGCCGTGCAGCAGCTCCCAGTCGATGTAATGGGTCTTGCCGCAGTCGTCGCAGTCCACGGTGAGGCCTCGTACGCCCAGGGGTTCGAGGAGGGCCCGGAAGACCTCGAGGTCGGCGAGGTCGGCCAGTACGTCCTCCCGCTCCGCGACGCTCAGGGGAGCGGAGTCCTCACCGGGGTCGCCGAGCCCGGCCGCCGGATCATCGGGGTCTCCGGCGAACGGATCGGGTGGGGCTTCGTCGTGCACCCCCCCACGCTACTGCGCTTCACCCGTCACGGGGCAACACCCGGACGGCTCTGGAGGGCGTACGGCGGCGACCCTTTTAGTGGCGGGCAGGACAGGGCGGCACGACCCCGCGGACACTTGCGCCGCTCGCCGCTTCGACGCTCAGTGGGGCCGTGGACCGCCTACCATGAATGGGAGCGCCGTGACCTGCCCGGACGTCCGCAAATCAGCGAAGGAAGGTGCCGATGAACCCCGCCGTCGAGCCCGTCAAGTTCGCCCCTCCGGGCCTGACCTTTGACGATGTACTGCTGCTGCCGGCCTATTCGGACCTGCAGCCGGGTGAAGCAGACACGACGACCCGGCTGACCCGCAACATCTCGCTGCACATCCCGTTGGTGTCCTCGGCCATGGACACCGTGACCGAGGCCAGGATGGCCATCGCCATGGCCCGCCAGGGCGGTGTCGGCGTGCTGCACCGCAACATGTCCATCGAGGACCAGGCCGACCAGGCCGACATGGTCAAGCGGTCCGAGGCCGGCATGATCACCAACCCGGTGACGTGCTCGTCCTTCGCGACCCTGGCCGACGTCGAGGACCTGTGCCGGCACTACCGCATCTCGGGTGTACCGGTCGTGGACGAGCGCGGGGTCCTGCTCGGGATCGTCACCAACCGGGACACCCGGTTCGAGACCGACCAGTCCCGTCCCGTCCGCGAGGTCATGACCCCGATGCCGCTGATCACCGGGCCGGCCGACGTGTCGCGGGACGAGGCCTTCCGGCTGCTGGCGCACAACAAGATCGAGAAGCTGCCGTTGATCGACGGCCAGGGCCGGCTCCGTGGCCTCATCACGGTCAAGGACTTCACCAAGAGCGAGCAGTATCCCGACTCGACCAAGGACGCCGACGGGCGCCTGGTCGTCGGCGCCGCGGTCGGCGTGGGCGAGGACGCCGTCAAGCGGGCGCAGGCCCTGATCGAGGCCGGGGTCGACGTCATCGTGGTGGACACCGCCCACGGCCACTCCAAGGGAGTGCTCGACACGGTCGCCAAGATCAAGGCCAACTCACGGGTCGACGTGATCGCCGGCAACGTCGCGACGTACGCCGGGGCGAAGGCCCTCGTCGACGCGGGCGCGGACGCGGTCAAGGTCGGTGTCGGCCCGGGGTCCATCTGCACCACCCGTGTCGTCGCGGGGGTCGGGGTGCCCCAGGTCACCGCCATCAACGAGGCGGCCAGGGCGGCCCGGCCGGCCGGCGTCCCCGTCATCGGCGACGGCGGCCTGCAATATTCCGGCGACATCGCCAAGGCGATCGCGGCCGGTGCGGACACGGTCATGCTGGGCAGCCTGCTCGCGGGCGTCGAGGAGAGCCCGGGCGAGCTGATCTTCGTCCACGGCAAGCAGTACAAGTCCTACCGTGGCATGGGCTCCCTGGGCGCGATGAGGAACCGCGAGCGCGGCCAGTCCTACTCCAAGGACCGCTACTCCCAGGCCGACGTGACCGCCGAGGAGAAGCTCGTCCCCGAGGGCGTCGAGGGCCAGGTGCCCTACCGCGGGCCGTTGTCCAACGTCGCGCACCAGCTCACCGGGGGGCTCCGGCAGGCGATGTGGTACGCCGGGGCCCGTACGATCGCGGCGCTACAGGACAACGGCACCCTCATGCAGATCACCGCGGCCGGGCTCAAGGAGAGCCACCCGCACGACGTTCAGATGACCGTCGAGGCCCCCAACTACCAGGGTAGATAGGACGTAACAGAGTGGCTGAGGTTGAGATCGGGCGGGGTAAGAGCGGGCGGCGGGCCTACGCCTTCGACGAGATCGGCATCGTGCCGTCACGTCGCACCCGCGATCCCGAGGAGGTCAGCGTCGCCTGGCAGATCGACGCCTACCGGTTCGAGATGCCGCTCGTGGTGGCGCCGATGGACAGCGTGGTGAGCCCGGCCACCGCGATCGCCGTGGGCAAGCTCGGCGGGCTCGCGGTGCTGGACCTCGAAGGACTGTGGACCCGTTACGAGAACCCAGAGCCGCTGCTGGCCGAGATCGCCTCACTCGACGAGGTACGCGCGACGCGCCGGCTGCAGGAGGTCTACGCCGAGCCCATCAAGGAAGAGCTGATCGGGCGCAGGATCCAGGAGATCCGCAATGCCGGGGTGACGGTCGCCGCCCGGCTGTCCCCGCAGCGCACCGCGCAATATCACAAGGCCGTCATCGAGGCGGGCGTGGACCTGTTCGTGATCCGCGGCACGACCGTGAGCGCCGAGCACGTCTCGGGCCGGGCCGAGCCGCTGAACCTGAAGCAGTTCATCTACGACCTGGACGTGCCGGTTATCGTGGGCGGCTGCGCGACCTACACCGCCGCCCTGCACCTGATGCGCACGGGAGCGGCCGGCGTGCTCGTGGGCTTCGGCGGCGGCTCGGGCCACACCACCCGTACGGTCCTCGGAGTGGCGGTCCCCATGGCGACCGCGGTCGCCGACGTGGCCGCGGCCCGGCGTGACTACCTCGACGAGTCCGGCGGCCGTTACGTCCACGTCATCGCCGACGGCGGCATGACCAACAGCGGCGACATCGCCAAGGCGTTCGCCTGCGGCTCGGACGCGGTCATGGTGGGCTCCCCGTTCGCGCGCTCGACCGAGGCGCCCGGACGCGGCTACCACTGGGGCAGCGAGGCCCACCACGGCGAGGTGCCGCGTGGCGCCCGCGTCAACCTCGGCAGCATCGGCGGCATGGAGCAGATCCTCTACGGGCCCTCCCACGTCGCCGACGGCTCGATGAACCTCATCGGCGCCCTCCGGCGGGCGATGGCGACCGCCGGCTACTCCGACCTCAAGGAGTTCCAGCGGGTCCAGGTGGTCGTCGCACCGCACTGAGGCGTGTTCCGAGTGATCTGGAGGGGTCCCGGCGGTCCGGCCGCCGGGGCCCCTCCAGATCATGCCCGGCGGGGTCCGCGATGTGGTGCATATCTCGTCGGAACAGCACCTACCGTTGGGTAGGAAGGAGCGGGAGCCACGCGGGAGGAATACGGGATGATTGTTCGGGGATCGACCGCCATGGGACTGGGAGAGTCACGTCTGGGCCCTGCGGAGCGTGATGCCGCGCTGGCCCGCATGGCCGACCAGGAGTTCGATGTGATCGTGGTCGGCGGCGGCATCGTCGGGGCCGGGGTCGCGCTCGACGCCGCCACGCGCGGGCTGTCGGTCGCCGTCGTCGAGGCGCGCGACTTCGCCTCGGGCACCTCGTCGCGCTCGTCCAAGCTGATCCACGGCGGGCTCCGTTACCTGGAGCAGTTCAACTTCGACCTCGTACGCGAGGCCCTCACCGAGCGGGGACTGCTGCTGCAGCGCATCGCGCCGCACCTCGTCCGGCCGGTACCGTTCCTGTTCCCCCTGACCCATCACGTCTGGGAGCGCGGCTACGTCGGTGCCGGGATCGCGCTGTACGACACCCTCTCGTTCTCCATGGGCAGCACGCGCGGCGTGCCCCGGCACCGGCACCTGCTGCGCCGTCAGGCGTTGCGGCTCGCCCCGTCGCTGCGCAAGGACGCGTTCGTCGGCGCGGTGCAGTACTGGGACGCCCAGATGGACGACGCCCGCTATGTCATGACCACGCTGCGCACGGCCGCGGCGTACGGCGCCCAGATCGCCTCACGCACCCAGTGCACGGGCTTCCTGCGCGAGGGCGAGCGGGTCACCGGCGTACGGATCCGCGACCTCGAGTCCGGCACGGAGTCGCAGATCCGCGGCAAGCAGGTCGTCAACGCCACCGGTGTGTGGACCGACGACATCCAGGAGCTCGTCGGCGGCCGCGGGCAGATCCACGTCAAGGCGTCCAAGGGCATCCACCTGGTCGTTCCCCGGGACCGGATCCACTCCTCGACCGGCATCATCCTGCGCACCGAGAAGTCGGTGCTCTTCGTGATCCCGTGGGGCCGGCACTGGATCGTCGGCACCACCGACACCGAGTGGGACCTCGACAAGGCGCACCCGGCGGCCTCGAGGGTCGACATCGACTATGTCCTCGAGCACGTCAACGCGGTGCTCAACACGCCCCTCACCCATGACGACGTCGAAGGGGTCTACGCCGGCCTGCGGCCGCTGCTGTCCGGCGAGTCGGCGGAGACCTCCAAGCTCTCCCGCGAGCACGTCGTCGCGCATCCCGTGCCCGGGCTGGTCATCATCGCCGGGGGCAAGTTCACGACGTACCGGGTCATGGCCAAGGACGCCGTGGACGCGGTGGTCCACGGGCTCGACGACAAGATCGCGGAGTCCTGCACGGACCGGATCACGCTGGTCGGCGGTGAGGGCTACGAGGCGCTGTGGAACTTCCGGCACCGGCTCGCCCAGAAGTCGGGTCTGCACGTCGCCCGGATCGAGCACCTCCTGCACCGCTACGGCACCCTCATCGAGGACCTGCTGGAGCTGATCCGCGAGCAGCCCGACCTGGGCAAGCCGCTGACCGGCGCCGAGGACTACCTGCGCGCCGAAATCGTCTACGCGGCCACGCACGAGGGGGCCCGGCACCTCAACGACGTGCTCGCCCGGCGGACCCGCATCTCGATCGAGACCTGGGACCGCGGGGTCAAGGCGGCCGAGGAGGCCGCCGAGCTGCTGGCGCCGGTGCTCGGCTGGGACAAGGACCAGAAGGACCGCGAGATCGAGTACTACCACAAGCGGGTCGAGGCCGAGCGGGACTCCCAGGAGCAGGAGGGGGACCAGGAAGCCGACGCCCGCCGCCGCGGCGCCCCCGACATCGTCCCCACTCCCTGAGCCTGAGTCACCGGCTCGTTCATCTCATTCGATCAAGGGGTGTGGCACTTCCAAGTGCCACACCCCTTGATCGTCTTCGGCGTCGCCGTGACCCGGCGCCTCAGGCCATGACCGCGAAGGTCTCGGACGTCGTGGTCGGCTGCCAGGATCCGGCGGAGCGCCGGGGCCGCAGGTCGCCCGCCGCGATCTGAGGCGGGGTCTCCGCCCTCGGGACACATCGCCGAGTCCCCGCAGGACCGCCCCCGCCTCACCAGGCGTACGACAACACGGCTCTGACCTGGGTCTCGGTCATGTTACGGGTGTGCCACACGGGGATCACGTTCCGGTTTGTGCATCTTTGCCGTTGCTGTCCTTTGCGGTACGCATGTAACCACTACTCAGAAGTAACTCCGTATCCCCCCACGGAGTCTTGACCCCCCCGAGGAGTTCCGTGAACCGAGTTGGAATCATGGCTGCGGTCGGTGCGATCGCAGCCATGACGGCGTACGCCCCCGCCACCGCGTCCGCCGTCGCCACCCCTGTCGCCAAGGCCGGGGCTCGGCCCGCGGATTGCGGCGAGCCCACGTCGGGCGCCCGGGTGCGCAAGGGCGCACACGCGGCGGAGCGCAACCAGCCGACGGCCGCACAGTCCGCGGCCATGGAGAAGGACTTTCACAACCGGATGAGCCGCAAGGGATCCGTCCGGTCCATGGCCGCCGGACCCACCACCGTGAGGGTGCACTGGCAGGTCATCACCGACGGGTTGCTCGGCAACCTGTCCGATGCGACGCTGGCGAACCAGCTGAAGGTGCTCAACCAGTCCTACGCCCGCAGCAGCGTGGTCTTCCAGCTCGCGGAGACCAGGCGCACCAACAACTCCACCTGGTTCCACGACCCAGAGGGCAGCGAGAAGGCCATGAAGACGGCCCTGCGCGTGGGCAACGCCCAGGACCTGAACTTCTACACCGCCGATCTCGGCAGCAGCCTGCTGGGGTGGGCCACCTTCCCGAACTCCTACCGGAGCCAGCCGAAGATGGACGGCGTGGTCGTCCACTACGAGAGCCTGCCGGGCGGCCTCATCACCAACTACGACCAAGGTGACACCGGCACCCACGAGGTCGGTCACTGGATGGGGCTCTACCACACCTTCCAGGGCGGCTGCGGTGGCACCGGCGACTCGGTGAGCGACACCCCGGCCGAGCAGAGCCCGGCCTACCAGTGCCCCACCGGGCGCAACACCTGCTCGGCCCCGGGCGCCGACCCGATCCACAACTTCATGGACTACACCTACGACTCATGCATGTACCAGTTCACCTCTGGCCAGAACAAGCGGATGCAGGACCAGTGGGCCGCCTACCGGGCCTGACACGACCGGACCGTAGGTGAAGGGCCTCTGACCGACCGGTCAGAGGCCCTTCGCGTGGAACGGGACCGTCAGGTGATCCCGACGATGGGGAGACGGAGCGCCGCCGGAGCGGCCGGGGGCACGGCCGGAGCCACCGGCGGGACCGCGGCCAGCCGCCGGTAGGCCGTCCCCAGCGCGGGACGCTGATCGGCCTCACCGCGGTTGGGCCACAGGGACATCGCCCGCTCCGCCTGCGCCGTGATGGTGAGCGACGGGTTCACGCCGAGGTTGGCCGACACCGCGGAGCCGTCCACGATGTGCAGGCCCTCGTGCCCGAAGACCCGGTGATAGGGGTCGATGACGCCATCCTCGGAGGACGCCCCGATGGCACAGCCGCCGATGAAGTGCGCCGTCATCGGGATGTCGAACAGATCCAGCCACGACCCCCCGGCGATGCCCCCGGTCTCCTCCGCGAGCAGCCTGGTGGCCTCATGCGCCTCCGGGATCCATACCGGGTTGGGCTCACCGTGTCCCCGTCCGGCCCGCATGCCCCAGCCCAGCGGGCCCTTCCGGGGGCTCACCGTGATCGAGTTGTCCCGCACCTGCATGACGAGCGCGATGACCGTACGCTCCGACCAGCCGCGGACGTTGGCGAGCCGGAGGAGTTCCCAGGGGCGCCGTGCCGTGTGGCCGAGGAACGTGACCCAGCGCGGCCTGGCCCTGGCGTCCCCGGGCGCGGGCCCGTCGATGAGCAATGAGCGGATCATCCCCATCGCGTTGGAGCCCCGGCCATAGCGGACCGGTTCGACGTGCGTGTCCTCGGTCGGGTGGAACGACGAGGTGATGGCGACCCCGCGGGAGTGGTCGTCGCCCTTGCGGCCCCAGCGCTCCGCTCCGAGCAGGGCCTCGGAGTTGGTACGGGTCAGCACGCCGAGCCGGTCGGACAGCCCGGCCAGGGCTCCCGTGGCCTTCATCCGGTGCAGGAGCTTCTGGGTCCCGTAGGTCCCCGCGGCGAACACCACCTGGCCGGCGGTGAAGGTCCTGCGGCCCCGCCACGGTGATCCGGTACGGGCGGTCCGCACCTCGTAGCCGCCGGACTCAAGCGGCCGCACGGAGGTCACGGTGGTCAGCGGCAGCACCTCGGCCCCGGCCCGCTCGGCCAGGTAGAGGTAGTTCTCGGTCAGCATGTTCTTGGCGCCGTGCCGGCAGCCGGTCATGCACTCACCGCACTCGAGGCAGCCGCGCCGGCGTGGCCCGGCCCCGCCGAAGAACGGGTCCTCGGTCTCCTCGCCCGGCCGCTCGCCGAAGTGGACGCCCACCGGCGTGCGGTGGAAGGTCTCCACCCGCCCCATCCGCTCGGCCACCCGCCGGAGGGCGTGGTCCGCGGCCGTCATCGTGGGGTTCTCCACGACGCCGAGCATCCGCCTGGCCTGGTCGTAGTAGGGGGAGAGCTCGGCCCTCCAGTCGGTGATGTGCTTCCACTGCGGGTCGTCGAAGAACGGCTGCAGCGGTTCGTACAGGGTGTTGGCATAGACCAGGGACCCGCCGCCGACGCCCGCGCCGGCGAGGATCATGACCCGGCTGCCCTTGTCGCCGCGCAGCAGGTGGAGCCGCTGGATGCCGGTCATGCCGAGGCCGGGTGCCCACAGATAGCGGAAGGCCCGCCAGGAGGTCTTGGGGAGCGCCCGGTGGCGTTCGGCCGGTCCGCCCTCGGGAGCGTCGAACCGGCGCCCCGCCTCGAGGACCCCGACCCGGTAGCCCTTCTCGGTCAGGCGGAGGGCCGAGACGCTGCCGCCGAAGCCGGACCCGATGACCAGGACGTCGTAGTCCATGCCCCGCGTGCCTCCCGTCTGTGTCGTCTCGCTCATCGCAGGCGCAGCCGCTTCATCAGCTTGATCGAACCGGCCATCATGCCCGCGTACTTGTGGAACGGCATGCCGCTCGGGGGGTCGAGACCCATGAAGTGCTGGCTCGCTATCGTCTGCGGCTCGGTGTATTTCAGCAGCCCCTCCGCGCCGTGGCGCCGGCCGATGCCCGACTGCTTCATGCCGCCCATCGCCGCGTCGTGCGAGCCGTACGCGGCGCCGTAGCCCTCGTTGATGTTGACCGTGCCGGCCTGGATCCGCGCGGCCACCCGCCGGCCGCGGGCGACGTCCCGCGTCCAGACGGAGGCGTTGAGGCCGTACATCGTGTCGTTGGCGCGGGCGACGGCCTCCTCCTCCCCGGCGACGGGATAGACGCTCACCACCGGGCCGAACGTCTCCTGAGAGCACAGATCCATGTCCGCCGTGACGCCCGTGAGGACGGTCGGCTCGTAGAACAGCGGCCCCAGGTCGGGGCGTGGCCTGCCGCCGGCGTGGACCGTGGCGCCAAGCTCCCTGGCCTGCTCGACATGCCGGGTGACCGCCTCCAGCTGGCGCTCGTGCGTCAGCGAGCCCATCTCCGGCTCGAACGTGAGGTCGTTGCCCAGCTTCATGGCGCCGGCCCTCGCCACGAGCTTCTCGACGAAGGCGTCGTGGATCTTCGCGTCGACGTAGAGCCGCTCGATCGAGACGCACAGCTGGCCGGCGTTGGTGAAGCAGGCCCGGATCGCGCCGTCGGCCGCCTTGTCCAGGTCGGCGTCCTCCAGGACCAGCATCGGGTTCTTGCCGCCCAGCTCGAGCGAGCAGCCGACGAGGCGGCGCGCGGCCTTCTCGGCGATCGCCCGGCCGCCCCGGGTGGAGCCGGTGAAGGCGATGTAGTCGGCGTCCTCGATCAGCGGGTCACCGATCTCGGCCGGGTCGCCCACCACCACCTGCCAGAGGTCCTTCGGCAGGCCGAGCTCCCGCAGCAGTTCGACGGCCCACAGCGTCGACAGGCAGGTCTGGGTGTCCGGCTTGTGGACGACCGCGTTGCCCGCGATCAGGGCCGGCACGATGTCGGTGACACCGAGGCTCAGCGGATAGTTCCACGGTGAGATGAGGCCGACGACGCCCTTGGGCTGACGGAGCTCGTAGGCGCGCGTGAGTCCCGGCATGATCCCCTGCTTGCGGCGCCGTTTGAGCAGCTTCGGGCCTCGCCGGGCGTAGTAGAGCGTGCACAGGGACACGTCCAGGACCTCTTCGAACGCGTGCCTGCGCGCCTTGCCCGTCTCGAGCTGCACGATGTCGAGGATCTCCGCGCGGCGATCGACGACGGCGTCGACGAGCCGCAGGAAGGGCCGGACGCGCTCGTGTACGGGGAGCCGGGCCCATTCGGCCTGCGCCGTGCGGGCTCGCTCGTAGGCGAGCCTCACATCGGCGGCGGTCGAGGTGGGCAGGGTCGCCAGCGGCCGGCCGGTGGCCGGCGCGGAGATTTCGGTGGTGCTGCCGCTCGAGGCGATGTGCGCCGTGAGCCGCTCGATCCGGTCGGCACCGAGTGCCTGCCCGTCGACCGTCGGAGTTGCCATGAGCGGGAGCCTAAGGCCGGTGAGCCGCGCTTCGCTACCCGTAAGTAACCACCCACTTGCGGTGATCTCGATCTCATGCGCGAGATGCCGGACCGGAGCGAGGGCCGCCGCGAGCGCACGCGTGAGGCACTGCTCGACGCGGCCAGCGGATGTGGGCCGGAAGAGGCGTCATGGTGTGTCCCCGCGCGATCTAGTCCCATCCTCGTCCTGGTCTGATCCCCGCCCGGCGCCCGCGGTGGAGCCCGCAGGTCAGGCGCGATAGGCGCCCCACACCTTGCGCATCCGGTCGGCCTGTCCCGGCGAGAACTGGTTCATGCAGTCGTCCCGGGAGTAGTCCATGTAGTTGTGGATGGGATCCGTGCCGTCGGAGGGGCAGGTGTCCAGTGTGGAGTCGGCGCAGCCGTTGGACGGCTCGCGCTCGTCCGGCGTGTCCGAGACCGTGTCCCCCGGGCTCTCGCAGCCGTTCTGGAAGGTGTGGTAGAGGCCGAGCCAGTGGCCCACCTCGTGCGTCGCGGTGTAGCCCTTGCCGAAGTCGCCGTTCGACCCCCCGGGGACGCTCCCGGCGTGCACGATCACCCCGTCCATCGCCGGGTTGGCGGCGTACTTCCAGGGGAAGGTGGCCCAGCCGAGCAACTGGTCGCCGAGGTTGGCGGTGTAGAGGTTGAGCGTGCCGTTTCCGCCCTGGTGCAGCTTGGTCTTGAAGGCGGTCTCGTGCTCCTCCGGCTTGCCGTACCACGACGCGTTGTCGCTGCGTGTGACCCCTTTGAGCGAGAAGCTGAAACCGGTGTCGGCGCCGCCGGCCCTGCCGCCGTAGGTGGCGTTGAGGACGGCGATCTGCTCGTTGATATTCGCGTCCGGAAGGTTGCCCCTCGCGGCCGAGTGAAGGACGTGGACATAGACCGGGATCTCGTGGAACGGGGCGCGAGAGCTCGTCACCTCCTTGCGGGCCAGGAGGATGTCGAGATTGAACTCGATCTGCGCCACCTGTGCGCGGGTCAGCTCGGCACGGTCCTGCGCCTCCGACGTGTCGGCGGACCGGCGCGCATGGCCGGGCCCGCACGGGTCCGCGGTCGGCACGCGCACGGTGGCCCCGCGGCCGCCGCCGGTCGAGGGGCCGGGGAGGGCGTCGGGGATCGCGGCCGGCACGGCGAAGAGAACACCGGCCACGGCGAGTGGCCCTGCGCATTTCACCAAAGACTCCAGGGGCGGGAGTGGGGGCTCACAGCTACCAGATGATTACACACGGCGACGGGCTCGTCACGAATTCACGGTGCGACTTCACGGTGCGACGCGATCCGGCGATGCGAGGGCACGTCCGGCCCGCGGCCCGACCGGCAGAAATATGCGGGCTCGAGGCGAAAGCGCAGGCAGGGGCATTTAGACTGGACGATCGCCCGGTATCTTCGAAAGGCGCCCGGTATCTTCGAAAGGCTTCGTCCTTGTCCGTCGAGCAGTCCGTCGAGCAGTCCTTTGACACCGTTCTCGTCGTCGACTTCGGTGCGCAGTACGCACAACTGATCGCCCGGCGCGTGCGCGAGTGCAGCGTGTTCAGCGAGATCGTGCCTTCGACCATGCCGGTCGAGGAAATGCTCGCCAAGCGCCCCAAGGCCATCATCCTGTCGGGTGGGCCGTCCTCCGTGTACGAGCCCGGCGCCCCGGCCGCTCCGGCGGGCCTGTTCGAGACCCGCGTCCCCACGCTCGGGATCTGCTACGGCTTCCAGGCCATGGCACAGGCGCTCGGCGGGCTGGTCGAGAACTCGGACGTGGCCGAGTACGGCGGCACCGCCCTCACGCGGTCCGGCGAGGGCACGCTCCTGGCCGGTCTGCCGGTGGAGCAGGCGGTGTGGATGTCCCACCGCGACTCCTGTTCGGCGGCCCCCGAGGGGTTCGTGGTCACGGCCCGGACCGACGTCACTCCCGTCGCCGCGATGGAGGACCCGGGGCGCGGGTTGTACGGCGTGCAGTTCCACCCCGAGGTGATGCACACCGAGCACGGCATGCAGGTGCTGCGGCGCTTCCTGTACGAGGCCGCGGGCTGCCGGCCCAACTGGACCATGGTCAACATCGCCGAGGAGTCCATCGACGCCGTACGCGCCCAGGTGGGGGACCGGCGGGCCATCTGCGGGCTGTCCGGCGGGGTCGACTCCGCGGTGGCCGCCGCACTGGTGCAGCGTGCGATCGGTGACCAGCTGACCTGTGTCTTCGTTGATCACGGGCTGCTGCGCAAGGGCGAGGCCGAGCAGGTCGAGAAGGACTTCGTCGCCGCCACCGGCGTCAACCTGCACGTGGTCGACGCCGCCGACCGGTTCCTGGCCGCGCTGGACGGGATCACCGATCCCGAGGCCAAACGCAAGATCATTGGTCGCGAGTTCATCCGGGTGTTCGAGGCCGCGGCACGCGAGATCGTGGGCGAGTCGGCCGAGCCGGTGGAGTTCCTGGTGCAGGGCACCCTCTATCCCGACGTGGTCGAGTCGGGCGGCGGCACCGGCGCCGCCAACATCAAGTCGCACCACAACGTCGGAGGGCTCCCCGAGGACCTGCGGTTCGAGCTGGTCGAGCCGCTGCGGACCCTCTTCAAGGACGAGGTGCGGGCGCTCGGCGAGCAGCTCGGCCTGCCCGCCGAGATCGTCTGGAGGCATCCCTTCCCCGGCCCGGGCCTGGCGATCCGCATCATCGGCGCGGTGTCCGAGGACCGCCTGGCGATCCTGCGCGAGGCCGACGCCATCGCCCGTGAGGAGCTCACGAAGGCCGGCCTCGACCGTGACATCTGGCAGTTCCCCGTCGTGCTCCTCGCGGACGTACGGTCGGTGGGCGTGCAGGGCGACGGCCGCACCTACGGTCACCCCGTGGTCCTGCGCCCGGTGACCAGCGAGGACGCGATGACCGCCGACTGGGCGCGGCTGCCCTACGAGGTCCTGCAGAGGATCTCCACCCGCATCACCAACGAGGTGCGGGACATCACCCGGGTCACGCTGGACATCACCAGTAAGCCCCCGGGCACCATCGAGTGGGAGTAGGCCCCCGGCCCGCGAAGTCCGATCGACCCTTGGCGGGTCGCCCGACATCGCCATAAGGTCATGGCCAAGCCGTTTTTGGAGGCAGAGTCATGGAGCTCGATCACGACTTCACGATCCCGGTGCCGGTGGGCCGAGCCTGGCCGATGCTGCTGGACGTCGAGAGGGTGGCGCCGTGCGTACCCGGTGCGACGCTCGACTCCATCGATGGTGACGAGCTGATCGGCCGGCTCAAGGTCAAGCTCGGCGCGATGACCATCACCTACAAGGGCACCGCGCGCATCGTCACCGCGGACGAATCCACCCGTACCGTCACGATCGAGGGCTCGGCCAAGGAGGCCCGGGGTTCCGGCACCGCCTCGGTCACCGTCCAGGCGCGCCTGTCCGCGCCGACCGCCGAGTCCACCCAGGTCAGCGTCCACACCAAGCTCAACGTGACCGGCCGCCCGGCCCAGTTCGGCCGCAACATCCTGTCCGAGGTGGGCGGCAAGCTCATCGCCCGCTTCGCCAAGGCCCTGTCGGAGGAACTGGCGGCCGGATCGCCCTCGGCCACGATGCAGGCGCCGGTCGAGCCGCCGCCGGAGCGGCAGGCCGTGAGCCCGGACGACGCCGCGGCCTCCGCCTCCGAGGTGGTGGACGCGCGCGTCGCCGAATCCGCCGGCGCGGAGACGGCCGCACCCACCGTGTCGCCCGCGGCCACGGGCCCCGCCCGGCCCGATGGCATCGCTTCCCCGGCCGGCGCGGACACGGCCCGTCCCGCGACCCGGCGGGCGAGCAGGCCGGGTGAGGAGGCCATCGACCTGCTCGAGGTGGCGGGACCCTCGGTGGCCAAGCGGGTCGCGCCCGTGATGGCCGGGATGGTGGCGGCGTTGACCATCTGGCAGGTGTTCCGCCGGCGCCGCGGCCGTCACCACCGCTGAGTGGTGACGCGCTTAACGGCCGCCTGGCCGGGGAGGGTCGGACGTGTCGGCGACGTCGACCGCCGAGGGGGCCGGGCATGTCGGTTGAGATCCTGGAAGAGGGCCGGATCTATTTCTTCTACCGGCCCCGGGTGGACCATCCGGAGGTCCGCTCCCTGGCCGACGTGCAGCGCTTCTTCTTCGCGCTGAGGCCCGGGGGGACCGAGCACTTCCGGGTCGTGCTCGTCGGCCGCAAGCGGATGCCGGAGGTCGAGGAGTCCCACGAGCGGTTGTGGGCCAAGGTCACGGAGGTCACGGCGGTCGTGGACGGGGTCGACCGGCTCCGGGAACTGCTGGGACCCAAGACCTACGAGACCAAGACGCGGGGGCGCCGCCACCTTCCCAAGGCGCGTCCGGCGGGTGACGGGGTCTACATCCTCGCGCGTCACGAGAAGCACACCCAGAAGCACACCCACCTGGCCTATGAGCTCCTGCTGCCGGAGAGCCCCGGACCGGTGCAGCGGGCACTGGGCCTCTGCGACCAGGCGAGCTACATCGTCGCCGTGCGCAACCCGTGTGCGCCGCCGCCTCCGGAGCTGGAGGTCTCCCGCCGCCGCGGGCCGGAACTGCCCGAGGACCTGCTGGCCCGGTTCGGCGACCTGCGCTTCCTCCCGGTGGATCCGCCGGCCTTCCTGGACCACGAGGGAGTGGACCTGGTCCTCATCGGCGTCTCCGGTGACGTGGCCGGTGAACTCGGCATCGACCTGGACGCCGAGGCGGAGCGGATCTGGAGTCGTGACATCTTCGAAGAACTGCGGCTGAGGCGTGACCGTCAGCAGGCCGACCCGCTGGAGAGAGGCCTGTGGCGCTAGCCGGCCGCGGTGACCTGCGAGGTCCCTGAGGCGGTCTTTACCGCTTGATCACCGTGGTTCCGGCGAGGCGCGCTCCATCCCGGGAAGACCGCTTGTGCAGGCCGCGATGGTGTCACGGCGCCCCGCCTCGTCCTGTCCTTCGCCGCCGCCGGCCGGGGCTCCACGGGCCGGACCCGTACTGATGGAGATGACCGTGTCCCAGGTGCTCGTGCCGCCGATCCGAGCCGAGGCGGCCGCCGGACCCGTGCGTCACCGCCGGCCGGGCCGCAACGTCGTCCTCCTCGCGCTGGTCGCGCTCGGTTATGCCGCCGCGCAACTGGCCCTCGGCATGCACCGGGTGTTCCTCGGCTGGGACGAGATCCTCTACGTCAGCCAGTTCTCCCGCGAGGTGCCACCGGGCTTCATGGACTCGCCGCGGGCCTGGGGCGTGCCGCTCCTGGTGGCCCCCGTGGCCGCCGCCACCACCTCGGCCGAGGCGATCCGGATCTACATGATCGTGCTCGTGGGCCTCGGGGTGTTCCTGGCCTTCCGCTCCTGGCTCAGGCTCCGCAACACGGTCGCGGTGCCGGCCGCCGCATTGATGCTCTGCACGCTGTGGGTCTCGATGTTCTACGGCAACGCCGCGATGCCCAACATGATCACGGCGCTGTGCACCGTCGGCGCCGTGGCGCTGTTCCTGAGGGTCCCCGGCGGGGGAGCCGGGCGGACCCGGCGTGTGCTCGTGGGCCTGGCCGCCGTGTTCGGCGCCATGTCGCTGGTGCGCCCGCTCGACACGGTCTGGATCTGCCTGCCGCTCATCGCCGCCGCCTGTCTCCACCGCCCCTGGCGACGGCCGGCCACGGTGGCCGCGATCCTCACGGGCAGCGCGGTGGGCTGGCTTCCGTGGACCGCCGAGGCCCACGTCCGGTTCGGCGGCCTGTTGCCGCGGCTCGGGGACATCGCCCGCTGGAACGGCGACGGACTGCACGCGCAGGCGTTCCGCCACCTGCAGAGCTTCAGCTCGGGCCGGTTGCTCTGCAGCTCCGCCCACAGAACCTGCGGACAGGTCACGGCCGGGGCCGTCCTGACCTGGAGCGCGCTGACGGTCCTCGTCGTCACCGGGCTACTGGCGTCGCGCCGCTCCGTTCATCTGCCGGCCCTGGTCCTGACCGTGGCCGTGGCCGTGGCCAACGCGCTCCCGTACGTGTTCCTCAGCCAGCTCGCCAACCCGCGGTTCCTGTTGCCGACCTATGCGCTCCTCGTGCTCGTGGCGGCGGAAGGACTGCGGTGGATCTTCCGGCGCCGTGGCATGACCGGAAAGCTCATGGTGGTGGTGATCCTCGTCGCGTTCACCGGCACGCAACTGGCGATGGCCTCCCGCGTCGCCGTCCTCATCCGGGACGCCCGGGCCCAGGAGATCCGCCGGGCCAGGGCCGTGATCGGCCTGCCGGTGCGCCGGCCCTGCCTGGTCTACGGCCCCGGCGCGACGCAGATCGCCTATGTGGCGCACTGCCGCTATTGGCGGCACTATGTCCGCGGCGTGCCGCGCAGGGTTCCCGCGCGGGCCATCGGAGACGTCTTCGATCGCATGCGGGCTCGCGGCCTTCACGTGGTCGTGATGACGCGCGGCAGGCGCGCGCGGGACTTCCCGGCCGGGTGGAGGCACGTGCGGTTGCTGCCCGATCAACCCTGGCACGCGCACCTGCCTCCGCCCCCCTGACCGTCCCCCGGTCGTCCCACCCCTTCAGCGGCCGCCGACCACGCTCAGCGGGCGGCCCTCCGCCACCACCGCCCGCGCACAGGCCAGCTCGTCCAGGACCCGCTGGCAGTCCTTGGTCTGCAGCAGCAGCTTGTAGATGATCACCAGTTCGAGCGCGAGCAGCGGCGCGCCGGCGCCGATCGCGACCACGAAGATGGATCCGGGGCCGGCGAGCCCGGCCACCAGCGGCGCGACGATGAAGACGGCCATCTGGAACTCGATCCCGCTGACGAGGTGCGTACGGATCCGGTGCCGCAGCATGAAGATCCGCACGCCGCGATACCAGGGAAAGCGGGAGTTGAACTCCCGGTGCAGGTCCACCCGGCGGCGCTCTTCGGTGACGGTCGTGGTGGCGGTGGGGACCTCCTCCAGATCCGGGTCGGGTCGCTGCCGCAACGTGTCCTCGACGTAGGTGAGCTGCTCGTCGCTGAGCCTCGGCTGCGGAGGCACGGTCCCCCCGGCCAGCTCGAGCGACTTCCGCTCGTGAACGGCGGCCTTGATGCGCTTGCGCATGAGCCTGCGCGCCTTGGACACCTGGGAGGAGTTGAGATAGCGGAGCACGTCAAGACAGAGAATCATGAAGCCGAGATAGAGATAGGCGACCTGGCCGGTCACCGCGTACTGCCCGACGGTCAGGGCCAGCGCGCAGCACACCACCCTGGCCTGGTCGAACATGAAGTCCAGCCACAGGCCGAACAGCGTGCCGCTGCGCTTGAGCCGGGCGATCTTCCCGTCGCAGCAGTCGAGCACGAAGCTGAGGTGATAAAGGAGCGCGCCGAGGGCGAGCCATCCCGGAGTGGCGAGTGCGAAGCACACCGCGGACAGGCCGCCGAGGACGATGGAGCCCGCGGTGATCTGGTTCGGGGTGATCGACGTGTGATTGGCGAGGTAGCGCGTCAGCCGGATCGCCATCGGATCCACCAGGAGCACGGTCCACCACGCGTCGCGCTTCTTACGGACCCTTCGCACCTCATCCAAGGAAAACGTCACCATGAATGTAAGCATCCTCACTGTGTGTAGTCACGCGAAGGGGCAAGGGCATCCCCGTGTGCATTCATGAGGCAGCCTTTACCGGGAACGCCGTCTGTGGAACAGGCCCACCGGCCAGGTCCGCCGACGCCGGCGGGCCTGGCCGGTGGGATGGAGCACGAGCCAGTCGCCGTACTCCAAGGCCTCGTCGGCGTCGAGCTCGGGGTCGGAGCGCACGAGCTCTTCGAGGCGGCTCAACGTCAATCGGGTCGTCATGGCGCCATGTTGCCCACGCCCCGTGGCGGGTCCGGCGCACATCGCGACCAAGTCACCATTGCCTGCCCCAGACTTGACCGACCTGTGGCCGATCATCGCGCGGACGCGATCAACTACAAGATCACGCCGTACGGGCCGCGCCCCGGGTGCCGGGAGGGATTCTCAGCCGGCCCGGGTCAGGAGCCGCCGCCGGAGCCGCGCACAGGGGCCGGCCGCCCGGTCCGCGGGGACCGGACGGCCGGAGGGGCGGGGACAGGGGGCCGAGTCAGCCCTCGCGGGTCACGCCGGCGGCGGTGGAGAGCGCGCGGGCGGTCAGCACCCGGGCCAGGTGCCGTCGGTAGTCCGCCGCGCCGTGCAGGTCGGCGGGCGGATCCGTGCCCTCGGGGGCCGCCTCGGCCGCCGCCCGGAAGGCATCCGGCGACGCCGGGCCGCCCGCCACGGACGCCTCCACGGCGGTGGCGCGGATCGGGCCCGTTCCCATGTTGGTGAGACCGATCCGGACGTCCGCGATCGTGCCGTTCGAGCGCCGCACCGCACATGCGACGCCCACGATGGCCCAGGCCTGCGCCGTACGGTGGAACTTCTCGTAGTGGAAGCCCCAGCCCGGCCCGAGCTTCGGCACCCGCACCCCGGTGAGCAGCTCGTCCGGCTCCAGAGCCGAGGTGAGCAGGTCGACGAAGAACTCCGCCGCCGGGATCTCCCGGGTCCCCCGCTCGGAGACCGCGACGAACACGGCGTCCAGGGCGAGCGCGACCGCGGGCAGGTCACCCGCGGGGTCGGCGTGCGCCAGCGCCCCGCCGAACGTCCCGCGATGCCGTACGGCCGGGTCGGCGACGGTCGCCGTGGCCTGTGCGACGAGGGGAGCGTGCTCGCGGACCAGCGGGTCCCGGACGACGTGGTCGTGCGTCGCCATGGATCCGATGAACAGGGCGTCGCCCTCGTCGCGGATCTCGCGCAGCCCGGCGACGCGGTCGAGGTCGATCAGGACCTCCGGATAGGCGAGGCGCAGCCGCATCAGCGGCAGGAGGCTCTGGCCGCCGGCCAGCACCTTCGCGTCCTCGCCCGCCTGGGCCAGCGAGCCGACCGCCTCCGTCACGGACGCGGGCCGTACATACCCGAACTCAGCCGGGATCATGGGGTACCTCCCGAAGCCGATCCCAGGCCGCCACCGGCGCCGGGTGTGGTCTCTTCCCGCGTCCCGCCGGCATCTCCCCGCAGGGCCCGCCAGACGCGTTCGGGCGTGCACGGCATCCGCACGTCGTTGACGCCGTACGGGCGCAGCGCGTCGACGATCGCGTTGACCACGGCCGGGGTCGAGGCGATCGTACCCGCCTCGCCCACGCCCTTGACCCCGAGCGGGTTGGTCGTCGCGGGCGACTCCGTGCGGTCGGTCACGAAGAACGGCAGGTCGGACGCCGTCGGCACCAGATAGTCGGCGAGGGTCGTGGTGGTCAGGTTGCCCGCCTCGTCGTACACGGCCTCCTCGTACAACGCCTGGGCGATGCCCTGGGCCAGCCCGCCGTGCACCTGGCCCTCGACGATGAGGGGGTTGACCACCTTCCCGACATCGTCCACGGCGACGTACGACCGCAGCCGCACGAAGCCGGTCTCGGTGTCCACCTCGGCCGCGCACAGGTGCGTGCCGTGCGGGAAGGAGAAGTCCTGCGGGTCGAACGTCGCATCGGAGTCGAGCGAGGGCTCGACCCCGTCCGGCAGGTCGTGCGCCGCGAACACGGCCACCGCGACCTCCTGCAGGGTCTTGGCCTCGTCGGGTACGCCCCGTACGGAGAAGCGCCCGCCCTCGAACTCCAGGTCCTCCTCGGCCGCCTCGAGCATGTGCGCGGCGATGCGCCGGGCCTTGTCGACGACCTTCCCGCAGGCGTTGTGCAGGGCGACGCCGCCGACCGCCAGCGACCGCGAGCCATAGGTGTCCAGGCCCCGTGGCGAGACCTGGGTGTCGCCGTGCAGCACCCGGATGTCCTCGAACGGCACGCCGAGCGCGTCGGAGGCGATCTGCGCCCACGCCGTCTCATGGCCCTGCCCGTGCGCCGAACTACCGGTCACGACCTCGACCTTGCCGCTGGTCAGCATCCGCACCGAAGCGTGCTCCCAGCCGCCCGCGCCATAGGACAGCGCGCCGAGCACCCGCGACGGCGCCAGCCCGCACATCTCGGTGAAGGTGGAGACGCCGATGCCGAGCTGGACGGGGTCGCCGCGGTCCCGCCGGTCGGCCTGTTCGGCCCGCAGCTTGTCGTACTCGAACAGCAGCATCGCCTTCTCGGTCGCGGCCTCGTAGTTGCCCGAGTCGTAGGTCAGCTGGGAGATGGTCTCGTAGGGGAACTCCTCGTGCTTGATCCAGTTGCGCCGTCGTACCTCGATCGGGTCGAGGCCGAGCTCGGCGGCGAGCTCGTCGAGCAGCCGCTCGATCGCGAAGGTCGCCTCGGGGCGGCCGGCGCCACGGTAGGCGTCGGTCGGGGTCTTGGTCGTGAAGACGCCCGTACAGGTGAACGAGTAGGCGTCCATCTTGTAGATGCCGTTGAACATGAACGCGCCCAGGACCGGGATGCCCGGGGTGACGAGCATCAGGTAGGCGCCCATGTCGGCGAGCAGGTCCACCTTGAGACCGCGGATCCGGCCGTCCCGGTCCGCCGCGAGGACGAGGCGCTGGACCTGGTCCCGGCCGTGGTGGGTCGCCATCGTGTTCTCACTGCGCGACTCGGTCCACTTCACCGGCCGGCCGAGCCGCCTGGCCAGCAGCAGGCAGATGACCTCTTCGGCGTAGACCTGCAGTTTGGCGCCGAAGCCGCCGCCGACATCCGGCGCGATCACCCGGAGGCGGTGCTCCGGGACGCCGGTGACGGTCGCCAGCATGAGCCGCAGGATGTGCGGGATCTGGGTGGACGACCAGAGCTTGAACTCCTCCCCGGCGGGCTCGCACACCACCGCGCGGGGCTCCATCGGGGAGGGGATGAGCCGTTGCTGCACATAACGGCGCTCGATGACGACGGGAGCGTCCTGGAAGGCCGCGTCGAGATCGCCGTTCTCGAAGACCCAGCGATAGGACTGGTTGGTCCCCTTGTCCTCGTGCACGAGCGGGCTGCTCTGCCGCAGCGCCGCTTCGAGGTCGACGACGGGGTCGAGGGGCTCGTAGTCGACATCGATGGCCTCGAGCGCGTCCGCCGCGGCATAGCGGTCCCGCGCGACCACGCAGGCGACCGGTTCCCCGCTGTAGCGGACCTCCTGGACCGCGAGCGGGGGATGGTCGGGGATGATGATGTCCTCGGTGACGGGCCAGGCGCACGGCAGGCTCCCCTGCTCCCCGGCGAGGTCCTGGCCGGTGAACGCCGCGATCACGCCAGGGCGGTCCTTGGCCGCCGAGACGTCGATGCGCGCGATGCGGGCGTGGGCGTACGGGCTGCGGAGGAAGGTCACGTGGAGCAGCCCCGGGATCTGCAGGTTGTCCGTCCACTGCGTCCGGCCCGTGATGAGGCGGGCGTCCTCGGTGCGTCTGCGGGCGGAGCCGATCTCACGCTGCCCGGAGCCCTGGACCGGGGTCGTCATGACGTCGACTCCCGCTCCGGCTCGTGCCGCATCTCGGCGGCGGCCCGGTCGACGGCCCGGACGATGTTCTGGTAGCCGGTGCAGCGGCACAGGTTGCCTTCGAGTCCCTCGCGGATCTCCCCGTCCGAGGGGTCGGCGTTCTGCCGCAGCAGGTCGATGGAGGCCATGATCATGCCGGGGGTGCAGAAGCCGCACTGAAGCGCGTGCTCTTCGTGGAACGCCCGCTGCATGGGGTGGAGCTCTCCGTCCACGCAGAGCCCCTCCACCGTGACGACCTGCCGCCCGTCGGCCTGGACGGCCAGGACCGAGCAGCTCTTCACGCTCACGCCGTCGAGAAGCACGGTGCAGGCTCCGCAGTTGGACGTGTCACAGCCGATGGGGGTGCCGACCTTCCCCAATCGGTCACGCAGGTAATGGACCAGAAGCAGGCGAGGTGGAATGTCGTCCTCGTACGTCGCGCCGTCGACCTCGACAGTGACACGCGGCATGCGTCCTCCAGTTCGGGAGCGTCTCGGGTGATTGGTACACGGGCGGACGAGACGCCGGGGGAGGAGCACGGGGCAGCAGGGTTCGGCGGGACGGGTGGGGCAAAGTTGCACCTCCGTCGCTGGAGGGGCGGCTCTACGAACGTAAGCCTTCGATCAAGCCGGGACCAGACCTGCCTTGCCGCTTATTTCAGAATTTTGGCCACGCCCTCGCGGACACAACGGACCGACGGGCCCGTCCGGCGTGGTGACGTGGCGGGACGTCCGGCGTACACGTGTCATTCGGCCGCATCCTCGTGCCCACGGGCGGATCGCGGCGGTCCGGCCGGCCCCGCGAAGTGGTGGGAGGTCGGGCGCTCGGGCGTACGGATCACGGGGAGGCCGGCGCTACCGGATACTTCCGGGCGCCACCCAGACGCGCCCTCGGTGCTTCGGCGCTGGCATGCCGGCCGTAGCCGGTCGTTGCGCGCTTCGGTCCACGCGGAGGCCATGGCGGGCGGCCCTGGCCGAATATGACGGTGAATTCGATGAGATGCGCCTTTATAGCGCGACATCATTTATCGCGTATCCATGGCCATCCGAAAGGGAGCCACCCGTGCGCGCTCGTGTTTTCACATCGGATGACCGGGGGAGGTATCGCGCACAGGCGACGGGTCTCTGGACGGAAGTCGCCTACCTTCGGTAATTCCTCAACAAGGAGGCAGTTCGATGACGATGAAAAGGCGAATAGCGGTCGCCGTATCGGGCTTCGCGTTCGCGGGGGCGTGCGGGATCGGTATGGCGGCGGCCGCGGCGGCCGACGCGGGAGACCCGGCCCCGGCGCTGGGTGAGGTGGCGTCCGGATCCGCCGGTCCCAGGACGTCGTTTAAGCACAAGCCGTCGCGCCGGAGTGCGAAGACCGAGTCCAAGATGGCGTCCACGCCGAGCACGCCGAGCACGGACTCCACGCCGAGCACGGACTCCACGCCGAGCATGGACTCCACACCGAGCACGGACTCGGCGCCGAAACCGGCCGATGACGAGGCCCTGTGAATCTCCTGAAGTCAACAGTCTCACCAGGGTGGGAGTGCTGACGGACGGCAGCAGATCACCGGTGTACGCGTATTTCCCGAGGGTGCCGGTTCGGCCGGTGAGAATCTGCCGGCTTCACTCGGTCAAAGACGTCTACTTCGTCCCGAACGGCTGCGGCAAGGTCCGTACAGGGACCATTCGTGAGCAGTAGCCACCACGCCGCGGGGCTCAGGTCCGTAGCCGTGCGGTCTTGAGGAGGTGCGCCTCCAGTGGGCCGAGTTCGGCCGGTTTGGTGATCGGCTGGGCCGGTACGCGGTGGGTGTGGCCGAGGAGGGTGGTCCAGGTGGTGTCGTCGAAGGGGTTGTGGCGGGCGGTCCAGCCGCCGTCTTTGAGGTCGTGGCAGGCGCTGCATTTGGCGTCGAGGTTCCACACCTCGGTCGGGCCGCCTTTGGCGTGGTCGAGCCTGTGGTCGAGTTCGGTGCGGTGGGCGGGGACCCGGCAGCCGGGGCCGCGGCAGGTGCGGTCGCGGGCGATCACGAAGGCTCGCTGGCGCGGTGTCGGCCGCCGTCGCGGGTCCCGTCGCCGGCCGCCGGACTCGCCGGGCGGGCGGGTGGTGCCGTGGTGGAGCAGCGCGCCGGTGACCGGATTGGTGATGCTGTAGCGCCAGACGGTCTCGTGGTCGTCGATCCGCTGTTCGGCGATCTGGCGGGCGATGTCGGCGATGACGGGTCCCCAGCCGGCGAGTTCGGCGGCGTGGTCGGCCAGGCCCATGAGGGTGGGCAGGTCGGTGGTGAGTTCGATGACGCCGCGGCGGTGGATCGGTGCGGGG
>DASYNF010000259.1:0-18674 GCA_036008685.1 Actinomadura sp. | reverse complement strand
GAACTCGGTCAGGTGAGGATGCCGATCACATATCTCCGGTAGGCGTGTATCGCCCTTCCCTGCGCGTCGGCGTCGTCGGTCTCCTGATTGTTCTCGTCGCGCCACCCGGCGGCCAGGTCGCCCCTGCGGTCCCCTAGGGACCGGGTGATGGCGTTCATCAGGTCGCCGACCAGGTCGTCGGCCCGCCGCAGGGCGTCCAGGGGATCGACGGGGAAACCCGCCTCGATCCCTGCCCACCGATCGTCGAAGCGGCCGGTCTCGTCACGGCCCATGAGGTGCCCGGCGTCGGACGCCCTCAGGGCATCTGCGATATCGGTTCCGGCTCCGGCTCCGGCATCGGCTCCGGCTCCGGCATCGGCTCCGGCTCCGGCTCCGGCTCCGGCATCAGCTCCGGCTCCGGCCCCGACTCCGACTCCGACGTCGGCTGGACCGGGCGCGGTCGGGGCTCCCGCCACACCGGCGCCCGCGGCTCCGGCTGGGCCGGCGCCGCCTCCCGGTCCCGCGCCTCCGGGTCCCGCGCCTCCGGGTCCCGCGTCTCCGCCTGGTCGGTCACCGGCTGGGGTCGTGGTCATATCCATCACTCCTTAGGTCGTGTTCAGCTGTGAATCAGGGGGTTTCCCAACGCCGGTCGAGTCCGCTCCCGGGCCGGTCGCCCAGGGAGGAGGTCCTCGAGCAGGGCGCGATAGTCGGCCATGCTGCGCCGCAGGTCCTCGATCGTGGCCTGCCGGTGCCCGGCGAGGATCCTGACCTCGTGAGCCCGCAGGTAGTGATCGGGTGTGGCCCCGTATTCGAGGCAGAGAACCGCCATCCGTTCGTCGAAGTCGTCGGCGGGGTAGCCGCGCTCACCCATCACCGCCGACACGAGGTCGTCCGCCCGGTTCACCGCCGTATGCGGATCCTGGGCGAACGCGTCCTCGATCCGTAGCCAGTCGTCGTGATAGCGGTCACGTGCCTCCGGGCTCAGGGACCGGACGCCGAGCTTCCGGCGGCGCCGGCGGCGGGCGAGAAGCTCCCGTTCGGCCTTGGCCCGGCTGCCGTGCCGCTCCACGGCCCGGTCGTATTCGGGACCGAATTCGGCACGGAGTTGCTGTGTCCGTAACCGTCGCCACGCGGCGAGGCCGAGCACGACTCCGGCGACTCCGCTCATCACGGTGGCGATGATCGTCTGGATGATCGTCGACATGTCCGCCTCCGGACCCCGACGTTTACTGCTTATCCTGCCGGTTCCCGTACAAACGGCGACAAAACAATCTGATGCGAGGTGGTCCCCTTCGTCCTGAAAGAAGGAGGTCCGTTCATCCGCAGCCGGGTGGGGACGGGGAGGCGCCCGCCCCCGACAGCGAGTCGCATATCCCGGCCAGCAGCGCGTCGTACTCCCGCTGGTCCGGTGCGAGGGACTGCGTCTGGAGGAGCGGATGCACGCGGCGCTGCAGGACCGCGGTGAAATCGCTGTAATAGCGAGTGACCGGCCGCGGCCGTACGTTGCGGAACGCCTGCCGGAGTGCGGAGGCGAGCACCTTCAGCTGTTCCTCCTCGCGCGCTCTCGCCTGCTCGGTGCCGCCGGTCCGCCGCCCGGCGGCAACGCCGGCGCGCGTCTGCTCACGCGCGCAGAACTCGGCGGCGAAAGCGGCCTCGCGCACCGGCGAGAAGCCGCCGCAGCTGAACAGCAGCTTCTGGCTCTGGTCCGTGGTGAGATGCCTGATGAGACGGCGCGCGGCGGCGATATGCGCGGAGTTGACCGGCACGGCCAGGCTCTGACCACCGAGCACGCTCGGCCCTGGCCGGCCGGGTCCGCCGAGCAGGCCGGTCACGCCGAACTTGAGCCCGCCGGGGGAGTTGAGATCCGGGTCGGCCGCCAGGGCGCGGAAGGCGTAGGGCCAGTTGCGCATGAGGACGACCTCGCCCTCGGCGAAGGCGTCGATGGTCTCGGCCTCATGACTCCTGGTGGAGTCCTGCCACACCACGGGGGCATCGGTCCCCATCCGCTCGATGAGCTGCTTCAGCGCCTCGAGGGTCTGAGGGGACCTGGCGACGCTCCCGTCGCTTTTGACCAGGTCTCCGCCGGCCGCCCAGAAGAGCTCCAGCAGGTTGACGGTGAGCCCCTCGTAGGGGGCCAGCTGCCCGGCGTAGACCGCCTTCACCCCGTGCCAGGGTGTGCCGGACTCGTGCAGACGACGACTGATCTCGTCGACGTCGGCCCAGGTCCGCGGGGGCCGCAACCCGAGCTCGTGCAAGATGTCGGCCCGGTAGTAGAGGAGGCCGGCGTCACTGTTGAAGGGGATCGCATAGGGGATCCCCTTGCGGACGCCCGCCTGCCAGGACGGAGAGAGGAACCCTCCGGGTTCGAAGCGAAAGTCGGCCGGCCCGGCCGGGTTGAGCCGCTGCAGGAAGCCGGCCCGGTAGAATTCCTCGATCCACGGCAGGTCGAGATTGAGCACGTCGTAACGGCAGCTGCCCGACTGCACCGCCGCGAACATCTGGCTGCGTTGCTGGTCCGTGACCCCGGGCAGCTCCTCCAGTACGGCCACGGGATCACTGCCGCGGACCTTGTCGTTCCAGAGGCCGATCAGCACCTGACGCTGCCGGTTCAGGCTGACGTCCGCGCCGGTGGCCACCACGAGCCGGTCGGCGGAGGCGCCACAGTCGTCCGAGCGCAGCCGGGGGACGGTGGCCCACCCCATGCCCAGGATGGCTCCGAGGCCGAACGCCACCCACCACCATCTCCTCAGACGCCGCAGGTGGCCCGATGGCCGTCCGGGTCCTGTTCCTCCCGCCACGGGCGATCACCCCTTTCGCAGCTCGCCGATCACCTGGGTCAGCAGTGGCTCACGATCCGCCGTGGTCGCGTCGTAACACGTCACCCGAGACGGCCCGGCTCCGGGTGCGGCCCTTTTCAGCAGTGTGGCGTCCTCGCCGTCGCACCATCCGGGCGCGCCGATCGTCAGGAAGACGACGCGTGGCCGGGCCGCGTCGGCGGGGGCGTCCTTGCCGGGATCCCTGGGGGTGCGGAGCTTTTCGATGAGGCTGTCGCGCCACTGCGCGGAGAACCGCGCCTGCGGGGTCTTGGCGGGCGCGTTCGTTCCCGGCCCCTGGCGGACGCTGTCACCACCGTCGGTCAGGACCACCACGGCCGAGGTCAGTCCGGAGCCGGACACCCCGGAGAGCTGATCGGCCGCCGCGCCCACGGTCCGGTAGAGCGGCGAGCTCGTGCCGTCCGCCGCCACGAGCCCGTCCACGCGCTCGGAGAGCTGTTTGAGCGCGCTGCCCTTCGCCGGCCGGGGCGACGACGGCCCGGCCTGCCCTGTGGGGGGGAAGGTCACCAGCTCGGCATAGTCGCCCGACTCCTCGGAGCCGAGGAACTTCAGCCCCGTGTGCAGGAGCGCTCTGGCGCGGTCGAGGCGGGACCCCTGCGTCGAGATGGCCTCGCCCATGGATCCGGAGACGTCCGTGACGAAGAGGACCGACACCGCCGTGCGAGCCTGCCGGAACTGCTTGAGCGCCGTGGCCAGGGCCGTGCCGGAGGGGTGCTCTGTTGGAGGACGCCAGTCGGCGTTGAACTCCGGCCGTCCCGCCAGCGGCGTGCGCTCCGGCCCGGTCGCGGGGCCGGCGTCCCCCCGGGGGTCCCGCAGGGCCACGCCCCGCAGTCGCTCCGCGGACAGCCAGTCCCTGAAACGGCCGGCCATGCGGTCGCGTTCCCAGCTCTCCTGTCCGGGCCAGGAGACACGGACGAAGGGATAGTCGAAGGCGCCGACGCCGCGCGGATAGGCCGCGTAGAGCTTCAGCGCGGGCTGTTGTGCCGGGCACCCCTCCCCGAGCGCGGCTCCGGAGTTGTAGTCGAACAGCACGTGTTCGGGCACGAGTGCGGCCACGTCCGGCGTGGTCCGTGTGGCCCGCCGGAGCGCGCACAGCAATTCCATGGAGTCGCTGCCCGGGAGGGTCTCCTGCGTCATCAGGTTCTCATCGGCGCGTCGCCCCGCGTCGCCCTGCCCGGGGCCACGGCGGTACAACTCCATCGTCGCGACCAGACCGACCTCGGAGGTCTCGGGGTTCGGGCGGGCGAGGGGCAGCCTCGGTGGACGCGCGACGGACTCGACGACGTCCGCGAGGGTCTGGCCGGTCGGTGAGCCGATCCTTGACCGCAACTGTGCGTCCGACACCGCGACCACCAGGGGCGAGGTCGCGATCGACCCGGCCGGGTGCAGGTTCTTGACGCCCTTGCCCTGCAGATAGTCCACGGCGGACGACGACGGCGGGATCCAGATGTCGGGCTGTGGCCCGAGGACGATGGACCCCGCCTCGGCGGTGCCCTTGTCGAACGCCAGGCCCGCCCAGTCGCTCTGGAAGGCGCTCTCCAGATCCGAGATCGAGGAGGCGGCGGAGACGCTCACGCGCACCGGGCGGCAGTGCTCTCGCCGGGCCTGCGCGTCGGCGAACTGGTCACCGAGGCGCTGCAGGGCCGCTCGGGTCTCCGGCGCGGTCAGCACCCGGAGCTCGACCCGGGCGGCGCAGGAGTCGAACGCCACCCGGCGCCAGCCCTCCAGACCGAAGGGGACCAGCGCACGCGCGAGGAGGACGCCGACCACGAGCACCGTGAACAGGAGGGTGAACTCCACCGGGGTCTCCCACTTACGGCGCAGGTTACCGAAGGCCTGGCGGACGGGGGCCCGGGTGAGGGCAAAAACGACCAGCAGGACGAAACAGACGATGAGCAGGGCCCAGACGATGATCCGGACCAGGCCGGGCAGGCCGAGCAGGCCGAAGAACTTCTCGACCAGGACGCCGATCAGCGGTAGGACGACGAACGAGCCGACCGTCGGAGCCCAGGTCAGGACGAGCGATCCGATGCGCCTGGGTCCAGGCGATGGCTGTTCGTCCGGCATTTCGGATCTTCTCCGAGGACCCGCTCGTCGGGGTCGCGGTGGCGGGGCCACAGCCTAACCTGATCTTTACCTCGTCCCGAGGTGACCGGCCAAAACCGGTCAACGGGCCATTCTCCTCATGGATCGATCACGGGAAAAGGCAGACGAGCTGCCCGATGCGCCTGGGGTCTCGGTATCCGGCCTCCTGGAGCACCTCGCGTCCCCGTGCGTTCGAGGGTCGTACGCAGGCGGTGGTCACGCGGACCCGGCGGAGCGCCTCCCGCACCCGGTCGCCGTCCGGCATGGGGTCCTGGGGCGTGGCCACCCGGCTCAGCAGCAGCCGGTCCTCGATGAAGGTCCGGTCGGCAGGGAGAATCCGGAGATAGTGATCGTTGGGCTTCACGGTGCTGGTCCGGGAGGTGAACAGCGACACGTTGCGCTCGAACGAGGGCGGCATCAGCACGACGCCGCCGCGGTCGGCCGCGACGACGCCGCGGGCGGTGCGTAGCCGGCCCGGATCCGCCTTCCACGCCGGCCGGGAGACAACGTCCGATCCGTTGGCCGCCGACCAGACCGGCGTGCCCCCGAGGACGGCCGTGAGGCTCAGGGCCGCGGCCGGGAGCGGGGCGGCCCAGGCCGCGCCCCCGGGGACCGGGACCGCGGCCAGCAGACCGATCAGCACGGGTGCGGGGGCGACCCACACCGTGCGCCACAGGACCGCTCCGGCCCCCGTGGTGTCGCGGACCAGTTCGAGCACGCCGGGGACGATCAGTAGCGTGGTGAGTCCCGCGATACCGAGCGTGATCAGTGTGGGGACACCGGGGCGTGCCGTCCATGGTGAGATCCACAGCGCGCAGCCGGCCAGCATCCCGAGCGCCCCGGTCAGCAGGACCATGGAGTACGACGCGAAGCCGGTGTGGAACCGGCCGTGGACCTGGACGTGGTCGGACAGCACCGTGACGACGAGCCCGGCGGCGAGCGGATAGACCATGGTCGTCCCGGCGGCCAGCGCCGTACGGTACCGGCGGGTCACCGCGAGGGAGACGATCACCGTCATGGCGACGAGCGGCACGACGAACGCGGCCGTGGAGGTGAGCCCGATCGCGGCCACGCCGGACGCCGCGGCCAACGTCAGGGCCGGTCGTGAGCGCTCCTCGGCCCACCGGGTCAGGTAGACGTAGAGCAGCGGGACCATGACGGACACGAACGCGGCCTTGCCCTGCCACATCCGCAGCAGGTGGAAGGACCCCAGCGAGGCTCCGCTGCTCCCGGTCCACAGCAGATAGACGGCGGCGATGACGAAGCACGCCACCGCGCGCCGGGACGCCCACAGCCGGATGAGCCGCCACATCGCCCACACCGCCAGGAAGGTCACCAGCGGCAGATAGACGTACCACAGCAGGGAGGAGGCCGGCAGGCCGAACACCCGGGCCAGTGAACCGACCAGCACCTCGATCGAGGACACGGGGGGCTCACCGGCGATCGGAGCGGCACCGCCCTGCGTGAAGATGACGTCCCGGAACGGGATGCGGCCGTGCTCGGCCGTCCAGACCGATCGTGAGACGAAGTAGACGTCGTCGGCGTCGGGATTGATGACGAACAGGGACGCGAGGGCGAAACCGCCCGCGGTGACCAGTGCCACGAGGGAGCCCGGGTCCGTGAGCCGTGCGGACCCACTGCGCGCCCGCGCCGGAGCCGCCGTACAGCGCCGGACGTACAACCCGCAGATCAGAGCTCCGGCGGTGGCCCACGCGGTCAGCAGCACGCCTGTGTGCGGACGGACGAGCAGCCCGACGTGGTAGATCACCGTCCAGCAGGCGAAGAGCAGGACCGCCAGATCCGTCAACCGGTCCATCACACGGACCAGGCCCGGCGTGGCCGCGTGATCCGGTGGCCGCGAAGAGTCTCCCGGCGTGGTCGTACGGTCCCGCACTTGGGTCATCAAGGCTCCCCGATGGCACGCATCTCGGCGGCACAGGCCGGGGGCGGGTCCCGATCCATGCCTTTACGCGTATGCGAATGTGGCTGGAAGGTTACGGCAGCTTGGCTCTCGTTGTATCTGACGCGCGGTCTTGATCGCCGGTTTACCCGCGGACGCGGGAGGTGTTCCCTTCCGAGATGGGATCTCATCCTGGTATATCGGTACGAATGCGCCGCCGGATAAGGGCGGATGCCGATCGGAGGGTGGACTGTCGTGCGCCATGCATTCGGATTCGTGCTGGGGGTCGTCCTGACGCCGGCGCTCGCCTACGGGGCCGCCTGGGGCTTCGCCCGTGCCGCCGCGGCGCTGGACCCGGCCGGTCAGGTCATCAGCGACCGCACCGGACTGTACGGCGCTCTGGCCATCATGGCGGCCGTGGGCCTGGTGACCGGGGTCGTCATCGTGGCGCGGTGGGCCTCGCCCCTGGTCTCACTGGTCCCCGCCCTGGCCCTTCTCGGCTGGACGGGCTATTTCCTGGTCGATCCCCGGGCCGCCCTGAAGCTGCCGGCCCGGGTGCCGCCCGCCGGTGAGCTGGACACCGGCCTGCAGATCCTGCTGACCTCGGGGGTCTTCGCGCTCCTCGGGTTCGCGCTCCTCATGCCCGCGTGGGCGCCGGGCCGCTGGCGGCGGGGTCAGGACGAGGACGTGGCGGCCGGCCATCCGTACTAGAGCGTCGACCGGTCCCCGAGGCTAGAGCGTCGACCGGTCCCCGAGCTTCGACGCCGGCAGGCCGGAGCGGTAGAGCCGCGTGATGATCTCCTCGATGTCCACCTCCCGCAGCGCGATGTCGGCGACCTCGTACCTGCCGGTCAGCCCGGCCACGACCGTCGCGGGATTGACCCCCGCCGGGATGGCCAGCCACTGCCGGGGCCCGTCGTGACGCAGGACCCGTACGCCCGGGAGTTCGATCTCGGGACCCGGCGCGGCGAGGTCCACGATCAGGAGCCGGTCGGCCTTGATGGTGGTGCGCAGGCGCCCGAGATCGCCGTCGTAGGCCAGCCGGCCATGGTCGATGATCATGATGCGCCGGCACAGCCGTTCGATGTCCCCGAGGTCGTGCGTCGTCAGCAGGATCGTGGTGCCGCGTTCGGTGTTGAGCCTTTCCAGAAAGCCGCGCACGGTGGCCTTGCTGACCACGTCCAGGCCGATCGTGGGCTCGTCGAGGACGAGGATGGGCGGATCGTGCAGAAGCGCGGCGGTGAGGTCTCCGCGCATGCGCTGGCCGAGGCTCAGCTGGCGTACGGGCGTGTCGAGGAAGGGGCCCAGCTCCAGCAGTTCCGTGAGCTCAGCGAGCCTGGCCCGGTGATCGCCGGCCTCCACCCGGTAGAGATGACGGATCAGGGTCAGGCTGTCGCGCAGCGGCAGGTCCCACCACAGGGTCGTGCGCTGGCCGAAGACGACGCCGAGCCGGCGTGCCAGCGTCGTGCGCTCCCGTGCCGGATCGAGTCCGGCCACCCGAGCCGACCCCGACGAGGGGGTCAGGATGCCGGTGAGCATCTTGATCGTCGTAGATTTCCCGGCCCCGTTCGGGCCGAGATAACCGACGAACTCTCCCGGCCGGATCGTGAAGGAGATGCCGTCGACCGCCCGCACCACCGTGCGGGTGCGCCGCAGGCCGCCGCGCCGCTGACGCACGACGAAGGACTTGGTCATGTCCCGGACCTCGATCACGATCGTCCCTTCGGTGTTCGGTAGGGCGGGATGTCCCCTCAGCTTCCCGTGGACCGGTAGTGCCGGAGTCCGGTCCGCCAGGCCAGGGCCGCGACGCCGCACAGCAGCGCGGCGACGGCCGGTGACGCGAAGCGGAACGCGGCCGGGAGCCCCAGGGGGTCGGGGCGGCCCAGGATGTACAGCGTCGGCTGCCAGTTGACGAAGGCGAGCGGCACCATGAAGGTCAGCGCCCGTACGAACTCCCGCCCGTAGAGGGTGAGCGGGTACTGCGTGAGGAACCCGCCCCCGTAGGTCACCGCCTTGGTGGCCTGATGACCGTCGATGAGGACGAACTGGACGGCGGCGGTCAGCACCCAGAGCGCCGCGAAGATCACTGTGCCAGAAATGATCATCACGGGGACGAGGGCCAGCCGGGCAGGGGTCCAGTCCACCTCGAGCCGGGGGATCGCCAGGATCAGGACCGCCGAGGTCGGGATGAGCTTGCCGAACCGCCGGGGGGAGAAGTCCTCGGTGGCGACCTGGACCAGCGGGCTGACCGGGCGGACCAGCATCGCGTCGAGCGTCCCCTCGCGTACGTGGTGGCCCAGGCGCTCGGCCGTGCCGAGGAGGATGTCGGCCACCGCGAAGGACACCCCCGAGGTGCCGTACAGGAACAGCACCTCGGGTGCCGTGAAGCCGCCGATCATGGGGGTGTGGGCGAACATCACCACGATGCCGGCCAGGTCGAGCGCCGTGACGACGGCCGTGGCGAGCAGCAACAGCACCATGGACGTGGGATATTGCGCGGCCGACCGGACCCAGGTCCAGGCCAGCAGCGCGTAGGTGCGGGTGACCTCAGCCACCGTGGATCACCAGCCTCCGGCGGGCCGCCGCGGTCAGCGCGCGACCCGTGGCGAGCAACAGCAGCGCCCAGGTGGCCTGGAATCCGTAGGCGGCGAGCAGGCCGGCGTCGCCCGTCAGGCCGAAGGCTCCGGCCTTGCCGAGGAAGACGTCGGCGGGTACCTGGACGAGTGCGGACCAGGGCAGGAGCCGGGCGAGGTCGCCCAGCCGGCCCGGGAAGATCACCAGCGGCAGGATCATGCCGGAGAAGAAGAGGCTCGTGACGAGGGCCACGGCCTCGATGCCGCGATAGTCGTGCAGCCAGAAGGTCAGCAGCGCCACGATATAGCGCAGCCCGAAGCCGACCAGCATGCCGAGCAGCACGGACCCCCCGAACGCCGCCCAGCCCGCGGCGCCGGGCCCGTCGAGCCGGAACGCCAGCGTGCCGATCAGCAGTGGCGGGCCGCCGCGGAACACCAGCGCGAACACCGCGCGTCCCAGATCGTCCGCGAGCCACCAGCCCTGCAGGTCCACCGGGCGGTGCAGGTCGATGGCGACGTCGCCGGTGCGGATCCGGGCGGTCAGGTCCATGCCGCCGAAGATCTGCATCGGCCCGATCAGCGACTGGGTGAGGAAGCAGAACATCACCGCGTCCGTCACCTCGTAGCCGCCGAGCCCGGGCCGGGTGTGCCACAGGGCCATGAGGATGTAGGCGCGCAGGAAGCCGAAGACGGTGTTGGTCACGGCCTCGGAGAGGGCGCCGACCCGATAGGCGGCGTGCCGGCGGAAGCCGTACCAGGCCACCCAGGCGTAGGCCACGGGGCAGGTTCACCTCCTCGCCGGCGCAGGACCGGTGGCACGCGCGAACACGCCCGCGCGGCGCGCACGGGGGCCAGGAGGACACCTTAGGCAGGTGCCGCGGATGTCGGCGAGGGATTTCCGGCGTTCGGATCGAGCCTCGCCGGCATCCGCGAGCGGTCGGGAGCGGTCAGGGGAGCGGGTGCTTGCCCGGGGTGTGGAGCCAGGTCTGGAAGAAGCCGTTCAGGTCCTGGCCCGAGACCCGCTGGGCGAGCGCGGTGAACTGCTCGGTGGTGCCGTTGCCGTACTTGTGCTCGGCATGCCAGGTCCGCAACGTGGCGAAGAAGGCGTCGTCGCCGATCTTCTCGCGGAGGAACTGCAGCACCGTGGCGCCGCCGCTGTAGACGCGGTCGTTGAACATCGTGTCGCGCTGCGGGTCGGCGATGACCACCGACCAGTACGGGCGGCCGGGCGCGTCCGGGAACGGCCGGGAGTTGTAGACGGCCCGGACCTGGTCATGCACGGTGCGGCCGCCGTGCTTTTCGTTCCAGTAGTAGTGCGACCAGGTCGCGAAGCTCTCGTTGAGCCAGATGTCCTTCCAGCGCGCCACCGAGACGCTGTCGCCGAACCACTGGTGCGCCAGCTCGTGCGCGATCGTGGTGGTGTCGCGCACGGCGGAGTAGACCGGCTTGCTCTGCGTTTCGAGGGAGAAGCCGAGCGGCTGCCCCTCGTAGCGCGCGTCGTCGGCGATCGCCCCGGTGGTGTCGAACGGGTACTTCCCGTACAGCTTGGACCACAGGTCGGTGGCCTCGGCGGTCGTGTCGGTGAAGAAGGCGACCGCGTCCGGCTGGCTCGAGAGCAGGGCCGGGTCCACGGCGACGTAGTTGGGCACGCCGCCCGGTGACGTGCTTTGCTTCACGTCCCACTTGCCGATGTCGACCGTGGCGAGGTAGGTGGCCATCGGCTGCCGCTGGTTCCACACGAAGGTGGCCTTGTCGCCGGCGGTTCGCTCGGAGACCAGGACGCCGTTGGACACCGCCCGCAGGTCCTTCGGCACGGTGACCCGGATCGTGAAGGCCGCCTTGTCGCTGGGGTGGTCGTTGGAGGGATACCAGGTCGAGGCGCCGTTGGGCTCCGCGCCGACGAAGGCTCCGTCAGGGGTGTGCAGGAAGCCGTACGGGGAGCCGAACACGACCGGGGAGCCGACGATGGTCTTCGGGACCCCGCCGTAGCGCACCGTGGCGATGAAGACCCCGCCCTTGCGCAGGCCCTGGGCCGGCGTGATCTGCAGCTCCTGGCCGCTCTGCGTGAAGCTCGCCCGGCTGCCGTTGACCGTCACCGCGCTCGCCTGGAGGTTCTGCAGGTCGAGGTCGAAGCGGGACAGGTCCTGCGTGGCCCGCGCGGTGATGACGGCCGTGCCGTCGAGCCGGTCGGTGTCGGGGGCGTAGGCGAGATCCAGGCCGTAGTGCTGGACGTCGTAACCGCCGTTGCCCTCCAGCGGGAAGTAGGAGTCGCCGACGCCGGAGGCGCCGGGGGTGAAGGTGGTGGCAGAACCCTGCGAGCCTGCGGCGGAGGCGGCGGGGGTGATCAGGACGACGCTTACTGCGGCCGCGGCGAGAGGCAGCATGCGCAAGGGGTGGCGCGACACCACAGGGGAGATCCTCTCCTTTGAGCGAGCAAATGTACGTCCAGACTTTGCCGCTCATAAGGGGAGATGTCGAGTTAATCAAGCTATTGAGTTAAAGATGTGCCAGATGTGGTCAAAAGGGAGCCCCCCGGCCGGCGGGACCGGGGGGCTCCTTCGGATGACCTGGCTCAGATCTTCTCAGTGAGCCTCTTTGAAGAACTGCTCGTCCTCGGTCGAGCCCTTGAGGGCCGTGGTCGACGAGTCCGGCGCGATGGCCGTGCTGACCAGGTCGAAGTAGCCGGTGCCGACCTCCCGCTGGTGGCGGGTGGCGGTGTAGCCCTGGGCCTCGGCCGCGAACTCCCGCTCCTGCAGGGCGACGTAGGCGGTCATGCCCTCGTCGGCGTAGCCGCGGGCCAGGTCGAACATCGAGTGGTTGAGCGAGTGGAACCCGGCCAGGGTGATGAACTGGAACTTGTAGCCCATGTGGCCGAGCTCGCGCTGGAACTTGGCGATCGTCGCGTCGTCCAGGTGCTTCTTCCAGTTGAACGACGGCGAGCAGTTGTAGGACAGCATCTGGTCCGGGTACTTCGCCTTGATCGCCTCAGCGAACTCCCGCGCGACCTCGAGGTCGGGGGTGGAGGTCTCCATCCACAGCAGGTCGGAGTACGGGGCGTAGGCGAGACCGCGGGCGATGCAGGCGTCGACGCCGTTACGGACGCGGTAGAAGCCTTCGGCGGAGCGCTCGCCGGTCACGAAGGCCTGGTCGCGCTCGTCCACGTCGCTGGTCAGCAGGGTCGCGGCCTGTGCGTCGGTCCGCGCGATGACCAGGGACGAGACGCCGGACACATCGGCCGCCAGCCGCGCCGCGTTGAGCGTCTTGATGTGCTGGCCCGTGGGGATCAGCACCTTGCCGCCGAGGTGGCCGCACTTCTTCTCGGACGCGAGCTGGTCCTCCCAGTGCACGCCCGCGGCGCCGGAGGCGATCATCGACTTCATGAGCTCGTAGGCGTTCAGCACGCCGCCGAAACCGGCCTCGGCGTCCGCCACGATCGGCGCGAGCCAGTGAATCGACTCGGCCTCCGGGGTGTCCTCCGACCACTGGATCTGGTCGGCTCGCAGCAGCGCGTTGTTGATCCGCCGCACGACCGCCGGGACCGAGTTGGCCGGGTAGAGGCTCTGGTCGGGGTAGGTCTGGCCCGCCAGGTTGGCGTCGCCGGCGACCTGCCAGCCGGACAGGTAGATGGCCTTCAGTCCCGCCTTCACCTGCTGCACGGCCTGGTTGCCGGTCAGGGCGCCCAGCGAGTTGACGTAGTCCTCATCGTGGAGGAGGCTCCACAGCCGCTCCGCGCCGAGGCGGGCCAGCGTGTGCTCTTCCTGCACCGAACCGCGGAGCCTGATGACGTCCTCGGCCGTGAAGGTCCGCTCGACGCCCTTCCACCGGGGGTCGGTGTCCCACTGCCGCTGCAGCTCACTAGCAGCTTGACTATGCCGACTGTCGCTCATGCCGATGCCCTTCTCTGTCGTCCCCCGGGGAGCTGGGACGTGACCGCGGGGGTAAAACGAGTGCGTATGTCTGAGTGTGCACCGAGGAATCTCGTTAGTGAACTGGTCAGTAACAAGAAGATCTGCGAAAGTTTCGCTAGCATCAACCTGTGACGACCTTGCGCGAAGAAGAACCCCTCAACTTGACGAGTGACGTAGATCTCGTCACGTTCGGACAGCGACTGAGGCATCTCCGCCGTGGCCGCAGCCTCACCCTCTCTGACCTGGGCGAACGCGTCGGCAGGGCCCCGTCCCAGCTCTCGTTGCTCGAGAACGGCAAGCGCGAACCGAAGCTCTCGCTGCTGCACGCCCTGGCCACCGCGTTGGAGGTTCCGGTCGAGGAACTGCTGCGCAAACAGCCCCCGAGCCGGCGCGCGCAGTTGGAGATCGCTCTCGAGGAGGCGCAGCGGGACCCGTTGTACCGGTCACTGAGCCTGCCCCGGCTGAAGGTCGGCGTACGGGTGCCCAACGAGGTGATCGAGCACATCCTCGCGTTGTACGAGGAGCTGCGCCGCAGCCGCACCAAGCCGACGGCCAGCCCCGAGGAGGCGCGTAAGGCCAACGCGCAGCTGCGCCGCAAGATGCACGAGCGCGGCAACCACTTCGGTGAGATCGAGCAGATGGCGGCCAAGACCCTCGATGCGGTCGGCTACCGGTCCGGGGCGCTGTCGCAGGGCACGCTGATGTCGCTGGTCACCCACTTCGGGTTCACGCTCCGGTACGTACGGGACCTGCCGTTGTCGGTGCGCTCGATCACCGATATGCGCAACCACCGCATCTATCTGGAGCGCGAGCAGCTCGGCATGCACACGCCGCGGACGATCCTGCTGCAGACCCTCGGTCACATCGCGCTCGACCACGATGTGCCCCGGGACTTCGCCGACTTCCTGCGGCAACGGGTCGAGGCCAACTACTTCGCGGCGGCCATGCTGCTCCCCGAGTCGGCGGTGGTGCCGTACCTGCTCGAGGCCAAGGCCGAACGGGAGCTCTCCGTGGA
This sequence comes from Actinomadura sp., assembly GCA_036008685.1. GTDB lineage: Bacteria > Actinomycetota > Actinomycetes > Streptosporangiales > Streptosporangiaceae > Actinomadura_C. The sequence goes on along the minus strand of DASYNF010000259.1, from coordinate 4,380 downwards.
GGACCTCGCCGACGTCTTCTCGGTGTCGTACGAGATGGCCGCGCACCGCTTCACCAACATGGCCACCCATCACCTCGGCCTGCAGGTGCACTTCACCAAGAACGACGAGAGCGGCACCGTCTACAAGGCCTACGCCAACGACGGCCTGATCTTCCCCGCCGACGAGGACGGCGCGATCGAGGGGCAGCGGATGTGCCGCGAGTGGGCCGGCCGGCGGGTGTTCGGTGCGGCCGACCGGTTCTCGGTCTATTACCAGTACACCGACACGCCCAAGGGGACGTACTGGTGCCTGTCGCACATCGACCCGAGCCACGAGCGGGACTTCGCCATCACGCTCGGCGTGCGCTACGAGGACTCGCGGTGGTTCCGCGGCCGGGAGACCGGCAACCGCGCCAAGTCGGCGTGCCCGGACGGCGACTGCTGCCAGCGGCCGCCGGCCGAGCTGGCCCAGCGGTGGGAGGGCATGGCCTGGCCGTCGGCCCGCGCGCACTCGCACGTCCTGGCGGTGCTGCCGACCGGCGCCTTCCCGGGCGTGGACGAGGCCGACGTCTACACCTTCCTGGACAAGCACGCCGAGCAGTAGGCCCATGAATCCGGGACGGGGGAGCCGGCGCCCCCCTCCGCCCAGGACGCGGCGGTCGCACCGTACGAACGCGCGGGTACGGCGGTGTCGGCCGGGAGAGGCGGTGTCGGCCGGGAGGGCCAACGACCCGCGACATGCCGCGCCCCGGCGCCGTTGCCCGGCGCCGCCGCACCGGTCGTTCACCGCAGGCCCACCGCGTGGGCTCCAGGTGTTACCAATGGTAACATCCGGGGTACCACCGCCGGTGACAACCGGATGCCGACGAAAGGGCGGATCACGATGACGAGCAGTGAAACGACGCCGTTCTCACTTGACCTGAGCGAGGACGTACGCGAGGTCAAGCAGTGGGTTCACGAGTTCGCCAAGGACGTCATCCGCCCGGCGGCGCAGGAGTGGGACGAGCGTGAGGAGACGCCGTGGCCGGTTCTGCAGGAGGCGGCCAAGATCGGGCTCTACTCTCTCGACTTCTTCGCCCAGCAGTGGTTCGACCCGAGCGGGCTCGGCATCTCGGTGGCCTTCGAGGAGCTCTTCTGGGGAGACGCCGGCATCGGCCTGTCCATCGTCGGATCCGGCCTCGCGGCGGCCTCGGTGGCCGCGACGGGTCTGCCCGAGCAGGTCGGCGAGTGGGTGCCGCAGATGTTCGGCACCGCCGATGACGTCAAGCTCGGCGCCTTCTGTGCCTCCGAGCCGGACGCCGGCAGCGACGTCGGCGCCATCCGTACTCGCGCGGTCTACGACGAGGCCTCCGACGAGTGGGTCATCAACGGCACCAAGACCTGGGCCACCAACGGCGGTATCGCCGACATCCATGTCGTCGTGGCATCGGTCTATCCGGAGCTCGGCAGCCGCGGCCAGGCCAGCTTCATCATCCCGCCGAACACCCCGGGCCTGTCGCAGGGGCAGAAGTTCAAGAAGCACGGCATCCGGGCCTCGCACACCGCCGAGGTGATCCTGGACAACGTGCGCGTGCCGAGCAGCCTGCTGGTCGGTGGCAAGGAGAAGTTCGACGCGCGCATCGCCCGGGTGCGGGAGGGCAAGCGGGCGGCCGGCCAGGCCGCGATGAAGACCTTCGAGACCACCCGCCCGACCGTGGGGGCGATGGCCGTCGGCGTCGCCCGGGCCGCGTACGAGTACGCCCGCGACTACTCGCGCGAGCGTGAGCAGTTCGGCAAGAAGATCGGCGACTTCCAGGCGATCGCGTTCAAGCTCGCGGACATGAAGATGCACGTGGACGCCGCTCGCCTCATGGTCTGGCGGGCCGCGTGGATGGCCCGCAACGGCAAGGAGTTCGAGGCGGCCGAGGGCTCCCAGGCCAAGCTCTACGCCAGTGAGACCGCCGTCCGGGTCACCGACGAGGCCATCCAGATCCTCGGCGGCAACGGCTATACCCGCGACTTCCCGGTCGAGCGCATGCACCGCGACGCCAAGATCTTCACGATCTTCGAGGGCACCAGCGAGGTGCAGCGCCTCGTCATCGGCCGTGCCGTCACGGGACTGCCCGTCCGGTAGCGTTTCCGCACGTCAGTGGCGGTGTAGCCGTGATCATGACCGGCATCGGACGCGGACCGGCCAGCATTCGTCGGCCTGCATCGGATGCCGGTCATTTCTAGTTCGTCCCTGTCGTATCCGGACCCGGTGATGACAATGTGATGACAAGAGGATCTTCATATCGGTCACCGATGATCCGTAGGTGAATGGGGAAGGGCGCTTCACTGGTTGGAAGCAGCGGTTCCCGACTCGAGCGGACATTCGAGCCGAGGCCTTGGCGACTGGTCTCAGACCAAGCGCTGGGTAAGTGGCCGATCGTACCCATGACCTCTACCGTGTCAAGGTAGCCCGCGATCACGGGTGACCTGCGGCAGTGCGTGAAAGTGCAGGTCAGAGGCCCCGATAGGGCGCAGTTGAGCGACGTTCGGCGACGTTGCGGGAAGTGGTCGTCGCCCATTCGTCGCCCAGCCCAGGTCGGGAGCACGATCATGGTTTCTGGGAGTCTTGAGCTCGGTGTCATGGCCGAGGTCGGGTATGGGGATCGGCTGATTCGGTGGGCCACGACCCTGAGTGTTGTGGTGCTGGCGGCGATCGCGGCGGTGTTGTCGTACAAGCACATGTACGTCCTGGTTCGCCAGTACGGGGAGACGTCGTGGACCGCGGCGCTGTTGCCGGTTTCGGTGGACGGGATGATTGTGGCGTCGTCGATGACGTTGCTGGCGGACTCGCGCAGCGGTCGACGGAGCGGGTTCCTGCCGTGGACCTTGCTAGTTGTGGGAAGCGCCGCGAGTCTGGCGGCGAACGTGGCGGTGGCTGAACCGTCTACGGTCGGCCGGGTCATCGCGGCCTGGCCGAGCTGTGCTCTGATCGGGGCGTATGAGCTGCTGATGCGCCAGGTCAGGCATGCCGCTACATGCAAGACGCCGGTCGCGTCGCAGGTGCCTCATACGGATCCGGTAGCCGAAGACGCGCTCTCATACAAAGCTGGAGCCGAGAAGGCAGGCACCTCTTACGTGCTTCATACGGGTCTGGGCAGGGACGACGCTGCTTCAGACGACACTCATACGACTCTTCCTGATCTGCCGACGCTCTCATACGAGGTTCAGACCGACAGTGCTGATCGCCTCATACGCCGCACAGGCACGGACCGCCAAGATGCTATGGAGGATGAGTATCGGGTTCATTCACCGCGTAGCCGTCGAGCGTCCGGGCTGCAACTCCGGGTGCACATGGGATTTATGAACAGTTCGAAACGGAGGGTGGCTCCCGCCTGATCGCCGAGCACACAAATGATCCGAATGCACCGTTCCCCCACTTCCATGCAGGCCAGCCGAAGAGTGACCCGACTCGTGAAGGTGTGAACTTCGGCTGGGATATGACCTCAGAGTTTGAGCGATACTCCCCGGTGGGGGGCTCTCACCATATGTACTATGAATCGATCGGGTGAGCGTCTTGGATCTCGAAGCACGCAGGTCGTTGCTGGAGGCGGCGGGTCTTGCCGTCCTGGACAGTGCATGGGTGGGAGAAGCCCCGGAGCCTATGAAAGCGTGGCGTCCAATTATTAGCGGTGGGGCTAAGCCTGCAGTTCGCATTCGCACCCTGGAGGCGAATGGATATCTCCCCGAAGTGCAGGACCAATGGGTGAGACTTTCCGAGGAAATTGGAATCTTCGGAGACCAAGATGACTTTCTCATTAGCGTGGCTGGTGCGGGTGCGGCGAATGCTCCATGGGCTCGCGTTCAGCGCACCGGCGCGATGAGGTTGGCTCAGCGACTCGGTTCCGTGGATGGAGAGCCGGAGTTTGTCGCGATGTCCCTCGATGGTCGCGTTGCATGCGGAGTGACAACTGAGGAGTACGAGGTCTGGATTGTGACGGCGCTGATCGATTAGGTGCCATCAGGTGGAATCGCAGAGGCCCCACCGGATTTGTTTCCGGTGGGGCCTCTGAGGTACCTGACGGCAGTAGTTGACGGCAACGTCAGCGGACAGGTGCGGCACGAAGGGGGAGTTCGTCGCCGTCGTCGGGTCGGGTGATGGGCTCGGCGGGGTTGCGGAGGGCATGGCCGAGGAGATCGATGGCGTCGCGCTGGAGGCGCAGTCGGACGTGGGCGTAGACATGCTGCCGACGGTGCTGCGGTCCCACCGGATCGTGACGCCGGGCAGGCTGCTGGCCTGGCGCCGTCGGCTGGTCAAGCAGAAATGGACGTATCCGAACCGTCCAGGCCGTCCTTCGGCTGGCCGGGAGATCCGTTCTTGGTGCTGTGGCTGGCGCAAGAGAATCCCAGCTGGGGCTACCGGAGAGTGCATGG
>DASYNF010000258.1:0-2604 GCA_036008685.1 Actinomadura sp. | reverse complement strand
GGCGTTGAGGACGAGCCCCAGGCTGGCCAACTGATCTTCCTGACCGTCTCGGTATGCCTGCCGGATCTGGCCCCGGCCGCCGTGGCAGATGGCGCGGGCGAGGCGGTGGCGGGACTCCTGGACCGTGAGCTGCCGGTTCATGGGGTCCAGCCAAGGTGAGCCCAAAAGCCGCAATACAAGATCAACAACGTTGCGACTCGGGCCCGTCAACGTGGCGTCAGGCCTTGGTGAGATGGCGATAGATGGTAGGACGGGTGACGCCGAACTCGTCGGCGATCTGCTGGACCGTGTAGTCGCCAGAGTCATACATCTACCCGGCGAGCCGGACCTGGCGGGGGCCGAGCTTGGGTTTTTGCCGCCGGTGCGGCCGGCCCCGGGCGCGAGCGGCCTCCAGCCCGTCCATCGTCCGCTCCGACATCAAGGCGTGCTCGAACTCCGCGATCGTTCCCTCGGGTCGGCGGGCGAGCTTCCCGCTGGCCTTGTCGGTGAAGACTTGACGTCTCCTCCGCCAGCTCGCGTCGCGCACCCGCCCACGCCAATGCTGCTGATACTGGCGTCGCGTCTGTGCGATCGCGATCCGGCTCGTGCGGCAGGCCCGCCGCTCCCGCTCGCCGTACGCCTTCAACACCGACGCGTCCGCGATGTCGAGCTGCTCGGCAACGTGGACGACGAAGCGGCCACGGTCAATGCCCGCTCAACGCGCTGGCCGGTGGCCGGTGGTGGGATCAGGGCTAGATCACCGAAGACCCGTTGCGTCGGCTCACCCGCCGATCGAGCTTCGGCCCGTGCCGCCGCCCGTGCCGCCGGTCACGCCGCCGCGACCGCCCACGTTGCCGGTCACACCCGTCACAGCGCCACCTACGCTGTCACCGCCGCCACCTACGCCGCCGCCCCCACCGACGCCGATGCTGCCACCGCCAAGGAGCGTGATTGGCAGTACCGGCACCTGCTCGACTTGGAAGAGACGCCCTAGCACCACGAACGCGCCCACGTCGGCCGCCGGCACGTCGACGTACCTCAAGGTGCCGCTATGAGCAGGTGGATGGCGAGAGCGGTGATCAGGGTGCTGGAGGCCATGGCGGTGATGAGTCGCCCGCGACCGCCGGTCAGGGTCCGGCCGAGGAGTGCACCGCCGCCGGCGAGGAGCAGTTGCCAGCTGGCGGACGCGGCGAAGGCGGCGAGGACGAACACGCCCTGCTCCAAGCGGTTCGGTGCCGCTGTGGTCTGGCTGCCGAGTACGAGAGCCGCGAAATAGATCACGGTAATGGGGTTCATCATCGTGATCCCCCATAGCCCCATGTAGGCACGTGCAGGACTCATCGGTTCCCCCTCATCTGCCTGGGTGGCCGATTGGCGTGTGCGGTACTGACCGATAGCCATGGCACCGCCCCGGACCGCCAGCGCGATGAGCACCAAGGCCGAGGCCCAGCGCAAGGGAAGCATGATCGGCTGGATTGCGTGCGCGAGTGCGGAACCCCCGATCGCGGCGATCAGCGCATAGAGGCCATCGGCGGTTGCGATACCGAGTGCGGCGCAAGCACCGATCTTCAGAGACGTCCGGGCCGTGAGGGCGACCAGGTATGTCGCGACCGCTCCCACCGGCATGGCGATTCCATAGCCGGCGAGGACTCCCGCGACCAGGGCGGCGATCACGACCGAGCGAGAGTCGGCCTCCACGGTCGGCCGGGCTGCTGCTGGACCCGCACCGGTCGAGCGGTGGTGGTCGGCGGCAAGGAGGCGGCGATCGTGGTCATGGGCAGATCCTGCGGGCAGCCGGCCTGCCTACGCAACTGAATTCCGGGGGTCGTGCGGCACAACTCACCGGCCCTCTCCAATTCGACCTCTCCGGTGACCGACGCGGACGTTCTTCACCTCCGGACCGCGACTCGGGGGTCTTCTCCCGAACGTGTCCCCAGCCGCCATGTAGCTCTGTGTGATGGCGGTGACTGTGTGTGTTCGCATAAATGAACGGTTCTGTGAGACCTGCGAGCATGCGCCGGTCGGCCGCGTTCACGCAGGTCGCCGTTCACAAAACTCCTCGCAGAACCTTCCGGTTGGACGAGTGCCCGGCGGCCCTGCGCGCGGATCGCCTCGATGGCCACCCGGGCGGCGTCCTTCTGGGCGCGCATGGGCATGCTGCCGAAGCCCACGTACACCGGTGGTGCGCCGGCGTCCAGGAACGCCACCAACTCGGCCGGGAGCGGGCGTTCGTCCGGCCGACGTCAGGAGCTCGTGAGGATGACGAGTTGCTGGGTCGCTCGGGTCATCGCGACATAGCGGTCGACCGCTCCTTCGATGCCCTTGCCGAACGCCTTTGGGTCGATGAGGACGACCAGGTCGAACTCGAGCCCCTTCGATAGCTCCGGGGTCAGCGACCGGACGCGGGACGTCGTCCGGAATGTGGGATCGCCGATGACGCAGGCGATCCCGTCGGCATGTGCGCCGAGCCAGGTGTCGAGGATCGAGCTCAGATCCGAAGCAGATCCGTGTACGACGGGGACGTCGCTGCTGCGGATGGAGGTCGGCACGTTGGCGTCCGGGAGCACGGCCCGGATGACCGGCTCGGCTTCCGCCATGATTTCTTCCGGCGTCCGGTAGTTGATG
>DASYNF010000257.1:0-19750 GCA_036008685.1 Actinomadura sp. | reverse complement strand
TGGAGCTGTTCGACGACCCCGACGTCGCCTACCGCACGCCGATCGTCTCACCCTTCGACCTGGCCGCCGCGCGTGATTACCTTGAGAAGGCCCGCCGGGCCCGCGTCGAGGGTCGGCGCATCCACTCGGCCATCACCACCGACGGCCGGCAGGCTAGAGGTGAAGTGCTGCTCAACCGGTCCTTCGGCGGTATCGGCTATGTCGTGGGGGCGGCCCACCGCGGGCAGCGCCTGGCGGTACGAGCCGTACGGCTGATGACCGACTACGCCCACGAGGTGGCCTCCCTGCCGCGGGTGCTGCTGGAGATCGAGCCTGACAACCACGCCAGCGTCGCGGTGGCTCGAGCCGCAGGCTTCCATCTCACCGACATGGCGCCGGAGATGGTGGAGGACAAGGGACGGAGCTACGCCCTGCTCACCTGGGCGCATGACGCTCCCGGTGGCGGGCGTGGTCCGGCGGGCGCCGCGGCCGGGGAGCTTTTCCGGGCTGAGGATTCGGTCAGGACAGTGTCAGCACGCGGTGATACCTATGGGCCGCATGGATGTTGACCACGCTCGCCCTGCTGATCTGGACGGGCTCCGCGCGGCTTTCGGCGCCGAGTTCGGCTTCACCACTGGGGACCCCGGATTCGCCGGATGGGTCGAGCACTGGGCCGCTCACAAGCCCTGGTTCGACGCCACATGAAGTGAGGATCATGACCTGACCCGTCCAGCATGGGCGGCAGGTGGACGGCGTCCTGCCGTCGTCAGGAAAAGGTGGGAATCATACGCAATGACAAATGGCCGGGATGTCTTCATGGGTCTGGTGCGGCTGCTGCCCGAGGACCGCAGACAGGACGCGACGGACTGCTGGGACATCGGGGAGCAGGAGGCGGCACTCGACGTGCTGGTCGAGACGCTCATCGACTGTCGGGTCCCGATCACCGAGCAAGCCCGGGCGCGGATCTCCATCCTCATGGAGGTTTGGGGCATGTGGAATGGGGATTCGTCTCCCGGCGAGCTCGCCGCCTGCCTCAGCGCGGATGAGCCGGATCGGCCCTGGCGGCTCGTCGAGGGCACCGAACGCGGCAAGGCCCTCGAAGAGAGGTTGGCCGTGCGGATCGAACCCGGCCATCCACTGCACGGCCCGGCCCTGGTCGCCTGGTTCGCCTGTCGCCGTTGCGAGGACGTCCTCGTACGGGTGCACGAGAAGGAGCCCTGGGGGCTCTCGCCCAACGCGTCGCAGTACGCCATCGTCCGGTCGCCTCGCAGCGTCAGGTCCTTCGCGACGGGCTTCGAGGCGCTCGACGCCCTGATCGGCGGCTGCGGGACGCCGATGACCAGCGCCCGGTGAACCGCCTCCCGCAGATGCCTCCCGTGAGACCGGCCTGGTGACCCGGTGCGGGGCCGTGGCCGCCGCCGGATCACCCGGCCGGGACCTCGGGGCGGGTGTCGCTGATCCATTTGGCCAGCATGCGGACCCGCTCGGTGTGGTGGTCGTGGCCGATCACCACGGGCGGCTCGTTGTAGGGCATGGTGTCGGAGGACCGGCGCAGCTTCACGTACTGTCCGCAGGCGTCGATCGCGTACGGCTCCATGTCGTCCTGCAGGGCTCCGATGACCGTGATGCCGTGCGTCTCGCCGATCTGGCGGAACAGAGAGACGGCCTCCCGCCGGTGCTCCTTGCCCAGGTTCCGGCCGAGCTCGTCGAGCACCAGGACCAGCCGGTTGCCGGCCCCCTTTCCCTGCCGTGAGCCGCCGGAGCTGGCCAGCGCCGCGGCGCAGACCAGCTTGACCGCCTTCTCGTCCATGAGCGCGGTGTTGGCGCGCCGGTTGTACGGGACGTACCGCTGGCCTTCCGAACGCCGCCACTTCGGCACCACCCGCCAGCGCCACTCCTGCTCCGGATCCCCGGGGGGCTCCGGGGTCGGGAACTCGAGCGTCGCGCCGTAGCCGCCGTAGGCGAGGTCGAGCCGCTCGAACTCCTCGGAGACCCGCTGCAGCCGGGACCGGATCGCCGCGACCAGCGTCGCACGGTGGGCCGTGGCCGCCTCCGCCGCCTCGGAGGCGCCCCTCTGCGCCTTGTCCAGGTCGGTGCGCCGGGCCGCCTGCTGCTGCTCGATCTGGCGGCGCTGGTGGCGCTCGTAGTCCTCCTGCTGACGCAGATAACCGCGCAGACCCTGCATCAGCCGGGGAAAGGTGGCGAGCTCCCGCTCGCTCCGCCGGCCGGCCCCGTCGGCACGCTCGGTGAGCAGGAACCGGATCTCCTCCGGCATGTCCTCGTCGCCGGTGGCGGCGGGGAAGACGTGCCGGAGCGCGTCGGCGAGGTGCCGGTCCGCGGAGTGCCACCACTCCTCGGGGGTCCACGACCGTTCGTCCGCCCCCAGCGCGAGCAGCCACTCCTCGGCGGCCTCGGGGGAGGCGCCCCACTCCTCCCGGAGCGGGTCCAGGCCCAGGGCGGTGCGCCGGTCGCCGATCTCGGCCACCTGTTCGCGGGCCTTGTCCCGGGTCCGCTCGTGGGCGTCCCGGCGGGTGCGAAGGCGGTCGATCTCCAGTGCCCGGGTGTCGGCCTTGGCCTGCAGCCGCCGTACGCTCTGCTCGGCCGCGCCGAGCTCGGGACCGAGCCGGGCCTCGGTGGTCGCGAGTCCTTCCAGGCGTTCGCGCAGGCCGCCCATCCGCTCCCGTACGCCGCGCAGGCGCTCGCCCGCGCGGGCGGCGTCGAGGCGCCGGAGCGCCCGCGCCACCTCGGAGGCGGCCCCGGAGGCGCGCTCGCGTGCCTCTTCCAGCGCCACCGTGGCGTCGTCGAGCGCGGCCTGGGCCCGCTGCAGGCGGGCGGCCCGGCCGGTCATGGGCTCGGCGAAGCCACCGACCACCACGGCGCCGGTCCCGTCGCCGCCCTCCAGAGCGGCGAAGAACCGTCGCAGCGCGAGCCGGCACCTTACACCGTCAAGGAGCTCGGCGGTGAGCCCGCCGGACCCCTCGGCACCGGCCCCCTCCCCGCCGTGATCGTGCAGTTGTTCACGGTCCGCCGGGACGATGATCGAGCCGGGCAGGGCGCGCAGCGCCTCGGCCGCCGCCTCCACATCCCCCGAGGCCACGACGACGGCGTCCCGGTAGGGCCACAGCGCCCGCTCCCAGCGGTCCCGTACCGCCTCGTCCAGCTCCACGGCGTCGAGCAGGCCCACCGCGGCCACTCCCGCCCCGCCGAGGGCCCGGATCTGGTCGGGCGCGCTGCTCTCACCGGCCTCGGCTGCCGCCAGGTCGCGCTCCGCGCGCGTCAGGCGGCCCTTCGCCAGGCCGAGGCTCTGCTGGGCCTCGTCGCGTCGCTCCTCGGCGGCCGCTCGCTCCTCCTCGGCGGTGGTCACGTCACGGCCGTCCGCCTCGCGCTGCCGTTCCTCCAGCGAGGTCACCTGGCGGCGCAGCTCCTCGAGCCGGTTGCGCGCGACCGCCTTGTCCTCGCCGATCTGCTCGGCCCGGCCCTTCAGCTCCGCGAGCGCGGCGGCCGCCTCGGTCAGCCGGGCGTCCAGCGCACCACCGGTGAGCTGCTCGATCTCCCGGTCGATCTCCCTGATCGCCGAGACGGTGTCGGCGGTGTCCTCGCGCAGCCGTTCCTGCTCGGCCGCGTGGGCGCGGTCGCGTTCGACGGCGTCGACCAGCAGCCGGGCATGGCGGGTGCGCCAGCAGTGCAGCGCGGCCTCGACGTTCTCCCGTGCCCGGTCCCGCCGGTCGAACGTGGTCAGCAGCGAACGTGCCTCGGACTCCCACTCGGCCAGCCGTTCCGACGCCTCGGCCGCCTTGGCGAGCTCGCGATGCTCCTCACCGCGGGCCTTCCGCTCGGCCTCCAGCTCCTGGTCGAGTCCGGTCAGCGCCGCGATGGCGCTGAAGATGCGCTCCGGGCTGATCTCGTTCAGCGGCTGGGACAGCAGGTTGGTGGCCACCTTGGTCCGCACGGAGGTGGACAGGAACGACACGCACCGGACCCGGCCGCCGTAGAGGACACGCCCGAGGTCCTTGGCCACCAGGTCCCGGCGCCCGGCCGAGCGGGGGAGCGCGGCCCAGAGCCGGTCGGCCATGGCGACCCGTTCGGCCTCGGAGGGGGCCGAGGCGAGGTGGACGCCGTCTCGCCAGCGGATCCCCAGATGGGGCGCGTCCGCGTTGACCCGCAGCCACACGGTCAGGGCGGTGTCCTCGGGCCGGTCCGGATCGGCGAAGACCCCGACGATGTAACCGTGGGTGGCACTCGCCCACTGGCTGTCGCCCTGCGCCGCCAGCTCGGCGTTGAACAGCAGCTCGGCGACCGTGCGCGCTCCCGAGGCGAACCGCCACTGCTCGTCGCCCAGCAGCGCCGTGATCGCCGCGATGAACGAGGACTTGCCGGCTCCGTTGGAGTCCTTCGGGCCCTGTCCGGCCACCACGATGAGCGTGCCCGGCACGGTCGGCACCGGATGCGTGGAAAGGCGTGAGATGTTGACCGCCTGGAAGGCGATGAGCGTGCGGTCCCCGACCACGTCGACGGAATCGTCGAGCCGGAGCGGCGGCGCCGCCCTGCGGGGCGGGCCGTCGCCCGTCCGCTCGCCCCCCGGACCGTCGCCCCCACCCTTGCCCCCACCCTTGCCCGCACCCTTGCCCGCACCCTTGTCCGTGCCCCCGCTCACGCTCTTGCCCGCGTCCTTTCCCATGTCCCCCGCGTTCTTTCGCACGCTCTCGTCCGCGTCCTCGCTTGCGTCCGTCGTGACGGCCGTCATGCGCTTCCCCCTTGTGGCGCACTCCGGTTACGGCGACGGGCCCGTACGGCCGCGGCGAGCGGCGAGTCGGGCCCGGCGGCCAGGATCAGCTCCTCCTGCAGCCGCCTGCGGGCCGCCTCGGTGAGCCGGTGGAACTGAGGTCCCGGGACGAACCCGCCGGCCGACTCGTCCCCGGCCTTGACCTGCCCGACGAGGCCGGCGGCCCGCAGCCGGCGGAGCGAGGACTCCAGCTCGCCGACAGGCAGCTGGGACCTCCTGCGCAGCTCCTCGACGGAGGTCGGGACCGTGGACATCCATGAGTCCTCGCCGAGGACACCCTCGGCGCGCGGGATCGCGACGGAATGGACCAGGACCAGCACCAGGACGGCCCGGTCCTGCTCCGGCTGCGCGCACTCGGGGTCCCGGGCCAGTTCGGCGGCGACGTCGTCGCGGTAGCCGGACGTCCAGGCGTTGCGGTGGCGGATCAGGGTCCGCCCCACGAGCGCCAGCATCGCCTCCACCACCCTCCGCTGGGAGGGCTCCCGCAGTGCCGCGAACCTCACTTCGGGCGCGGGCTCCGCGGCGTATTCGACCGCCATGAAGGCGGCGACGAGCTCGGCCCGCCGCTTCTCCTCGTACGGGCGGAGCAGTGGTTCGAAGAGCTCGGTCACAGGGCCGCCCTGCCCGCGCCCTGGGAGTCCACATGATGGACGGGAGACGGGAGGCTCATGCCGTTCCCTCCGGAGGGGCCGGGAGACGGCGGAGCAGATCACGCAGGGACGACAGCGACTCCTCCGGCCAGGTCGCGGTGCGCGGGCCGGACCGTAGGGTCCCGGCCGCCTCGTCGAGCAGCAGCCAGCCCGAGTCGGCCAGCCGGCGCAGGTCGCCCAGTCCCCAGCGGCGCATGAGGCCGGCGTCACCCCGCGCCATGCCGACGTAGACCTCGAGCGCGTCGGCGATGGCGGCCGTACGGCCGGGCCACGGAGCCGTGTCCAGGTCGGTCCAGCAGCAGCGCAGCGCCGCGGCGAACACCCGCCGGGCCTGGCCGGGACGGTCCATCGACGGCGGGGCGGTCTGGTAGTCCTCCAGCAGGGCCGGGGTGGCCCCGTCCGGCCACGCCGGGAGCAGCCACACGGGCGTGGACCCGCCGGCCCGCGTCAGCCCCGCCGGGGCCGGATCGGCCGGGGCGATGGCGAGCGGGCCGATGACCCGGGCGCGGGCGCGCGCCAGCACGGCGGGATCCACGCTCATCCGCGCCCCCGGGATGACCGCGCGGTTCCGGCCGCTCCGGCCGTTCCGGCCGCCGACGTCTGCGAGATCACGGGGGAGGGGCGGAACGTCTCCACGACCGTGGGGAAGGGGGGCCGCGGGCTCATGACGGGGTCCGTTCGAAGTGTCCGTGGGACAGCCATGACGGCGAATCGCCGGGACGCGGTCGCAGTCCGGCCGACCATGTCAGGCGGTAGGGCAGATCCGGGTGCAGGTGGGCCGAGGAGAGATCGGCGAACAGGCGCCGTGACGTCGGCCAGTCGCCGGCCTCGGCCAGTACGTCCTCCACGGCCACGCGGTCACGCCCGCGCAGGATCTGTTCGGCGACGCCGCGGAGGCGTTCGGCCGCCGCTCCACCGTCGGCCGAGGCGTCCTCCGACAGGCCCGGGTCCGGTGCGGAGGCCCGCGGCGGAGCCGGTCGCGGGGCCGCGGTCCGCGGTCCCTCCTCGACCGCCGTGACGATCGACGCCGGGTCGTGCCAGGGCGCGGGGGCGTCGAACACGAACCCGTCGAGCACCGCCGCGAGCCGCTCACGCGAGGCCGTACGGGCGAAGGTCCGCCAGGTCTCCGGCGGCAGCAGGGTGAGGTTGCGGGTCATGCCGGCGGAGTCGGTCAGCCGGGCCGCGGCCCGGCGCGAGGCGTCCCCGTAGGCGTAGATGGCGGCACGGAGCTCGGTGCAGGTCCGGTCGAGCTCCGGCCACCGCTCCAGGATGGCCCCGTGCAGCCGTTCGGCCCGCTGGATGATCTCCTCGCTGCCCCAGAGCTTGGGGGCCTGCTCGCGCAGCTCCTCGATGGTCCCGTTGGTGAGGGTCAGCAGCTCGACGCTCCACAGCCGGAAGGCCCGTGCGAGGGCCTCGGCGCCGCCGGCCGCCTGGTCGCCGGTCATGCGGGGATCGGCGACGTTGAGTTGTTCCAGGGCCAGCAGCCGGTGCATCTCCGACTGTCCGCCGTCGAGCATCATCCGGCGTATGAACATGAGCCCGACCACGCTCGTGAAGGAGGCGCGGTAGCGGAGCTGGTTGGGCTTGGGGAAGACCTCCCGGATCGCGCCGAGCCCCTTGAGCACCCGCAGGCGGTTCTCGAAGATCTCCGCGGGGAAGCGCCGGCAGATATAGCGCATCTGCTCGTGGCCGAGGCCGTCCTCGCCCGCGTCCGCGAACGCTCCCAGCAGGGTCTCGGCCACGTCGACCATCTCGGGGTCGTCGACCACGGCGCCGCTGTCCCGGGCGAGGGCCGCGAACATCTGCCGGTAGACCCCGAGGACCGCCTCGCCCTCCAGTACGTCATCAAGACTGTCAAGGCTCGCGGCCCCGGAGGGGGAGCTCATGGGTTCGTCGGCAGGAGACACGGCGAACTACCGTACGGCTCCCGGACGGGAAAGGTGACATCAGCCGCCGAGGAGGTGGGTGTTCGGCTCACGGGCCCGGTCGGCGAGCTCCGGGATCTCGACCACCTCGACGCCCATGGCGCCGAGCAGCTCGAGACCCTTTCCCTCCACGAACAGCGAGGGCTCTCTCCAGGCGAAGACCACCCGGGGGACGCCCGCCGCGAGGATGAGGTCGGTGCAGGTGAGGGGCCGGGACTTCCGCTGACCGCAGGGCTCGAGGGAGCTGAAGACGGTCGTACCGGGGGCGCGGAGCACGGCGGGCGTGACCCCGGCCGATGTGATCTTCGCGAGGGCCGACTCCTCGGCGTGCACGTGCGGGCCGGTCTCACGGGAGTGGCCGCGGGCGAGCTCACGGCCGTCCGCGCCGACGATCACGGCACCGACCGAGAACGCGGTGTCGGACGGCGGGCACAGCCGGGCGAGATCACAGGCCAGCTCCAGCCAGTGCCGGTCATCCACGGTCGCCCCTGAGCAGGTAGCGCAGCAGCACCACGTCGCCGATCCGGGTGGTCTCGGCGAGCCGCATCGGGTGCTCGGCGTCCTGCGGAAAGATCCCCGGGTGCACCAACCGCGGCGCGCCCGGATCGCCGACGAAGAACGGGGCCACGACCAGGTGCAGCTCGTCGGCCAGCCCGGAGGTGAGGAACTGGGTGTGGACGCTACCGCCGCCCTCGACCATGAGGCGTCGTACGCCCCTGCGTCTCAGGTCGGCCAGCACGGTGGGCAGGTTCACCGGATCGCCCGCGTCGATGACCTCGGCGCGCCCGTCCAGCCGGTCGGCGAGCCGGCCGGCGGCCGGGGAGGCGCAGTAGACGAGCTTCGGTGACTCGCCGGTGGTGAAGAAGCGTGCGTCCGGATCGAGGTCGCCGCCCGTGGTGAGCGTCACCTTCACGGGGTCGGCGGGAAGGCCTTCGGAGATCCGTCGCTCCTTGCGCGACGGCGACCGTATGAGCAACCGGGGATCGTCGCTCCGGATCGTGCCGGCCCCCACCAGGATCGCGTCGTAGCCGGCTCGTACGGCGTCGACCCGGTCGAAGTCCGCGGTATTGGAAAGCCGCAGGCGCTCCGGACCGGAGTCGTCGATATAGCCGTCCACGGACATCGCGCAGCTGAGCAGAACGTACGGACGGTCACTCACCAGATGATGTTACGACGAATCGCGGCAGGGGCGGAGAGGCCGGATCGGCGACTTCACCACGGACCGGGACCTCGTGCTCGATTGTGATCTTTTGCGGTCCGCCGGTGTTTCCGGGACGCGAGGGACCAGTGGGACCCTAAGGTTGCGGGCGATGCGTCTACTCCACACCTCCGACTGGCACCTCGGGCGCTCCCTGCACCGCGAGGACCTCCTCGGTGCCCAGGCGGCGTTCATCGACCACCTGGTCGAGACCGTGCGCGCCGAGCGCGTCGACTGCGTGCTCGTGTCCGGTGACGTCTATGACCGGGCGCTGCCGCCGGTCGACGCCGTACGGCTGTGCAACGAGGCCCTCAGGCGGCTGGCGGAGCTGACCCGGGTGGTCCTGATCGCGGGCAACCACGATTCGGCGCAGCGGCTCGGCTTCGGCGCCGGCCTCATGGACGCGGCCGGAGTGCACGTACGGACCGACCCGGCCACCGTGGGAGATCCGGTGCTCGTGGACGCCGACGGCGGCGCGGTCGCCGTCTATGGCATCCCCTATCTCGAGCCCGAGCTGGTCCGCGCGCCCTGGGAGCTGACCGAGCGCGGCCACACCGCGGCCGTGACCGAGGCGATGCGGCGGATCCGGGCCGACCAGGCCCGGCGGGGGACCCGCAGTGTCGTGATGGCGCACGCGTTCGTGACCGGCGGAGAGGCCAGTGACAGCGAGCGCGACATCTCCGTGGGCGGGGCCTCCCACGTGCCCGCGGGCGTCTTCGACGGTGTGGACTACGTGGCGCTCGGCCACCTGCACGGCCGCCAGACCATGACCGGGTCGGTGCGCTACTCCGGCTCCCCGCTGGCCTACTCCTTCTCCGAGGATCGCCACCTCAAGGGCTCATGGCTGGTCGACCTGCCCTCGGCCCCAGGTGGCGCCGACCTGGCCGCGGAGTTCGTCGAGGCGCCGGTCCCGCGCCGGCTGGCGCGCCTGCGCGGCCGGCTCGAGGATCTGCTGACCTCGGACGCCTACGGCCGCTACGAGGATCACTGGGTGCAGGCGGTCCTCACCGACCCGCGGCGTCCGGCGGGCGCGATGGAGCGCCTGCGCGGACGGTTTCCGCACGCGCTCGTGCTGGGATTCGAACCGGACGAGATCGAGACGCCCGGCCGCTCCTGGTCCGAGCGGGTGCGGGAGCGCTCCGACCTGGAGATCGCCCACGACTTCGTGGAGGAGGTCAGCGGGGAGCCGGCGGGCGCGGCCGAGCGGGCACTCCTGCGCGAGGCCTTCGAGAGCAGCCGGATCAAGGAGGCGGCCACGTGAGGCTCCACCGGCTGGAGATCACGGCGTTCGGGCCCTTCTCTGGCACCGTGGAGGTCGACTTCGACGCCCTCGCGGGCGCGGGCCTCTTCCTCATCCAGGGCCGGACCGGAGCCGGCAAGACCAGCGTCCTCGACGCGCTCTGTTTCGCGTTGTACGGCCAGGTGCCCGGCGCGCGCAACGCCGCCAAGGGACTGCGCAGCCACCACGCCCCCGCCGACGCGGGCCCGCGGGTCGTCCTGGAGCTGACGGTCCGCGGCCGCCGGCTCCGCATCGCCAGGTCACCGTCCTGGGACCGCCCGAAGAAGCGCGGCACCGGCACCACGACCGAGCAGGCCCGGGTCATCGTGGAGGAGTACGAGGCCGGTGGCTGGACCGGCCGGTCCACGCGGCTCGACGAGGCCGGGCACTTCATCGGCGGACTGCTCGGCATGACGGCCGACCAGTTCTGCCAGGTCGCGCTGCTCCCGCAGGGGGAGTTCGCGGCGTTCCTGCGGGCCGGGGCGGAGGAACGCCGCAAGGTCCTCGAGCGGCTCTTCGCCGCCGAGGTCTTCACGCAGGTCGAGAAGTGGCTCGCCGAACACCGGGCGGCCGGGGGCAGGCGGGCCGAGGAGCTCCGGGCCGTCACCGAGTCGACCGCGGACCGGATCGCCGAGACCGCCGGAACGGAACGGCCGGGGGCCCCTCCGTCCGTGGGCCGTGGCCTGGTCCCGGAGTCCCGTGTTCCGGAGTCCCGTCGCGAGCAGGCGGCAGACCCCGACCCGGAGACGCTCGTTCCCTGGGCCACGGAGCTCACGGCTCAGCTGGCCGCGGTCCACGCCGAGGCCGAGACGCGCCTGGACGAGGCCGCCACCGCCCTGACGGCCGCACGGGCCGCCGCGGACGCCGGCCGTGCCCTCACCGACCGGCAGCGCCGCTACACCGACGCGTTCCGGCGGCAGGAGGCCCTGCAGGCACGAGCCGGCGAACGGGCCGTGCTCGCCCAGCGCCAGGACGCCGCCGAACGGGCCGGCCGGGTGATCCCGCTGATCCGGGCCGCCACCACCAGGGCGCGCGAGGCCGAGCTGACCCGGGAGCGCGCCACCGCCGCACGCGTGGCGGTCTCCGAACTCGTGCCGAGCACCGCCCCGGAGGACGTGCTCGGCAAGGCCGAACGCGAGCGCCGTGACCAGGCGGCCGGGCTGGAACGGCTCCGCCACGACGCCGTACGCCTGCGCGAGACGGTCACCGAGATCGCGAACCTGGCGGGCGCCCTCGAGGGCCTCGACAGGGAGGAGAAGGAACTCGCCGCGCTGCTGACCGAGCTGCCCGGCCTGGTGACCGAGGGCCGTAAGGAACTCGAGGCCGCCAGGCTCAGAGTGGCCGGCCGGCCGGCCGCGCAGGCGGCCGTCGAGGATGCGGTCCACCGGATCCGGTCGGCCCGCCGCAGGGACGACGTGGCGTCCGCCCTCGCCGAGGCCGAGGCCGCCCAGCGCGCCGCCGTCGACGCCGCCCAGGAACGGCGGGACCGGCTGCAGGAGATCCGGCAGACCCGCCTCGAGGGCATGGCGGCCCTCCTGGCCCGGGGGCTCGTCACCGGTGAGCCCTGCCGGGTCTGCGGCTCCCCCGACCATCCGGACCCGGCCGCCGCGACCGGGGAGATCCCCACCGAGGTCGAGGAACACGAGGCCCAGGCCGGCTATGACCGGGCGCAGGGCCACCGGGAGCGGGCCACGGCCCGGGTCGCGGAACTGCGCGCCGAGCTGGACGCACTCCTGGCGATCACCCAGGACCCCGTCGGTGTCCTGGAGGGGGCGCTCTCGGCCGCCGAGCAGGCACTGGCGATCGTGGACGCGGAGGCGGCGCGCACCGAGGAGCTGGCGGAGCGGCTGAAGCACGAAGAGGCACGGCTCGACCGGGCCAGGGAGGGCCGCGAGAGGGTCCTGAGCACGCGTACCGAGAAGCGGACCCGGCGCGGGGAGCTGACGGACGAGGCCGCGCGGCTGACCGAGCGTCTCGACGAGGCACGCGGCGACGACCCCACGCTCGAGGCGCGCATCGACCGGCTGACCCGCGAGGCGGGCCGGCTCCAGGATGTCGCCGAGGCCACGAGACTCGCCCGGACGGCGGCGGAGGAGTCGGCCGCGGCGGACTCCTCCGCTCTGGCCGCGGCGCGAGAGGAGGGGTTCGAGTCCCTCGGCGCGGCCGAGCATGGCATGCTCCCCGAGACGGCGCGGATCCGGCTGCAGGCCGAGGCCCGGATGTTCGACGACGAGGACGCGGCCGTACGCGCCCTGCTCGACGACCCCGAGCTCCTCGCGGCGGCCGAGCGGCCCGCCCCTGACCTCGAGGGTCTCGAGAGGGAGCTGATCGAGGCGGAGGCCGCGCACTCCGCCGCCGGATCCGCGTGTGAACGCGCCCGCCGGCGCGCCGACCGCCTCGGCGAGCTGCGCGCCACGCTCGCCTCCCGGGTGGAGGCCTGGCGGCCGGTGGCCGGGCGGCACGCCGTCGCGGTGCGCCTGGCCGGCCTGGTGTCGGGGCAGCCCGGCGCCAACCGGCTCAGCATGCGCCTGTCGGCCTATGTCCTCGCGGCCCGGCTCGAACAGGTCGTCGCCGCGGCCAACGAGCGGCTCGCCCGCATGTCCGCCGACCGCTACGCGCTCGTGCACACGATCGACAAGGCGGCGGGGGACCGGCGCGGCGGCAGCGGCGGCCTGGGCCTGCGGGTCGCCGACGCGTGGACCGGTCAGGAACGCGACCCCGTCACCCTGTCCGGCGGAGAGTCCTTCGTCGCCTCACTGGCGCTCGCGCTCGGCCTGGCCGACGTCGTGACCACCGAGGCCGGCGGCACCGAGATCAATACCCTGTTCGTCGACGAGGGCTTCGGCACCCTCGACGAGGACACCCTCGACGAGGTGATGGAGGTGCTCGACGGCCTGCGCGACGGCGGCCGCGCCGTGGGCATCGTCAGCCATGTCGCCGAGCTCCGCACCCGCATCCCCGCCCAGTTGCGCATCCGCAAGGACCGCACCGGCTCGACCGCGACCGTCACCGTCTGACCGAGAGACCGGACCTCGCGGATGCGCTACGGAGCGGACCCGATCCGGGACGGGCTCGCCGGTGCCGGTCTCAGAGGTACAGGCCGGTGCCGTGTTCGGGCTGCTCGTTGGCGATCGCGTGCAGGTCCCGCTCGCGCATGACGAGGTAGTCCTGACCCTGGATCTCGACCTCGAACTGGTCCTCGGGATGGAACAGCACCCGGTCGCCGACCTTCACCGTGCGGACATGGTGCCCGACGCCGCACACCTCCGCCCAGGCGAGCCGGTTGGTCTGCTGCACCGTGGCCGGGATGACGATCCCGCTGCTGCTGCGGCGCTCACCCGGCTCCTTCTCGACCCGGACCATGACCCGGTCGTGCAGCATCTGCACCTCGAACTTCGCCTCAGCCATCCAGAAATGTTACTGCTCAGTGGGATTGTCCTGCGCAGACGCCCGCCGAGACCGCGGGCGGGAACCGGCGGGGCTCACAGGCAGGACCACGCGTCCGTGACGATCTCACGTAGCCCGGAGCGGCTCGGCCGCCAGCCCAGATCCGCGCGTACCGCCGTGCAGTCCGCGACGAGTTCGGGCGGCTCCGGCTGCGGGGGCCTGCGGACCCGCGGGACCGGCCGGCCGGTCACCTCCTCGACCATGTCCAGGACCTCCCGGACCGAGCTCCCGTGGCCGGTGCCCACGTTGTAGACCCGCGGCTCACCGGGGCGTACGGCTTCGAGGGCGAGGACGTACGCCCCGGCGAGGTCGTCGACGTGGACGAACTCCCGTACGGCGGCGCCGTCGCCGTTGACCTCCACCCGCGGGATCCGGCCCGCGGCCGCCCGCAGGGCCCTGGGGATGAGCCGGGTCGGATCCGGGTCGCCGCGGCCATCGACGGATCCGGCCACGTTGAACGTGCGCAGGATCGTCGCGCCGAGTGAGTGGGCCGCGCAATGGAAGCGGATCGCCTGTTCGGCGGCGAGCTTGGACGCGCCGTAGGCGTTCGTGGGGGAGGGCGGTTCGGACTCCCGGATGGGCTGGCGCTCCGGGGCGCCGTAGACGGCGGCGGTCGACCCGTGGACCAGGCGGACGCCGCCGGGCAGGGCCTCGAGCAGGTTGACCGTCCCCTGCACGTTCACGGTGAAGAAGCGCAACGGGTCCCGGAACGACTCCCGGACCCGGGTGAGCGCCGCCAGGTGGCAGACGCCGTCGAGTGGAGCGGGCAGAGCCGCGCGCAGCGCCCCGGGGTCGAGCAGGTCCGCGACCACGGGGATCACGCCGTCCGGCAGCGCGTGGATCTGCCCGGGACGCCGCACGAGGCCGAGCACCTCGTGTCCGCCGGCGATGAGACGACGTCCCACCGCATAGCCGACATATCCGGCAGCACCTGTGACAAGAACCCGCACGGCTCCATCAAAACAGGCCCGGCGGCCGGGCGATGGGCCACGTACGGCCAGGGCGGCGCGACGGACGGTCGGCCGCCGGGTTCCTGTTCCGGGGGAAGTAACCCCTTGATGGCAAAAGTCCACCTGCTATGGCAGAAGTTCACAAAGGCGCGGCGAAAATTTGATCTTGGCAGCCATCGTCCGTACGAGCACAATCGGCGGGAGTGTGTTCTTCTGCACGAACATGACAAAGCTGGACAGGAGACCTTATGTCGCGACGATCCCTTATATGGGTGGCCGTTGCGGGACTTTTCGTGACAACTGGCACGGCCGCCATCGGTTATACCGGCGGAGAGGCCACGGTCACGCCCCGCAGAGCCGTCACGCCGATCCGCCAGGAGCCCGGCGACGCGATGCTCGTCCAGCGCCTGGCCGGAGACAGCGTCATCGAGCCGAAGTCCTACGAGCGGGCCCGGGACCGGCTGCGTGATCTCGCGGCCCGTTACGCCTCCCGCGCGGAGATCGCCAACGTGGGCTGGCGGAGCGAGGGGCCCACGACCGTCGGCGGCCGGCTGGAGGACGTCGCCTCCGACGGGGCCGGGACGGTGTGGGTCGCCGCGGCCAGCGGTGGCGTGTGGCGCAGCCGCGACGGGGGCAAGACCTTCCAGCACGCCTGGCCCGATTCGCTGACCCAGGCGGTCGGCGCCCTGACCAGAGGCCCCGATGGGGCGCTGTGGGCGGGCACCGGCGAGACCGGTCCGGGCGGCGGCAGCACGACGTTCGCCGGCACCGGCCTCTACAAGTCCACCGACGGCGGCAAGACCTGGCGGCAGTCGGGCCTCGCCGACTCGCACCGGATCGCGGAGATCGTCGTCGATCCGCAGAACGCCAAGCGCATGTTCGTGGCCGTCTCCGGCGACCTGTTCAAGCCGGGCGGCACCCGGGGGGTCTACCGGTCCGAGGACGGCGGCCGTTCCTGGAGCAGGGCGCTGGCCGGTGCGACCCCCACGACGGGCGCCTCCGACATCGCCATCGACCCGAAGAACCCGAAGAACCTCTACGCGACGCTGTGGGACCACCAGCGCCGGCCGGACCTGCGTCAGTACGCCGGCCCGGGTTCGCGGGCCTACAAGTCCACCGACGGCGGCGACACCTGGCGCGAGCTCGGCGGCGGCCTCCCGGCGGCCGGGCCGGACACCGGCCGGCTGGCGATCGCGCTCGCGCCCTCCGACCCGAACCGGCTCTATCTCATGCGGATCCACCGGCTCGGCAACTTCGACGGGCTGTGGACCTCGGCCGACGCCGGGACCTCCTGGACCCGGCTGCCCGACAACCCGCTCCTCAGCTCGTCGCAGAGCAGCTATGGCTGGTGGTTCGGCAGGCTCTGGGTCGCGCCGACCGACCCGGGTGACCTGTGGGCGGCCGGCGTGCCGCTTCTGCGCTCCCGCGACGGCGGGCGGACCTGGGGCTACGGCGCGGCCGACGTCCACGCCGACCAGCACGCCCTGCTGTGGGAGAACGGAAAGCCAGGGCACATGCTCCTCGGCAACGACGGCGGGTTCTACCGGACCGATGACGACGGGAACACCTGGACCAAGGCGACCTCCGAGCCCTACACCCAGTACTTCTCGATCGACGTCGGCGAGCAGGACCCCGGCCGCATGGTCGGCGGGGCGCAGGACAACGGATGCAGCCGCTCCTACGGCTCGCCGCAGGGCTGGCAGGTGTTCGGCTGCGGTGACGGCCTGGAGACCCTGATCAACCCGGTCGACCAGAACCTCGTCTACTACTGCTCCCAGTACGGCTACTGCAGCCGCTCGACCAACGGGGGCGACAGCGGGCGCAACTTCATCTCGGCGACCACCTCGACCCGGCGGAACTGGAAGACCCCGCTGGAGTTCGACCCCAACGACCCGAAGATCATGTACTACGGCGGCAACATCCTGAACCGCTCGACCGACGGCGGGGTCACCTGGAAGCCGATCAGCCCCGACCTGACCGACGGGGAGGGACCCGACCCGCAGTACAGCTTTGGCACACTCACGTCGGTGGCCCCCGCCAAGAGCGATCCGAACCGGATCTACGTCGGCGCCGACGACGGCACCGTGGCGGTGACCCGCGACGGCGGAGCGCACTGGACCAAGATGAACGCGGGTCTTCCGGACCGCTGGGTCACCAGGCTCCGCGTCGACCCGGCCAACGCCGACGTGGTGTACATCACCCTGTCGGGCTTCCGCTCCGGAAGCGACGCCGCCAACGTCTTCCGCAGCACCGACGGGGGCGCGACGTGGAAGAACATCAGCGGCACGCTGCCGAACGCGCCGGTGAACGACATCGTGCAGGTCGGCCGGGGTCTCTACGTCGCCAACGACGTCGGGGTGTTCTACAGCCCCACGGGCGGGACGCTGTGGCTGCCGATGCCCGGGCTCCCCGAGGCGCCGATCACCGAGCTCCGGGTGCACAAACCCACTCAGCGGCTCTACGCGGCGAGCTTCGGCCGCGGAATGTACAGCACCAGGATCGTGGTCCGTTGAGCATAGTGAGGATGCCCAACATGAGGATCACGCCGAGGGGCGCGATCGCCGCCGTGGTCACGGCCGGTGTCACCGCCACGGCACTGGCCGGATGCGGCGGGGGCCCGGAGGTCGGCAAGGCCGGGACGTGCGCCGGCCCGGTCGCGGTGGACGGCAAGCAGCTCACCGCACTGCCCATCGACCTGAGCCGTGCCGGCACGGTCACCAAGGTGACCTCCGGCGGGGAGAAGGTCGGCGCCACGGCCATCTCCGAGTCCGCGGTCGACGACGTCTACAAGAAGCTGCGCGGCATGCTCGGCTCGGCCGGTTTCCGGGTCACCGCCGGGGAGACCGAGGGCTTCGAGGCGGAGATCTACTACGCCAAGGGCAAGGACCGCGCGGGTTCGCTCAAACTCGTCCAGGGCCCCTGTGAGGGCCAGACCACGATCAACCTCTCCGCGGCCTCCGGATAGCCCACGACCATGCGGCCGGCCTCCCCGTGTCCCGCGGGGGCCGGCCGTCACCGGGTGGAGGCCACGCTCCCGCACCCGCGGACGGCGCCGGACCCGCGGCCGTGCCGCGCCCGCGAACGCCGCAGCCGGCGCGACCCCCGAAAGACCCGGACGTACGGGCGTTCACAGGCTTGATCGGAGTCCGCCGGTTGTGTCACGGTGAGGTCGTCGCGGGGGCACAACGCGGGGCGGCGCGATCGGAGGTACCCGCGAGTGAAGCGGACCGGGCACGGTGAGAAGCGGATCGACCCCAGGAACTGGGCGAGCCTGAAGCCGTTCGGCATCGGCGAGGGCCGGCCGAACAACTACGCCGAGATATGGAAGGCGGTCCGCGAGAACCGCGGCCGGCTGCGTTACGCGTGGCGGATCCTCAAGCGGGGCACCTGCGACGGGTGCGCGCTCGGCACCAAGGGCATGCGCGACTGGACGATGGACGAGGTCCATCTGTGCAACGTGCGGCTCCGGCTGCTGCGGCTCAACACCATGCCCGAGCTCGACCCCGGCCTGCTCGCCGACGTGTCCGGGCCGGCCGGCAGGAGCGGCGCCGAGCTCCGGGACCTGGGCCGGCTGCCCGTTCCGATGGTGCGGCGCGCGGGAGACAAGGGGTTCACGCCGATCGGCTGGGACGAGGCCCTCGACCTCGCCGCGGGGGCCCTGGCGGAAGCGACCTCGGCCGCGGGGCCCGACCGCTTCGGCGTCTACATGACCAGCCGGGGCGAGCCCAACGAGAACTACTTCGCCGCCCAGAAGGCCGTGCGCGCACTGGGGGCCAACTCCATCGACAACGCCGCGCGGGTCTGTCACTCGCCCAGCACGGTCGCGCTGAAGGGCGCCCTCGGAGTGGCGGCGACCACCTGTTCCTACACCGACTGGATCGGCAGCGACCTGGTCGTCTTCATCGGCTCGAACGTGGCCAACAACCAGCCGGTCGCGATGAAGTACCTCTACCACGCCAAGAAGGCGGGCACCCGGGTCGCCGTCATCAACAACTACCGTGAGCCGGGCATGGAGAAGTACTGGGTGCCCTCCAACACCGAGAGCGCCCTGTTCGGGACCAAGATCGCCGACCGCTTCTTCCTCGTCAACGTCGGCGGCGACGTCGCGTTCCTGTCCGGCGCGCTCAAGCACATGGTGGCGAACGGCTGGCTGGACCGCGACTTCATCGACCGGCACACCACCGGCTTCGGAGACCTGGCCGCGGTGCTGGACGACCAGACCTGGGAGGACCTGGAGGCCGGCTCCGGGGCGGGCCGCGACGACATGCTGGAGTTCGCCCGCATGCTGGGCGAGGCGCGGTCGGCCGTGCTCGTGTGGAGCATGGGCGTCACCCAGCACTCGTTCGGCGAGGACAACGTCCGCGCCATCATCAACCTGGCCCTGACCAAGGGCTTCGTCGGCCGTGACCGCAGCGGCCTGATGCCCATCCGTGGCCACTCCGGTGTGCAGGGTGGCGCGGAGATGGGCGCCTACGCCACCGTCCTCCCGGGCGGGCGGCCGCTGGGCGACGCGGCGCACTTCTCCGGGCTGTGGGGATTCGACGTCCCGGACCACCCGGGCCGGACCGCCCCGGAGATGATCGACGCCGCGCACGACGGCGATCTGGACGTGCTCATCAGCTCGGGCGGTAACTTCCTGGAGGTGCTGCCCGACCCGGCCTACACGCGCGCCGCCCTGTCCGAGATCAAGCTGCGGGTGCACATCGACATCTGCCTGTCCAGCCAGATGTTCGTCGCTCCCGGTGAGACCGTGCTGCTGCTCCCGGCGCAGACGCGGTACGAGATGGAAGGCGGCGTCACCGAGACCTCGACGGAGCGGCGCGTCATCTTCAGCCCCGAGATCGAGGGCCCGCGGGTCGGCGAGGCGTGGCCGGAGTGGAAGATCTTCACAGAGCTGGCCGCGCGGGTCCGGCCGGACCTCGCCGGCCGCGTCCGCTACGACGGAACGGCGGCGATCCGCGCGGACATCGCGCGCTCGGTCCCGGCCTACGAGGGCATCCAGGACCTGACGGGGTACGGCGACCAGTTCCAGTACGGCGGCCCGCACCTGTGCGCGGACTGGACGTTCCCGACCCCGGACGGAAAGGCGCACTTCAGCGCGGTCGGCCCGCCGCCGCTGCGGCCCGCCGACGGCTCCTACGCCGTCACGACCCGGCGCGGCAAGCAGTTCAACAGCATGGTCCACGAGCGCCGCGACGCCTTCAACGGAGCCGCGCGAGAGGCCGTCCTGATGAACCCCGCCGACGCCGAGCGCGAGGGGCTGGCCGACGGGGACCGGGTCGTTCTGACGAGCCCTTCGGGAGAGCTGCGAGGCCGGGTGCTTCGCGCCCCCGTCACCCCGGGTAATCTCCAGGTGCACTGGCCGGAGGGCGAGGTGCTGATCGACCGGTCCCGGCGGTCTCCGCAGGCCGGTATCCCCGACTACAACGCGAGGGTGACCGTGAGCCATGACTGATCGCCCCGGCAGCACCGTACGTGCACAGGTCCGGGAGATCGCGGACGGCCGGGAGCGGGTACGGCGCGACACCCTCGCCACCGA
>DASYNF010000256.1:0-12964 GCA_036008685.1 Actinomadura sp. | reverse complement strand
CTGGAACGCCACGGCTGGACCGACCACGACACCACCGCACTCCGGGCCGCCCTGCGCGCCTGACCCGTCCTGCGTCTCGGCTACGCGAAATGGAACCCTGATCGACGAACGGCCCGATAGGCCGTCGGGTGCCAGGCATATACGGCTGCCCCTTTTGTGAACTCCACAGCTAGGTGCCGCAGTGAACGGGTTATTGGGCGCTGGCGACCGGACGGACGACGATCTCGTTGATGTCGACCTGCCGGGCCTGGGCAACGGCGAAGGCGATGGCCTCCGCGATCGCGGAGGCAGGAAGGGCAACGGAGCGGTAGGTATTCATGGCCTGCCGGGCTCGGGGTCCGAGATGCCGTCGGCGAGCTCGGACTCGGTGACGCCCGGGGAGATGACGGTGACGCGGATGTCTCCGTGCGACTCCTGGCGGAGGCCCTCGGAGATCGCACGTACTACGAACTTGGTGGCGCAGTAGACCGCGGCGGTGGGTGAGCCTTCGTAGGCGCCGACCGAAGCGAGGTTGACGAAGTGTCCCCCGTCCTGCTCGCGCATCGAGGGCAGGGCGGCGGCGATTCCGTGCAGCACGCCGCGCACGTTCACATCGATCATGCGGTCCCACTCATCGACCTTCAGCGCTTCCAGAGGAGACAGAGGCATCACTCCGGCGTTGTCGACAACGACGTCGACCCGGCCGAACTCGGATCGCGCGGCGTCGATGAAAGATCGCATATCAGCGGCGTCGGTGAAGTCCAGCCGCCGGAAGGCCGCAACGCCGCCGACCTTGGTGATTTCCTCGGCCAGGGACTCCAACCGGTCGGCGCGGCGCGCTCCGAGGAAGCGCGGTGCCCGTCCGCTGCCAGCCGGCGCCTCACCGATGCCGCTGCTCGCGCCGGTGATCACTATGGCTTTGGTGATCTCCATCATGCTTTCTCCTCTTTGTAGAGCACGAGATGCTCGTGGTGCAGCACTCCGTCGCGGATGTCCCCGGTCGCGGTGAAGCCGGTGTCGTCGACGTAATCCAGGTGATTCCCGGTCACCGTGTAGCGGCCGGTGTACGCGCTGCGCCGCTCACCGCGTGCTTCGTCGTAGCGCCCGTCGGCGCGCAGCTCCTGCCGGATGTGGCCGTCCGCGGTCACCCACATGCCGATCACGTCCGCCCTCGGGTGTTCGGTGTCGTCTCCAGGTCCGGGCTGTCTGCTCACTGCATCCCTCCGTCTTCGGGTGTCTTTCTCCGGGAAGTCTGTGCGGTGGCATACGGCGTGACCAGGACGTCTTGTGCCTGGGTGCAGCACACCCAGGCAGCCCGCCGACACCGGACATAGCCTTGGCGGATGGCGAGTAACGACCTCGGAGATTTCCTGCGCGCCCACCGGGCGCGCCTGCGCCCCGAGGACGTCGGTATGGCCTCCTGCGGCCGCCGTCGGGTCGCGGGGCTCCGGCGGGAGGAGGTCGCCGTCCTGGCCGGCATGAACACCGACTACTACGCCCGCTTGGAGCAGGGACGTGAGCGCCACCCGTCCCCGCAGATACTCGACGCGGTGAGCAGGGCGCTGCGGCTGGACGACGACGCACGCGATCACCTGCACCGACTGGCAGATGTCGTGCCGGACGCCCGCCGGTCCTACGCGCCGGAAACGGTCAGCCCGATGCTGCGGCAACTGCTGGAACTGGTGCGGACGCTCACCGAGGCGAGCGAGGAGTTCGCCGAGCTCTGGCAGTCCCACACCGTCCGCGGCAAAACCTACGATGCCAAGGAACTCGTCCATCCCGAGGTAGGCCCACTGTCACTGACCTACCAGTCCTTCGACGTGCGCGGCGCACGCGGCCAGCAGCTCGTGATCTACCACGCTGAGCCGGGAAGCCGAAGCGCCCAAGCCCTCGCCTTGCTCGGCACCATCAGCGTTACCCGGCGGCAGGCCAGGCTTCGCACAAACAACAGGCAGGGGCCCCGCTGAAGTAAAGTCCTGAACTTACAATGTAAAGGCGGTCGGCAGGAAGCGAACCGTGACAAAAACCAAAAGCAAGAAAAGCCCTCAACGACTTCGACCCGATCCCTCGTGTCTCGCGTGGTGACGGATCAGGTCCCGTACAACCTGACCAGGTCCTCGGCGGAACGGAGGATGAGAGCGCGCAGCTCCGGCGGCTCGGAGACCTGGATATCCGCGCCGAACTTCAGCAGGTCGGTGTGAGCGTGCCGGATCGACTCGATGGGGATCACGGTGGGCACCCACCCCTCGGGGTCGGGAGGGCCGGCATTCTCCTGGGCCGCGCGCACCGTGGCGGGGAGCAGCAGGTGCGGCATCCGGCGCCAGGCCTCAGGCGAGAGCCGGATCACCGCCTTGCCGTTGTAGACGTCGGTCTCGAATCGAGCCGACCACGACCGCCAGTACGCGGCCAGGCCGAACCCCTCCGGCCGTACGAAGGGTTCGTCCATGGGGTCGAGCCGAAGGATCCGTGAGACCCGGTAGGTCCGGGGTTCTCCCTCGGACCGGGCGATCAGGTACCAGCTGCCGGCCTTCAGCACTACGCCGAGCGGGTCGAGGGTCCTGGTCACCTCCTGGGGCCGTGCCCAGCGTCGGTAACAGACGCGGATGCGCCGTTGGTCCCACACGGCATCGGCGACGGCGGCGAGATGGGGAGTCTCTTCGGGATCGCGGAACCAGCCGGGGGCGTCCAGGTGGAACCGTTCGCGGACCCGGACGGCGCGTGAGCGTGATTCCGGCGGCAGCGCCGCCATGAGCTTCAGTTCCGTGGCGGCGAGCACGGCGCCGAGCCCGAGTTCGGCCGCCGGGCCGGGTATGCCGGTGAGGAAGAGGGAGTCGGCCTCCTCGCCGGTGAGCCCGGTCAGGCGGGTCCGGTAACCGTCCAGGAGCCGATAGCCGCCGTCCGGCCCGCGATCCGCGTAGACGGGCACGCCGGCGGAGCTGAGTGACTCGATGTCGCGGTAGACCGTGCGGATGGAGACTTCCAGCTCGGTGGCCAGTTGCCGGGCCGTCATGTGGCCTCGGGTCTGCAGGAGCAGGAGGAGGGACAGCAACCGGCTCGCGCGCATCACATCAGTGTGGCGGAGTCTCCGGGTCGGCGGGGCCCTACCGGTGGTGGTCTGGGTGTGGAGGGCGGGGCGTGGTGGCCACGGACATCTCGGGGATCAGGGCTGGGAGTCCAGGGCGTACTGCATGGCGCGGAACTTGTTCTGGGCCTCGATGAGCTCGGCCTGCGGGTCGGAGTCGGCGACGATGCCGCAGCCGGCGAACAGCCGGGCGCGGGCGCCGTCGATCTCCGCGCAGCGCAGTGCGATGCCCCACTCGCCGTCGCCTCGGGCGTCGACCCATCCGACCGGACCTGCGTATCGTCCGCGGTCCATGACCTCGAGTTCGCGGATGAGGTCCATCGCGATATCGGTGGGGGTGCCTCCGACGGCGGGTGTGGGGTGCAGTGCCGCGACGACGTCGAGGACGGACCTCTCACGGTTCAGCCGGCCGTGTACGGGTGAGGCGAGGTGGAGGACGTTGGAGAGCTTGAGCAGTTCCGGTTCGGCCGGGACGCTGAGTTCGGCGCAGAGTGGTGCCAGTGCTTCCCGCACCATTTCGGTGGCGTAGGAATGCTCCTCGCGGTCCTTGGCGGAGTGGAACAATGCGGCCGCGCGGGCGTCGTCGTCGGCCGGATCGGTGCCTCGTGCCGTCGTGCCGGCGAGAACCAGTGAGTCGATGTGGTCTCCGGTGCGCCGGATCAGCAGCTCGGGGGTGGCTCCGACCAGTCCCGCGCAGGCGAAGGTGTAGCACTCGGGGAACCGCTGGGCCAGCCTGCGGAGAAGGACGCGTGCGTCGATGGGTTCGTCCGCCGTGACCTCGAGGTCGCGGGCCAGGACGACCTTGCCGAGGCGTCCTTCGCGGATGCGCTTCACCGCGGCGCCGACGGCCTGGGTCCAGGCCGTCGGGGTGAGGGTCCCGTCACTCCAGCTGAGTCCGGAGGGTGGGGTCGACGGCCGCACCAGTGTGAGCGGATCGGTGCCGTCGCCTATGGTCGTGTACCAGGCTTGGCCGTCGCGGTGGCCGAGGACGGCCTTGGGGACGATGAGCACGGACTCGCTGGCCTTGGGGTCGAAGCCGAAGCTGCCGAAGGCGACCGGGCCCGAGCCGGGGACCTGTACGGCGTCGTCTACGACCGCGTTGCCGAAGAGTTCTCGCAGCCATGTGTCCGCCCAGGCGAAGCGGTCTTCGTCGCCTCCCGGGACCACGACGCGGGCGGCTTCGCCCCAGCCCACGATCCCTTCGCCGTGGCGGACCCACGCGTGGGCGGACGCGTGGGGGAGTCGCGCGAGCAGGTCGACCGGTTCGGTGAGCGGGACGGTGTGGACGATGAGCCGGTCCGGGACACCTAGGGCGACATTCACGAAGGCCACTCTACGGGAAAGTTGAACCCGTTCAAACGTCGGGGATGGGTGGTTTTGTTGGGGATACGACAGGCCGTGGCGCAGGGCCTCACGGTGGGCTGTCCGGCATCTCTCGGACCCCTGGTCGGATGATCACTGTCGGCATATGCTCCGCGCATGACACCCCCACCACTGCACGTGCTCGTCGACGGATACTCCTATTTCGAGTCGCCCAGGTGGCATGAAGGGCGGCTGTGGGTCTCGGATTTCTACACCCACAGGGTCGTGGCCATCTCCCTCGACGGCAGTGTCGAAACGATCGCGGAGGTGCCGCATCAGCCGTCCGGGCTCGGATGGCTTCCCGATGGCAGCCTGCTGGTGGTGTCGATGCTGGACCACAGGTTGCTGCGGCTCCAGAGCGGTGAGCTCGTCGAGCATGCCGACCTGTCGGACTATGCGGGCGGGGACAGCAACGACCTGGTGGTGGACGCGCAGGGCCGGGCCTATGTCGGGGACTTCGGGTTCGATCTCGATGCCCTGGCGCCCATGCGGCCGACCGACCTCGTCCGTGTCGATCCCGACGGTTCGGTGACCGTGGCGGCGAGGGACCTGATGTTCCCGAACGGGGCCGTCATCACATCGGACGGCACGTTGATCGTGGCCGAGACGGCCGCCGCCCGGCTCACCGCCTTCGATCTCGAGCCCGATGGCTCGCTCACCGGACGGCGGGT
Source organism: Actinomadura sp. (assembly GCA_036008685.1). Classification (GTDB taxonomy): domain Bacteria; phylum Actinomycetota; class Actinomycetes; order Streptosporangiales; family Streptosporangiaceae; genus Actinomadura_C. The sequence goes on along the minus strand of DASYNF010000256.1, from coordinate 7,870 downwards.
GTGGGCGAGCTTCGGCGACCCTCCGGAGAGCGATGACACGGCCACCGAGTTCGCGAAATTCGCCATGGACCCCTCAGCGGTGGCGCCGGATGGGATCGCGCTCGACGCCGAAGGCGCCGTGTGGGTCGCCGACGCTCTGCACAACAGGGCCGTCCGGGTGCGTGAAGGCGGTGAGATCCTCGAGGAGGTCGGCTGCGGTGAGTACGGTGTCTACGCCTGTGCGCTCGGAGGGCCGGACGGCCGGACCCTGTTCCTGTGTGCCGCACCGACATTCGCGCGTGCCGAGGCGTCGGCGAACCACCGTGCGCGGATCCTGACCAGGCCCGTCGACGTTCCCGCCGCGAGCCGTCCGTGAGGGCCGGGGGGAGCGGGCCGGTGCGGGACTCCTACGACGCCGTGATCGTCGGCGGCGGGCACAACGGCCTCGTGGCGGCGGCCTATCTCGCCCGGGCCGGCCGGAGTGTGCTGGTGCTCGAGCGGCTGCCGCGCACCGGTGGCGCGGCGGTGTCGTCGCAGGCGTTCACCGGGGTGCAGGCCCGGCTGTCGCGTTATTCCTATCTGGTGAGCCTGCTGCCGTCGGCGATCATCCGTGACCTGGGGCTGCGGGTCGAGCTGCGCCGGCGCCGGATCTCCTCCTACACCCCCGTGGTACGGGGGGAGCGGGCCACCGGCCTGTTGGTGGACGGGGAGGACACCGCCCGTACGGGTGCGGCGTTCCGGCGGCTGACCGGCTCGGACCGGGAGTTCGCCGGGTGGCGGCGTTTCTATGAGATGACCGGCCGGGTGGCCGAGCGGGTCTTCCCGACCCTCACCGGTCCGCTGCCGACCCGGGAGGAGCTACGCCGGGTGGTGGCCGACGACGGCGCTTTCGAGGCGCTGTTCGAGCGGCCGCTCGGCGAGGCCATCGAGGCGCACCTGTCGGACGACCTGGTCCGGGGGACGGTGTTGACCGACGCGCTGATCGGCACGTTCGCGCACGCCCACGACCCGTCACTGCTGCAGAACCGCTGTTTCCTTTACCACGTGATCGGCAATGGCACCGGGGACTGGGACGTGCCGGTCGGCGGCATGGGGGCGTTGACCGACGCGCTCGCGGCCGCCGCACGTGCGGCGGGTGCGGAGCTCGTCGTGGACCACGAGGTCACGGGCGTCGCCACCGACGGGACGACCGGTGAGGTGAGCTACCGGCATGGCGACCTGGAGGGCCGGGTAGGCGCGCGCAACGTGCTGGCGAACGTCGCCCCGGACACGCTCACCGGGTTGCTGGGGGAGCCGGTGGCCGGGCCGCGGCCCGAGGGGGCACAGCTCAAGATCAACATGTTGTTGCGGCGGCTTCCCCGGCTGCGTGACGGCGAGGCCGATCCACGCGAGGCGTTCTCCGGCACCTTCCACGTCGGGGAGTCCTACAGCGAGTTGGAGACCGCCTATCGCGAGGCGGCGGCCGGCCGGTCGCCGTCCGCGCCGCCCTCGGAGATCTACTGCCATTCGCTGACGGATCCGTCGATCCTCGGCCCGGACCTGGCCGCGCGGGGATATCAGACGCTGACGTTGTTCGGACTGCACATGCCGGCCCGGCTCTTCTCCCAGGACACCGAGGAAGCGCGGTGTGAGGCCCGATCAGCGGCGGTCGAGGCCACGCTCGCCCGTCTGGACGCCTGCCTGGCCGAGCCGATCGCCGGCTGCCTGGCGGTGGACTCGGAGGGGCGGCCGTGCATCGAGGCGAAGACCCCCATGGATCTGGAGCGGGAGCTCGGGCTGCCAGGCGGCAACATCTTCCACCGTGACCTGGCGTTTCCGTACGGCTCCGGCGACCGGCCGGGCAGGTGGGGGGTCGAGACGGCACATCCGAACGTATTCGTGTGCGGCGCCGGCGCGGTGCGCGGGGGAGGGGTCAGCGGCATTCCCGGTCACAACGCGGCCATGGCGGTTCTCGAGTCCGGGCGTTGAAAGGGCGACTCCGGTGAGTCTCACCTGATCAAAGGCCGGTATACGAGATGGTCGTGCGGCTCGCGGGGGCGAGCGGGCACGACCATCTCGTCATCGAGCCGTGGCGCGAGGGCGAGGCCCGCGCCGCTTCGTGCGGCTTCGGGCCGACGCGATGTGGACGCGGGTCACCGCCGTCCGCGACCGACCAGCTTCCAGGCGACCGGTAGCAGCCCGGCGGCGAGGAGGACCTTCAGCGCGTCGCCGGCGAGGAAGGGCGTGAGCCCGAGTTGCACGGCCTTGCCGAGGCCGACGTGGAGAGTCCCCATCAGATAGGGCACGCCGATCGCGTAGATGGACAGGGTCCCGACGGCCATGGTGCCCGCGGTCCGGATCGGTGTGCGGTCGCCTCCGCGCTGGGACAGGGCACCGACGATGGCGCCGGCCAGGACGAAGCCGATGACATAGCCGAGGGACGACATGCCGGCCCCGGAGGTGCCCTCGGCGAACCAGGGGACTCCGGCGATGCCGGCCAGGAGGTAGAGCAGCATGCCGAGTACCGAACGGCCCATGCCCAGGCTCGCGGCGGCGAGCAGGACCGCGAAGGTCTGTCCGCTCACCGGCACCGGCGTGCCCGGGATGGGCACGGAGATCTGGGCGGCGAGGCCGATGAAGACGGCCGAGCCGGCCACGAGCGCGATGTCCCGGGTCAGTGAGCCCGGCAGCAGGTCGCCCAGCACGGCCGGACGGCCGGCGGCATGAGTGATTGCCACATTCCCTCCAAAGATTTGGTGTCAGCCTGAACGTAGACGACCGAGGTGGCGTCAGGTGGCGCGGGGGCCTACAGATTTGCGGGTGTCGTATTTGTCGTTTTCGAGATGGTGGGGCTCAGGTGGCGTGCGCGACGTAGACCAGGTCGGGTTCGCCCCGGGGGACCGGGATCCTGCGGACGTCGACGGCGCCGAACCGGGTGCGGAGACGGTGTTCGAAGGGCCGGGACTCGTTGGCGCTCCAGACCGCGAGCACACCTCCCGGGTCGAGCCGCCGGGCGAGCAGGTCCAGCCCCTCGTCCTCGTACAGCTCCCCGTTTCCCGCGCTGACGGTCCACTCCGGCCCGTTGTCGATGTCCAGGCAGATGGCGTCGTAGGTCTGCGGTGAGCCGCGCAGTAAGGACGGCAGGTCGGCGCATTCGACGGTGACACGGGGATCTTCGAGCGCTCCCCCGGAGAAGGGCCTGAGGTGGGTGGCGTGCCAGGCGATGACCGCGGGCTCCAGCTCCACGACGGTCACCCGGATCCAGGGGAGCCGGAGGGCCTCGGCCAGTGAGAAGCCGACCCCCAGACCCCCGATGAGCATCCGGGGCGTCTCCGCGCCGAGGTCCTCGGCCGCGGCGTTGACCAGCAGCCGCTCGGACTCGCCGTTACGGGTGTCCATCAGGAAGACGCCGTTGCTGATGATCTCGTAGTCGGCGCCGACCCGGCGGAGCACCAGATCCCCTCCGGCACGGCCCCGGGCTCGGTCGATGATGCTGACCTCTTCGCGTGGTGCTGTCTCGCTCACCCTGGTCAGCCTATGCGCGGTCGTATCGGCGGTCTTCTTTTCGGCCTGCTCGTGGCCGCCGGGGCCTACGTCCGGGTGGCCGCGTTCCTCAGCTCATGTGATCCGGCGCATCTAGGCTTCGGCTCATGACCAACCTCCCCGAAGAGAAGAACCCCCGGGAACTGCGCGCCTCCGACGGTGACCGCGACAGGGTCGCGTCGGTCCTCCGCGAGGCCGCCGGGGACGGGCGGCTCAGCCTGGAAGAGCTCGACGAACGACTGGAGGCGGTCTATGCGGCGAAGACCTACGCCGACCTGGAGCCGATCACCCGAGATCTGCCGGACACGGCCACCGCGAGCCCGCCTTCACCGCACGGACGCGGATCGGCGTACGGCTTCGGCGGTGAGCCGACGTCCAGGACCGGCATCGGGATCATGGGCGGCTTCGTGCGCAAGGGGTCCTGGGGTGTGCCGCGCAGGTTCACCTCGGTGGCCTTCTGGGGCGGAGGGGAAATCGACCTGCGAGAGGCGCGCTTCAGCGAGCGTGAGGTGACGATCCGCGCCTTCGCGGTGATGGGCGGGGTGCATGTCATCGTGCCCGAAGACGCCGAGGTGGACGTGAGCGGCATCGGGATCATGGGCGGCTTCGACCACAGCTCCGTCGGCCCCGGCCGGCCGGGAGCGCCGAGGATCGTCATCAAGGGGTTGGCCTTCTGGGGAGGCGTCGGCGCCGAGCGCAAGGCGACGGACACAGAGCTCCAACGCCGCAAGGCCGAGCGCAAGCGACTCGAGCTCGAGCGGAAGCGAGACAGACGGTAAGGCGCCCGGGCCGCCGCCGGCGGCGGCCCGGCGTCACAGACCGCGCAGGAAGGCCCCCGCGAGCGGGGCGGCGACGTCGCCGCCGGTGCCGCCCCCCTCGACGATGACGGCGAAGGCCAGGTCACCGCGGTAGCCGATGAACCAGGCGTGGGTGGGGGGTTTTGCGCCGGTGCCGTATTCCGCGGTTCCGGTCTTGCCGGCCGTACCGGCGGGCAGCCCTGCGCTCTTGGCCGTGCCCTCTGTCACCACGGCGGCCATCATCGTCCGCAGCCCCGAGACCACGCCCGGATCCAGCCTCCGGACGGTGGCCGTCCCCGTCCCCGGCGCGAGCCGAGGGGAGCGCCAGGCGCCGTTCTGCACGGCGGCGGCCACGGAGGCCATGTTGAGCGGGCTGGCCAGCACCCGTCCCTGCCCGAACGAGGCGGCGGCGAAGTCGGCGTCGTCCACGGGAGCGGGGAAGCGGCCGCGCTGGGCGGCGACGCCGGGGGTGATGGGAGTGTCGAAGCCGAGATCCCTGGCAGCCTTGATCATCTGCTGCTTGCTGAGCCGCCGGACCGTCTCGGTCGCGAAGACGGTGTTGCACGAGTGTGCGAAGGCCATCCGGAAGTCCTGCGAGCCGAACTCCTCGCCTTCGAAGTTGCGGAAGGACCGGCCGCCGATGGTCGCGGTCTTGGTACAGCTCACCTGGTCCCCGACACCGAGCCCGTCGGCCAGCAGCGCCGCGGAGGTGACGACCTTGAAGGTCGAGCCCGGGGGATATTGCCCCATCAGGGCGCGGTTCCAGCCGCCGGGCTGATTGGCCACCGCGAGGATCTCGCCGGTGGACGGGCGCAGGGCCACCAGAGCGGCGGGCTTGCCCTGGCTGGTGACCGCTCTGGCCGCGGCCGCCTGAATCCGCGGGTCGAGGCTGATGCGGATGTCCGTTCCCGCCTTGCCTTCGATCCGCCCGACGGTGGCGACGGGGCGCTGTGCGGCGTCGACGATCTCGATGGACGTGGCCGGGGTGCCCGCGAGCTTTCGTTCCATCTCCTGCTGGATCCCGCCGTGCCCGACCATGTCGCCCTTCTTGTAGGGCGGGCCGAGGCGGCCGAGATCCGCGGTGGCCGCCGGTCCGACGGTCCCGACCAGCTGCTGCACCGACCCCGAGGTGCCCGGCCCGCCGAGCGGGGAGCCGTCGGCCGCGGAGACGGTGCCCCGCTGGGGCCACCTGGCCATGAGCGCGAGCTTCTGCCCGGCCGCGAGCCGGGGGTGCATGGCCGCCGGAGACCACGAGACCTGCCAGCGCCGGTCCTTTTCGACCAGCGGCAGCTCGCCGGCGTAGCTCCAGGCGCCGCCGCTCTTGAGGGTCAGGGAGGCGGTGAACGCCACCCGGTTCTTGCGCGGGCGTTCCGGCCGGAAGGCCGCCTTGGTGATACCGAGCGCGGCGCGCATCTCCCCGTACCGTGCGGCGAAGTCCGGTGGTGGGGCGGCGGTGAGCCGTCGCATCGCGGCGTAGTCGTTCCGCTCCCAGGCCGACAGGTACGCGGCGGCGGTCGCGGCCGGGCTTCCCTTGGTGCGCAACAGCCAGAAGGCCCCCGCGCCGCCCGCTCCGAGCACCAGCACGGCGACCAAGGGCACGATCAAAAGGATTTTCTTGTGTCCCACCTGTACCTCAAACCCCCACTAGCTCCCCCGTGACTTGCCAACCCTAAGCGAAGCGGCTCACCGCATAGCCAATGCGCCGGAAATTTCCGACGCGTTCGCCGCAGAGCGCACGTTCGTCGACAGGTAGATGACCTTCTATCTCTCTGTCCGTGACATGGGGATCACACACGTCAAACCGCCGGCGAACACGGAGCCGGCCGGGGGCCGGCTCGCCCTTGGCGAGCACCCGCATGCCCTGCATGAGCGTGGGCAGGAAGCGGGCCAACGCCCGGGGTTCCCAGCCGGCGGGCAGCTCGCCCTGGCCAGGGCCCGGGTCAGCGCCGGGGTGAAGGCGACCTCGTCGAGACCGTTCGGTCGAATATCTCTGGCCATCGGCCGTCACAGCAGCGTGAGCTGCTGGGCCCGGGTCTCGGCGGGCTTCGGTGCGGGGACGTGACGGTGGGCGTGGCGCTCGGTGGCGCGGCCCTGGATGCCGTGTTCGGCGGCGAGCTCGCGCACGTGCCGGCTGATGCGTTCCTGGAATTCCCTGGGCGCGTAGGAACCCTGCCCGTACAGCCGCTGGTACGGCCGGACCAGCTCGGGGTGGTGCTCGCGCAGCCAGGCCATGAACCACTGGCGGGCGCCGGGCCGCAGATGAAGCGTGACCGCCGACACCGAGGTCGCGCCGGCCTCGGCGATCTGCCGTACGGCCGCGGCGAGCTGCCGCGGCGAGTCGGTGAGATAGGGGATCACCGGGCCCATCAGCACGCCGCATCCGATGCCGTGCTCGTTCAGCGTCGCGCAGACCTCCAGGCGCGTGCGCGGACTCGGCGTTCCGGGCTCGATGAGCCTCCAGAGCTCCTGGTCCACGAAGCCCACCGACACCGCGATGCCGACCTCGGCGCGTTCGGCGGCCGCGTCGAGCAGTGGCAGATCCCGCAGGATCAGCGATCCCTTCGTGAGGATGGAGAAGGGATTGCCGGCCTCGGTCAGTGCGGACAGGATCCCGGGCATCAACCGGTAGCGCCCCTCCGCGCGCTGGTAACAGTCGACGTTCGTGCCCATCGCGATATGCTCGCCCGCCCACCTGGGGGCCGCCAGCTCCTTGCGGACGAGCTCGGCGGCGTTGACCTTCACAACGATCTTCGAATCGAAGTCCGAGCCGCTGTCGAAGTTCAGGTATTCGTGCGTCTTGCGGGCGTAGCAGTAGGTGCAGGCGTGAACACATCCGCGGTAGGGGTTGATGGTCCAGTCAAAGGGCACGTGCGAGGCCACGGGGACCCGGTTGATGATGGTCTTGGCGTGGATCTCATAGAACGTGACGCCCCGGAACTCCGGCGTCTCGATCGTGCGGGTCACGGCGCTCCCGCCGAACAGGGGCAGGTCCGGGCCGGCCGGTTCCTCGGCCGGTCTGAGGTTGTCCCATCGCATGCGAATTCCCCCTCGCCGAACACCCGAACGGTAGAACGTGCGTTCGAGCATGGCACATCGGGGGACGCCCGTCACCCGGCGCCGGCGCGCCGTGATCTGGCGGCCGTCCTGCCGGACCGCCGCGTGGTGGAGTGACGGGGCCATGGACTTCACGACAGGCTGGTGCCGGCGACCACTACGGGGAGGAACCGATGGGCTACCCACCGCAGCCACCGCCCGGCTACGGGCCGCCTGGTTACGGGCCACCGGGAGACGGGTACGGGCAACCGCCCGCCCGGCCGTCGAACGTCCCGATGATTCTGTCGATCATCGGCATCATCTGCTGGTTCTGCTGCGCGCCGCTGTCGATCGTGCTCGGGATCGTCGCTCAGACGCAGTTCCGGCGGCAGGGTCAACCCGACACCCTGGCCAAGGTGGCGTGGATCGGCGGCGTCGTGGCACTCGCGCTCGGCCTCGTCTTCACGATCATGAGGTTCTCGACGGGCCGCGGCGGCTACTGAGCGGCGGGGCTCAGGGGGCCAGGAACTGGCCGAAGG
>DASYNF010000255.1:0-1740 GCA_036008685.1 Actinomadura sp. | reverse complement strand
ACCACGGCGGGGAGAGGACGCGGTCGACGAGGTCGCGCAGCGGGCCCGTCAGCTCGTGCTCTCCGACGACCGCCGTCCGTCCGTCCACCTCGATCTCATAGACGAACTGGTCGGGCGATCGCTCCGGCGGTGGGACGGCGTCCAGATCCACCGCGTCGACGAGTCCCCGCAGCACGGGATCCGTGTGGGTGTGCGCCTCCCCACGCCGCTCGATCCCGGCGAATCCGCCGCTCCGTACGACGCTGACCTTCATGTGGCTACGCCTACCCCCGTCCACGCGTTCTTCACCGCGTCGGTCTCGGTGCCCGCCGGGCCGTAGAGCCGCGAGGCCGTCTCGACCGTCGCGGCGGCGAAGGCCTTGAACTCGATCGTCTCCGTCAGCCCGCCGCCGGTCAGGGTGTCATACCAGATTCGCCCGGCTCGTTCCCAGGCGTGGCCGCCGATGGCGGTCGCCGCGAGGTAGAAGGCCCGGTTGGGGATGCCCGAGTTGATATGCACCCCGCCGTTGTCCCGATATGTCTCTACATAGTTGTTCATGTGCCCCGGCTGGGGGTCCTTGCCGAGGTTGGGGTCGTTGTAGGCGGTCCCGGGCTCCTTCATCGAGCGGAGGGCCACGCCGTTGATCCCCGGGGCCAGCAGCCCCGCGCCGATGAGCCAGTCCGCCTGGTCGGCGGTCTGCAACAGGTGATACTGCTTGACCAAGGCTCCGAACACGTCGGACATCGACTCGTTGAGCGCACCGGACTGGCCGTAGTACTCCAGGTTGGCGGTCTGCTGGGTGATCCCGTGGGTCAGCTCGTGTCCGGTGACGTCGAGCGGCCCGGTGAAGGCGGTGAACAGCACCCCGTCGCCGTCTCCGTAGACCATCTGCTCGCCGTTCCAGAAGGCGTTGTCGTAGTTCCGGCCGTAATGCACCGTGGAGATCATCGGCAGCCCGGCGCCGTCGATGGAGTTGCGGCGGTAGGCCGCCTCGAAGAAGTCGAAGGTCACGCCCAGCCAGTCGTAGGCCTGGTCGGCGGCGGCGTCGCCGGTCGCCGCGCCGCCCTCGGCCCGTACGGTCCGGCCGGGGAGCTCCTCGAGGTTCTTCGCGTCCTTGATCGTGCGATTGGGCACGAAGTCCTCGGTGGGGGCCGGGGACACGACGGCCGTGATGCGGCGTTCGGTGCGGTGAGCCGTGCTGAGCACGGCGGTGCGGCGTGCGATCTCCCGGAGCGCGGGGTCGTCCGAGCGCGCGGCGACCTGCTCCAGGATGTGCGGAGGGACGATCGTGCAGCATCTCATGGCCGTAACGCTGTCATCCGGAGCGAGCCCCGGCCAGCGCTCGCGTCCTGCCCGGCAGGCCGAATGCGGTCACCGGCGGGAGGTGCACGCCGAGCGGGGCGGTGTGGCCGGTCGCGACGGCGCCCAGGCGATTCACCCACGCGAATGCGGGACAATGAACGGGTGAGCCTTTACCGCGACGAGGGTGTCGTCCTGCGCACCCAGAAGCTCGGCGAGGCCGATCGGATCGTCACGTTGCTCACCCGTCGCCATGGGCGGGTGCGCGCCGTGGCCAAGGGTGTTCGCCGTACCTCATCAAAGTTCGGGTCGCGGCTCGAGCCCTTCACCCATGTTGACTGCCAGTTCTACGCCGGGCGGGAGCTCGACATCGTGACGCAAGCCGAGACCGTCTCGGCGTACGGCGGACACATCGTTGACGACTATCCGAGCTACACCGCAGCGACCGCGATCCTCGAGACG
>DASYNF010000254.1:0-3628 GCA_036008685.1 Actinomadura sp. | reverse complement strand
GGCCCACCCTCAGTAACGTGACCGTGTCGAGGCGTCACCGAAGGCGCCGGGGGACGGCGGGGGAACGCGTGGCGTGGTGGATGTGGGTAGCGGTGGCGTGGGTACTGGTGTCGGTACTCGGCGCGCTCCTTCTGGGCAAGGCGATCCGGATGGCTGATCGTCATGACTTGCGCCAGGACCGCCCCGGAGAAACCGGGAGGGACGAGGTCGTCCCCGGCATCTCGACCTTGCGCCGGCCGCGTGACGGCGTCCCGCGGCAGCGGCGCGGTTAGCGGCCTTCAGGGCAGTCGGCTGGACGGCCCGACACGTCCCACTCACGGGGATCCTGCCGCTTCCTTCTGCGGTTGCGGCCCACTCTCCGTAGCCTCGCCGTGCCGAGGCGTCACCACGTCACTGTGGAAACCGTCTCGGGCGCGACGGAGACGGGGGCGGCCATGAGCGAGCAGGTGACCTGGGAGCGTTGTCCCAACTGTCGTGCCCGGGCGGCTGTCGGATGGACAGACCAGACGGTGACCGAAGTCGACTGCACGAGGGACTGCGAGCTGACCCAGGAGCAGATGGCGAGGGTCCGCCTGCTCGCCAACCCGCCGCCGGAGGCTTAGCGTGGCTGCCCCCTGAGGTCGCCCTTTAGTCGACGCGCTGACTGGGGGCCGCGGTCCAGTGACCGTCCGCCGCATCCACGCGACCCTCAGGTCAGCAGTCGGCTATGGAGTGAAGACCCGCCGTCTGCCCTTCAACGTGGCCAGTAACGTCACGTCCCCGAACGGCCCCCGTCCCGAGGTCCAGCCGTGGTCCGCCGTCGAGCTCGCGACCTTCCTTCAGCACGCGAGACTGACCGTCTCGGCCCGCTCTTCGAGCCGGCAATGCGCAGGTCAACGGGGGTGGGCCCCGAGGGGATCGAACCCTCAACCCGCGGATTAAAAGTCCGCTGCTCTGCCAATTGAGCTAGAGGCCCGGTGGGTGCAGAGAACCCTCCAGACAACGCACGAAACAACGCACGAGAGATCAGGAGGCCTCGCGGCCCGGTGCGAGGCTACCGCCGGAGCCGTCCGTCTCCGCTGAGTGCGCTGCCTGGTCGATCGGGCATGGCGCCTACGACGCCAGGCTGCCGTCAGACCGGGCAGGCCGCCGCGCACGCCGACATCGACGTCGGGATGATCCCCGGTGACCACGCGGTCACGGCGCACGCTGTCGGGGAGCACCGGGCCCGGCGGACAGGCGATCAGCGGCGTAGGGCTGCAGACACGACCTTCGAGAGCCGCTACAACGCTGGCATGGAGACGTGGGATGCCATCCGGGCGCGCCGCAATGTGCGTCAGTACACCGACCAGCCGATCGCCCGCGACGACCTCGAGCGCATCCTCGAGGCGGGGAGGCGAGCCCCGTCGTCGTCGAACTGGCAGCCGTGGAACTTCGTGGTCGTGTCCGACCGCGAGCAGCTCGTCGAGCTGGCGAAGGCCTGGGAGCAGGGCGGACGACACATCGCCCAGTCAGCGGCGACCATCGCCCTCGTGGGCAGAAAGCCGGAGGACGAGCGACATCGCGACTGGCTGCAGTACGACTTCGGTCAGGCAACAGCGAACATGATGGTGACGGCGGCCGACCTCGGCATCGGATCCGGCCACTCGGCCGTGGCCGACCAAGAGCAGGCGCAGCGCGTACTGGGGTTCCCCGACGGCTACTTCGCCGTCTACCTGATCGGTCTCGGCTACCCGGCCGACCGCCCGCTGCGGCCGATCATCAGGCCGGATCGTCGGCCCTTCGACGAGGTCGTGCACTGGGATCGCTGGTAGCGGACAAGCGCGTCACAGCGGGTTCCTGCATCCGCCAGCGGCCCGGCGCGGCCGAGTCTCCCGGACCACCTGCAGGCGTCACAGGACGTCGAACACCAGGAGCAGCAGCAGGGTCAGGACGGCGGAGACCGCCAAGGAGCCCAGGCAGCCGAGCCGGCTCGAGAAGAGGAAGAACACCACCGGAGGGTGCCCGATCGCCTCGGGAACCGAACCACGAGGGATGTGCGTTGAGTCACCGAGTTCGGGAGTCTTCCACCCGATCAGGGGATGCCGGGGGTAGTCGCTGATTACGTACCGTCATCACCGCTCCGGTCGGGTGGCCGGGCGATGTCGCCCTGCCACCCGGCCGCGGAATCGTCCGCCCGGCGCGCGAGCGCCCGGCGGGTAACGACCCCGGCCCGGCTGACCCGTTCCCCCCGGGGCGGCCGGGCCGGCTCCTTTTCCACCGATGGCGCCGATCTACCCATGGCGCCCGGCCAGCCGGGCCATCACCCGCCCCGCCTCCATGCGCACCTCGAGCTTCTCCTGGGCGTTCGCCGACGGGCCCCGGCGCGGCTGGCCCGTCCCGAGGTCGAACGCGGACCCGTGCCGAGGGCAGACCAGGCACTGCGCGCCGCGGACGTCCTCCACGGTTCCCTCGTCCAGCGGTCCCGCCAGGTGCGAGCAGGCCGCGACGAAGACATCCACCCGTGCGCCGCGGCGGACGGCGGCCACCGCGACGGCGGCGCTGCGCCCCCTGCCCGTCCGAAGGGCCGGGCGCCCCTCGGGCAGATCGTCGAGCGGGCCGAGGTCGATCCACTCGGGAATGAGCGCCCGTGCCGCGCTCGCCGAGTGCGAGACCCCGGCCGACTGCGCGTAGGACATGTGCCCCCCGATCGCCGCGGACCCCCCTGCGACGCCGAGCCCGGCGTAGGCGAGCACCCGGCCCAGCGAGCCGCGCCCCCTGCCCCGCGCCATCAGGGAGCCGACGTACAGCCCGAGCGCCGCGGTGTTGGCGGCGGCGTGCAGCGCCCCCAGCCGCCGGACGCCGATATCCGCCTCCGCCCAGTCGGCTGCGCCGGCCAGCGATGCAGGCACCGCACCCGCGACGCCGGCACCGATGAGCACGGTGGCGGCGGGCCGCAGCGGCGGGATCAGGTCCAGCAGCCCGGCGGACACCCAACTGCCCACGGGCACGTGCACCAATACCGGGTGCAGCGGATGCCCCAGCCACGTCCCGTGCAGGAAGTCGTTCACCGCCTGCGGCCGCCGCGCCCCCTGGACCGCACGCCGGACCGGTTCGATGACCTTGTCGAACGCGGGCGAGTCGGCCACCCGGTCGAGGATCCCCATGAGGCTCATGGCCAGACCCCTACCCCCAGGTCACGGCGTCGACGCCCTTCCGGAGCGAACAGGGGACGCCGATGGTGATCAATGACACGGGGCCCTGTCGGGGTGACCGGGCATGTTCTCCGGTGACAACGGTTAGGGCGGAAGAGGAGCCTTGACCCTGCTCACCATTTCTTCGAGGGGAACCGCGTGACCTGCCCGTCCCTGCTGCGCTACCGGCCGGTGGCCGCCGAGTTCTTGGGCGACGTGTCACACGCGCGGCACCTGCGTCGCGGCGTCGCGCTGTTCCAGGCGCGGCTGCGACCGGACGACGTCTTCGCAGAGTTCGCGCGGTTCGTCCTCGTGGGTGGCGCCTCGACCGCCGCCTACGGCCTGCTCTACATCAGCCTGGGCGCCCTCGGATACCTCCCGGCCCACCTGATCGCCACCGTCGCCTCCTCGATCCTCGCCAACGAGATGCACCGCCGGCTCACCTTCCGCGCCGAGGAGCGGGTGACCTGGATCAA
>DASYNF010000253.1:0-5784 GCA_036008685.1 Actinomadura sp. | reverse complement strand
TACTCGCTCCGTGGCGCAAGGCCCGCACCTCCGCGCTCGCCGTCGTCGTCCATGGTGGTGAAGGGGATAAGCGACTAGGGCCATCGCAAGTGGTCGGGGTCGTGGACGCTGGGGTGGAGTGGGCACGGACCGTGTTGTGTCAGGTGATGGCGAGTGTCGCCACGCCGCTGAAGACCAGTGCCGCGCCGAGTACGGCCGTCAGGGTCGGGGCGGGACCGCCGTGGCCGCCCGGGTTCCGCCGGCACGGTCTCCGGTCGCCGGAAAGCGGCCCACCAGGACAGTGCGGTGACGAACAGGATGCTGGTCTCGCGGACCGCCGCGACGGCGGGCACCTGCGCGATGGTCACCATCGTCAGCGCCGTCAGAACCAGGCCGTAGGCCCCGAAGACACCGAACCCCATGACGAAGGTCGCCGGTCGCAGTTCGGTGCGCAGAGCCGCGGTGCCGCGTCCTATCACCATCCGGGTCATGAGCATGACGACGGTGACGGGGATCATGACGAGCCAGAGATAGGTCGCGGGGTCGGCGTGGCCCACCCCGCGGGAGTCGACGAACGTGTAGCCCGCGATGCATGCCGCCACCGGCACCGCGTATCCCAACGCCCGGCGATCGACCGTACCCCGCGTGGTCAGCAGGATCCCGGCGCTGATCGCGGCGACCGCGAGGCCGGCCCAGGCCGGCACCCGGGTGCCGGTGAACACCGCGGCCGGCAGCAGCAGCACGGGGGCCAGACCCCGTGCCACCGGATAGGTGGCATGGGCCGGCGCCTTCGCGTAGGCCAGGTTCAAAGCGGCGAAGTACGCCAGCTCCAAAGCCGCTGACAGCAATACGTACGGCCACACCCCGTCATCGACGCGCCAGCGCGCCAGCGCGAGCGGAGCCCAGGCGATGAGGCCCAGCGTGAGCCCGACCGCGGTCGTGTCGTGCCCTCGGGGCACCCGCGCGAGCAGCACATTCCACCAGGCGTGGAGCATCGCCGAGGCGAGCACCAGGACCAGGACCAGTGACGGCAGGCCGGTCGGGGTCATCGTCGTCCCTCCGTCCGAGGCGGCCTTCAGCGCCCGGGGGCCCCGCCGTCCCGGTCGGCGGCGTTCATCGCGTTCCGACGCAGACCACCGTCCCTCCCACGAAGGCGACTGATGTCGTTTGCCGATCCGGCGCGTGGGTAAGGCGCGGTTCGAAAGGGGGGTCGGGGGTGAATTACGACGAATTTATCGGAGCGGTGTCGCAGCGTGGGGGCCTGTCGCGCGAGCAGGCGGAGGTTCTTGCCCGCGCGACGCTCGAGACACTCGCGGAGCTGGTGACCCCGAAGGAGGTGGAAGACCTCGCGGCGCAGCTTCCCAAGCCGCTGAAGGAGCCGCTTAGTCCCCGCGACCGCACCGAGTCGTTCGGGCTCGAAGAGTTCGTCAGCCGGGTGCGCGAGCGCGCCCAGGTATCGACTCCGCTCGCCGCCATAGGAGTGAAGGCGGTGCTGACGACAGTACGTGAGGCGGTCAGTGAGGGCGAGTTCGAGGACGTCATGGCGCAGCTCCCGGAGGAATACTCGGACGTGATCGGGCCCACGGACTGGCGCGGACGCCCGTAGCCGGCACGGAGGCGGCCGGGCGGACAAGAAGAGGTCAGCGGCCAAGAACAGGTCAGCGGCACAGCGTCTCCATGTGACGCGGTCCCGGCAACGCTCGCGCCGGCCCTGAGAGAAAGTCGCCCCGCGGTCTGTGTTCTCACCTTTCTCGCGTTCGCGACTCTGCGCAGGGAAGCGGATTCATGGTGCAGTGCTCCGATGTGGTGCGTGGGGTCCCCAGGGACACATCGCGCTCGATTTTCCGGCGGTCAGTGCGTCGGGACCGGTAGCAGGTCCGCGTGCTTGACCGTGTATCCGCCCTTCGTCACCGGGGCGAACGGGGCGGGGGCCATGCAGGTCCCGACCTTGGCGGTCTGGAGCTCCCCCTTGTCGTTCTGGTCCAGGTTGACCAGGTCCCAGGAGAAGCCCACCCGGTCGTGGCTCCGTCCGGCCCTGTCCTCGCCGCCGTCGTAGACGCTGAACCCGACCCGCGTCCCGATCATGTCCTTGACCAGCGGGTCGGCCTTGGTGACGATCGCCGTCAACGTCGCGCTACGCGGGCCGGTCACCAGGCACTCCACGTCGCCTTCCGCCCGCACGGTGATCTTCTGCTCGGCCACGTAATGGGAGATCTTCACCGTGCCCCGCGCGTCGGTGGGCAGGCCCGGAAGCTCCGGGGGCAGGCCCGGCCGGGGCACGGTATAGGGGGCGCCGTGGGCGTCGAAGCTGAAGGAACGGACGTCGTCGTCCGGGCTGTAGGGGAGGGCGAACTCCGCCGATCCGGTCACGCCGGCCGTCGCAGGCTTCGCCGGCCTGGCGGCGTGGGCGGTCGCCGCCGAGGCGCCGAGGACGGCGGTCGTCGCGGTCACGGCCGTCACGGTCAGAACGGCGACCTTGCGGGAGGTTGCTGTGACCACGGTGTTCTCCTGATTTTCGGTTGATGGAGATACTCCGCTCCAGGTCACCTCTGCCGCCTCCCCTGCGGGCGTTGGTCTCGTACGGCCCGATCCCCCGCCGGTACGAGGCCGTACTCACCCCAATGGTAGAAAGCGGCGAGGGGCACCGCGGATGGCCGGTCCCTCGGGTCCGCCTTTCCCCTCCCGGTCGGGTCGAAAGGGCCGGTGCCAGCGGCCGGTCGTGGGTTCGGCCATTTCGGGGTGCCGGTGTGTTGCCGGGCCCGCGCCGCTCATGGCCTGGAACACTTGATCACTCGACTCCCCGTGTGACAGGTGAGGGCCCATGGGCGACTGGTTTCAGACGATCGGCGACATCGAGGCGACCCCGGACGAGGCGGAGAAGCTCGCGGCGGCCGTGCTCACCTGGCTCGTCGAGGCGGGCATCGTCGCGGCGGAGCGCACCGACTGTGTGCTCGGCAGCGACCTCGGATATCCGCCCGGCGCGAAATACACCGATGCCGTGACGGAGCCGGATCCCTCCCTGACGAAACGGTGGACCAACGGCCTCGAGATCCTCACCGGCCGTACGATCTTCGACTTCGGTCAGGGCGAGATCGAGCGCGCCGAATGCCCGCACTGCCGCACGAGCACCCGGTTCCTCGACGACCGCGGGAAGTTCCACTATGAGGCGTGGGGACCGTTCTCCGAGGTGGTCGACGCCTGGCACAAGGACGGCGACGGGCTCTTCACCTGCCGGGCATGTGAGAAGCCGGTCAGGCTGAACGAATGGAACTGGGAGCCCGCCTGGGGCTTCGGCGACCTCGGGTTCATGTTCTGGAACTGGCCTCCGCTCAAACCCGGGTTCGTGGCCGAGTTCTCGCGCCGCCTCGAACACCGGATCGTGAGCCCGGCCGGCAAGCTCTGACGTCCCGCGACACTTGTTCATGGCTCCCGCACTGCGATCCGGACGCCCTCATCGAGATCCTGTGGCAGGTGGGGTTCCTCACCGCGCAGCCCATCGGTGACGTCGATCCCCGCCCCGCGGGTGACAGCGCGTTCTTCGGCGCGCACCAGGTCCAGCACTTCAATCTCGCCGCGGTCCAGCACTTCCAGATCCATCCGATGTTCCGCGCCTATCTCGGCATCGAGGAGGCGGCCTCCGGTGCGGACGGTTCGGACAATGACCCGCCAGGAGTCGATGCCGCACGCTTCGACGGGCTGCTCGAGCATGTCGAGAAGCATCTGGGGGCCACCTACGCGTTCGACCCACCCGAGGGGCGTGGTTACGGCATCACCATGCACCGACTCGAAGACGAGATGGTCTCGGCGGTGACCACGGGACTGCGCTTCCAGGATCTGGCCGCTCGCCCGCCGGTCGAGTTCGTCTGCTCACTCCGGCAGGACCAGGAGCGGGAGGCTCACCACCTGGCGGGGCTCGCGGCAGGCTGGGTCGAACTGCTCGAGTCATACGACAAGGAGCGACTGTGGGAGCACTGGCGGGGCCAGAGGGCGCCCATCTGGGATATCCACCGCACAGGCTGAACCCCTGAGCCCTTTTCGACCCGCTGCCCTGTCCGGTCGGTGACCGGAGCCTCGCGCCTGCCGATGCGGCTCGGCGGCGGTGGGCGCGAGGCTCCACGCGCGGTGACGGCCGCAGGGCCGTGGGACGGTCACTGTCGATCACAGCCGATCCGGCGGTCATAGTCGGTCACAGCGGTCATAGCCGGCCCGAACGCTGGCCACTGTCGGCCGAGGGGACAAGTCGAGCTTTCGGCTCTCTTGCGGTGTCCGACGGGGTTCGTACTCTTAGTGATGGAGCATGCGCGTTCGGCGACACGATGATCCGCGCGTGGAGGAGGTGATGCACACGTCGCACGCGGGAGCAACGGAGTCCCCGTTCTCCCTGCTCCTGTGACCCGTCCACAGCGGTGCCGCCCCGCCGCTCGTTCGTCCAGGTGCTGAGCCGCCCCCCACATCGGAGGCACGTTCCCCATGTCGACGACCGCACCGGCCCCCGGCGCCCCCGTTCCCCGGCGCTGGATCGCTCTGATCTTCATAGCCCTCGCCCAGCTGATGGTCATCCTCGACGCGACCATCGTCAACATCGCCCTGCCGTCCGCGCAGAAGGCACTGGCCATCTCCGACGGCGATCGCCAATGGGTGATCACCGCCTACACCCTCGCCTTCGGCGGCCTGCTTCTCTTCGGAGGCAGGGTCGGCGACCTCGTCGGGCGCAAACGGACCTTGCTCATCGGCCTGATCGGCTTCGCCGCGGCCTCGGCGCTCGGCGGTGCGGCGCAGGCCCAGGGCATGCTCTTCGCCGCCCGCGCTCTTCAGGGGGCGTTCGGCGCGCTGCTCGCCCCTTCCGCGCTCTCACTGCTCGCGGTCACGTTCACCACCCCGAAGGAGCGCGCGAAGGCGTTCGGCATCTACGGCGCGATCGCCGGAGGCGGCAGCGCCATCGGCCTGATCCTCGGCGGAGTGCTGACCGAGTACCTGAACTGGCGCTGGGCGTTGTACGTCAACGTGCCGATCGCCGTCATCGGCTTCGTCGGCGGCCTGGTGTTCATCAGGGAACCCGCCTCCCGCAACCGCTCCCGCCTGGACGTCCCCGGCACCGTCCTGGTCACCGCGGGTCTGGTCTCCCTGGTCTACGGCTTCACCCGCGCCGAGTCCGAAGGCTGGAGCGAGCGCGGTGTGATCGGCCTGTTCGTGGCGGCGGGCGTCCTCCTCGTGGCCTTCGTCGTCGTCGAGAGCCTGAGCAAGGCTCCGCTGCTCCCCCTGCGAGTGGTCGTCGACCGGGCCCGCGGCGGTGCCTACCTGGCCGTCGGCCTCGCAGTGATCGGGATGTTCGGCCTCTTCCTGTTCATGACCTACTACCTGCAGACCATCAAGGACTACTCACCCGTCCGGACCGGCCTGGCCTTCCTGCCGATGACGGCCGGCATGATCGTCGGTTCGACCCAGATCTCCGCGCGGCTGGTCAACCGTGTCCCGCCGCAGGTGCTCATGGCCCCCGGCCTGCTCGTGGCCGCCGGAGGTACGGCACTGCTCACCCGGATCCAGGTCGACAGCCCCTACACCCATCTGGTGCTGCCCGCGGAACTGCTGCTCGGCCTCGGGCTGGGCACGATGTTCATGCCGGCGATGAATCTCTCCACCACCGGCGTCGACCCACGCGACGCGGGCGTGGCCTCGGCGATGGTCAACACCTCACAGCAGGTCGGCGGCTCCATCGGCACCGCGCTGTTGAACACCATCGCCGCGACCGCGACCAGGACGTACGTCGTCGAGCACGGGCACGGTCGCCCATCGCCGCAGGTCGCG
>DASYNF010000252.1:0-47425 GCA_036008685.1 Actinomadura sp. | reverse complement strand
GACGCGCTTGGGGAAGACGGTGGCGTAGGTCTGGCCGAGGTAGGTGCCGTAGGAGGCGCCGTAGAAGTCCAGCTTCTCGTTGCCCAGCGCGGCCCTGATCGTGTTGATGTCACGGACCGAGTCGATGGTCTTGATGTGGTCCAGCAGGTTGACCTTGGAGCCCGCGCCGAACTTCTTGGCGCAGGCGTCGGCGTAGTCCTTGGACTTCTTCAGCCAGATGGCCTCGTCCTTGGCGCCGCCGGTCCCGTACGCCGGCCGCGGGGCGTTGCTGACGTTGGTGTCGCAGCTCAGGCTGGGCTTGCTGAAGCCGACGCCGCGCGGGTCGAACCCGATGACGTTGTAAGCAGCCTGCATCGGCGCCGAGTTCTGGGCGTAGACGCGCGGGCCGAACAGGGCTCCGCCGCCGCCCGGGCCTCCCGGGTTGACCACGATGTCGCCCTTGGCCGTGCCCGTGCCCGTGTGCGGGGTCCGGGTCAGCTTCAGGGTGATCTTCTGGCCGTTCGGGTGCGTGTAGTCCAGCGGCACCTCGAGCTCGGCGCACTGAATGATCTTGGACACCTGAACCGGGCCCAGGCTGTCGTAGGCCTTCGCCCCCGTCACGATGTCCGGCTGGCAGGCGTGCCACTTGAGGCTCGCAGGCCGGAAGGCCTCGGACGGGTCCGTGGCCCCTGACGCGCTTGTGGCGCCGAAGACACCGAGCCCGGTAAGCAGGCCGGCTGTCGCGGTCGCGACGGCAAGCTTCTTCACAAAACCCCCTTGCAGGCCGGACTGGTGTTAGTCCGACAAGTTATGAACCAGGGGAGATTGTCGTGGTCAAGGACGCCCGGCAGAAGGTCGTAGCCCAAAAAGTTGCCAAATCGTGACAAAGCACGCGTATAGGGACAACAGGGACCGAGAGTCGTGTTCTACCGTCCGGGCCCGCCCGAGCGGGCGGCGCCGCCGACCCGTGCCGTTCATGGGCCGTGCGGCGCTCCCCGGCCGGCCGCCGAGGACATCACGCGGCGGTGAGTGCTAACACGCGGAAGGCGCGCCACCGGTGGGCGCCGGACCCGCGCCATAGAGGATCCGCTCGAAGAGCAGATACAGGCCGTCCTCGGGCGGCTCCACTTCTACAGGCCGGTCCGGTAGGCCTCCAGACGGTCGGCCGGCTCCCGCGGGCGGGCCGGCATGGGGAGGTGGCCCGCGGTCATCTCCTCCGGTGTGATCCCCAGGCGCTCCCGTTCTAGGGGGAGCCGTTGAGGCAGTTCACCAGGCTGGTCCAGCTGGCGAGCGTGTGCGGATGGTCGGCGCCGAGGATGCGGCTCCGGGCCTCGAAGACCTCCTGGTGTTCTCGCACGGCCTCAGGCGTGCGCCCCAGATCGTGGAGCGCGATCGCACGGTTGTTCCGGCTCGCGAGGGTGTAGGGATGGTCCGCTCCGAGGATGCGGACCCGGGCCTCGATCACCGCACGGTGCTCCGCTTCCGCCTCGCCGGGCCTCCCGAGCACCCGCAGGGCCATGGCGCGATGGTCGCGGCTGATGAGCGTGTGCGGGTGCTCCGCCCCGAGGATCTGGGCACGCAGCCGCCAGATGGCCTCGTGCTCGGCTTTCGCCTCGCGAACGCGGCCCGCGGACCAGGCGGCATAGGCGAGGTAGGTACGGCTGCGGAGCGTGTGCGGGTGGGCGGGGCCGAGGCTGCGCAGACGCTGGTCATGGACCGCCCGGAAGACGGGTGCGGCCTCCTCGTGGCGGCCGAGTTCGTTCAGGGCCAGGGCGTGGTAGTCCCGGCTGATGAGCGTCGCGGGGTGCGAAGGTCCCAGGACATGCGCACGTACCCCCGCGACCGCCCGGTGCTCGGCCTCGGCCTCCGCATACCGGCCCCGCCCGTAGAGGACGAGTGCGAGGCTGTGCCGGACCGCGAGCGTATCGGGATGATCCGTCCCCGGGTCGCCGGACATCCTCTCCAGGGCCTGGCGCAGGGCCCGCGCCGCCATCGCGTAGCGACGCTGCTCGTACGCCACGGAACCGACATTGGCGGCGTCGGCGGGACTCGCATGGCGCAAGATGATCGACATGACCTCGTCGGGAATCGCTTCCCGGCCCGTACGGCGCTGCGCGGTGTCGACCAGGTAGTCGAAGACGTCGTAGCCGGTCTCGTCGTTGCCCTCGATGAGCGAGGCCGTCGAACGGCGTATCCGGGTCGCCCATTCCCAGGCGCTGTCGGACGGCTCCGCGGAGTCTCCGACCTTTCCCCGGCGCGCCAGGTGAAGCACGCTCAGCTCCTCCAGGAGCCGGCGGGACATGGGCTCGGTGTGACCGGCCCGGCGGCAGTCGATCGCCGCGGCCACCAGTGCCGCGCCGCGCGGATAGGTGCCGGGTTCCCATGCGTTGTCCCAGTCCCGCAGCAGTTCGGGGCCTGACGCCAGATATTCGGCGAGACCATAGGAGTCCGCGTGGGCCAACGCGTCCTGGATGCGTGAATCCCCGGCGTGACGCTTGGCGCGGTCTCGCTCCGGAGGGCTGAACATCCGGTCGATCCGGATGGGGTCGGACAGGTCCAGCACTTCACGGGCGTCGCGCTGAAGCTGCCGTGCCCCGTCGTCGGTCACCGTCGGGCCCTCGGTGTAACGGGCCATCTCCGCGGCACGCAGGGTGGCCACCACCACGCGGTGATGCCCCGTCCCGTTGACCATCCGGCTGATCATGGCCCGGTTCAGGCCTCCCGGCCCGAAATAGCCTTCGAGGTCGTCCAGCCACAGCACCGATTCGCGTCGCTGGGCCGCGTACGAGACCGCCTCGGCCAGCCCGTCGCGACCGACCGGCGCTATCAGCGTGTGCGCCGGCAGGGCCGTGGCGACCGACTCGGCCGCCGTCCGGGTCTTGCCGGCCGTGGAGTCCCCGATCAGGAGCACGAAGCCCGCCGTGGCCATGCGCCGCCGGAGCAGCGCATCGACATCGCGGTGCACGTACGGCGGCATCCGGGACATCGCCACGGAGGCCGAGTCCTCGGCCGGTGCCGGATGCACGCCCAGGAGCGTGAGATCCGTGATGTCGGAGATCCGCGGCAGCCGGCCATCGCCGGTGAGCAGGCAACAGTCGAGTACGGCCTGTGAGCGCTCCTCACGGCGCACTTGGTCGCGCTCGAACCGGTCGATCCATACGCGCGCCACCAGTGCCACGGCGGCGACGGCGGCGGCGGCCGAACCCGGCCCCCAGAGCCGCATGGCCATGAGGACCAGTGCGCCGGTAACGACGACCACGATCATGATCGTCAGCCACCGGGAACGGGCCCTCATCCCCAACCGACGCTTCGCCATCCGGTCACATCCTCGAAACCAGATCCCGAACGCAGGTTCTCATAGGGAGTCGTAACGGCAGATAACTCTGCAGTCTCAATCCCTCGGCGTTCCGCCGTCACGGCGCCGGTCGACGTCGCCCGTCCGCCACCGTGGCGTGAAGGCGGCGGGTCCTTCCAGGCTCGCGGCGCCGTCGACGAGCAGGGCCGCGCGGTCCCGGGTGCGGTCGGCGGCGAAATGGACCTCCTCGAGCGCGGTCCATCGATCCCAGCTCTCCGCGAGCCGAGCGCCGTCCCGGCCGATGGCCCGCAGCCGGCGCAGCTCGCGAGGCGCGTCGACCCAGATCCGGAACGCCACGGGGGCCTCCCGCCACGCGGCTCCGACGCCCTCCAGGAGCAGTACGGGACAGACCGGGATCTCGATCCGGGCGCCGTAGGAGTGACTGTGCCAGTCGTAGCGGCGGTACACGCCGGGCCGCCCCGCCGCCAGCGGCTCGAGCACCTGAACGGTCAGCGGCCCCCACCAGGTCAGCGGGTCGCCGTCCCAGGGCACCGGGAACTCGTCGGAGCCCACCACCGGGACCTCGCCGAGGGCACGTGAGAGCTCGGCCGCGAACGTCGACTTGCCGGCCCCGCTCGGTCCGTCGACCGCCACCACCCGTACCGGCCCGCAGGAGGGCGGCAGACCCCGCACCCGTTCGGCCAGCATGGCCAAGGGGCCGCCGGTCGTCGTCACATCGGCATACTCTCATCGGCGCACGCGTCGCCCGCGCCACCGGAACGGCGCCGTGGCTCTACCGGGCCCCGGCCTCCCGGGCCTCTCGGCTACTCGCCGGCGGTCCCCGCGACGCCACCTCGCCGCGCGCCGGCCGGCCGATGGCCGGACCAAACGAGAGAAGGATCTCCTTTGACGGCCTTGAGGCGGGTTTGCCTGGTTCTGTGAAATGGGGTGATGACCTCCCGCGTCGACGCCCGGATGCTCGTGGGCCGGGTCCTCGACCTCGACAGCTGGATCTCCTGGGACGGCCCACCGGACGCTCTGCCCTCAGGGACGGGAGCGCCGCCCGGTTCGCGTTACGAACAGGAACTCGCGGCCGCGCGGGAGCGGACCGGCTATGACGAGGCGGTGATCACGGGCGAGGGCAGGCTGCGCGGCCGGCGGATCGCCGTCGCGGTGTGCGAACGGTCCTTCCTCGCCGGTTCCATCGGGGTCGCGGCGGCGGAACGGCTCGTCCGCGCCGTGGAACGGGCGACAGACGAGGGCCTGCCGCTGCTCGCCGCGCCGTCATCCGGGGGCATACGGATGCAGGAGGGCACGAGGGCCTTCGTGCAACTGGCCAAGATCTCCATGGCGGTGATGCGGCATCGCGCCGCCGGGCTGCCGTACCTCACCTACCTGCGTCACCCCACGACGGGCGGCGTCCTGGCGTCGTTCGGCTCGCTCGGCCAGCTCACCGCCGCCGAACCCGGCGCGCTGATCGGATTCCTCGGTCCCAGGGTGTACGAGGCGATGCGCGGCGAGCCGTTCCCGGCCGGCGTGCAGACCGCGGAGAACCTCCAAGCCCACGGCGTCATCGACGCCGTCGTGGGGATCGACGACATCGGCGACGCCGCGGCGAGGGCCCTCGCGGTGATGTGCGCGAGGCCGGAGACGGCGCAGCGGGGAGACCCCGGCGATGCTCCGGTGGAAACAGGGCGCACTGGCTCCGTATCCCGCGATGTGCCCGCCTGGGAGGCGATCCAGCGCAGCCGGCGCGCCGACCGCCCCGGCGTACGGGACGTCCTGCGGCGCTGCGCCACCGATGTGACCGTCCTCTCGGGCACGGGTGAGGGCGAGACGGACCCCGGGCTCGTGCTCGCGCTCGCCCGGTTCGGGTCCGTTCCCTGCGTGGTGGTCGGCCAGGACCGCCACGGCCAGCGCGTCGCCGGGCCTCTCGGCCCGGCGGGGCTCCGGGTGGCCCGGCGGGGGATGCGGCTCGCCGCGGAGCTCCGGCTGCCGGTCGTCACGGTGATCGACACCCCCGGCGGGGAGCTGTCCGCGGAGGCCGAGGAGGCGGCCATGGCCGGCGAGATCGCGCGGTCTCTCACCGACCTGATGGCCCTGCCGGCGCCGACCGTCTCCCTGCTGCTCGGTGAGGGCACCGGGGGAGCGGCGCTGGCCCTGCTGCCGGCCGACCGGGTCCTCTGCGCGGAACACGCCTGGCTGTCGCCGCTGCCGCCCGAAGGCGCGTCCGCGATCGTGCACCGGACCACGGAGCGTGCGGCGGAGATGGCCGGGGCCCAGGGCGTGCGGTCACGCGATCTCCTGAGGGACGGAATCGTGGATGTGATCGTCCCGGAGGAGCCCGACGCCGCCGACGAGCCGGCCGGGTTCTGCGCACGCGTGAGCCGGGTTCTCGAGGAGGAGCTGACCCGGCTCCTGGGAATGGAGGACTCCGAGCGCCTGGCCGCCCGCCACGACCGGTTCCGCACACTCGGCCGGATGAGCTGACGCCCCGGCGAGCCGGCGGGAGAGCCTCGATCAAGGATCTGGTCACCTGGAGCAGCCCAGATCCTTGATCTTTCCGGACCGGACGAACCGGACCGGACGAAGAGGCTCAGACGAACAGGCTCAGCAGCAGCACGAAGACCAGGCCGCAGACCGAGATGAGGGTCTCCATCAGCGACCAGGACTTGATGGTCTGCCCGACCGTCAGGCCGAAGTACTCCTTGACCAGCCAGAAGCCGGCGTCGTTGACGTGGGAGAAGAACAGCGACCCGGCGCCGATCGCCAGGACCAGCAGCGAGGTCTCGGACGGGTCCAGGTGGACCACCAGCGGTGCCAGGATCCCGGACGCCGTGACCGTGGCGACCGTGGCGGAACCCGTCGCCAGCCGGATGAGCACGGCCACGACCCAGGCGAGCAGGAGCACCGAGAGCCCGCTGCTCTGCACCCAGTCGGCGACGAGCTGGCCGATGCCGGTGTCGATCAGTGTCTGCTTGAGGCCGCCGCCGGCGGCCACGATCAGCAGGATGCCGGCGATGGGCGGCAGCGACCGCTCCAGCGATGTGGCGAGGGCCCGCCGGTCCATGCCGGCGCCGCGTCCGAAGGTGAACATCCCGACGAGCACCGCGATGAGCAGCGCCACCAGGGGGGTGCCGAGCAGGTCGAACACGGTACGGACGGCGCCGCCCTCGGCGGCGAAGATGTCGGCGAGGGCCTTGCCCATCATCAGGACGACGGGCAGGAGCACCGTGGCCAGCGTGACGCCGAACGCGGGCCGCCGGGAGCCCTCCTCCTCGGCCCGCACGGTGTCGAACAGCTCCGGGGCCGGAACATCGACCCACCGGCCGGCGTATTTCGCGAACAGCGGGCCCGCGATGGCGACCGTCGGGAGGGCGATGAGGACACCGAGCCCCAGCGTGACGCCGAGGTCGGCCTTGAGCGCGTCGACGGCCACCAGCGGCCCCGGGTGCGGCGGGACGAGTCCGTGCATCACCGACAGGCCGGCGAGGGCGGGCACGCCGACGCGGACCAGGGACAGCCCGGACCGCCGGGCGACCAGGAAGATGACCGGCATCAGCAGCACGAGGCCGATCTCGAAGAACATCGGCAGGCCGATGAGGGCGCCCACGAGGGCCATCGCCCAGGGCAGCGACCGGGTGCTGGACCGGCCCACGATCGTGTCGACGAGCTGGTCGGCGCCACCCGAGTCGGCGAGCAGCTTGCCGAACATCGCGCCGAGCGCGATGAGCGTGCCGACGCTGGCGGCCGTGCTGCCGAACCCCGTCGTGAAGCTCTTGATCGTGTCGGCCATCGGGAGCCCGGCAATGGCCCCGACGGCGAGGGAGCCCAGGGTCAGGCTGAGAAAGGGGTGGAGCTTGAACTGTGTGATCAGCACCACGATCAGCGCGATGCCGATGAGCGCCGCGGGGACGAGCCGGCCACTGGCGGCCGGGCCGGACTCCGCGAGCGCGATGAGGGCGGGGCTCATGTCACTCTCCTGCGTTTACCGCCGCTCCGGGCGCGGGCCCGGGGCGGGGCGGGGGATCGAGGGGGATGGGTCGCGGGGCTCTGCGGTCGGTAAGACGGCGGCGAGAGCGGCGGGCACAAGGTCCTCGACCGGCCTGGTGTCCACTACGACCCCGCGTTGATCCGGCTCGAGGGGTTCGAGTGTCCAGTGACAGGTGGTGTGCATGCTGTCCGCGACCTCTCGTGAGGTTCGCGCCAGTCTGACACTATTTATCAGCTTTTAACAAGACTCAACCTCTATTAGTCATACCTTTGAGCTCGTACCGGAGCCGGTGTCGCAGCTCATGCGAGGATTGGTCACTGTGGTGGACAAAGACCTGACCAGTCCGGGGCTGCACGGGAGCGTGCTGGACGAGCTGGGCACGCTCGTGATCTCCGGAGGCCTCGCGCCCGGTCAGGTGCTCAGGATCGAGGAGCTCGAAGCCCGGTTCGGGGTGTCCCGGTCGGTCGTACGCGAGGCGATCCGGGTCCTCGAATCGATGGGGATGGTGACGAGCCGCCGCAGGGTCGGCGTCATCGTGGCGCCCAGCACGGGCTGGAACCTGTTCGACCCGAGGATCATCCGGTGGCGGCTCGACGGGGAGGGGCGCGCGGAGCAGCTCAGGTCACTCAGCGAACTCCGGCGCGGTGTCGAGCCCGTCGCGGCGGGCCTCGCCGCCCTGCACGCCACACCCGAGCAGTGCGGCGTGCTCACCGGCGCCGTCATGCAGATGGCCGTGCACGGCAGGTCCGGCGACCTCGAGGCCTACCTGGAGGCGGACGTCCTCTTCCACCGCACGCTGCTCGAGGCCTCCGGCAACGAGATGCTGGGCGCGCTCACCGATGTGGTGGCCGAGGTGCTCGCCGGCCGCACACACCACCACCTGATGCCCGCGCTCCCCGAACCCGCGGCGATCCGGTGGCACGCGGAGGTCGTCCAGGCGGTGCAGTCCGGCGACCCCGAGGCGGCCGAACGCGCCATGCGCGACATCGTCGACGAGGCCACCCGGGCCATGCTCAGCGAGGAGCCCCGGTGACCACAGGCCCGCGCCGGGCGGTCGACCGGCGTGGACGGGGTCAGGACCGGCCAGTGCCGCGCGGACGAGGTGACCGTAGGCCCAGTGCCCAGTGCCCGCTACCGGGGCCTGGCTAAAGGACGTCCGTCCGCCGGTGCGACAGGGACGGCAGGGTGGCGCGGACCTCGGCCGTCATGTCGAGATCGAGGTCGAGGACCCGGACGGACGGGTTCGGGCCGAGGTCGGCGTGCACCACGCCCATGGGGTCGATGAGCAGGCTGCGGCCCACGCCGGTGCGCCCTCCGCGCGGCGGGTCGGTGAGGTCCGGCGCCCGGTCCACGGCGATCGTCCACATGGTGTTCTCGATCGCCCGGGCCTTGGCCAGCGTGGTCCAGTGCTCCTCCTTGTAGACCCCCTGGGCCCACGCCGCGATGATCGCCAGGACCTCGGCGCCCCGGTCCACGAGGGCCCTGGCCAGCTCGGGGAAGCGGATGTCGTAGCAGGTCATGAGCCCGACCTTGACCCCGGCCAGCTCGACGACCACCGGCTCGTCCCCGGGCGCGACGGTCTCGGACTCACGGAAGCGGAAGGCGTCGAACAGGTGCATCTTGCGATAGGTCCCCGCCAGGGAGCCGTCCGCGTCGATCGCCACCGCGGTGTTGTAGATCCGTCCGTCGGGGGCGGGCTCGAAGACACCGGCGATCACGGCGATGCGATGCTCGCGCGCCGCGCGGCGCAGGTCGCTCACGAACAGGCCGTCGAGGGGTTCGGCGACCGCCGTGAGATCGTTGCCGAACCTCACCTGCGCGGCCTCCGGGAACACCGCGAGGTCCGCGTCCGCCGCCCCGGCCAGGGCCTCGCGGATCCGTTCGAGGTTGTCCTTGGGGTCGTCGCCGACCGGGATCTGGCACATCGCCACGCGCATGGTGATCTCTCCTCTCGCTCGTCCAAGTGTCGCACTCGCAGATCCGCCGTCCGGAGATCCGCTTCTCCGCGGAGACCACGGCCGGAGATCCAGGCGAACGTCCCTGGTTAGCCTGGGTCTGTGAGTGAACCTCTTGTCGAACGCATGCGGAGTTTCGGGACCACCATCTTCGCGGAGATGTCCGCCCTGGCCACGAGGACCGGCGCCATCAACCTCGGGCAGGGTTTCCCGGACTCCGACGGGCCGCCCGCCATGCTCCAGGCCGCCATGGAATCGATCCGCTCCGGGGGCAACCAGTACCCGCCCGGGCCGGGGATCCCCGAACTCCGCGAGGCCATCGCGAGCCAGCGGGCCCAGCGCTACGGGCTGGCCTACGACCCCGCCGCCGAGGTGCTCGTCACGGTCGGCGCCACCGAGGCCATCGCCGCGACCGTTCTGGCCCTCGCCGAGCCCGGGGACGAGGTCATCGTCTTCGAGCCCTACTACGACTCCTACGCGGCGGCGATCGCCCTCGGCGGCGCGATCCGGCGGCCGGTGACCCTGCGGCCGGAGGAGGGGCGGTTCACCTTCGACCCCGACGAGCTCCGTGCCGCCGTCGGCCCGCGGACCCGCCTGATCCTGGTGAACTCGCCGCACAACCCGGCGGGGACCGTCTTCACCCGCGAGGAGCTCGAGACGATCGCGGCCGTGTGCCGCGAGCACGATCTCGTGGCCGTCACCGACGAGGTGTACGAATACCTGACCTACGACGGCGCCGAGCACATCACGCTCGCCGGCCTGGAGGGCATGCGCGAGCGGACCGTCGCCATCTCCTCGGCCGGCAAGACCTTCTCGGTCACCGGCTGGAAGACGGGGTGGCTCACGGCGCCCGCGCCGTACGTCCGGGCCGTGCAGACGGTGAAGCAGTTCCTCACCTACAGCGCCGGGGGGCCGTTCCAGCGGGCGGTGGCCTACGCGCTCGGCAACGAGCAGGCCTGGGTGGAGGAGCTGCGCAAGACGCTCGAGGCCAGGCGGGACCGGCTCATCTCCGGCCTGGAGGCCGCCGGGTTCGCGACCTACCGCCCGCAGGGTACGTACTTCGTGCAGGCCGACATCCGGCCCCTCGGCTTCACCGACGGGTTCGAGCTCGCCCGGGCGCTGCCGGAGAAGGCCGGCGTGGTGGCGATCCCCACCCAGGTCTTCTATGACGACGCCGAGGCCGGACGCCATTTCGTCCGTTTCGCCTTCTGCAAGCGGGAGGCGGTCATCGACGAGGCGGTGGAGCGGCTCGCCCGGCTCCGGTGAGCCGTGCGTGGCCGCCTTCGGCCGGACCGGCGTCGCGGCGAGCCGGGACAATCACGAATGGCGACACGACCACGGACCACCGAGGAGACGACGTGCCCGATCCGATCGAAGTGCGCAAGGTCCCCATCGACAGCGTCACCGACGCCTCCGGGCTCGCCCGCCTGATCGATGAGGGGGTCATCGAGGCCGACCGGGTGCTCGCCGTCATCGGCAAGACCGAGGGCAACGGCGGGGTCAACGACTACACCCGCATTCTCGCCGACCGCGCGTTCCGCGAGGTGCTGCTGACGAAAGGCGACCGCGGGGCCGAGGAGGTCGCGCAGGTCCCGCTGGTGTGGTCCGGTGGTACGGACGGTGTGCTCAGCCCGCATGCGACGATCTTCGCGAGCCTCGATCCGGCCACGGTCGAGGCCACGGATGAGCCCCGTGTCTCGGTCGGCGTGGCCATGAGCGAGATCATCCTGCCCGAGGACATCGGCCGTCCCGCCATGGTGGAGAAGGTCGCCGACGGCGTCCGGGAGGCCATGAAGATCGCCGGGATCCACGATCCGGACGACGTCCACTATGTCCAGACCAAGACGCCGCTGCTCACCCTCGACACGATCAACGACGCCAGACGACGGGGGCAGGGCGTCGTCACCGAGGACACGCTCAAGTCCATGGACATCTCCAACTCCACGACGGCCCTCGGCATCGCCGTGGCGCTCGGCGAGATCGAGCCCCCCGCCGCCGGGCGGATCCACCGGGACCTCTCGCTCTACTCCTCGGTGGCGTCGTGCTCGTCAGGGGTCGAGCTCGACCGCGCGCAGATCGTCGTGGTCGGCAACGTGCGGGGCATCGGCGGGCGTTATCGCGCCGGGCACGAGGTGATGCGGGACGCCCTGGACTCGGACGGCCTGTGGGCGGCCATCCGCAGTGCCGGCCTGGAGCTGCCCGAGCGGCCGCATCCGAGCGACCTGGGAGATCGGCTCGTCAATCTGTTCCTGAAGTGCGAGGCCGACCCGAGCGGGTCCGTGCGGGGCCGGCGCAACATCATGCTCGACGACTCCGACGTCCACTGGCACCGCCAGATCAAGGCCTGCGTGGGAGGCGTCGCCGCGGCCGTGACGGGAGACCCCGCGGTCTTCGTCTCCGTCGCGGCCGTGCACCAGGGCCCTTCCGGCGGTGGCACCGTCGCCGCCATCGTGGACTTCGGCTGACCCGGCCGGGAGGCGCGAACAACCGCAGGATCACGGCTGGAGGGCGCTGGCGGACCGGCCCGAGTGCGGAGAGTGCGGGAAAGAGCACCCTCCGTGCTCGCAGATGGTTATACCCTCTGTGCGTGGCAGGACGGACCATTCCTCAACCTCAGTTCCCCGCGGACGACGGCGGCGCCGACCCTCGGCTGGGTGCGGCGCTCACCGCCTATGCCGCCGGGCGCGTCGGAGAGCACACGGTGATGGCCGAGCTCGTGGGCGCGCGGCTGCTCGTACCCGTGGTGGCGGTGCTCGGCGAGGAGGAGCAGGTCGCCCCAGGGGAGTTGCGCCGGGAGAAGGAGAGCGAGATGGCCCTCCCCACGCTGGTCGGCGCCGACGGCCGCAGGGGGCTGCTCGGCTTCACCTCCCTGGAGACCCTCGCCCGGTGGCGGCCCGACGCACGTCCGGTCGCCGTCTATTCACAGGAGGCATGCCAGGCCGTCCTCAGCGAGAACGCGGATGCCCTGGTCATCGACGTGGCCGGGCCGGTGCCGTTCGCGATCGATGGTTACCGGCTCTATCTGTTCGCCGAGGGCAAGCCGATCCCGCCGCCGCACGAGGACCCCGAGGTGCTCGCGGCGGTCGAGGCCGCCTTCGGGACCGAGCCCGGCGTGACCGGGATCCGGATCGGGGCCGGGAGCACGGCCGAGCTCTCGGTGAGGTTCACCCTGACCGGCGACGCCGACGAGCGGGCCATGGTGCAGCGGGTCGCGGACCGGCTGACCGAGCTGCTGCGCGGCCGGATCGTCGGCGGGGTCGAGCTCGGCGTGGTCCGAGGCCGTTAGCCCGCTTCCCCGCCGGCCATGCCCAGGCCGCCGTGAGGCTCGGTTCCTTTATGCCCATCGGCGCCATCCTGGCTATCCTCGCGTACGGGTGACCTGCGGGGTCTGCGGTGCCGTGGCCCGGCCGATCTTCACATTCTCCTCCGACAAGGAAAGCCTTTCCCATGCTGACGATGCAAGATGCACTGATCCGGCTGACGCGCTACTGGGCGGATCAGGGGTGTGTCATCGTCCAGCCGATGAACACCGAGGTCGGTGCGGGCACGCTCAACCCCGCCACCGCCCTGCGGGTGCTCGGCCCTGAGCCCTGGCGGGTCGCCTACGTCGAGCCCAGCGTCCGGCCGGACGACTCCCGCTATGGCGACAACCCCAACCGGCTGCAGACCCACACCCAGTTCCAGGTCGTGCTCAAGCCCGAGCCCGGGGACCCGCAGGCCCTCTACCTCGGCAGTCTCGCGGCGCTCGGCATCGACCTGCAGGCCCACGACGTGCGGTTCGTCGAGGACAACTGGGCCTCACCGGCCCTCGGCGCCTGGGGCCTGGGCTGGGAGGTGTGGCTCGACGGGCTGGAGATCACCCAGTTCACCTACTTCCAGCAGTCCGGCGGGCTCCCGCTGGACCCGGTCTCGGTAGAGATCACCTACGGCATGGAGCGCATCATCATGGCGCTCCAGGGCGTCTCGCACTTCAAGGACATCGCCTACGCCCCCGGGATGTCCTACGGCGAGGCGTTCGGTCAGGCGGAGTACGAGATGAGCCGCTACTACCTCGACGACGCCGACATCGAGACCAACCGGCGCCTCTTCGAGGCCTTCGAGGCCGAGGCCCGCCGGATGATCGAGGCCAGGCTCCCGGTGCCCGCGCACTCCTATGTCCTCAAGTGCTCGCACGCCTTCAACGTGCTCGACGCCAGAGGCGCCATCGGCACGACCGAGCGGGCCCGCGCGTTCGCCCGCATGCGGGCCCTCGCCCGTGACGTCGCGGAGCTGTGGACCGCGCGCCGTGCGGAGCTCGGCCATCCGCTGGGCGACGCCGCTTCCGGATCCGGCGAGCGGCAGGAGGCCGCGGCCCCTCCCGTCTCCTTCCCGGAGATCGGCGCGGCGGCGCCGCTGGTCTTCGAGATCGGGGTCGAGGAGCTCCCGCCGGCCGAGGTCGACCGGGTCGCCGACGCCGTGCGGGACGCGCTGGCGGAAGGGCTCGGCGAGACCAGGCTCCCACACGGTGACATCCGGGTGATGTCCTCGCCGCGGCGCATCGTGGCGATGGTCGAGGACGTCGCCCCGCGGGAGGAGGACACCGAGGAGACCGTCCGCGGCCCCCGGCTGTCCGCCGCCTACGACGCCGAGGGCGCTCCGACCAGGGCGGCGCTCGGCTTCGCCCGGGGGCAGGGCATCGACGTCGCCGAGCTGCGGCCGCTCACGGTCGGCGCCGGCGAATACGTCGGATACGTGAAGCAGGTGGCGGGACGGCCCGCCGCCGAGGTCCTCGCCACGGTGCTGCCCTCGGTCGTCACGGGGCTTCGCGCGGACAAGAACATGCGCTGGAACGCGCCGGGCCTGTCCTATGCCCGGCCGATCCGCTGGATCCTGGCCCTTCTCGGCGAGGAGGTGATCCCGTTCTCGGTGGCCGCGATCACCGCGGGGAGGGAGACCGACCTGCACCGCACCGCCCCGGAACCGCGCGTGAGCGTGGCTTCGGCCGCCCAGCACCTCGACACCCTCCGCGCGCACGACATCGAGCCCGAGGCCACGCGACGCCGGGCCCGGATCCTCGAGAGCGCCGTGGAACTCGCGGCCGGCGTGGGCGGGAGCATCGACCCGGTCGGTGAGCGCGGCGTCATCGACGAGGTCACCAACCTGGTCGAGTGGCCGACCGCCATCCTCGGCTCGTTCGACCCGGAATACCTGGAGCTGCCGGCCGAGATCCTCACCACGGTCATGAAGAAGCACCAGCGCTACCTGCCCGTACGGGACGGAGACGGAGCGCTTCTGCCGCACTTCGTCACCATGGCCAATGGCGCGTGCGACCACGAGGTCGTGCGCGCGGGCAACGAGGCCGTGCTCCGAGCGCGCTACGAGGACGCGTCGTTCTTCTACCGGGCCGATCTGCGCGTGCCGCTGCAGGAGATGAAGCGAGGGCTGGAGAAGCTGACCTTCGAGGAGCGGCTCGGCTCCATGGCCGACCGCGCCGAACGGATCCGAGCCATCGCGCTGGACCTCGCCGCGCAGGTGGAGCTGTCCGGCGACGAGGCCGCCGTCCTGCGGCGGGCCGGAGAGCTGGCCAAGTTCGACCTGGGGTCGGACATGGTCATCGAGCTGTCGAGCCTCGCCGGGGTCATGGCCAGGGAATATGCCCTCCAGGCGGGTGAGAGCGAGGCCGTGGCGCAGGCCCTGCACGAGATGGAACTGCCGCGCTCGTCCGGCGACCGGCTCCCCGCCTCCGCACCCGGTGCGCTCCTCGCCATGGCCGACCGGCTGGACCTGCTCGCCGGGCTGTTCGGCATCGGGTCGGTGCCGACGGGGAGCTCCGATCCGTACGGGCTCCGGCGTGCCGCGCTGGGACTCACCGCGATCCTGCGCGCCCAGCCCCGCCTCGCCGCGCTGACCGTGGACAGGGCCCTCGCGACCGCGGCCGGGCACCAGCCCGTCGAGGTGGCGGCCACGGCTCTCGAGGAGGCCGGCCGGTTCGTGGCCCGCAGGCTCGAGCAGGCGCTGCTCGACGCCGGTCATCCGGTCAACGTCGTACGGGCGGTCCTGCCGCACGCCGGATCGCCCGCGTACGCGGAGCAGGCCGCCGCGGACCTGGAGAAGCTGCTCGGGGACGAGCGCTTCGAGCGGCTGACCACCGCGCTCCAGCGGGTTCTGCGCATCGTCCCGGCGGACACGGCCGGGACCTATGACCCGGAGCGGTTCTCCGACGAGGCCGAGCGCCGTCTGCACGACGCGCTCACGGCCGTGCGCGCCGAACTCGGGGACGCCGTCGTCGGCCTGCCCGCCTTCACCGGCGCGGCCCTGCGGCTCGCCGAGCCCATCGACGCCTTCTTCGATGAGGTCCTGGTGATGGCCGAGGACCCGGCCGTGCGCGCCAACCGGCTCGGCCTCCTGGCCGCGATCCGGGACCTCGTGGAAGGGGTCGTGGACTGGCGCGAGGTCTCCTGAGCCGCCCCGCCCCGCCCCCGGGCCGATGCCGGGGGGCGGGGCACGGGCCGAGCTGGTGCGTCAGGGCGCCCCGCTGCCCGGCTGAGCGGGTACGACCCTTACCGGGCGCCGGCGTCCGCGGACGCCGGCGCCCGGGCCCGGTCTCACGGGCCCGGTCTCACGGGCCCGGTCTCACGGGTTCCGGCGCTCAGGCTCCGTAGAGCCAGTCCGTGTACCTGTGGCTCGACATGTCCCGGATGCGCATCAGCTCGTTGCGCATGACCCGGCCGACGCCGTCGGCATGCCAGAGGTCTCCCCACATGCGGGCCGTCGTCTGCACCCGGGCCGTACGGGTGGCGCGGATCGCCTGGTAGTCCCCGAGCGCGCGATCCCAGTCGACCGCCGGCCCGTCGCCGACGTGCCCGGCCGCCTGCCGGCCGAGCACGTGAGCGTCCTCGAGCGCCTGGCAGGCGCCCTGGGCGAGATATTGCAGCATGGGATGGGCCGCGTCCCCGGCCAGGACCCGGCGTCCGCGACCCGATGCCGATCCGCCCGGCTCCGCGCGCCCATGTCTCACGCTGTGGACCTGTGCGCGTAGCCTTCCCGGGGGATGAAAGGATTTGCCACATGCTGCGCTGGCTGACCGCGGGGGAGTCTCATGGCCCGGCCCTCGTCACGATCTTGGAAGGGCTGCCGGCCGGCGTGCGCGTGACCTCGGCGGACATCGCCGAAGCACTGCGCCGCCGCCGACTCGGGTATGGGCGGGGCGCCCGCATGAAGTTCGAACAGGACCAGATCACCGTCGTCGGGGGGATCCGGCACGGCCGCACCCAGGGCGGACCGGTGGCGATCGAGGTCGGCAACACCGAGTGGCCGAAGTGGGAGACGGTGATGTCCGCCGACCCCGTCGACCCCGAGGTGCTCGAGGCACAGGCGCGCAGCGCGCCGCTGTCGCGTCCCCGGCCCGGGCACGCCGACCTCGCCGGGATGCAGAAGTACGGCTTCGACGACGCGCGGCCGGTCCTCGAGCGGGCGAGTGCCCGGGAGACCGCGGCCCGCGTGGCGATCGGTGAGGTGGCCAAGGCCTTCCTCCGGCAGGTCTGCGGCGTGGAGATCCTCAGCCACGTGGTCTCGCTCGGCGAGATCGGGGTTCCCGACGGCGTGCTCCCCGGTCCGGAGGACCTGGCCCGGATCGACGCCGACCCGGTGCGCTGCTTCGACCCCGGGACGAGTGCCGCGATGGTCGCCCACGTCGACGAGATCAAGAAGGCCGGCGACACGCTCGGCGGAGTCGTGGAGGTGCTGGCCTACGGGCTGCCGCCCGGCCTCGGCAGCCACGTGCACTGGGACCGGCGGCTCGACGCGCGGCTGGCCGGAGCGCTCATGGGGATCCAGGCCATCAAGGGCGTCGAGGTCGGTGACGGGTTCACCACCGCGCGCCGTCCCGGTTCCGAGGCTCACGACGAGATCGAGAACGGGCCCGACGGCATCCGGCGCCGGACCGGCCGGGCCGGTGGCATCGAGGGCGGCATGACGACCGGCGACCCGGTGCGGGTGCGGGCCGCCATGAAGCCCATCTCGACCGTGCCCAGGGCGCTGGACACCGTCGACGTGCGGACCCGGGAGGCGGCCAAGGCGATCAACCAGCGCAGTGACGTGACCGCGGTGCCCGCCGCCGGTGTCGTCGCGGAGGCGATGGTCGCGCTCGTGCTCGCCCAGGCGTTGCTGGAGAAGTTCGGCGGTGACTCCGTCGAGGAGACGGCCCGCAACCTGCAGGGCTACCTTTCGTCCTTGACCATCAAATAGCGGAGCAAGTTCTATGACCCGCCCCAAGGCAGTGATCATCGGACCGCCCGGGTCCGGAAAGACCACCATCGGCGCACGCCTCGCCGAGCGGCTGGCGGTGGCGTTCAGGGACACCGATGCCGATGTGGAGGCGGTCGCCGGCAAGCCGGTCGGCGAGATCTTCGTCGATGACGGGGAGGCGCGTTTCCGTGAGCTCGAGCGCGAGGCCGTCCGCGCCGCCCTGGAGGAGCACGCCGGCGTGCTGGCCCTCGGGGGCGGCGCGATCCTCGACGAGGGAACGCAGGCGCTCCTCGCCGGGCACACCGTCGTCTATCTCCAGGTAGGGCTCTCGGACGCGATCAAGCGTGTCGGCCTCGCCTCCGCCCGGCCGCTCCTGGTGCTCAACCCGCGCAGCCGGATGCGCAAGCTCATGGAGGAACGGCGCCCGGTCTACGAGCGCCTCGCCGTGATCACCGTGTCGACGGACGGGCGTGAGCCGGACGACGTCGGCGAGGAGATCCTGAAGGAGCTCTCTTGACCGCCACGAGGATCCAGGTCCGGGGCGCCGATCCCTACGACGTGGTCGTCGGCACCGGCGTGCTCGGCGAGCTCCCGGGGCTGCTCGGCGACGGCGTCCGTACGGTCGCGGTGGTCCACGCCCAAGGGCTCCCCGAGATCGCACGTCCGGTATGCGGCGCTCTGGAGCAGGCGGGCTACACCGCGCACGCCCTCCCGGTGCCGGACGGCGAGGTGGCCAAGGAGATCGGTGTGCTGGCCTCCCTCTGGTCCCGCTTCGCCGAGATCGGGGTCACCCGTTCCGACGCGGTCGTGGGCATCGGCGGAGGAGCCACCACGGACCTCGCCGGGTTCGCGGCCGCCTCGTGGCTGCGCGGGGTCAGGTCCGTGCTGGTCCCGACCACACTGCTGGGCATGGTCGACGCCGCCGTGGGCGGCAAGACCGGGATCAACATCGCTGAGGGCAAGAATCTGGTCGGCGCCTTCCACCCGCCCGCCGGCGTGCTGTGCGAGCTGACGGCCCTCCTCACCCTGGCCCACGAGGACTACATCAGTGGTCTGGCGGAAGTGGTCAAGGCCGGCTTCATCGCCGACCCCACCATCCTCGACCTGGTCGAGGACGATCCCGAGGGGGCCGCCTCCCCGGACGGCCCGCACATCCGCGAACTGGTCGAGCGCGCCATCCGGGTCAAGGCCGACGTGGTGTCCGCCGACCTCAAGGAGAGCGGGCAGCGCGAGTTCCTGAACTACGGGCACACCCTGGCCCACGCGATCGAAAAGGCGGAGGACTACCGCTTCCGGCACGGCCACGCCGTGGCGATCGGCATGGTCTACGCCGCCGAGCTCGCCCGGCTCACGGGACGTCTCGAAGACGCCGTGGCCGACCGGCACCGGGCGGTGCTCGCCTCCGTCGGGCTCCCGACCTCCTACGGCGGCGACGCCTGGCCCGTACTCCGGGACGCCATGCGGCTCGACAAGAAGACGCGGGGCGGCAGGGGCGCGGTTCCGATGCTGCGGTTCGTCGTGCTGGACGGCCTGGCCAAGCCGGGTCGCCTGGAGGCCCCCGAGGAGTCCCTCCTGGAGAGCGCCTACCGGAAGGTGTCCCGATGACCCCGCCCACGTGCTTCGTCCGTCCGGCCGTAGGGGCGCGGTCATGAACGAGGTCCTGGTCCTCAACGGGCCCAACCTGGCGCGGCTCGGCACCCGCGAGCCGGAGGTCTACGGCAGCGAGACCTACGACGACCTCGTCGCGTCGTGCCGCGACGCCGGACGCCGGTTCGGCCTGCACGTCGAGGTCCGGCAGACCGACGACGAGGCGGAGATGATCCGCTGGGTGCACGAGGCGGCCGACTCCCGCACCCCGGTGGTCCTCAACCCGGCGGCCTTCACGCACTACTCGTACGGACTGCGGGACGCGCTCGCCCAGCGCACCGCACCGCTCATCGAAGTCCACATCTCCAACCCCGCGGCGCGTGAGGAGTTCCGGCACACCTCGGTGGTGGCCGGGGTGGCGACCGGGACGATCGCCGGCTTCGGCCTGATGTCCTACGTCCTGGCACTGCAGGCGGTCGCCGAGCTGCTGGCCCAGGCCGAGATCTCCCCGCCCGCCTGATCCGGAGGCGACCTCCGTGAAGGGACCGGGTGCCGCTAACCTGCAGGCGGCGGCAGTCTGAATCTGATTCGGTTCTAAGGGAGGATGCCGGATGCGCATCGGGATGGCTCTGAACTACTCGGGCGGTTTCAAGGAGACCGTCGAGGAACTGGCCGACTACGAGAAGGCCGGCCTCGACATCGTCTTCGTGGCGGAGGCCTACAGCTTCGACGCGGTGAGCCAGATGGGCTACATCGCGGCCAAGACCGAGCGGCTGCAGATCGCCTCGGGAATCCTGCCGATCTATTCGCGCACCCCGACCTTGCTCGCGATGACGGCCGCGGGCCTGGACTATGTGTCCGAGGGCCGTTTCACCCTCGGCCTCGGAGCCTCCGGCCCGCAGGTCATCGAGGGCTTCCACGGCGTTCCCTACCACGCTCCACTCGGCCGCACCCGCGAGATCGTCGAGATCTGCCGGAAGCTGTGGAAGCGCGAGGAGCGCCTGACCTACGACGGCAAGCACTACACGCTGCCCCTGCCCGCCGAGAAGGGGACCGGGCTCGGCAAGCCGCTGAAGATCATCAACCACCCGGTCCGTCCTCGGATCCCCGTGCTGATCGCCTCCATCGGGCCCAAGAACGTGGAGCTCA
Source organism: Actinomadura sp. (assembly GCA_036008685.1). GTDB lineage: Bacteria > Actinomycetota > Actinomycetes > Streptosporangiales > Streptosporangiaceae > Actinomadura_C. The sequence goes on along the minus strand of DASYNF010000252.1, from coordinate 27,240 downwards.
CCGCGGAGATCGCCGAGGGGTGGGAGCCGATCTTCTATCTGCCGGAGAAGGCCGCCGACGTCTGGGGGCCGTCGCTGGCGGCCGGCAAGGCCAAGCGTGACCCCTCGCTGGGCGATCTCGACGTCGTCGGCCAGGCTCACCTGGCCATCGGGGACGACGTCGAGGGCTACCGGGAGCTCGGCCGCCCCATGGCGGCGCTCTACATCGGGGGGATGGGCGCCAAGGGGAGGAACTTCTACAACGACCTCTGCCGGCGCTACGGCTGGGAGAAGGAGGCCGAGGAGATCCAGGACCTCTACCTCGAGGGCAAAAAGGAGGAGGCGGCCGCCAAGGTCCCCGGCGAGCTGCTGGAGAAGATGTCGCTGATCGGCCCGGAGTCTCATGTCAAGGAGCGCCTCGCGGCCATGAAGGAGTCGGGGGTCACGACCCTCAACGTCTCTCCCATCGCGGGCGACCACAAGGGCCGGCTGGCGCTGATCGAGAAGGTGAGGGACCTGGCCGCCGACGTGTGATCGGAGCCCCCGCGGACAACCGCGAGATCATGGCCCGGAATGCCGGCGTGATCTTGCGGTTGTCCGCGTTGTACGGGCCGTGCGCGGAGGCCTCGTCCGCCGCTGTCGGTGGGATATCCCCGCCGGCCAGGTGCACCCGCTGATCCGGGGGACCGCCTCGTGACGGATACAGTCAGGGCATGCCGGAGATCCACTATTCCCGCCGGGAGCGGCTGGCCGAGCTCGCCGTGGCGGGTGCCGCCGACGCCGCGCTCATCACCGACCTCGTCAACGTCCGCTACCTCACCGGGCTGGCCAGCTCCAACGCCGCGCTGCTCGTACGGTCCGACGGGACCGGCGTGCTGTGTACGGACGGCCGGTACGCGGGGACGGCCGAGGTGGCCTGCCCGGACGTGGAACTCGTGGTCGACCGCGCCACGGCCGCGGCCCTCGTGGCCCGGGCCGAGGGAGCGGGCGTCCGCAGGCTCGGGTTCGAGGCCCATGCGATGACCGTCGAGGCGCACCGGGCCCTCACCCCCGGCACTCTGGAGCTGGTGCCGCTCGGCCGGGCGGTCGAGGAGCTGCGCAGGGTCAAGGACGAGGACGAGATCGCGCTCCTGCGCCGTGCCTGCGAGATCACCGACCGGGCGTTCGCCGACGTGCTCCCGATGATCGCGCCGGGCGTGACCGAGCGGGACATCGCCATCGCGCTCGAACGCCGGATGGTGGACCTCGGTGCGGAGCGGCCGGCGTTCGAGTCCATCGTGGCGAGCGGACCGAACGGCGCGATCCCGCACCATCGTCCCGGCGCGCGGGCGATCGAGGCGGGGGACCTGGTGACCATGGACTTCGGCGCGCTCTACGACGGTTATCACGCCGACATGACCCGCACCGTCGCGGTGGGCCGGGTGGCGGACTGGCAGGAGGACGTGTACGACCTCGTCGCGACGGCCCAGCGGGCCGGCCGTGCCGCCGCGGTCCCGGGGGCCGAGATCAAGGCCGTCGACGCCGCCGCCCGGGACATCATCGAGGCGGCCGGCCATGGCGGCGACTATCCGCACGGGCTGGGACACGGGGTGGGCCTGGAGATCCACGAGTCGCCGCTGCTGGGGTACGACAAGACCGGTAAACTGGATGATCGGGTTGCGATCACCGCCGAGCCCGGCGTCTATCTCGCCGGTCGGGGCGGGGTCCGCATCGAGGACACGCTGGTGGTCCGGACGGACGGCCCGCAGCTCCTCACCAAGACGACCAAGGAGCTGCTCGTCCTCTGACGGGCGGTCCACGTACGGGAGAGACGACCTAGTGGCGACGACGAACGACCTCAAGAACGGCTTGGTGCTGAAGCTCGACAGTGGCGAACTCTGGGCGGTCGTGGAGTTCCAGCACGTCAAGCCCGGCAAGGGCGGCGCGTTTGTCCGCACCAAGCTGAAGAACGTGCTCTCCGGCAAGGTGGTCGACAAGACCTTCAACGCCGGCGTAAAGGTCGACGTGGCGAACGTCGACAAACGGGAGATGCAGTACTCCTACAAGGACGGCGACGACTTCGTCTTCATGGACACCGAGACCTACGACATGCTGCACCTGTCGCCCACGACCCTCGGCGACGCCGCCAACTATCTGCTGGAGAACACCCTCGCGACGATCGCGATCCACGAGGGCTCCCCGCTCTACGTCGACCTGCCCGCGGCGGTCGTGCTCGAGGTGACGCACACCGAGCCCGGCCTCCAGGGGGACCGTTCGACCGGTGGGACCAAGCCGGCGACCCTCGAGACCGGCGCGGAGATCAAGGTGCCGCTCTTCATCACCACCGGTGAGAAGGTCAAAGTCGACACCCGCTCCGGCGAATACCTCGGCCGCGGCTGATGGCCGCACGGAGCAAAGCCCGCAGGAGGGCCTTCGAGGTCCTCTTCGAGGCCGAGCAGCGACGGGTCCCGGCGGCGGACGTCCTCGTCGAGCGCGGCCGGCCCGAGGGCGAGGAACTGGCCGAACACGGACACGCGGCACGGCTCATCGACGGGGTGCACGCGCACCGGGAGCGCATCGACGAGTTCATCACGACCTACGCGGTCGGCTGGACCCTCGAGCGCATGCCCGCCGTCGACCGCACCATCCTGCGGATGGGGCTCTACGAACTGCTGTGGGTCGATGACGTGCCGGACCCGGTGGCGATCAGCGAGGCGGTGGCGCTGGCCACCGAGTTCTCCACCGAGGAGTCGCCGCGTTTCATCAATGGGATGCTGGCCCGGCTCCAGCAGCTCAAGCCGTCGCTGGCGCTCTGACCGGCGTCATGGGGGAGGACGGGCCGCACCGCCCTTCGGCCGTGGCTAGGGTGGGGTCGATGAGCGATGTGAGGAGGGACGCCGTGGCCGATCAGGCGGGCGACCGTCCGGGGAGGCAGTCCGGTGCCGGCAGGGCCGGAAGGGTCCGCACCGCCGTCGTCTGGGAGGCCCTGCGCGAGGTCCTCGACCAGAGCGCCAAGGCCTCCGGACGTGCCGCGCTCGACGTGGTGGACGCGGGCGGCGGCACCGGAGGCCTGGCCGTGCCGCTCGCCGAGCTGGGGCACCGCGTCACCGTCGTGGACGCGAGCCTGGACGCGCTTGCCGCGCTGGAGCGCCGCGCGGCCGAATCCGGTGTCCGCGTCAGCGCGGTGCAGGGCGACGCCGACGATCTCCTCGGCATGGTCGGCGCGGAGTGCGCGGACCTGATCCTGTGCCACAACGTGCTGGAGTACGTGGAGGATCCGGGGCTCGTCTTCGCGGCCATGGCCCGGACGGTGCGCCCCGGGGGGGCGGTCAGCGTGCTCGTCGCGGGCCAGGTCGCCACCGCACTGCACCGCGCGGTCGGCGGCCACTTCGACGAAGCCCGCCGAGCCCTGTCCGATCCGGCCGGCCGGTGGGGGGACCGCGATCCGGTGCCCCGGCGGTTCACCCGCGAGACCCTCACCGAGCTCGCCGGTCAGGCCGGCCTCCGGCCCGGGGAGGTGCAGGGCGTGCGGATCTTCGCCGACCTCGTCCCCGGTGGTCTCGTCGACGGCGACCACGATGCCGCCGAGGCGCTGATCAGGCTGGAGGCCGCGGCGTCCACCCACCCCGTCCTGCGTGATCTCGCGACCCAGCTGCACCTGCTGGCCCGCCGCCAATGAGCAGGAAGCAGCAACTCCACCGGCCCGGGCCGCCGGCCGGGCCGCCGGCGGACGACACCGGCTGCACCATCCTGCACGTCGACATGGACGCGTTCTTCGTGAGCGTGGAGCTCCTCGAACGGCCGGAGCTGCGGGGGAGGCCGGTCGTCGTCGGCGGCACGGGCCCGCGCGGCGTGGTCGCCGCGGCCTCGTACGAGGCACGCGGCTATGGGGTGCACTCCGCGATGCCGATGACCCGGGCCCGCCGGCTGTGCCCGCGGGCGGTGGTGCTGCCGCCGCGGCACGACCGCTACGCCCGGGTGTCGGCGGCGGTGATGGAGATCTTCCGGTCCATCACCCCCCTGGTGGAGCCGCTGGCCATGGACGAGGCGTTCCTCGACATCGCCGGCGCCCTGCGCAGGCTCGGCCCGCCGGCCGGCATCGCCGAGCTCATCCGGGCACAGGTCAGTGAGCAGCAGGGCATCACCTGCTCGGTCGGGGTCGCGAGCACCAAGTTCGTGGCCAAGCTCGCCTCCACCCGCTGCAAGCCCGACGGCATGCTGGTCGTCCCCCCGGACGGCGTCATCGAGTTTCTCCACGCGCTCCCGGTGGCCAGCCTGTGGGGGGTCGGCGAGCGGACCGAGCAGATCCTCGCGGGCCTCGGGCTGAGGACCGTGCGCGACCTCGCCGGAGCCCCGCTGCCGGTGCTGCGGCGTGAGATCGGCGCGGCCGCCGGCGCACATCTCCACGAGCTGGCGTGGGGGCGCGATCCGCGGCCGGTCGTCCCGGTCACGCCGGACAAGAGCATCGGCGCCGAGGAGACGTTCGACGAGGACGTCGACGACCCTGAGATCATCCGCCGGGAGCTGTTGCGGCTCGCGGAGAAAGTGGGTGCCCGGATGCGCGCGGGAGGGCACGTGGGGCGTACCGTCAGCGTCAAACTCCGCATGGCCGACTTCAAGACGATCACTCGTGCCCGCACACTCGGTGAACCCACCGACCTCGCCCGCTCGATCTACGCCACGGCCTGTGAGCTCTACAGGGCCGCGGGGCTGGACCGCACCCCCCTGCGACTGGTCGGAGTCCGGATGGAGAACCTGAGCGCGGCGGGTGAGACGCCGCGGCAACTGGCGCTGGATGAGCCCCAGAGCGGCTGGCGCGAGGCGGAGAAGGTCATGGATCAGCTCGCCACCAGGTTCGGGGCGGGGGCCGTACGGCCGGCCGTGCTCATGAGCCCCAGAGAGGTACGTGATGGCGGAGACCACAGGGACGGACGACGATGATCCTGGACCCGGAGACCCCTCACCGGGCGTCCACGGTGAGACGTTTTCTTTCACATGCTCGCCGCGCCTCGTATTCTGGGCATATCACCAATAGCCAGGGCCCCGTCCGGCAGCGGATTCCCCGTCGCGGGGCAGTCGTTGGGAGGCACCGTGCCGCTCTCTGAGCACGAGCAACGTCAGCTCGACCAGATCGAGCGGGCCTTGTACGCGGAGGATCCGAAGTTCGCTCATGCGGTCCGCTCGACGAATCCTCAGGCGCACTACCGGCGCCGGATCGTCAAAGCCGCTCTCGGTTTCGTGCTGGGCGTGTGCGCCTTGATGGCGGGTCTTGTCGTCAACGTCATGCCGATCACCCTCGTGATCAGCTCGGCGGGTTTCCTGCTGATGTTCTTCTGCTGTGTGTGGGCGTTGTCGAGCTGGAAGCGGATGGCCGGGGTGGGCGCCGAGCCGGAGCCCCCGAAGAAGCGTCCCGGCCGCCCGGCCCGCGGCGGTTTCATGGAACGTCTCGAAGAGCGGTGGCGTCGCCGGTCCGAAGGCCAGTAGGCCGGCAGGAGGGACCTGGGGCGCGCTATCGACCCCGGCCGTGTCTCGTGCGGATGCTCTGTGCCGTGTGGAGACTTCGGGCGGCCATCGCGTCGAGCGCCCGCGAGACCCGTCCACCGGCGGCCCGGATGCTCAGCAGGGCCGAGGGCGGCGCCAAGCGGGCCCGCCAGCGGGTCCGGGCGGGCACCGAGCGTGCGAAGGCCTCTCGCACCGCGCGCGCGTCGCCGCGCAGTGTCTCGGCCGACGCGGGGGATGCGGCATAGCGCGCCCGTTCGGCCGCGTGAGCGACCCGGGTAAGCGACTCCGTGGCCGCGGCGCCGAGCCCCGCGTGGACGGCGAGCCTGCGAGCCGTGGCGCGTGGGCTCTCACTGGCCCGCCAGGGCAGCCCGTGGTCCATGGCATCGGAGCGCACCTGTGCCCACGCGGCCTCGGCCGTCGTCGCGGCGTCTGCCGCCCCCGCCGGCCGTCGGGGCTGGTTCACCACTCCATCGGAGTGCGGCTGTGCCCACGCGGCTTCGGCGGTCGTCGCGGTGTCTGCCGCCCCCGCCGGCCGTCGGGGCTGGTTCATCACTCCATCGGAGCGCACCTGTGCCGATGCGGCTTCGGCGGTCGTCGCGGTGTCTGCCGCCCCCGCCCACCGCCGGCGCCGGGTCACCACTCCTACGATCACCGGCATCGAGAGGAGCATCAAGGCCAGGAGCGCGCCGGCCGCCACGCCGGGCCACGTCCAGCCGCCCGGGTGCGGTAGGTCCGTCCCGGCCGTCCCGCCGAGATCCACCGGGCGGCGGCCCGGCGGCGCGTTCCGCGACGGACCGGCACCAGGGCCGGTCGAGTCCTCGGCGCCGGGCGAGACGGCCCCGCCCGTACCCTCCTGGGGCTCGGCCGCAACGGGCTCGGCATAGGAGGGGACGTTCGCGGTGCCCTGGCCGAGGGCGCCGGCGGGCGTCGGTTCGAATCTGACCCAGCCGGCCCCCTCGAAGTACAGCTCCGGCCACGCGTGGGCGTCGCGGGACCGCACGACCCAGGTGCCGTCGATCGTCTGGGTCCCCGCGGTATATCCCATCGCCACCCTGGCCGGGATGCCGAGCGTCCGGGCGAGCACGGCCATCGCGGCCGCGTACTGCTCGCAGTAGCCCCTTTTGCTCCGGGTCAGGAAGTCGACGAGATCGGACGCGTGTCTCGGCGACCGCGTGGACAGGTCATAGGTGAACTCTCCGGAGTCGGTGAACCAGCGCTGCAGTTTCACGGCCTGCTCGAAAGGCGTGGACGCGCCCTTGGACTTGTCCATCGCAAGGTGACGGATCGATTCGGGCACTTCGCCTGGAATGGCGAGAAAGTGCTGCATTATTTCGGGCGGTGCCCCGGCCGGTGCCGCGGCGAGCTGCTTGGCCGTCGGCTCCACGTGCAGGCTGTCGACCGTGTAGCTCCGGCCTCCCGCGGCGTCCCGGAGCGAGAAGAGCATGAGTGAGGGGGCATGGACCCGCCAGTCGCCCTTGACGGCGACTCGGACGGGAGGGTAGGGCATCGGCAGGAAGGTCATGTTCTGGACGCGCCGGTCCACACTGATCTCCGTGGTCACCCCTCTCGGGTGGACCGTGTGAAGGCCCGCGGGCGCCGGCAGCGTACGGTCCTGGACCCGGTCCCTGGACGTGCTGTGGACCGGGCTGTAGGTCCATCGATCGCCGTCGAACCGGTCGAGGGCGTACATCCGCAGATAGTCGGGCCGCTTGGGGTCGTTGGAGCGGTAGGTCAGCACCACCGTGTCGTCCTGCCTGGCCAGCTCCCGCTTCAGGCTGACGAGCGGATCAGGCGTCGTCACCGTGCGTGCGCCCGCACCGCTCCGGCCCATCCCGCCCATCCCGAACAGGCCTTGGTCGTGGACGCCCGGCACCACGGTCGGCAGGAGCACCGCGATCGCCACGGCGGTGAGCCCCACGCGGTAGCCGGTCGTGGTCAGCATGGAGGAGTCGACCGGCTCCTCCGGGGGGTCCGCGGACCAGCGGCGGGTCAGGACCGGCCGCCCCCAGCCGCTCACCCGCTCGCGTGAGTCGGCGAGCAGCAGCCACAGGAAGCCCACCGCGCCGAGCAGGAAGGCCGGCCAGCCCACGCTCTCCTGCCGTACGGCCGCCGGGACGCTGTACATCGCGAGCAACGGCAGGCCCGCGGCGGCCGCGTGCCGCAGCCGTACGGCGAGGAAGTCCACCATGACCGCGACGAGCCCCATGCCGAGTGCCGCCAGGAGGGCGACCCCGGGCGTCACCGGGACCGGGGCGGCGTACTTGTTCGCCACCTGCCGGCCCTCGGCCATGAGATCGAACAGCCGGGACAGGGAGTCTTGGGTCGGAACGAGCCAGAGGAAGGCCTCCGAGGCGGTGTAGAGCACGGTGACGTACACGGCCAGCGCCACCAGCCCCGCCGCGAGGCCGAGCAGGGCGCGAGACCGGAGTCTTCGGGTCAGGAGACCGGCCGCGGCCACGGACAGGACGGCGCCGGCGCCCGGTGCCAGCCAGGCGCCCTTGAGGAACAGCGGGTAGAGCCCGGCGGATCCCAGCAGTGTCGCCGCGGCGGCGACGAACGTGAGCCTTGCCTTCATGATCTTCCTCTGTCCGGGCCGGGCTCGACGTGGGTCCTGCGACGGCCGCCGGACGGATCACCTGCCTCCGTCGGCCGGTTCTGCCCGGTGCCACGGCCCGCCCGGCTCCACGCGGCCGGGAGCCCTGCCGCCGAGGCGATCGTGATCACTTGCCAGCCCGCCGCGCGCAGCACCTGTGCGGCGGCGCCGGTCGGGTCCGGCCGTCCTTCCTGGTCTTCGCGCGCGGGGACGTCCACGAGCACCGCCACACAGGAGGCGGCGTCCCGCCGGGCCGCCGCGACCGACCGGGCCTCGGCCGGCTCCAGCCTGCCGAAGACGGCGACCAGGAGGCCGTCCCCGGCGCCGGCCGCCCCCCCTGAGCCGCGCACCGCCCGGAGGCCGGGGCCCAGCGAACGAGAGCCCGAGGTCCGCACCGTCGCGAGCGTGTTCAGAAGGGCCGTCTCGAAGGCTCTGGAGGGCGGCAGCACCTCACCGGTGTCGGTCACCAGCCGCACGCCCAGACCCTCGCCGTGCAGCCACATCCCGACCGAGGCGGTCACCGACACCGCCTCTTCGAACGAGGACCCCGCTCCCTCGCCCGGGTGCGCCCACCGTCGCGTGTCCAGGAACAGGCTGCCGCTGCTCTGCCAGTGCTGCTCCTCACGCCGGACCATCAGCTCGCCGTACCGCGCCGTGGACCTCCAGTGCACCCGTCGCAGGTCGTCGCCCTGCCGGTATTCGCGCGGCGCGATGTCGTCCTCGCCCATGCTCGAGACCGTCCGGGCAGGGCTCTCCCCGCCGGAGGCCCATGTCCCCGTCGTCCGGCCGCGCGGCAGTGGCACGAGCGCCGGGGTCACCGTCAGCGTGTCGGCGAGGCTGAACGACCGGTCCAGCTCGACGAGGCCGAACGGATCGGTCAGCCGTACCGACAGGGGGCCGGTCGTGTAACGGCCGCGGAGGTCCGAGCGCACCCGGTAGCTCAGCTCCCGCGATCCATGGGGCTCGATCCGGTCCAGCACGAAACGGGGCCGGGTGCCGAGGGCGTAGGGCACCCGGTCTTCGACCAGCAGCAGCCCGGTGGGCAGGCGGGACACGTTGTCGAGGCGCAGCTCCACCCGGGTCTCGCGCCCGACCGGCACCCGCGACGGCGTGAGCCGGCGTGCGCAGGCCAGGCGGTAACGCGTCCTGGAGACCGAGAGCACCGACAGCAGCGGCAGGGCCAGGACCAGCATTCCGGCCCTGAGCAGATCCCGCTCGCCGAGGACGAACGCGCACAGGATGGCGGTGGCCCCCGCGGCGGCGAACGATCGTCCCCGGGTGGTCAGGGCGCCTAGTGTCCTCTTCATCCTCGAATCCACAGTCGAGCCGACGTGGCCGGCGTTGTCATGACCCGTTCGCCCTTTCCCTCTCGCCGCCGCCCGTGGCCCGGACGGCGGGCCGTGCGTGAAGGCAGCCTCAGCCGCGGGAACGGTCCGGCACGGCCACCCTGTCGATCAGCTCGGTGACGATCTGCTCGGGCCGGCGGCGGTCCATCTCGGCCTCCGGGTTCGGCAGCAGCCGGTGCGCCAGCACCGGCACCGCCAGCGACTGGAGGTCGTCCGGGAGCACATAGTCCCGTTCACTCAGAGCGGCATAGGCGCGCGCGGCCCGGACCAGGTGCAAGGTCGCCCGTGGCGAGGCGCCCAACCTGAGCTCCGGATGGTCGCGGGTCGCGGTGACCAGATCGATGGCATAGTGCCGCACCGGGTCGGCGACGTGCACCTGCCGGACGACCTCGATGAGGTCCCGGATGTCCCCGGCGTCGGCCACCGGCTCCAGTGTGTCCAGCGGCGAGGACTGCCCGTGGACGTCCAGCATCTCGAGCTCGGCCCCTCGATCGGGATAGCCCATGGAGATGCGGGCGGTGAAGCGGTCCCGCTGTGCCTCGGGGAGGGGATAGGTCCCTTCCATCTCCACCGGGTTCTGGGTGGCGACCACCATGAACGGCCGCTCGAGACCGTAGGTGGTGCCGTCCACGGTGACCTGCCGCTCCTCCATGCATTCCAGCAGAGCCGACTGCGTCTTGGGCGAGGCGCGGTTGATCTCGTCCCCGACGACGATATTGGCGAACACCGGCCCCGGCTTGAACTCGAACTCCCCGTTCTCCTGGTTGTAGGCGCTCACGCCGGTGATGTCGCTCGGCAGCAGGTCGGGGGTGAACTGCACCCGGCGGACCGAGCAGTCGACCGATCGGGCGAGGGCCTTGGCCAGCATCGTCTTGCCGACCCCGGGCACATCCTCGATGAGGAGATGCCCCTCCGCCAGCAGGACCGTCAGCGCGAGCCGTACGACGTCCGGTTTGCCCTCGATAATCGACTCGATGGCATCGTGGATCCTCTTCGAGACCTGTGTCAGGCCATCGAGCCCACGACCGATGTCGCCTTGCTTGCTTACTCCCACTAACCCTCCTCAGCCGCTGCGCGGCCGCGGTCGTAATGCGTTCTGGTCAGGCCAGAAGAGATGCGTACCACTTTGTAGGCCTTACCGACAGTACGTCGCCGGCGGTTCGATAGCGATGTTCGCGCAACCCGGCCCGCAAGCGTGACACAGCGGATGTGTGAGCCGTCACTTCTCTGGCGTTCATTTTGCTCCACCACTCTGCCGCACCCGGGCTCCGCCGAGTCCCTCGGGTCGGGAAGAAGGATGAATCCACCTCAAGCCGTCCGTTTGCCTCAGGGGCCGCCCCGGGGACGCCCAGGGCCCCCATTTCGCTCCACCCGCGCTGACCTGTGCATTCTCTGGAGAACTTGACGCCTGACGGATGTTTTGACAGTTGACGGTGGGGGATAGTGGAGTACAGTGGTGCGCCGTGGAGGGCAGTAGTGCTCCACGAGGTACGGGAGGTGGGTCCGGTGTTTCTCGGCACCCATTCACCGCGCCTCGATGAAAAGGGGCGACTTTTCCTTCCGGCCAAGTACCGCGAGGAGCTGTCGGGGGGATTGGTGATCACAAAGGGCCAGGAACGCTGCCTCTACGTCTTCCCTATGGCGGAGTTCCAGCGCATCACCGAAGCACTTCGCACGGCCCCGGTCACCGCGAAGTCCGTACGGGACTACAGCCGTGTCTTCTTCGCGAGCGCGTCGGACGAGGTCCTGGACAAGCAGGGGCGGATCACGATTCCGGCGGCACTGCGGACCTACGCGGCCCTGACCCGTGACTGCGCCGTCATCGGCGCGAACACACGTCTGGAGATCTGGGACTCCCAGGCGTGGGAGTCCTATCTCGAACAGCAGGAGCAGCAGTTCTCCGACCTGTCGGAGGAGGTGTTGCCCGGGGTTCTCTGACGTACGGGTCGTTGGTCATGACCGGTGCCGGCCCACGTTCGGCCAGGTCTCCACCCGCTCTCCACGCCAGCTGGCGCAGCTTCCCCGGCGCCAGACGGCACCCCGCGAACAGCGGGTCTTCCTCAGGGCAGCGGATGGGGGCCTGGCCGGACGAGGCCATCCGGCGGCCGTCGACAGCCACAGTCCGCGAGCGGTGGCGCCACCAGGGGGTAATGAGATGGGTAATGACGACAACATGATCGAGGCCGGTCACATACCGGTCATGCTCGATCGCGTTATGTCGCTGCTGTCGCCGGCCCTCTCGGTTCCCGGCCCCGGTGGGCGCGACCCCGTCTACGTGGACGCCACCCTGGGAATGGGCGGTCACGCCGAGGCGATGCTCCAGGCCCATCCCCGGCTCAGGGTCGTGGGGCTCGACCGCGACACCAGTGCTCTCGAGCGCTCACGCGACCGGCTGGCCCCGTACGCCGACCGTGTCGATCTGGTCCACGCCGTCTACGACGAGATCCCCGCGGTGCTCTCCGATCTCGGCATCGCCAGCGTCCAGGGCATCCTCTTCGATCTCGGCGTCTCCTCGCCGCAGCTGGACGAGGCCGAACGCGGCTTCGCCTACTCCTATGACGCCCCCCTCGACATGCGCATGGACCAGACACGGGGGCTCACCGCCGCCGACGTGCTCAACTCCTATCCCGCAGGGGACCTGACCCGCATCCTGCGGGTGTACGGGGAGGAGCGCTACGCGCGGCGCGTCGCCATGGCCATCGTGCGCGAGCGCGACCGCGAGCCCTTCACCTCGACCCGGCGTCTCGCCGAGATCGTGCGGAACGCCATCCCCGCGGCCACACGGCGTACGGGTGGCCACCCGGCGAAGCGCACCTTCCAGGCGCTGCGGATCGAAGTCAACGAGGAGCTGAGCACCTGGGAGCGGGCGCTGCCCTCCGCTCTCGACGCGCTGTCGGTGGGCGGGCGCGTCGCCGTGCTGTCCTACCACTCTCTCGAGGACCGCATCACCAAACAGGTGCTCGCGGCGGCCGCCGCCGACACGACACCGCCGGACCTCCCGGTGCCGCTGCCGGATCGGCAGCCGAGCTTCCGCCTCCTCACCCGGGGGGGCGAGGCGCCCTCCGAAGAGGAGACCACGACCAACCCACGGGCCGCGTCGGCGCGCATGCGCGCCGCCGAACGGATCCGGGAGACGAGGGGCGGGCCCGGCACGGGTGCGGCCCGCGTGGCCACCCCCCTGAGGGGCCCGCATGCGAGGCAACGAGGAGGCAGGGCATGACGACGACCACGCGGCTCCCGCGGTCCCGGCGCGGGGGCTCCCAGGGGACGGGCACGGCCAAGCCCGTCAAGCCCGCCAAGCCCGTCACGTCGGCCGAGCCCGCCAAGCCCGTCACGTCGGCCAAGCCGGCCGGGCCCGCCACGCGGGCGCGCCGGGCTCCGCCGAGGCCCGTGACTCCGGCTGGCCGCCCCGGCCGTCCGGACCGGCCCGGAAGGGCCGCGTCACCGGCACGTGCGGCCGGCCGCGGCACCAGAGCGGCGGCGCCGCGCTCCCAGGCGGCTCAGGCGGCTCAGGCGGCACCGCCGCGCGCACCGTTCGTGTTGCTGGTCGTCGGCCTGCTCGGGGGCGCCTTGGTGAGCCTTCTGCTGCTCAACACGGTGCTGGCCGAGGACGCGTTCACGCTCACGAAGCTCCAGCGCGGCAACAAGCAGCTGAACCAGCAGCGTCAGGCGCTGCAGGAGGAGATCGCCCGCGAGGAGTCTCCGGCCCGGCTGGCCCAGAAGGCGAAGGCGCTCGGCATGGTCCAGCCGTCCCGGCCGGCGTTCGTGGACGCCCGGACCGGACGCGTGGTCGGTCCCAAGGTCCGGCCCGCACCTCATGCCGAGACGGCCGCCTCGGCCGCCTCCGGGGTCGTCGCCGTGCCCGGTGCCGTCGTCGTCGGTGACGGTCCCACGGACCAGGCCCCGCCGGTCTCGCCGGCCGCCGGGGAGGGCGGTCCGCGGTGACCGCACGGCGCGGCCGGGGGCCGGCCGCACCGCCGCCCGGCCGCGGGCCGGGAGCCCGTGGCGGTCAGGCTGCCAAGGGCCCGGCCCGGCCCGCGGGTCCCGCTCGCGGTTCCGGGGCCGGCACCACCCGGGGCGGGACCCCGGGACGGGGTACGGCCGGGCGTGACGGCACGGCCGGACGGGATGCGCCGGGACGTGACGGCACGGTGGGTCGCGAGGGCAGGCCGGGACGTGCCGGAACGGGGCAGAGCGGCCGGACCGGCAGGCCGGCCGCCGGCCGCGAGACGACGCCTCCGGCCCGCGGAGGTGAGCCCCCCCGGCGGGGACGGCCTCGCAAGGCCTCTCCGGCGAGACGTCCGCGCCCGCACGTCGCCTTCAGGCGACGCGACCCGGTCAGGCGGCTCAACATCGGCCTGCTCCTGGTCGCCTTCGTCCTGTCGCTGTTCGCCGGCCGGCTCGTCCAGCTGCAGGGCATCGAGTCGCATCGGTATGCCCAGCAGGCCATCCGGCAGCGGCTCGACAAGATCGAACTCCCCGCGATCCGTGGTGACATCACCGACGCCCAGGGCGCCAAGCTCGCCATGACCGTGGAGGCACAGGCGATCTTCGCCGATCCGGAGCTCATCGACGTGGCCCAGCGCCAGCGGATCGTCGCGGCGCTCAGCCCCATGCTCGGCATCGACCCGGCCAAGATCCAGAAGGCCATCAGCGCGCGCGGCCACTTCGAGTTCATCGCTCGCGGGGTCAAGCCGGACCAGGCCAGGATGGTCCGGGCACTGCGCTTCAAGGGCATCGGGACCCTGCCGGAATATCGCCGCGTCTATCCGGGCGAGACGCTCGCCACGAACGTCGTCGGGTTCGTCAACCGGGAGGGGGAGGGGGGCGCCGGCCTCGAGCACGGGTTCGACGGCCTGCTCGCCGGCCAGGACGGCTGGCAGCGAGTGGAGACCAGCCGGGACGGTCAGCACATCCCCATGGGGGAGGCCCAGTCGCGCAAGCCCGTTCCCGGCCGCGGCCTGCGGCTGAGCCTGCTGAGCGACGTGCAGTTCAAGGCTCAGCAGGCGATCACGGACCAGGTCAAGGCGACGAGGGCGCGCAGCGGCAGCGTCATCGTGATGGATCCCCGCAGCGGTCAGATCCTGGCGATGGCCGTGGCCCCCGGCTTCGACGCCAACAACTACGGCCGCGCCCGGCCGGAGGAGCTCGGCAACCCCGTCGTCGAGGAGGCGTTCGAGCCCGGCAGCACCAACAAGGTCATCACCGCGGCCGCCGTGATGGAGAAGGCCGGCGTGACGGCCGGGACGCCGTTCACCGTCCCCGACCACATCTTCCGCAACGGCCGCAGGTTCGCGGACTCCCACCCGCACGGCTCCGAGCGGCTGACCTTCGGCGGAATCCTCGCCAAGTCGAGCAACGTCGGCACGGTCCTGGCCAGCGAGCGCATCTCTCCCGAGACGCTCTACCAGTTCATGCGCTCCTTCGGCTTCGGAGACAGGACGGGGGTGAAGCTCCCCGGCGAGACCAAGGGGCTGCTCAACCCGCCGAGCCGGTGGTCGAGCACGGACCGCTTCCCCATCGCGTTCGGCCAGACCGTCTCGGTCAGCGCCCTGCAGATGGCCAGCGTCTACGCCACGCTCGCCAACGGGGGCGTCCGGGTGACGCCCACTCTGATCACGGGTACCACCGACGCGGACGGCAACGTCAGCCCCGCCCCGGCACCGGCACGGCGGCGGGTCATCAGCCAGCGGACGGCCAAGGACATCACCCGCATGCTCGAAGGGGTGACGACCAAGGAGGGGACGGCGCCGGCCGCCCTGGTCCCCGGCTATCGCGTGGCGGGAAAGACGGGCACCGCGGAGCGGGTCAATCCGAGCTGTGGTTGCTACCGCAATGGGGGTTACACGGCCTCTTTCGCCGGGTTCGCCCCGGCCGACGATCCCCGGCTCGTCGTCCAGGTCGTGCTGCAGGACCCCAAGGGGTCGTACTACGGTGGCGAGGTGGCGGCGCCGGTCTTCAGGGACGTCATGTCCTTCGCGCTGCAGACGCGTAAGGTGCCGCCGACCGGGAGTGGGTCACCGAAGATCGAGATCTACGCCCGGCGCTGACCAAGGCGGGTACTCTCTCGCAGTGGCCCCAGCAGTAACCCGACGACAGCGTCGAAGTAACAGCACCCTGTCCTGTAGCGAAAGAGCAGTCATGCGTCCGACAACCAACCCGGCCCGGCAGCTGGCCGGGCTCGCGCGGCTGCTCGACCCCGATGACGCGGAGGGGGCCGCCGGCCGGTCCGGCGGCGTGACGGTCACGGGCATCACCCACGACTCGCGACGGGTCCAGCCGGGCGACCTCTACGCGGCCCTGCCCGGTGCCACCGTGCACGGCGCCGAGTTCGCGGCACAGGCCGCCGAGGCCGGCGCCGTCGCGATCCTCACCGACCCCGGCGGGCGGGAGCGGGCCGAGAAGGCCGGGCTGCCGATCCTCGTGACCCCCGATCCGCGGGCCGTGCTCGGCGCCGCGGCGGCGTGGGTGTACGGAGAGCCGGCCAGGGACCTGAACCTCATCGGGGTGACGGGGACGAGTGGCAAGACCACCACGGTCTATCTGCTGGAGGCCGGGCTGCGCGCGGCCAAGGCCGGGACCGGTGTGATCGGCACCGTGGAGACCCGGATCGGTGACACCCGGCTCGCCAGCTCCCTGACCACGCCCGAGGCCACGGACCTCCACGCGATCTTCGCCATGATGCGCGACCGGGAGGTCGGCGCCGCGGCCATGGAGGTCTCCAGCCACGCGCTCGAGCAGGGGCGCGTCGGGGGGGCCTTCTACGACGTCGCGATCTTCACGAACCTGTCCCAGGACCACCTCGACTACCACCCGAGCATGCAGGACTACTTCGCGGCGAAGGCGCGGCTCTTCACGCCCGGCTACTGCCGCGTAGGGGTCGTCAACCTCGATGACTCCTACGGCCGGGCGCTGCTCGACGTGGCCGAGGTCCCGACCACCACGTTCTCCGCCGAGGGGGACGCCGCGGCCGACTGGCGGGCCGAGGACGTCCGCCTGGGCGCCGACGGCAGTGTGTTCCGCATCGTGGGACCCGGGGGCATCGAGGCGGACGCCGCGGTCCGGCTGCCCGGTCCGTTCAACGTGGCCAACGCGCTCGCCGCCATCGTGGCCCTGGTCGAGGCCGGGATCTCGCTCTCGGTGGCCGTGGAGGGCGTGGCCGGGCTGGAGGGAGTGCCGGGCCGGCTGGAGCGCGTCGACGAGGGCCAGGACTTCGTGGCCCTGGTCGACTACTCGCACAAGCCGGGTGCGGTGGAGGCCGTGCTCACGGCGCTCCGGCCGGTCACCGGCGGCCGGATCGTCACCGTGCTGGGCTGTGGCGGTGACCGGGACAAGGGCAAGCGGCCTCTCATGGGAGAGGCCGCCGCGAGGCTCGGGGACGTGGCCATTTTCACCAACGACAACCCCAGGTCCGAGGACCCTCTCGCCATCCTCGCCGCTATGGTCGAGGGTGCGCTGAGGGTCCCGCGGGCAGAGCGCGCCCATGTCGTGGTAGAACCCGACCGGGCCGCCGCGATCCGGCTGGCGGTGGGCCGGGCGTGTCCGGGCGACGTCGTCATCGTCGCGGGCAAGGGACATGAACAAGGTCAGTACATCGGCGGTCAGGTCCTCCCCTTCGACGATCGCGAGGTCGTACGGGAGGCTCTGCGGAGGTCCCCGCGGGCCGGTGAGCCGGCGGAGCCGGGGGCGGCCGATGCGATCGGCGTGCCACCCGGGCGGCGGCGGGGCGAGTGAGAAGGCGGGCGCGAGCATGAGCAGGCACGGCAACGAACAGGGGGACACGGCGTGATCGCACTTTCGCTCGCGAAGATCGCCGAAATGACCGTGGGCGCCGTACCCGGCGTCCACGCCGGGGCCACGGTCACCGGACCCGTCGTCATCGACTCCCGGGAGGCCCGGGCCGGCGCCCTGTTCGTGGCCGTCCGCGGCGAGCGCGTCGACGGTCACGACTTCGCCACCGCGGCGGTCGCCGCGGGAGCCGCGGGGGTGCTGGCCGAACGCCGGCCGGCCGACCCGGACGTGCCCGCCGTCGTCGTCGAAGACGTCGTGAGGGCACTGGGCCTGCTGGCCCGCGGCGTGGTCGCGCAGCTGCCGCGGGCCACCGTGATCGGCGTCACCGGTTCGTCCGGCAAGACGTCCACCAAGGACCTCATCGCCCAGGTGGTCGGCCGGGCCGGCCGGACGGTCGCGCCGGTGGGCTCGTTCAACAACGAGATCGGGCATCCGCTGACCGTGTTGCGCGCCGACGAGGACACACGCTTCCTGGTGCTGGAGTACAGCGCCCGGGGCGTCGGGCACATCGCCTACCTGGCCGAGGTCGCGCCTCCCCGGATCGGCCTGGTGCTCAACGTCGGGACGGCCCACATCGGCGAGTTCGGCAGCCGAGAGGTGGTGGCCCGGGCCAAGGGCGAGCTCGTCGAGGCGCTGCCGCCGGACGGCACGGCCGTCCTCAACGCCGACGATCCGCTCGTCCGCGCGATGGCAGGCCGCACCTCCGCGCGCGTCGTGACCTTCGGCCGGGCACCGGACGCCACCGTCCGCGCCACGGACGAATGGCTGGACGAGCAGGGCCGGCCGAGGTTCACGCTGGTCACGCCCGAGGGCACGCTACCGGTGGAGATGCGCCTGCACGGCGCCCATGCCGTGAGCAACGCGCTCGCGGCGGCGGCCGCGGCCCGCGAGGCGGGCATGCGGCCGGCCGAGATCGCCGCGGCGCTGTCGGAGGCCACCGTGGTCAGCCGCTGGCGCATGGAGGTCAGTGAGCGCGGCGACGGTGTCACGATCGTCAACGACGCCTACAACGCCAACCCCGAGTCGGTACGGGCGGCGCTCGACGCGCTCGGGCACATGGCGCGCACGGGCCGTGCCTACGTCGTGCTGGGGGAGATGGCGGAGCTGGGTGCGGTGTCCGCCACCGAGCACGAGAAGATCGGAGCGCATGCCGCTCGTGGCGGTGTGGCCGGGCTGATCGCCGTCGGGGACGGCGCGGCGCCGATGCTCGAGGGAGCCAAGCAAGTGGGGTCATGGACAGGAGAGTGTGTACAGGTGGATGACGTCGGCGCCGCGGTGGCCGCGTTGAGCCGGCGGCTCCGGCCGCGGGACGTCGTGCTGGTGAAGGGATCCCGGGTCGCGGGACTCGAGAGGGTCGCCCAGGCGCTGCTCGACGAGGAGCCGACGGGGAGGGCCCGCGCGTGACCAACATCCTCATCGCCTCGGCGGTGTCCCTGTTCATCGGCATCGTGGGCACCCCGGTGTGGATCCGGCTGGTCAGACGGCTCGGCTACGGCCAGATGATCCGTGAGGAGGGTCCCCAGGCCCACTTCGGCAAGCGCGGCACGCCGACGATGGGCGGCGCCGTGTTCATCGTCGGCTCCCTGTTCGGCTACGCGGCGGCACATCTGCTGACCGGAAGCCCGCCGACCTGGTCCGGAATCCTCGTGTTGTTCCTGATGGCCGGCCTCGGCGTCGTCGGCTTCGTCGACGACTACATCAAGGTGTTCAAGCAGCGGAGCCTGGGCCTGCGCAGCGGCGCCAAGGTCATCGGCATCGTCTTCATCGGCGTGGTCTTCTCGGTGGGAGTGCTGAACTTCCCGAACGGCTACGACATCACGCCGGCGACGACGCAGCTGTCGTTCCTGCGGGACTTCGGCCCGCCGATCGGCCCGTACCTCTTCGTGCTCTGGGCGCTCATCCTCATCCAGGGCGTGTCCAACGGCGTGAACCTGACCGACGGGCTCGACGGCCTCGCCGCCGGCCCGGCCGGCATGGTGCTGGCCGCCTACGTGATCATCGGTAACTGGCAGCTGCGCAACAGCTGCTTCGACAACGCGCTGGCGCCGAACTGCTACAGCGTCCGGGACCCGCTCGACCTCGCCGTGGTGGCCGCCGCGGTGCTCGGCGGCGTCTTCGGCTTCCTGTGGTGGAACGCCCCGCCGGCGAAGATCTTCATGGGCGACACGGGCTCGCTGGCGCTCGGCGGCGTTCTCGTCGGTCTGGCGATCACGACCCGTACGCAGTTCCTCCTCGCCATCCTCGGCGGTCTGATCGTCATCATCACGCTGTCGGTGATCATCCAGGTCGGAGGGTTCAAGGCCACCGGGAAACGGGTCTTCAAGATGGCCCCGTTGCAGCACCATTTCGAGCTGTCCGGGTGGGCGGAGACGACCATCGTCGTGCGCTTCTGGCTGATGTCCGCGCTGTTCGTGGCCATCGGCCTCGGGGTCTTCTACCTCGAGTGGGTCCCCAGGTGACCGGTCACCGTGAGCCCTCGGGCGGCGGGGCGCCCGGGACCGGGAGCGGCGTGCCCGTGGACGGCTTGGACGGGACGTGGCGCGGCAGGACCGTGTGCGTCGCCGGCCTGGGCGTCTCGGGCCGCGCCGCCGCCGCGGTCCTGGCCCGGCGCGGTGCGCGGGTCACGGTGGTCGACGCCCGTGACGACGACGGCCGGCGCGACCTCGCCCGGGGGCTGGAACCGCAGGGCGTCACGGTCCGGCTGGGCGACGGCGACACGCTGCCGGCCGGGACGGAGACGGTCGTCACCTCGCCCGGCTGGCGGCCGGACGCGCCCCTGCTCGCAGCGGCCGCGAAAGCGGGCGTGGAGATCCTCGGTGAGGTCGAGCTGGCCTGGCGCCTGCGCGGGCCCGGGGCGGCTCCATGGCTGGCGATCACGGGCACGGACGGCAAGACCACGGTCGTGAACATGCTGGCCCGCATGCTCACCGCCGCGGGGCACCGGACGCTCGCGGTCGGCAACGTCGGGACGCCCATCGTCGAGGCCGTGCTCGAGCCCTATGACGTGCTCGCGGTCGAGCTGTCCAGTTTCCAGCTGCACTGGTCGGCCTCGCTGGCGCCCTACGCCGCGACCGTGCTGAACCTCGCTCCCGACCACCTGGACTGGCACGAGTCGCTGGAGGCCTACGCGGGGGACAAGAGCAAGATCTTCGGTCCGGGCACGCTGGCCGTGGTGAACGGCGACGACGAGTGGTCGCTCCGGCTCGGCGCGGCCGCCGAGCCGGAGCGGTCGGTGGCGTTCACGCTCGGCATCCCACGTCCGGGGCAGCTCGGTGTCGTCGAGGGTCTGCTGGTGGACCGGGCCTTCGTCCCGGACCCCGCTCGCGAGGCGGCCGAACTGGCCGAACTCGCGGACGTACGGCCGTTCGCTCCCCACAACGTCGCCAACGCGCTGGCGGCGGCCGCGCTGGCACGGGCCTATGGCGTCCCGCCGGAGGCGGTACGGGAAGGCCTGCGGGCGTTCGTCCCGGACCGGCACCGCATCGAGCACATCGCGACCGTGGGGGAGGTGGAGTACGTCAATGACTCCAAGGCCACGCAGTCGCACGCGGCCGCGGCCTCACTGGCCGCCTACTCCTCGGTGGTGTGGATCGCCGGCGGGCTCCTCAAGGGCCTCGACGTCGAGGATCTCGTCCGGTCATCGGCCGGCAGGCTCCGGGGTGTGGTGCTGATGGGCCGGGATCGGGCCCGGATCGCCGAGGCACTCGCGCGACACGCGCCGAATATCCCGGTTGTCGACGTCCCGGACCAGCACACTGGAGCCATGGACCGCGTCGTGACCGAAGCCGCCCGTCTCGCTCTGCCCGGCGACACCGTCCTGCTGGCACCGGCGGGAGCGTCGTTCGACATGTTCGCCGACTACCCGGCGCGCGGGGACGCGTTCGCCGCGGCGGTACGTCGGCTCGCCGAGGCGCGGTAGACGGCCCGCGGTGAGCGGATCGGTGACTCCCTCCGGGGAGCGCACCCAGGAGGCCGAGGGCACCGACCGGCCGGGTCCGCGTGCCCAGGTGGTCGCCGTGATCGGGCTGCTGGACCGCCCGCTCACGTCCTATTACCTGGTGCTCGGCTGCTCGGTGCTGTTGCTCACGCTCGGCCTGACCATGGTGTTGTCGGCCTCGAGCGTCAAGCAGCTGCAGGACACCGGTTCCGCGTTCACGCTCCTGCAGAAGCAGGCGACCTGGATGGGGATCGGGATCCCGCTCATGTGGCTCGCGGCAAGGCTGACACCGAAGGCGTTCCGGACGCTCGCCTATCCGCTCCTGCTGCTGTCGGTCCTCGCGCTCGCCGTCGTCCTCGTGCCCGGTCTCGGGACGAGCAAGGACGACGCGACCCGCTGGCTCAGCCTCGGCGGCGGTTTCCAGCTGCAGCCCTCCGAACCCGCCAAGCTGGGCCTGGCACTGTGGGCGGCGGACCTGCTCGCCCGTAAGGACAAGCTCAGGCAGCTCAACGAGTGGCGGCATCTGCTCATACCGCTGCTGCCCGGCACGGGCCTGGTGGTCCTGCTCGTGATGCTGGGAAACGACCTCGGGACCACGCTGGTGCTGCTGGCCATCTTTCTGTCGGTCCTGTGGGTGGTCGGTGCGCCGACCCGGTTGTTCGTCGGGATCATGGGCCTGACGGTCGTGCTGGTCTCGATCCTCATCCTCGTCGAGCCCTACCGGCTGCGGCGGCTGACCGGATTCCTCGACCCTTCGGGAGATCCGCTCAACACCAACTACCAGGGGCTGCAGGGCCTGTTCGCGGTCGCCTCCGGCGGATGGTTCGGGACCGGGCTCGGCGAGGGCCGCGCCAAGTGGCAGTATCTCCCGCATCCCGACACCGATTTCATCTTCGCGATCATCGGGGAGGAGCTCGGGCTGATCGGTACTCTTGTCGTGCTCGGGCTGTTCGGGCTGCTGGCTTACGCGGGTCTGCGGATCGCACGCCGGGTCAAGGATCCGTTCATGAGGCTGGCGGCCGCGGCCGTCACCGCGTGGCTGCTGGTCCAGGCGATCGTCAACATCGGCGCCGTCATCGGTGTGCTCCCCATCACGGGCATCCCGCTGCCACTGGTCTCCTACGGGGGATCGGCGCTGATCCCGAGCCTCATCGCGCTCGGCATGCTGCTGTCCTTCGCCAAGCGCGAGCCGGGAGCGCGGCAGGCCCTGGCCGCACGGGGCCCGGGACCCGTGCTCCGGGGCCTAAGCTGGCTTGGCCTGGCACGGCGATGAACCTGCCATCCGGTGCGAACGGCCCTATCTGAACGGCGCCCCTGCCGAGAGTCCCCGCGATCCGGGGCGGGCTCGCTTCAGGGGATTCGAAGACAACAAGGAGGCGTACCCAAGCATGAGGGTTGTTCTGGCCGGCGGCGGGACCGCTGGACACATCGAACCCGCTCTCGCCCTCGCCGACGCGCTGCGCCGGGAGGATCCGACAGTCGAGATCACCTGCCTGGGCACGGAGCGAGGCCTTGAGACCCGCCTGATTCCGCAGCGGGGCTATGAGCTCGCGCTCATCCCCCCCGTGCCACTGCCCCGTACGCTCACCCCCCGGCTGCTCACGGTCCCCGGGCGCCTGCGCGGCGCCATCAACGCGGCGGCCGCCGTGCTGGACCGGGCCAGAGCCGAGGTCCTCGTCGGGTTCGGCGGTTACGTCGCCACCCCGGGTTACCTCGCGGCCCGCAAGCGCCGGGTGCCCATCATCGTGCACGAGGCCAACCCGCGCCCGGGCCTGGCCAACCGCCTCGGGGCGCGTTTCACCGAGCACGTGGCGGTGTCGCACCAGGACTCCTCGCTGCCGAACGCCTCCTTCGTGGGCATCCCGTTGCGCCGTGAGATCACCACGCTCGACCGGCTGGCCGCCGGAGACAAGGCCCGCTCCTACTTCGGGCTGATGCCCGACCTCCCCACCCTGCTGGTCTTCGGGGGGTCGCAGGGAGCACGCTCGCTCAACCGCGCGGCGGTCGCGGCGGCCCCGGCCTTCCGGTCGGCCGGCATCCAGGTGCTGCACATCGTCGGCCCCAAGAACACCGAGGAGCCGGAGCCGGCCCCCGGCCCGCAGTACGTCACGCTTCCCTACTGCGACCGGATGGACCTGGCCTACGCCGCCGCGGACGTGGCCATGTGCCGGTCCGGGGCGATGACCTGCGCGGAGCTCGCCGCCGTGGGCCTTCCCGCGGTCTACGTCCCGCTGCCGCACGGCAACGGCGAGCAGCGCCTCAATGCGGAGCCGATCGTCGCCGGCGGCGGCGGCCTGCTGGTCGAGGACTCCGAGCTCACCCCCGACTGGATCGTCGCCAACCTCCTCCCGGTGCTCTCCAACGCCGACCAGGTGGCCCGGATGTCGGAGGCCGCCGCGCGGCTGGGCCGCCGCGACGCCGATGTGGCGCTCGCCCGCATGGTCTTCGACGTGGTCCGCAGGGGCGTGCGGTGAGCCCGGAGCAGCCGGCCGAGGTGATCCCGGCCGACCGGCTCGGCAAGGTCCACTTCATCGCCATCGGCGGAGCGGGCATGTCCGGGATCGCCCGGATCATGCTCAAGCGGGGCATCGCCGTCTCAGGGAGCGACGCCCGCGACTCCGAACTGCTCGGTCAGCTGAGCGATCTCGGTGCCAAGGTGTTCGTCGGGCACGCCGCCGAGCAGGTGGGCGACGCCGACACGGTCGTGGTCTCCAGCGCGATCCGGGAGAACAACCCCGAGCTCGTAGCGGCGAGGAGGCGCGGGCTCCGCGTGCTCCACCGCGCCGCGGCACTCGCCGCCCTCATGGCCGGGCGCCGCGGTGTGGCGGTCGCCGGGACCCACGGCAAGACGACCACGACCTCGATGCTGACGGTGACGCTTCAGCACGCCGGCGCCGACCCCGCCTACTGCATCGGCGGACAGCTCGTCACCACGGGCCTGGGGGCCGACGAGGGCGGAGGCGAGGTCTTCGTCGCGGAGGCCGACGAGAGCGACGGTTCGTTCCTCATGCTCGCGCCCGAGCTCGCGGTCATCACCAACGTCGAGGCCGACCACCTCGACAACTACGGGGGCTTCGAAAAGGTCAAGGAGAGCTTCGCCCGGTTCGTCGAGCGGATAGGCCCGGGCGGCGTGCTCATCGCCGGGGCCGACGATCCGGTCGCCATGGAGCTGGCGCGGCTCGGCCGCTCGCGCGGCCTGACCGTCCGGACCTACGGGCAGACCCCGGGCGCCGATCTCCGCATCACCGGTTTCAGCCCCCGGGGCCTGGGCTCACGCTTCGAGATCGAGGGGCTCGGCCCGGTCGAGCTCACGGTGCCGGGCCTGCACAACGCCCACAACGCCACGGCCGTGGTCGCCGTCGCACTGGCCCTCGGCCACGACTTCGAGACCGTCCGGGCGGGGCTCGCGGCCTTCGGCGGCGCCCGCAGGCGCCTGGAGCGCAAAGGTGCGGCCGGTGGCGCCGAGGTCTTCGACAGCTATGCCCATCATCCGACCGAGCTGATCGCCGACCTGCGGGCCACTCGTGACTACGTCGAGCAGAAGGGCGGGGGCCGGATCGTCGCGGTGTTCCAGCCGCACCTCTACAGCCGTACGCGGTTCTTCGCGGCGGAGTTCGGCGCGGCGCTCGGCCAGGCCGACGTGGCCGTGGTCCTGGACGTCTACGGCGCCCGGGAGGATCCCGAGCCCGGCGTGACCGGGAAGCTCGTCGCCGACGAGGTCCCGGGCCCGGACGGGCCGCGGCCCGGCGGGACCGAAGTCCTCTACGCCCCCGACCGCGACCAGGTGCCCGCCCGGGTGGTCGGCCTGGCCGAGGCCGGGGACGTCATCATCACACTCGGCGCCGGCGACGTGACCGAGCTCGGTCCCCTCATCCTGGAGCGGCTCGCCGCCCGGGCTTGATCGTGTCGGCCCCCGTCGGCGTGGGGTCCACGGGGGCGGCCCGATCCGCGCCATCATCGGACCAGGCCCGTAGAGGCGCACCGGGCCGGACGGGCGGACGGCGATGACGGATACGGAGACGACCCCCGGCGCCACCGGGCCCGAACAGCCGGACGAGTCCATGCCACGGCGCACCGCCGCGGCGCGGACTCCAGGTCGCTGGTTGCTCGTGTGCGTGGTGGTGCTGGTCGTCGGAGTTCTCGCCACCGCGGCCTGGGTGCTGCTGGGCTCACGGCTCCTGGTGGTGCGCCACGTCGAGGTCACGGGGGTGAAGATCCTCCCGCGGGACCGGGTGACGGCCGTCGCCAGGGTGCCGCTCGGCACGCCGCTGGTCCGGCTCGACACCGATCTGATCCGTGACCGGGTCCAGGGACTCCAGGAGGTCGAGTCGGCGCGCGTGCAACGGCGGTGGCCCGCCACCGTGCGGGTGACCGTCCGGGAGAGGGTGCCACTCGTCGTCGTCGAGCGGGGCCACAGGTACTACCAGATGGACCGGGACGGTGTGATAGTCCTCACCACGACCGGGCGGCCGCGGGGGCTCCCTCTCCTCGACGTGGCCAATCCCGGCCCCGCCGACCCTGCCACCGGCGCGGCCCTGAAGGTGCGCGGCGGCCTCCCGCCGAGATTCGCCGGGCGCCTCGCCGTCATCGAGGCCACGAGCCCGGAGTCGGTGACACTGCGGTTCAAGGCCGGGATGACGGTGGTCTGGGGAGCTCCGGAACGGTCCGCCGAGAAGGTCCGGCTCATCGACGCGCTCCTGGGGACCCAGGCGGGCCGTTCCGCCCGTACCGTCGACGTCAGCTCGCCCGAGGTGGTGACCACGCGATGACGCCGTGCGGAGGCACGGCTAGGGGGGTACGGCCTGCGGAGCTCCCCGTGGACGGGGGGTTTGTGGAGATACGGCCGCACGGCCGATGAACGGGATTCTTGAACCGGGGCAACCCGGACTCACCGCGACACGCCGGTTCAGTTCGTGCCGGGTTAGTTGACCCTGGAGTTGCCCGCACCTACTGTCCGTATCAGCCTTCAGGTTGACATAACTCTGAACCTCAACTTGAGGGTGAGGGTTTGGTGCGGCACCGGCCGCCCGATCCCCCCCAGAACACAAAGACAGCAACACCGGAACGGTCCGGTTCACGCGACCGGCCGGACGGTTCGATAGAGCGAGCGGAAAGGCCCCTCGTCGTGGCAGCACCGCAGAACTACCTCGCGGTCATCAAGGTGGTCGGCATCGGCGGCGGCGGCGTCAATGCCGTCAACCGGATGATCGAGGAGGGTCTCAAGGGCGTCGAGTTCATCGCGATCAACACAGATGCCCAGGCGCTGCTGATGAGTGACGCCGACGTCAAACTCGATGTCGGGCGGGAACTCACGCGCGGGCTCGGGGCCGGAGCCAACCCCGATGTGGGCCGCAAGGCGGCGGAGGACCACCGCGAGGAGATCGAGGAAGTCCTCAAGGGCGCGGACATGGTGTTCGTCACGGCCGGTGAGGGCGGCGGCACCGGGACCGGGGGCGCGCCCGTGGTCGCCAACATCGCCCGCTCCCTGGGCGCCCTGACCATCGGGGTCGTGACCCGTCCCTTCAGCTTCGAGGGCAAGCGCCGTGCGATGCAGGCCGAGGCCGGGATCGAGACGCTCCGCGATGAGGTCGACACCCTCATCGTGATCCCGAACGACCGGCTGCTGTACATCTCGGACCGCCAGGTCAGCGTGCTGGACGCCTTCAAGGCCGCTGACCAGGTGCTCCTTTCCGGTGTGCAGGGCATCACCGACCTCATCACCACGCCCGGCCTCATCAACACCGACTTCGCCGACGTGAAGATGATCATGAGCAACGCCGGTTCGGCGCTCATGGGCATCGGCACGTCCAACGGCGAGAACCGCGCGGCCGAGGCGGCGCGGATCGCGATCTCCAGCCCGCTGCTGGAGGAGTCCGTCGAGGGGGCCACCGGGATCCTGCTCAACATGACCGGCGGCAAGGACCTCGGCCTGTTCGAGGTCAACGAGGCGGCCGAGATCGTCCAGGGCGCCGCTGACGCCAACGCCAACATCATCTTCGGCGCCGTCATCGACGAGGGCATGGGCGACGAGATCCGCGTCACGCTCATCGCGACCGGGTTCGATCACGGCCGCGGGGGCTTCCGCGGCCGCCAGAGCCCGGCCGCCGAGCGCGG
>DASYNF010000251.1:0-4466 GCA_036008685.1 Actinomadura sp. | reverse complement strand
CCGGTGTCCAGTAAGGCTCCGTGACGAGCCACTAGGTCCCGCAACCACCGCGCCTGCGAGGGGCACCCCGAGCAGCTGTACGGCGTAGAACTTCATCTGTACGGTGTAGATCGTGGTTGAGAATGGGACGGCGGCCCGGATCGCCTCGGCGGCGCGGGCGATCCTTGTTTCCGAGGGTGCCGGGGCAGTGAGCATGCGGCGGGTGGCCGCGGCGGTGGGGATCACGCCGATGGCGATCTACACGCACTACCCGAGCCGGGACGCGCTCCTGCGCGCGGTCGCGGATGCCGCCTTCGCGGAACTGGCCGGGAAATGGGCGAAGGGGCCCGTGTCTGGTGACTGGGAAGCCGGTGTGTTCGGGCTGCTGGAGGACTTCCTGGACTTCGCGTTGGGCGATCCGCATCTGTACACCTTTCTGTTCACGGAGATGTGGGAGCAGGGCCGGCGCTTTCCGGAGGATTTTCGGGACGGTGGCTCGCCCACTTTCGGCCAGGTGGTCGAGGCCGTCGAGCGGGGCATGCTGCAGGGGCTACTGAAGCGCGACGACGCCCTTGAGGTCGCGCTGTCCCTCACCGGACACACCCAGCGCCTGGTGCAGCTCTACCTCGGCGGCCGAATCGACCTGCCGGAACGGGACTTCCGCGCGCTGTGTGCGCGGGCGACGGGGAGGATCCTCAATGGGCTCAAGGCGTGACCGAGCAGGACAGCTCCCGGAGGCGTTACCCGTGGCGGCCGCAGCTGTGGAGCCAGGGTCAGTGGAGACGCGGGAGAAGTCGGAGTCTGCAGACCAGACCGAGCCGCCGCGGCGCAAGCACCGTTGGGTGCGGATCACCATCGTCTCCGGGGTCGCGCTGCTGGTGCTTCTGGCCGTCGGGACCTTCGGGATCTCGTGGTTGGCGGTGAGCCAGCAGATCGTGCCGGCCCACGGGCAACACCTCGAGACGGTGCTCGCCGTGAAGGACGTCGACTCCGGGAAGGACGTGGTGATCACGGCCAACACCAGGCCCGCCCGCAGCCACGGGACGTACTGGCTGTCGTGGGACGGCGCGTCCGCGCGAATGGGCGACATCGTGGCCCAGTCACCGGACTCGGTGGAGCGCCCGCTGCTCGACGGCGCGCTCCCGACGATCGGGTCGGCGGTGCATGTGGGAGGGCCGATGCCGTCGGACCCGAAGACCACGCTCGGCCTGGATTACTCGGAGGTCATGGTGCCCACCGAGCTCGGCCCGGCCCCGGCCTGGTTCGTGCCAGCCACAGGGCCGGCCGACTCGACGTGGGTGATCGCGGTGCACGGCCAGAACGGGCGGCGCAAGGCGATGATGCCGATCGCCCCGACCTTCCATCGCCTCGGCCTGCCCGTGCTCGCGATCACCTACCGCAACGACGAGGGCGCCCCGGCCTCACCCGACGGGCTGTTGCACCTGGGCGGCTCCGAATGGAGGGATGTCGAGTCGGCGGTCCGCTATGCGCAGGGCGATGGCGCGCGGCGGGTGGTGTTGTACGGCGGATCGAACGGCGGCCAGATCATCGGCCAGTTCCTCGTGCACTCGCCGCTGGCCGTTGTGGTCACGTCGATGCTGCTGGACGCTCCGACGAGCAGCATGCCACGGGTGGCCGAGTACGTCGGGGGCGAGCAGTACGGCGCGCCCGGCGTGGTGATCTAGCTGTTCGACCAGATCATCGACTGGCGCACCGGCGAAGACTTCGAACAACTCGACCTGCTCCGCCACCCCCCGGCCATCAAGCCTCCGACACTGCTCATCCAGGGTGACGCCGACACCCAGTCCCCGGCGCAGATGAACCGCGACTTCTCGGTCGCGGGCAAGGAGATGGGCTGGCCGATGCAGTATGAGGAATTCCCCGGCGCGGAACACACCGAGTCATGGAACTCGGACCACCTCCGCTACGAGAAGCTGGTCACCGGCTTCTTCACCTCCACTGTGCTCACGCCCGCCGCCCCTACCGGGTCGCAGGTGCGCGGCGCCCCTGCTGGCCGGTAGCTCGTTGGCACCGCCGCGCCGTTCACCGCCCCGGTCTGAGGGGCCGCGGGGTGTAGCGGTCGTCAGGCGACGCCATCGGCTCAGGGCGAGGGCCTGGGCAGCAGGCTGCTGGGCCACCTCCTCCCCGACTGGCAGATCACCTGATAGTTCGTCGGGACTGGACACCGTCGACAAGGGGTAGCCGACGCAGCTCTGGCAGGCACCATCGACGAGAGCGCTCGCCGCGGCGGCGGCACGGTCGAGAGCTACCCCGAAGATGTAGTCGGCCGGTCCCAGCTGTGGATCAACGGCCCAGCCATCCCGAACCCCTTCCATGCCGATCTTGCCCGCCTCTCCGCGGACCAACGGTGAGGCAGGCTCCCGGTGAGGTCTATCCGGTCGCGGTGGGGGCCCTCGCCGAGCATCAGCAGCACCCTGTCGCTCTACTCCCGCCTAGGGGGACATATGTTCGATTTCTGTCTACTGGGGTGCGTCAACTTCGTGGCATGGTCCGAGGTTGACCGGTCACGAAGGGTGTCTGGGTGAGCAGGCAGCGCAAGCCGTCCCGGCAGGTGTCCGTGGACGAGCAGATCCAGGCGGTGTTGAAGGGCGAGTTGTCGCTGGCCGAGGCGGCGCGGAGGCACGGTGTCTCGTCCGCGACGGTGGGGAACTGGCGGGACCGAATCGTCGATGCCGGCAAGGCGGGCATGCATCGCTCGCTGCCTGGCCCGGATGGTGGGCAGTCGCAGACCGAACGGCGGCTCCGCAACGAGTGCGAGCAGCTAAAGCTCGCGTTGGCGGAGGCGACGGTGCAGCTGCGGATCTGGCAGAAGGGCGCGGAGTACATCGACTCCGTCCCTTCGCCGACCTCGAGGCCCTGAGAGCGACACATGACGTGTCGGTGTCGAGGTTCGCAGCACTGGCGGGGAGCCCGGAACGGACGTACTGGCGTCGTCTCGCCCGGCACCGTGCCGGCGCCCCGGCCAAAGGCCCGTGGCCGGCGCCGAAGACCGACGCGGTCGAGGCGACCGCAGCCAAGTACGCGGCGGACTGGCCAGCGTGGGGGCACCGCAAGATCGCCGCGATGATGCGCGCCGACGGCTACGAGGTGTCGACGTCGACCGTGGAACGGGCGCTATGCCGCCGCGGGCTGCTGCTGCCGTCCGGGTTCCGCGCCGACCGCAGGTCGTGGTCGCGGCTTCGCAAGCGGGTGTTCCGCGACCCACCACGGGAGCGGAACCGGGTCTGGCAGATGGACTTCAGCGAGTTCGAGACCGCCCGCGGCGGGATCTGGCGGATCTGCGCCGTTATCCACTACGCGAGCAAATACTGTCTGGCCACCACCGTTACCCCCACCAGCCGCGGTCAGGACGCGCTCGCCTGCCTGCGGCGTGCGGCGGTCCAGGCAGAACGGGTCCTCGACCTCGATGATCTCCGCGCCGACCGAGGCCGGATGGACGTCGTCGACGCCGACGACTTCGTCATCGGCGAGGCGCCCGCACCGATCGCGGTGGTCACCGACAACGGCCCGTGCTTCCGCGGGACCGTGTTCGCGGAGGCGTTCACCGGCGACGACCCGCTGTTCCGCCACGTCCGCACGCGGGTGCGGAGCCCACAGACCAACGGCGTGGTCGAGCGGTTCTTCGGCACGCTGAAGTACGAGCACCTGTATCGGGCTGTGATCGGCGACGGCAACGCCCTGGCCGTCGAGATCAACTGCTTCCGCCACACCTACAACACGTTGCGACCGCACCAAGCCCTCAACGACCGGACGCCGCGGCAGGCGTACCTCACCAGCCGGGAGAGCCAGTAGGCCCCCAGTCCGGTCGTCCGTTAGGGGATCCCTTACATGCACGGCCTGTGATCCGGCACGGGTATCACGATCGCCTCGGAACACAGTGCCACGAGATCCTTGGGCGGCCCGAAGCCCGCGCCGATCCGAGGCTGGGCGCTCAGCGCTTGGTCTCGTACCTGGTCAGGACCACGCCGTCGGGAAACGTCCGGATCTCCACCAGGGTCAGGTTCACCCAGTTGTCCAGGGCCGTAAAGAACGGCGTGCCGCTGCCCACCAAGACCGGTGCGGTGGCCAGCACGTACTCGTCGATCAGCCCGGCCCGCATGGCCGCCGCGGCGAGTGTGGCGCCGCCGATGTCGATGGGGCCGCCGTTCTCGGCCTTGAGCCGGGTGATCTCGGTGACCGCGTCACCGGTGACCAGGCGGGTGTTCCAGTCGACCGTGCTGGTCGTCGAGGAGAACACCACCTTCGGCATGTCCCGCCAGCGGTGGGCGAACTCGATCTCCGCCGGTGTGGCGCCGGGCTGTTGGTCGGCGGTCGGCCAGTGGGAGCTCATCGTCTCCCACAGTTTGCGCCCGTACAGCGCCAGGCCCGTCGCCCCCACCCGGTCGGACCACCACTGGAACAGCTCGTCGCTCGGCACGCTCCAGCCGAGGTCGTCGCCGGGCGCGGCGATGTAGCCGTCCAGGCTC
>DASYNF010000250.1:0-3770 GCA_036008685.1 Actinomadura sp. | reverse complement strand
CCGGTCGTGTCCGGCTGGCGTCGGCTTCCGGCGGGTGGCCGTGCCGAATACGTGCCGAAGTTCCGGGAGCTAGTGGCCCGACTCGGAATCTTGGCTGTGTATCGGCCAGTTCCCCATAAGGCTCATCGCCCTGGGATGTCGGTGGTAGGCGGTCAGGAGCGCCCGACGATGACAAACACGCACAAGGCCAGGAGCGCCAGGTTGGCGGCGACGTTTCGCGCTTCGCCGGAACCGCGACCGGCGGCGTGGTCCGCGCGCAGCAGCCGGCTGTGGCTGATGCAGGCACCGACCATCACGATACCTAGGCCGGCGGCGGCAAGGGGGGTCAGCACGGGCGCGATGCCGGTCAGCGGGGGAGCGATCAGACCGATCGCGGCGAACAGTTCGGACACAGCCGTCACCCGGATCAACGGCAGGGGAAACGGTGCCACGCCGGTCTGTCCGGCAGCGATCAGACGGCTCTTCGCCCAGGTGGATTTGACGGGTGCCCGACCACAGGAACACTCCGGCCAGCAGGATCTGGGTCACCCACAGCGCGATGTTCACAAGTTGATCCTTTCCACTACCGAGGGGCGTCATAGAAGACGGAACGCAACCGCCAGGTGTGACATGGCGGTCGGCCACTCGGGTCCGCCGGCGAACACTCATAGATCCGCAGCTTTCGCGGCACCGCTTCAACTTCAGCGACAAGGGACAAGATCTCCCATCCGGCAGCGTGGCACGGCCGAAGTGGTCCCCGAACTCATCGACATTTTCCGGACCCGTCGATCACCAACTGGTGCCTAAACCCGCGGACTATGGTGCCGGTCTCAGTGGCACAGCCAGCACTAGGACCGGAGGGCCGCGGAGATCCGCTGCTTGGCCGCGTCGTACTGGCCCACGAGGCACTTGGCGTAGATCCGGAGCAGGACTGCCACGCTGTGGCCGGCCCCTCGACGTTTCCCTTCCCCATCATGGGCGGCTCCTGGGCCCAGCACTTCGACCTGATCACGGGCCTACCCGGCCGGGGAGACACCGTGGTCGGCCACGACGTCTGGTTCGGCTACACCGCCATGGTGATGCCCGGGGTACGCATAGGGCACGGCGCGATCATCGCTTCCGGTGCTGTCGTCGTCGACGACGTCCCCGACTACGGCATCGTCGGCGGCAACCCGGCCAAGCTCATCCGTACCCGCTACAACGATGACGACGTCGCCCGTCTGCTGTCCGTCGCCTGGTGGGACTGGCCCGCCGAACACCTCACCGAGCACCTCAGGGTCATCATGTCCGGCACCATCGACGACCTCGAAGAGATCGCGCCGCGAACCTGACCCACGGCAGTCGCCACCGACCGCCCTGCAGAGCCGTAATCCTTGAGCACTTTGACGACAGGCCCTAGTGTGAGGGGTCAAACGATCACGTAGTGGGTCTGGAGGGGCAGACGTGGCAGAGCGTGCGGACGGGGCGAAGCCGGACCGGGAGCACCGCGGCCGACGACGCCCCCTCAACCTGAAGACGGACGTGGCCCACTCGGCGCGGATCTATGACTACCTCCTCGGCGGCAAGGACAACTTCCTCGCCGACCGCCAGGCGGCCGCGGAGATCACCAAGGACTGGGTGAACCTGCCCACGTCCATGCGGGCCAACCGCGACTTCATGAGCCGCGTGGCCCGTCACCTCGCGGCGGAGCACGGCATCCGCCAGTTCCTGGACATCGGCGCCGGCCTGCCCACCTCTCCCAACCTCCACGAGGTCGCCCAGGAGGTCGCCCCGGAGTCGCGGATCGTCTATGTCGACAATGACCCGATCGTGCTCGTGCACGCCCGGGCGCTGCTCGCCAGCGATCCTGCGGGCAGGACCGCCTATGTGGACGCCGACCTGCGCGACCCGGAGGCGATCCTCGGTTCCCCGCAGGTACGCGAGACCTTTGACCTCGACCGGCCGATCGCACTCAGCCTGATCGCCGTCCTCCAGTTCATCCCCGATGAGCAGGAGGCGCACACGATTGTCCGGCGGCTCATGGAGCCGCTGCCGGCCGGCAGCGTCCTGGTGCTGACCACCGTCACGGCCGATCACGCGCCCGACGAGGTGAACGGGGGCGTCGCCGCCTACAACGCCCGTGGCATCCCCACGAAGGTGCGGGGCAAGGCCGAGGTGGAGCGCTTCTTCGACGGCCTGGAGCTGCTGGATCCGGGAGTCACGCTCGTCAACCACTGGCACCCCGACGACGTGGCCAGAGCGATGGACCCCATGCACGTGCACATGTACGGAGGCGTCGCCGTCAAACCCTGACGGTCACGCCCGACGGGATCGCCAGGAGCGAGGTTCAACGCCTGACTTTGCGCGTGGAGATCCTTCGGCAGCTGACATGCGAGGAGTACGTCACGGAAATCGCCGCCACGTCGCGTTCCGGTCCTTGAGCCCTGGCCGGCTCTGCGGTCCGGGTCGAGCGGCCCTGGAAAACCCGGTGCGGCTCTCATCTCGCCATCGCTAGCTTGCTCGCTGTGAAAACACCCGCCGGCGATGCCGTCTCCATCTCCTTCAGCGGAGCCGGCACCGCACGGGCATGTCCGAGACGGCGATGTCCCTAGCGGGTAGTGGGCTGGTAGTAGAGCAGGACGTTGCCGGAGTCGAAGGGCCTGGTCTTCAGCAGCTTCAGGCCGATCCTCTTGTCCGTGGTCCTGAACAGGGAGTTGCCCTCGCCGAGGATGATCGGGTTGATCATGATCCGGAGCTCGTCGACGAGTCCCATCCGCAGGAGGTTCACCGTCAGGTCGGAGCTGCCGAAGATGGCCATGTCCTTGCCGGGCTGCCGCTTGAGCCTGGTGAGCTCCTCGGCCGCGTCGTCCTTGATGAGCCGGGTGTTGGCCCAGTCGGCTTTGCCGAGGGTCCGGGAGATGACGATCTTGGAGACGCCGTTCATCTTCGCCGCGACCATCGGGTCGTCCTGCTCCGCCGCGGGGGTCGGCCAGTACGCCGCCATGCCCTGGTAGGTGACGCGCCCGAACAGGAGCGTGTCCACCTCGTCGAGCTGCTGGATCGCGAACTCGTTGAACTCGTCATCGACGTTCGGCCAGTCGAACGCCTGGTTCGGGCCCTCGTAGTAGCCGTCGGCGGTCGTCACCATGAACGAGAAGATCTTCCTCATCGGAACTCCTGCTGATCGTTGCTTTGGCACCCGGTGTGGCTGCCCTTCGCTGGAGACGTCGGAGCCGACGACGGGTTCTTGACATGGCCGGGCCGAACCGGCCACGAATCTCTACGGGGATTCAGGGCCTCGAGGGTGTCGAGCATGCCGCCGAGCTCTTTCGCCGTGGTGGCTTCGAGCAGCCGGCCGCCGATCATGGCCCACCAGCTACGAGTCACATGGCCGAACCAGACGGGCACATCCGGAAACCGGCGGCTGAGCAGTTGCAGCGCCAAGGCCTGTTCGGGAGCGAGGGAGGGCTTACGGGGGCAGGGCTTCACCTGGCGGTCCTCCTCATGGCCGAAGGTTCCTCACCCTGCGCATGCGGATGGACGGGCTCGGAGATGAAGCGGGCCCGCCGCCGCGCCGGTCGGCGGGCCCACGTCCAGACGCCAGATCACCCCGACGACCGATTTCCGGGTTCGGTTCTCCCGCCGGCCGGGCCGGGTCGCCGACGGCCCTGCTGGACTTCCAGGTCGCTGAGTCCGGCGGCGATGGCTTCCGGAGGGATAGCGTCCCCGACGTCCTCGGGCGGGTCGGTCGGCAGAGGCTTGCGCCAGCCCCATGTGGTGGGCTCGGGGAGCACCTCCCACACGACCGTGCC
>DASYNF010000249.1:0-25811 GCA_036008685.1 Actinomadura sp. | reverse complement strand
GGGTCGCCACCGTGGTGAAGGAATCGGTGAAGCCGGTGACGAAGTCGGACTCCTTCAGGAAGTCCAGCAGGTCGATCACGCCCCACCGCGCCTGCACCTCGGCGTGC
The DNA here is from genome assembly GCA_036008685.1 of Actinomadura sp. Taxonomy (GTDB): domain Bacteria; phylum Actinomycetota; class Actinomycetes; order Streptosporangiales; family Streptosporangiaceae; genus Actinomadura_C. The sequence goes on along the minus strand of DASYNF010000249.1, from coordinate 25,704 downwards.
AGCGCCTTGAGGTTGTCGGGGGTGGGGAGCTTGCCCAGGTCCGGCACATGCCAGCGGGGCTCGTCGCGGTGCGTGCGTACTTTGGTGCCGCCCGAGCGGTTCTTGGCGATGGCGGCCGCGGCCCCGGCCATCGAGGACCGCATGGCCTCCTGCAGGTTCGCGATGAACTCCCCCGGGTCCAGCGGCTGGCGCAGGTTCTCGTAGTGGACGTCGCGGTTGTCCTCGAAGTCGGCAGGAAGGTCCTCCTCGGGGTTACGCCAGCGGGTCGCGCCGTGCACGTAGATCTCCCGGCGCCGCAGCGTGTTCTTCAGCGCCACCAGCACGCATAGCTCGTAGGGGACCCGTTCGATCTCCCCGTCGCCGTCCACGACCGCCCCCGGCACCCCATTCGCCCGAAACCGTCCCCGAGATCAGGAACACGCTCGAACGCCACGCCTACTACCGGCTGGTATGCCCCACTCGTGACGATCACGAACCGCAACCGTGATCTACCCCAGAGCTACATGGCGGCTGGGACACGTTCGGGAGAAGACCCCCGACTCGCCTTGACCTCAACCAAAGTCGAGGTCACATGCTTGAGCCGCGACGCCCGCCTCCGGCGGTGCTCGCAGTCCCCTCACGGACTGACCGCTACTCCCCTATCCCCCGAAACCCCTGGTGGTGCCTGATGGACATGGAAACGACCGCGCGGATGTCGCTGTACAGGGCGATGCACGCGCAACAGGATCAGCGGCCCTTCTCCAGAGCCGTCTTGCGCCGCATCGGCGGCTTCGCGCGGCCGCACCGCCATCGGCTGGCACGGTTCCTGTTGTCGAGCGTGGTCATGGCGGTGCTGGCCGTCGCGACGCCGGTGCTGGCCGGGCGGGTGGTCGACCTGATCGTCGGCGGCGCGGAGCTCGGAGTCGTGATCCGGCTGGCGGCGCTCATCGCCCTCATCGCCGTGGCCGAGGCCGGCCTGGGGCTGCTGACGCGCTGGCTGTCGGCGCGCATCGGCGAAGAGCTGATCCTCGACCTGCGGACGACGGTGTTCGACCACGTCCAGCGTATGCCGATCGCCTTCTTCACCCGGACCCGCACCGGAGCCCTGGTCAGCCGGCTCAACAATGACGTCATCGGCGCGCAACGGGCGTTCAGCGACACGCTGTCCGGCGTGGTCGGCAATCTGGTGATGCTGCTGCTGACCCTCGTGGTGATGGTCAAGCTCTCGTGGCAGATCACCGTGCTCGCACTGGTGTTGCTGCCCGTTTTCGTCCTTCCGGCCCGGCGGATGGGCACCCGGCTCGCGCGGCTCGAGCGCGAGTCGGCCGACTACAACGCGGTCATGAGCACGCAGATGACCGAGCGGTTCTCCGCACCCGGCGCGACCCTGGTGAAGCTCTTCGGCCGACCGGCGTGGGAATCCGCCGAGTTCGCCGCCCGGGCCAGGAGGGTCCGCGACATCGGTGTACGGGCGGCGATGGTGCAGTCGGTGTTCATCACCGCGCTGACCCTGGTGTCGGCTCTCGCGCTGTCCGTGGTCTATGGAGTCGGCGGGTTCTATGCCCTGCGGGGACAGCTCGAAGCCGGTGCCCTGGTCTCGCTGGCGCTGCTGCTGACCCGCCTCTACGCACCACTGACCGCGCTGGCGAGCGCACGGGTCGAGGTGATGAGCGCACTCGTGAGCTTCGAGCGGGTCTTCGAGGTCTTGGACCTGAAGCCCCTCGTCACCGAGAAGCCACAGGCCCGCCCGATACCCGGCGGGCCCGTGTCGGTGGAGTTCGACGGCGTCCGATTCGGTTACCCGTCGGCCGACAAGATCTCCCTCGCCTCCCTCGAGGAGGTCGCGGTCCTGGACTCCCGCGGCGGAGCGGAGGTGCTGCACGACGTGTCCTTCCGGGCCCGACCCGGGCAGATGGTGGCGCTGGTGGGGTCCTCGGGCGCCGGCAAGTCGACCATCGCCCAGCTGATACCACGGCTGTACGACGTCGATGGCGGGGCCGTACGGCTGTCCGGCATGGACGTCCGGGACCTGTCCGCCGAGTCGATCCGGCAGAACGTCGGGATGGTGACGCAGGACGGCCACCTGTTCCACGAGTCGATCCGGGCCAATCTCCTGCTGGCCGACCCCGAGGCCATGGAGGAGGAGATCTGGGAGGTGCTGCGCCGGGCCCGGCTGGCCGACCTGATCGCCGCGCTCCCCGACGGACTCGACACGGTCGTCGGGGAGCGCGGTTACCGGCTCTCCGGCGGCGAACGCCAGCGCCTCACCATCGCCCGGCTGCTGCTCGCCAAACCTCAGGTGGTGATCCTCGATGAGGCGACCGCGCACCTGGACTCCACCTCTGAGGCCGCGGTCCAGGAGGCTCTCGGTGAGGCGCTGTCCGGACGTACGGCAGTGGTGATCGCACACCGGCTGTCGACCGTGCGGGCCGCCGACCTGATCCTGGTCATCGAGGACGGCCGCGTGGTGGAGCGGGGGACGCACACCGAGCTGCTCGCGGCCCGCGGCCGATATGAGCAGCTCTACCGCACCCAGTTCGACGAGGAGCCGTCGGCGGAGGCGAAGGCGGCGGTCTGTGAGCCCGGCCGGCTCCCGGCTTGACAACCGCTGTTGATCTTGGAAGTTTGCAATGCCTTCCCAACATGATCGGCGGCGTGATGAAACGGATATCCATCCGAACCCGGGAGACGGCCGGGCTTGCACTGGCCATCGCAGGTGCGGCGCTGTGGGCGGTGGCGCTCACCCTCCTGACACCCGCGGCGCGGGCCCGAGAGGATCTCGCCCTCGCCCGGCCGGGCCAGGGCGAGATCCTCCTGTGGGCGCACGACCTGCGCTGGGCCGCCGTGGTCGCGGTCGTCGCGGGGCTCGCCCTGATCACCTGCGAGCGCGGGAAGTGGCGGTCCGCGATACCCGCGGCGTGCGGGATCGCCCTGTGCGTCGCCGACACCCTGTTCGCCATGTCGGGGTCGCAGGGCTGGAAGTCCACCATCCTGGCCTGGGGACTCGCGCTCGTCCTGATCGGTTTCGCCAGGACCTGGCTCCTGCGGGGCTCGGGATCGAAAGAGCCGAACAAGTCGCTGGCCGGATACGGCGTCGCGGCCGCCTGGTGCGCGCCGCTGCTCATGATGAACGCACACGGTCCCGCGGACCGGCCCCTCCTCCCCACGGGTCTCGGAACGGCGATGGGGCTGACCCAGGCTCTGCTCGTCATCACCGCCTTCGCCTGCGTCGCCTCCGCGGGACCCCGGGTCACGCGTCCGGCCTGGTTGGCGGCCTTCGCCTGCGCCGGGCTCCTCGGCATGGCCGGGGCGCTCTCGGCCGGGCACCCGCAGGTCTTCTGGGCGACGTTCCTCGGTGGCCCGTTGGTCGCCGCGGCCGTCTTCCTGGCCGCACGGCCTCCGCTCCCCCGCTGGTACGCGGTGCTGATCGCCGCCACCGTCCTGTACCCCGTCGTGGTCATCGGGTCCACGCGCCTGGCCCAGGACGTGCTCCCGGCCGTGTGGAAGGACTACCCGCCTCATGGGACGGCCGCTCTGCCGGGAGGCATCGCGGCCGGCGCGATCGTCGGACTTGCCGTCGGACTGTTCTTGGGGCGGCTGGCCGCCCGGGCGACGCCTCGGCCGGCGGCACCCCGAAGGACCGGGACCCGTAAGGCCGTATCCCGGGTGCTTCGCCGGAAGAGCGCCTGACCCGCTTCGGCGGGTCTGTTCGTTCTCTTATCCTTGGGGCCTCGATCGAAGACGATCGAGGCCCCAGCCGCTGCCTTGACATTGTAAGTTTCGAATCTGTCGAACAGTGGCGGCTGAGAACCCGGCGGCATCGGTGGGCCGGGATGACCTGCGGGACTCCAGAGGTTGCAGTACCTGCGGACGGTAGGCGACGACGACAATCCGGAGGTCATGAGCTTGGGTAGGCAGAGGACGCGCACCGATGTCCGGAAGCGGCTGCGAAGGGTCGTCGTGATGATGCCTTCGATCCTCCAGTGTGCCGTGGCGGCCGGGCTCGCCTGGGTCGTGGCCACAGAGGTGCTCGGGCACCCACAGCCCTTCTTCGCCCCCGTCGCCGCGGTGATCTGCGTCGGCGTCACCCTCGGTCACCGGCTGCGCCGCCTCGCCGAGCTGGTCGTGGGCGTGGGTGTGGGGATCGGGGTGGGAGACCTGATCATCTCAGTGATCGGCTCCGGTCCCTGGCAGCTCAGCCTCGTGGTCGCCCTCGCGATGACGGCCGCGGTCCTGCTGGACCGCGGGCAGCTCATCGCTCTCCAGGCCGGATCGTCCGCGGTCCTCGTCGCGACCCTCCTCCCTCCGAGCGGGGCCGGTGGGATGGCCCGGATGCTGGACGCCCTGACGGGAGGCGCGCTCGGGATCGCCACGGTCGCGCTGCTGCCGGCGAGCCCGGCGGCCATCGCCCATCGGCACGCCTCGGCGGTCCTGGAGGCCCTCGCCTCGGCCCTGGAGCGCATCGGCGAGGCCGTGCGCAGATCGGATCAGGCGCGTGCCGCGAAGGCGCTGGAGGACGCGCGCGGCACGCAGCGGGTCATCGAGGAGCTGCGCGAGGCCCTGAGGGCCGGCAAGGAGATCACGTTCATCTCGCCGCTGCACTGGCGGTGGCGGCGGCAGCTCCTCAGGTACGAGACGGCCAGCGCGCCCGTGGACCACGCCATCCGCAACACCAGGGTGCTGGCGCGGCGCACGATGGTGGCGCTGCGCGAGCGCGAGCCCACCCCCGAGTCCTTCCCCGAGGCCGCCTCGGCGTTGGCCCGTGCCACGCTGCTGCTCCGGGACGAGCTCGCCGCCGGCCGTGACCCGGCCATGGCCCGGGCGGCCGTGCTGGCCCTGATCGACCATGCGAGCGTGACGCCCTGCGGCCGCGCCGGGTTCTCCGCCGACGTCATGACCGCCCAGCTCCGCTCGATCATCGTCGATCTGCTGCTCGCCGCCGGCGCGGACCGGGACACGGCCGTCTCGGCCCTCCCCCAGCCGCGCCGGGCCCCCGGCCGCGGGACGGCCGAGGCCCGCAGGGTCAGGGGGGCGGCGCGGCGGGGAGAACGCTGACGGTCACGCCGGCGGGCGAGCCTGTCACGGTGGCGTGACCGGCGGAGTCGACGCGTACGGACAACGTCGCACCCGCGATCCGGACATGGTCGACGGCCAGCCCGCCCCATCCCGGCAGCGGACGCACCGTCACCGTGCCCCGGGGGACGTCGACCTCGAGGCCCAGGAGTGCGGTGACCAGTGCGGGAGAGACCGCGGCCGCCCACGCCTGCGGGTGGCACGCGGCCGGGTAGGGCACGGGCGGGTCCGTGGAGTCGTATCCTCCGAACAACTCGGGCAGCCGGGAGCCGAAGCCGGGCGCGGCGCCGACCAGCCCCCGCGCGAGCCGGGCCGCCAGGCCGCCGTGGCCGGCCCGGACCAGGCCGAGGACGGCGATGGCGGTGTCATGGGGCCACACCGACCCGGCGTGGTAGGAGAGCGGGTGAAACCCGGAGGCGCGGTCGGTGAGCGTCCGCAGCCCCCAGCCGGAGTCGAGCTCGGTGAGCCGGTGGGCGACCTGCCGCTCCTCGGCGGCGGTCAGCAGGCCGGTCCCCAGGAGGTGCCCGAGGTTGGAGGTGGGGCCGTCGACCGGCTTGCCCTCACCATCGAGGGCGACCGCGGGATAGCCGTCCAGCCAGAACCGCCCCCGGAACCGGTCCGCCAGCAGAGCCGCCCATCGCCGCAGGTCATCGCCGCCATCGACACCGAAGGCGTCGAACAGCTCGGCGCCGAGCGTCGCCGCCTGGTAGGCGTAGGCCTGGACCTCGCACAGCGCGATCGGGGGCGCGGCGAGACGGCCGTCCGCGTGCTGGATCCCATTCGGGGAGTCCTTCCATCCCTGATTGACCAGGGCGTCGGCCGATCCGCGATAGGACACGAAGTCCCCGAAGGTCCCCAGCCATTCCAGGGCCTTGCGGGCGGCGGGCAGCAGCGCCTCGACCTCCGCGGCCGGCATGCCCCAGCGCCATGCCTCGGCGAGGGTGATGACGAACAGCGGAGTGGCGTCGACAGATCCGTAGTAGACCGGTGGCAGCCAGCTCATGGCGTGCTCGGGCCGGAGCTCGTGCGGGATCCTGCCCGGTTCCTCCTCGGTGGCCGGATCGTGACGCGCGCCCTGCCTGCGGGCCAGTGCCCGCAGCGTGCCGGCCGCCAGCTCATGGCCGAGCGGCAGCGCCATCCTGGCCGTCCACAGCGAGTCCCGGCCGAACAGCGTCAGATACCACGGGCTTCCCGCCCCGCAGTAGAGGTCCCCCTCGTCGGCGAGCAGCAACGCGCCGAGATCGGCGATCCCCTGGGCCACCAGCGCGTCCAGGCGATGGTCCGGCGACCGGACCGTCAGTGTCCCGGCCGCCCACGGCGCCGCGGCCTCCGCCGGCCGTGGCTGGAAACCGCCGGTCACGGGAGGTACGGCCCGTACGGTCAGTGTCGTCGAGAACTCCTCCCCCGGCGCCAGGGACAGGTCGTGGCGGGTCGCGCCGTGCAGCCGCACCCGGTAGCCGTCCTCGGCCGTCCATTCGATGCCGTCGGGCAGCGGCCGGCCCGTGAGCTGGGTGAGCCGCTTCTCGCCCCAGCGGACATCGTCGACGGGAGCCAGGTCGGCCCCCGGGGTGATCGTCAGCGTGGTCGTGAGCGATTCCTCGCCGTGGTTGCGGACGATGATCTGTTCGGTGCCGCCGTCCGGGGCCACCGTGCGGATCCGCTCCACCGTGACGGCGGGGTCACCGCGGCCGGCCACGGCGGCGAGGAAGCGGGCCGTGCCCGAGCCGCGCAGCCCGGCGGTGAGGGGCCGGGGCTCGGTGTCCCCGATGGTGACGACCAGCCGTGAGAGCGCGCGGCGGTCGGCGACGTACAACCCGTCGACGCCACCGGTGAGCTGCCCGCTCCTGGGTGAAAGCCACACGGCCGGCGCCGCGACGCAGGTGATGTGCTCGTGCAGGGATGCCCGGGGCACAGCGTCCTCCCGGATGGGTTGTGCCGGGCCTCCGGTACGGAGGCCCGGCCCGGTTCGGTCAGTGGACGGTGATTCAGCGCAGGGTGATCACGAGGGTGGACGGGCCGCCGGTTCGTCCGGCATCGGCGACGACCTCGTCGCCGCGGGCGGTGCGGCGGACGGTGTGGGCGATGGGCCTGCCCTTCAGTGTCGCCGAGGCCACCCGCGCTCCGGCCGGGAGCACCTGTCCGATGAGCAGAGCGGCTCCGATCCCACGTGTGTTCACGACCGTGCGCAGGAAACCGTGGCCCGCCTCGGCGGTGACGTCGGCGGTCCCGCCGCCGAGCCGGATGTCATGCCCGGCGACCCGGGTCTGCCCGGCCGGCACCTGGGGGACGATCTCGAGCCTGCCGTGGCCGAGGTCCGGGGCGACCCCGAGCTGCTGGTGCACGACCGGCCACAGGTTGCCGTAGGCCCCCCAGGCCTGCAGCACCATCGACCGTCCCGTGAGACTCCGGTCGATGTTGGGCGGGTCGAAGTCGGGGCCCGGCGCGATCTCCGGCATCGCGCCCGGCATCTCCCACACCGCCGGGTCGAGCTGGATCCGGGCGTTGTGGGTGGTGTAGCGGCGCTGCCGGTCCAGACGGCCGTAGTTCCCCTCGGCGACGGCCATGATCCCGTTGCCGAGGGAGTAGACCGACCGCTCGCTGTGCACGCTGGAGACGGCGGTGTCGCACGCCGGTCCCCTGTTGCCGCCGGATGCGGAGGTGGGTCCCGTTCCGGTGTGGTAGAGGCCGTAGGTGCCGGTGTAGCAGGGCTCCTCTCGTTTCCCGAGTGCCGTGCGCGCGTGCTCGTCGGTCGCGAGCGGGCGGGTGACCCGTCCCGGGCGTACCAGCTCGGCGTCCATCGGGGTCACGCCGATCCAGTGCCGCTGGAAGATCTTGTTGTTGTCGCCGGCCGGGTCGGCCGGGTCGTCCAGCGAGTCGGCGAACTGGCCGGTGTTCCCGCCGTACCACCACGCCCGGTCGAACCCGCTCTCCATCGCGGCGGCGCGGCCGCTCGCCCACCGGGCGGTGGCGGCGTCGCCCCTGGCGCCGGCCATGTCGGCGAGGTCACGCAGGCCGCGGATGGTGTAGACGGTGTTGTCGAGCTTCTCCACCCCCATGCCGGACCGCTCGACGTTGCCGAGGCCCTCCGGCCAGCCGTCGTCGTCGGCGTCGAGCGTGCCGACGACGTGGCGCATGTTGCGCACGGAGAAGTCGTACATCTCGTCCAGGAAGGTCCGGTCCCCCGTCCAGCGCCACACGAGGGCGACGGCGGAGGGGAATTTCGAGGTCTCGTCGGTGTTGCCGGGATCGCCGTTGGCCCCGAAGTAGACCGATCCGTCGGAGACGACCTCGTGGACCACCTTGCCACTGCGGTCGTTGACGATGTCGCTGACCTGCCGTACGGCACGGAGGTGAGCCTTGATCGGGTCGAACTGCCCGGCGGCGACCGAGGCGAAGGCGGTGTATTCGCCGTCGGTGCCGAACAGCCACGGATAGTCGGGCCAGCCCGCCCCGAGCCAGCGAGCGCGCGGGAGCGTGCCCTTGGGCGCGGGGAACTCCTTGCCCTCACGGGTCACCCGCAGCCGCAGGTCACGGGACTCCTGCACCGAGTCGGCGAGATTCTGCTTGCTCCATTCGACGCTCTGCTGCAGCAGCCGGTCACCGGGCAGGTCGACGGAGGTGTTGGCGGCGACCGCGCGCCGGGCCGCGATCTTGCGGGCCAGCAGGCCGGCCGGGTCGCGCAGGGCCGTGTCGAGGGCCGAGCGCGCCTCGCCCACTCCCCGCTCGGAGCCCGCGACGGCGACCCAGACCGTGACCTTCCGGCCCGCGGCCAGCCTCACGTCGTAGGACAGTCGGCCGCCGGTCCCCTTGCCGAACGCACTGTCGTCGCAGTGGGAGGGCTGGTCCCCGGTGGCGGGACAGATCACGGCCGGCTCCTGCGGTCCCCGGTGACCCGCGCCGAGCCGATGGGCCGTGGGCGTACGGTCGGCGGCGACCAGTGCCGCGAAGTCGTGCGGGCGGGCGTTCGGCACCTTGGGGGCGCCCCGCTCGCGAAAGAGCAGAGCCCCCTGGTCGTAGGCGCCGGTGTCCGGCAGGTTGTGCGCCCCCTGGTCGGGTTTGGTGCCGCCCCACGGATAGGCGGTCATGAGCTCGGAGTGGGCGTCCAGGTCGAGCCGTACGGTCCGGCTCCGATCGGAGGTCAGCGTGAGGCCGATCAGCCCCGCGCGGACGCCGTCGGGTGCCACGTCCGTGCGCTCGGCCCGTACCCCGCCGGCGGCGGCGTAGCGGATCCGGGTGTAGCCGTGCCCGGCCGTGAAACGTTCGGCTGTGACCTGCTTGCCGAGCCAGGCCCCGTTCACGCCGAACCAGAGGCCGTCGAGGAGCTTCAACGGCGGTGTCCAGAAGCCGCCCATCTCTCCGGTGATGTGCCAGCCGGCCGCCGGGTACAGGCCGTCGGCCGTGGACATCGAGTAGAAGCGGTCTCCGATCACCACCGCACGGCGGTCCGTGAGCCGTGTGGACTCCCAGAGCTCGGCCGCGCCCGGCCGTGGTGCCGGATCGGCCTGAGCCACCGGCGCCGCGGCGGCTCCGGTGGTGGTGACGAGCGTGATCACCAGGACGGCGGAACGTGTGCGCATGGGCTCTCCCATCGATCGACCCCGAGTGTGTACGGACGGATTCAGGCGGACACCGCGAGCCATGCGGCGGTGCCGGGGGTCTGTGTTCGGGTGGCCGGTGTTCACGGTTCGGGCGGCACGGGTTCCCGGGCTATGAGGGTGGGACGCAAGAGCACGCCCTCCGTGGGGGCGGTGTCCCGCAGGCGCGTGACGAGCAGGTCGACGACGCGGTAGGCCACCTGTTCCAGAGGCTGGCGCACGCTCGACATGGGCGGTGACATCAGCAGCGCCGCCGGGGAGTCGTCGAAGCCGACCACCTCGACGCGGGGGCGTCCCGCCGGGTCGGCGCCGCCGGCGACGCGGGCTCCGACCGCGAAGGTGTCGCTGCCGCACACGAACGCGGTGGGGGGCTCGGGCCGGGAGATCAGGCCGCGGGCCGCGGCGGCCGCCGCGGTGACGTCCTCGGCGCAGGCCGCCGAAAGTCCCTCCGCCATCAGCCCATGGCGCGCCATCGCCTCCCGCCATCCGGCTCTGCGGTCGTCCCCCGCCCCCGTCCCCCCGGGCCAGCCGAGATAGGCGATGCGCCGGTGGCCGCGCGCCACCAGGTGGCCCACCGCCTGCGCGGTGCCGTAGGCGCCGTCGACGTCCACCCAGGAGAAGCCGGCGTCCTCGTGGCCCCAGGGCCGGCCGAAGCAGACGAACGGGATGCCCCTTTCGGTGAACCACGGCAGGCGGCGGTCCCTGACGCGGATGTCGGCCAGCACGAACCCGTCGACCGTGCCGGTGCGGATCAGTTCCTCGTAGGTCTCCAGCTCCTCGGCCATCGTGGCCGGGGTGAACAGCAGCAGATGGTGCCGCGCGGCCCCCGCGGCCTCGGTGAGCGCGTGCAGGAACCGGTCCAGGAGGTTGCTCACCCCCGACGGTGAGCCGACCTTGAGGCCGATGAGGCGGCTCGCCCGCTCACGCAGGTTCCGCGCCGCCCGGTTGGGCCGGTAATCGAGGTCGGCGATCGCGCTCCGCACGCGGCCGGCCGTCTCGGGCGCGACGCGGTCCGGAGAGTTGAGGACGTTGGAGACGGTCTGGCGTGAGACACCCGCGGCCGACGCCACATCCGAGATCGTCACAGCGCTCGGGCCGCTGCCGCGCATATCACTCCGTGGGGTCAGAGCATGAAAAGTCCGGGTGAACCCCGATTTGATCGTTCAAATTGCCATCGGAGTACTGGCCTGTCAAGAGCCGCGACGACTCCGGGGGCAGACCGAGTAAGCCCGGAAAAGGTCTTCCGCGAGGTCGGCCGCTCCGTGCGCACCGTCGCCTTGCTGCGGTACCTGGCCGACCCGCAGCTGCGCGCCCGCGTCACCGCGCCACCAACAAAGTCGAGTCCTACAACGGCTTGTCAGCCTGGCTCGGCTTCGGCGACAACGGCGTGCTGGCCGGCAACCGCCTTCGGCGCGAGAGGTCGGCCAAGGGAACCTTCCCCAATCCTGCATCCCAACGGCGCGAAACCCGTTGTGGATCTGTGGAGAGATCGATACATTGGCCGGCTCCATACGGCGGGGCGTCCATCCAGGCCACAGCGATAATGTCGGGTCTCGCCGTTTCATAGGTTTGGCCTCCCAAGATTCTGGGCGGGCGGTCCTCGGGCTCCGGAAGGAAGCACCTCCGATAGTCAGTCGATTCACACATTCCGACGGCGCGGGTGACCGCGCAGCATCCACGTCTTCACCAGCACCGGATAAGGCTCTTACGCCGCTTAACGGCCTTGACGGAATCCCATGGGCGGATCTGAAGCATGCGTACGGGCCCGCCGTTGACGTCCCTGTGACGCTGCGCGCGCTAGCACGGCCCGGGAAGGACCCCGAGCGCGGAGAACGGCTGGACCACCTGGACGCCTCGATCTACCACCAGGGCGGCAGCGTGTACTCGGCAGGTGCGGCTGCTGTGCCTTTTCTGATCGAACTCGCTGCCACACCCGGCCTGCCGCTGCGGGCTGAGATCGTGGAGCTCATCGGTCGCTTCGCAGCCCTGCAAACCGAGATGCGTGAGCCCTGGCGTTCAGCAGAGCACGCGGTGGCCTGCCGGGCAGCGCTGTTTGCCGCGCACGACCGTCTGGTCATCTTGGTAGACGACACCGATGACGAGGTGCGGACGGCGGCGGCCGCGCTGCTGTGGGAGTACGCGCTGTGGTCGCCACGCGCGCACGACGCGGCGAATGCCCTGGTCGGGTGGGATGCGGTCGAGTTGGACCTCGCTCTGCGCGTGTCGCTGCGATTGGACGGCGCGCGGGCAGCGGCCAAGGCCCGCGAGACCGGTGCTCCCTCGGCCGTCTCACTCACGGCGGCTGTGCGCCGGCTCACCGCGGCACCGGGCCGGGACGCTCAAGAGCTCAGGCTCGCCTGCCTTGCGGCGAACAGGCGTCTTGAGCCGACCTCGGTGACCTGGCGGGACCTGCTCGACGAGGCGCTCGCGCCTACCACGCCGCATGAGGCCTACCGAGCCTGGGCCAAGGATGGCTCCCGCCTGGCCATGGCGCTGTGCGACATGTGCGGCGACGATGCCACCGACTGGCTGAACATCATCCGGGCTTTGATCGCCCATGAGGACGCGCAGGTCCGCATGGGGGCGCTGCAGGCGGCCGGTGATGCGATGCTGAGGTGGCGGTCGGCCACCTCGATACTGCTCCCGCTAATCGCCGCGAGCCTGAGTGATCCCGAACCGCAGAACAGGATGATGTCCGCCGACCTGCTGGCGGCAGCGGGCACCGCCGGCGCCGCGTTCGATGACCGCCTCGCCGCCGCGCTGGAAGATCCACACCGTCCACTTGTGATCCGGGCCGCTTGGGCGCTGGCCTGGCACGGGGACGCGCGCGCCGTCCCGACGCTGGTGCACGCCTTGGAGCACGAGGAGGAAGACGGGTTCGGGCCGTCCACTTCCTACAGTGGGAGCTCCTATTGGTTTTTCCAACCGCCGCTGCGCGAGGCACTAGTCGCGTGCGCGACCCGGCACGGATCGCTGCTGGCACCCGCATTGCGCTCCGCACTCGCGCGGTACTGGTCACAGTCCCGCACCGGCCACAGCGCCCCCATCGGTCTCCGCGACGGCTCTCTACCGCGATTCCACTTGATCTGCGACGCCCTTGCGGCATGCAGGTCGGCAGCGGCCCAGGCGTTGCCCGAGCTGGAAGCACTCCTCGCCTCCACGCACCCGCAGCTGGCCTTCACCGTGATCGAGGCCATGGGGCCGGCAGCCGCAGACTTGGCCCCACGTCTCGACGAAGTGGAACGCACGGCCCTGAAAGCGGCAGCGGCACAGGTATCCGCGCACTGCGCACAAACCGCCTCTCCCACTACCGGGCAGGCATCGTACGATCTGAGGCCCGGGCAACGGCGGGTGCCTGGACTTTTGAACCTGTGGATCACTGCGCTGCCCGCAGCCCGGACCCGCTTTGCTGTCACCGGCGACGAGGCGGCGCTGCTGCACACCGTGGACGACGTGCTCACCTTGACGGCCCGCCTGTGCCAAGACACCGCACCGGGCTGCGCGGACACCCGTCCGAAGTCCGCGCAATCGGCCGCAGAGACGCGGAGCGCAGCGACGCTCGCGAGCGCCTTGGCCCGCTGCCTTTCGCTGCTCGGGCCGGCAGCCGGGGCGAACCGGATGAGCTGGCCCGAGCAGTGGCTGCGTGCGAACGAACGGTGGTGGAGGAGTCACGAGGCTGTCCCCATCGCCTGGGCGCACTGGCGAGTGACAGGCGACAGCGACCTGGCCCTTCAGGTATTCGGCCATATCTTCGACCGCAGATCCGGTGCCGCCTACAGCCAGATCGAACTGACCGCGTTGCGACGAGTCGCAGAAATGGGGCCTGCGGCCCGTGAGCTGGCACCGCTGCTGCAGGAATGCCTGGATCATGACGAGCGGGCCACCGCCAGCGGCGGTTGGCGGGGCATCGTCCTGGACAACGAGGTACAGCAACTCGCTTCCAGCGCTCTGGCCGCTATCTCGACAGGCTGAGCCGCCTCGCCGAGGGCCGGATGACCCATCTGAATCGACCGCCGATGCCACGATGCAGATCACAGGCGATAACTGTGATTATCCGCTCTCCTGCAGCATCCTTCAGAGCTCATGAGAAGTACCTCGACGGTCAATTCCGCCAGCTGCAGCTCTACGTGGACAAGGGCCTTGACGCGCCGCTCCCGCCGGGCGGATCTCCCGGGCCCTTCCGCGCCACGTTCTGCGGGTTGCCGTTCAGTGACGACAGCTTCGTGTCTGATGGGCATCTGGCATACGGGCACCGCATCGAAACCCTTGCCGAAGCGACTGTGGAGTCCTGGAGATCCGTCCAGGCCTGATACTTGCGTGCGTCACGGTCTTGTCTGTCGCCGGGAGCGAGCAGGCTGGTGAGCTCGGCGATGGCCTCCGGGGAGGGCTTGAACTAGCCGACGCAGGTTCTCCGGCTTCTTGTGCCGTGACCTGGCCATCAGCATCAGCAGGCTCGCTCCGGCCTCCCCAAGGTGGGTCAGGCAGGAGTGGCAGTACTCGTGCAGGTCCCAGCCCGTGCCCGGCCCGCATGTGGCGGTGTGCTCGTCCAGCAGGACACGGGCCCGCGGGTGCGGCCCTTGAGCAGGCGGGGCAGCAGCCGGGCGGTTCCAGCGTCATGCTCCGGCTACCCCGACTCCGCGCGGAGCGGCCGCGATCACGCGCTGCTCTCCGACCGGTCACCGGACCAGTCCGTGTGGAAGACGCCGTCGCGGTCGGTCCGCCGGTAGGTGTGCGCGCCGAAGAAGTCGCGAAGCCCCTGCACCAGCGCGGCCGGCAGCCGTTCGCGCCGGAGGGCGTCGTAGTAGGCCAGCGCGGAGGAGAATCCCGGCGTCGGGACGCCGATGGCCGCCGCGGTGGTCACGACGCGCCGCCAGGACTCCTGGGCGTCGGCGAGGGCCACGGTGAACGTCGGGTCGGTCAGCAGGGTGGGCAGGTCCGGATCGGAGGCGTAGGCCTCCCTGATCCGGTCCAGGAACCGGGCCCGGATGATGCAACCGCCGCGCCAGATCTCCGCCATGGTGCCGAGGTCGATGTCCCAGCCGTACTCCCGGTTCGCCGCGGCGATCTGGTCGAACCCCTGGGCGTAGGCCACGATCTTGGAGGCGTACAACGCGCGCCGTACATCCTCGCCGAGGTCCTCCAGCGCGGAGGAACCGCGCGGCCCGGGCAGCGAACGCGCCGCGGCACGCTGCTCCGGGTGGCCGGACAGCGAGCGCGCGAAGACGGCCTCGGCGATGCCGGTGACCGGTACGCCGAGATCCAAGGCCGACTGCACGGTCCAGCGTCCGGTGCCCTTCTGCTCGGCCTGGTCGACCACCACGTCCACGAACGGGCGGCCGGTCGCCGCGTCCACGTGCCCGAGGACCTCAGCGGTGATCTCGATGAGGTAGGACTCCAGGTCCCCGCTGTTCCACTGCCCGAACACCTCGGCGAGCCGGGCCGGCGTGAGACCGAGGGCCTGCCGCAACAGGTCATAGGACTCCGCGATGAGCTGCATGTCGGCATACTCGATGCCGTTGTGCACCATTTTTACGAAATGCCCGGCACCGTCCGGACCGACGTGGGCACAGCACGGCCGGCCGTCGACCTTCGCGGCGATGACCTCGAACTGCGGGCCGAGGACCTTGTACGCCTCCGCCGTACCGCCCGGCATGATGCTGGGGCCGTGCAGCGCCCCCTCCTCCCCGCCGGAGACGCCCGTGCCGACGAGATGCAGGCCCTTGTCACGGAGCCGTGCCTCACGGCGGCGGGTGTCCTCGAAATGGGCGTTGCCACCGTCGACGATGATGTCCCCCGGCTCCATCAGGGCGGCGAGCTCATCGATGACCTCGTCCGTCGGCCCTCCTGCCTTGACCATCACCACGGCCCGGCGAGGGCGGTCGAGTGAGGCCACGAACTGCTCCATGGTGTCCGCTGGTCTGAACACCCCCTCGTCCCCGTGGTCCCGCACGAGCTCCGCGGTACGGCTCCCCGTCCGGTTGTGCACCGCGACCGTGAATCCGTGCCGGGCGAAGTTCCTGGCCAGGTTGCGTCCCATGGTGGCCAGCCCGGTCACTCCGATATCCGCTTCTTCCATCCCCGAGTAATATCCGCGCCGGGCGATCGCATGCCTCTCACCGGGCCAGAATGGCGGTGAAAGGCTTGGCACAGCCGGTCCGAGCTGGGAGGACACCGTGGCGGACAAGGCGAAAGTCCATCTGGAAGGCGTGCCGGAGACCCAGTTGTGGACGCTCTACCAGCGCGCCGCGGAAGCGGCCCGGCCCGACCCGGTGCTCCAAGATCCCAAGGCCGTCCGGCTCATCGAGTCCATCGACTACCCCTTCGAGGAGCGCTTCGGCACGCGCGCGTTCGGCCAGTGGCAGGGGCTGCGGGCCCGCTGCTTCGACGAGGAGATCCGTCGTTTCCTGGCCGCTCACCCGGATGGCACCGTCGTCGCGCTGGGCGAGGGACTGGAGACGCAGTTCTGGCGGGTCGACAACGGCCGGGTCCGCTGGCTGACCGTGGACCTTCCGGAGAGCGTCGAGCTCCGCGAGCGGCTGCTGCCGGCCGATCCGCCCAGACGGCGGGTGCTGGCCTGTTCCGCGCTGGACCCTCGGTGGATGGACGAGGTGGACTCCTCCTCGGGTGTGCTCATCACCGCGCAGGGGCTGCTCATGTATCTGCCGCCCGCGGAGGTGCGCGGCCTCATCGCCGCCTGCGCCCGCCGCTTCCCGGGCGGAGCACTGGTCTTCGACGCCATCCCCCGCTGGTTCAGCGCGCTCTCGAAACGGGGCCTGATAAGGACCGACGGCTATGAGGCGCCACCGATGCCCTGGGCACTGGACCCCGGTGAGCGCAGGAGGATAGCCGCGCTCCACCCGACCATCACGGAGTTGGGCCGGCTGACGCCGCCGCGCGGCCACGGGCCCGTGCACGCGGCGCTGATGCCCCTGCTCAACCGGATGCCGGTGATCCGTGACCGGCTGATGTCGATCGTCATCGCCCGGTTCGGCCGCTGAGCCGGAGGCCGGCCCGACTGCGGCCTCTGGTGATCCGCACCCCTTCCGAAGGTCAAGGGTGATCGGAGCCGTTCGTCCACTGCGCGCACCGGCCGGATTTCTACGTTCGAGATCCCTTCCGAACGTAGACAGGCCGGAGCATTCGTGACCGAAACCCTGATCCATCAGGTCCAGGGGGCGATGTCCTCACCCTGGGTGTACGCCCTCCTGTTCGCGCTCGCGGCCATCGACGGCTTCTTCCCGGTGGTCCCGGGTGAGAGCGCGGTAATCACCGTGGGCGTCTTCGCCGCCTCGGGACGGCCGGAGCTGTTCGCCGTCATCGGGGTCGCCGCCCTCGGCGCCGCGGCCGGATACCACACCTCCTATCTCATCGGGCGGACCTCCGGCCGGGCACGCGCAGGAGGGCCGCCTTGGACCGGACGGCCGGGGCGCTGTCCGAGCGCGGCGGGCTCATCCTGGTCGTCCCCGCTACATCCCCGGCGGCCGGACCGCCACGACGATGACCATGGGAGCGCTCGGTTATCCACTGCGCCGGTTCGCCCTCTATGACTGCGTCGTCGCGGCTGACCTCCGCGACGACCGGCCGGGTGCCCGACCGGCGGGGCAGGCCGGTCAGCCCGATCTCGATGTCCCTGTCCTCGTGGGTCAGTTGCCCCCCGACCTCGTGCAGAACGCGGCCGACGCCCACCTGCTCGTCGCAGACGATGGCCTCGCAGACGACATCGATGACCCAGGCTTTGGCGGCCAGGCGCAGGGAGAGGAGCCTTGGAAGCTCCGTGGCGACGCCGCGAGCCACCTCGATCGGCAGGCCCGGATCCACCACGCGGGCCACCCGGACGGTCTCGAAATTCTCGGTGTCACGTGGGCTCGCCATTGAGGTCCTCTTGTTCCGGCGGCTCGTTTCCGGCGGCGATGCTCCGCGCGTACCCCAGCGGAACCCCTCTACACCGGGAGCGGCGGCACGCGCCATCTCTGTCGTTGTGACCACACCGGGCCAGGTGTTCCGGCCGGCCCGCCATGCGTGAGAACGACCACGGCCGTCTCCGGTGCGGCACGGCCGCGGTCTCCCGGGCCGCGGAAGCCCGTCCGGGCGCGGCAGAAGCGCTACCGCTCCGGTCGTGGTGGCCCGGCCGGAAGCCCACCCGGGCAAGGATCGCGTCTGCAGGCGCACTCGGACCACACGATCTTGCCGCCGCCGGAGGGCCAGCGGGTGCCCCAGCGGAGGGACAGTGCGCCGACCAGCTTGAGACCGCGTCCGCTCTCGGCGTCGGCCTCAGCCTCGAGCTCGACCGGTGGGGCCGCCTCACCGTCCCAGACCTCCACGATCACGGTGTCCTCCACGGTCGCGGACATGGACAGGTAGATGACCTCCAGGCGCTCGTGGAGGCGACTCCACGGCGGCCGGGCCTCGGCTCCGCCGGAGGCCTTCACCGCGTTGGTGACCAATTCGCTGACGACGATCTCCACGTCGTCGGTCATGGCGGCCAGTCCCCAGTCCGCCAGCATCCGCCGCGCGTAACGCCGAGCCGATCCGACCGCGGACGGCAGCGCCGCGAGCATCAGGTAGTCGGTCTGGAGGGTTCGCACCGTGCGCCTCGCTCATCTCTCGTCCGCGCGGCCGTGCTGTCAGGCCGGCGAGGGCGCCGCCCGGGGCGGGCCGCCCTGGCATCGCCGACGGCGCGAAGTCGGCACACCACATTGTGAGCGGACGGGGCGGGCCGGCGGCCGGATATTGCCGTTCCTGGTCCAACTCGATTCCGTCCGTCGTCCGGCGTGGGAGGCCGAACCGAGGACGGCCGGACCGGGCTCGAAGCCGGCGCCGCTCCCGGCGTGGTCCGGCCGCCGGCCTCCGGTCAACTCACAACGGGCCGCGGCGCGGCGGGCCGGATGAATGCGAGGCGGCGCAGGCCGAGCACGCGCCGATGGGGCGGAACGTCTGCGTCTCCGGGTCCAGGACCAAGGTCTGTGCGCTGGCCAGATCGAAGTACATGCCCACCAGACGCAGCCGCCCGGCCGCCGTGGCCGCGCGAACGCTCGGGTAGGTGCGCAGGTTCGCGAGCTGTGCCGCGACGTTGGCCAGGGCCAGGCGCTCGGTGGGAGAGTCCAGTGCGTGTCCCAGCGGTCCATGAGCCCCCAGGCCACTGCGCCGCAGGCTCTCGACCCCGTGCTCCAGCCACGCCGCGAGCTGGGGCGGGAGCGAACGGGACTCCGCCAGGGCCTGTACGGCGCCGCACCGCGAATGACCGCACACCACGATGGTCTCGACGCCGAGGACGTCGACGCCGTACTCGATCCCCGCGCCGACGGCGGCCTCGGCGGCCGGTCTGCCGGGGTCGTACAGCGGAACGAGGTTGCCCACATTGCGGATGGTGAACAGATCCCCCGGCCCGCTCGCGGTGATCAGCGAGGGCACCACGCGGGCGTCCGCACAGGTGATGAACAGTACTTTCGGCACCTGTCCGTCTTCGGCGAGCTCCGAGAGCACGGGCCGCAGTTGCGCCGCGCGGCGGCGCTGGAACTCGGCGATCCCGGCCAGCAGCCGGGCCTCTCCTCCGGGTGCCGCCGCGCCCGGGCGACAGCCGATCCCGGCCGCCGGCCGCTGCGTGTGCGACCACGGCAGCGGCCACCGGTGCCGGGCTCCCGCGGGCTGCCGGTGCGATACGGGAGCGGCCGCGAGAGCGCGCGACCACACGTCCCCCGCGATCTCGTTGACCCGGACCCGCCCGTCGGCCCGGCGGTATCCGTTCATCCAGCCGCGTAGAGCCTCGAAGGCCGCGTGGTCGATGAAGTCGACGTCCAGGTCCATCATCACTTCGCGCCCCGGGGGGATGCGGCCGAGCTCGCCGGCCAGCCGGGGGACGCCGAGGAAGATCATGGAACCGTGGAGAGTGACATGCCAGTGTCCGTCGTTGTCCTCGAGCTCGATGCCGACCCGGGTGATCCTCCACAGGGCCGTCCCCACCGCCACGGCGATGCCCAGCGCGACCCCTTCGAGCAACCCGAGGAAGATCACACCGGCCATCGCGACGGCATAGGTCGGCAGTTCCCGGTGCTTGCGCAGATGCGAGAGCCCCCCGAGATCGACCAACCGCAGCCCCACGACGACGAGCAGGCCGGCCAGGGCCGACAGCGGGATCTCCCGCAACAACCCGGCGAACGCCACGACGAAGATCAGCACCCATAGCCCGTGCAGCACCGCCGACCAGCGCGTGCGCGCGCCCGAGGTGGCGTTGACGGTGCTCCGGACGATCACACCGGCGATCGGCAGGCCCCCACAGGCACCGCTCACGACGTTGGCGGCGCCCTGGCCCACGAGTTCGCGGTCCAGGTCGGCGCGCTCGCCGGTGTGCAACCGGTCCACCGCCACGGCGGACAGCAGTGATTCGACGCCCGCGACCATCGCGACGGTGATCACCGCGAAGGCGATGCCGAGCACACTTCCCTCGGGCAGCCGGGCGAGGGTCTGATCGCCCAGGAGCCGGGCCGGAAGCACGGGCCTTTCCACGTCCAGGCGCGCGGCCGCGGCCCCCGCGGTGACCAGCACGATGGCCGCCAGCGGCGCCGGCACCCGCTGCCACCGTGCCGGCAACCGGGGCCACACCAGCATGATGACGATGGTGGCCACTCCCACCAGCACATCCGGCCGATGGTGCTCGGAGATCTGCGCGGGAAGCTGCGCGATGTTGCTCAACAGTGAGCTCTGCGGCTTTCCCCCGAGCACGACGTGGATCTGTGCGGCCGCGATGACGCACCCGACCCCGGCGAGCATGCCGTGGACGATCGCGGGCGAGACCGCCAGGGCCATGCGGGCGAGCCGGCAGAAGCCGAGCAGGATCTGGACCGCGCCGGCCATGGCCGTGATCGCGCAGGTCCCTGCCCAGCCGTACCGGGCGATCAGCTCTGCCACGATGACCACGAGGCCGGCCGCGGGGCCGCTGACCTGCACGACCGACCCGCCGAGCGCACCGGCCACGAGACCACCGACGACGGCCGCCATGAGCCCGGCCGCCGGCGGCGCCCCCATGGCCACCGCGATGCCGAGCGACAAGGGCACGGCGACCAGGAGCACCACGAACGACGCCAGCACATCACCCCGGTGGGGAAGGCCGGGGTTGAGCCGACGTCGCCGTGCGGCCTTTCCGTCGGTCTTCAGCGGCATGGTCTCCGCCGGGGATGGCCGTTGATGGAGGCGCCCTCGCGGTGATGGCCGCCGGGTGGCAGGGTCTTCACGCACAGGCCCGAACAGGACGGGCAGGCGGGCTCGATCCACGGCGGCATGCTGGCCGCGCCTTCGTGCCGCCAGGTGACGGCGTCGCCGCCGTGCCCGTTATCGACGTGCCAGGCTTCGTAGACGCCCTCCCATGCCCGTCCGCATGACAGGCACTGGAAAGGCCAGGTCTCGGTGATGATGTGTCGCTCTCTCATGGGGTGTCGCGCTCCTGGAATCCGGCATGACGTGCCTGGCAGATCACAGAAGACGTGGGCCCGGGCTAGGAGAACCAGGACGCGCGAAGGCGAGAACGCCCTGCGGGCAGGGAGTTCAGGGCACTACGGCGGACGGTCGGCCGAGGCTTCACGTCACACCCCGTCAGGTGCGCGAGACGCACAGCCGGATGAGGAGGCGCGTTCCAGCCCGGCCGTGCCGGGCGTGGGTGCCATCATGGCGGGCGCCGGGCCGGGCTCCCCCGAGACCGATCCACTCCCGCGGCCGCGGGGATCCCGCGACCATCCCGATCGAGGTGAGCCCCTGCGTCCGATGCCGAATCAGCGTCGAGCGGGCCCCCAGCGCTTCGCGGAAAAGCCGGCCCGGCAAGGGTGAAGCGGCGACGGTGGCGCAGCGGCCGCCCGTGACCAGGCAGGCCCCCGCGGGAGCGTGCAGGAGCACGTCCGCGACGGCGGCCTCGGACGGCAGGTCCAGTGAACAGAGCCCCAGCTGGACGAGCGTGCCGATCAACGTGATCACCCAGAGCGCCACGGCCTGGCGACTGTGCGCGGCGGGCGCCCGCGAGTTAACGATCACATCCGAGACGATACCTGACTCTGTGTAGTCCTAGATATACGCTCGGTAAACAGCCTGGCGCGGAGACATCGCGGCGAGGGGACGGCCTCCCTCGCGGCGGCACACCGGTCACCGGCCGCGCGCGTCTCCGCCTCTGCTCCCGGCGCCCCTCACCGGGATGTGCTGGGGCCGGCCCGATGTGGCCTTGCCGACGCGGACCGTCAGCACGCCCTCACCGAGCGAGGCCTCGACCCGGTCCGGGTCGACGTCGCTCGGCAGCGTGACGACATACTCGAACCTCCCGACCTGGCGGGTCTTCCGGCGAAGGATGCCCCTGCGTTCCCTTTCCTCGACCTCACCGGAGATCCGCAGCTGGTTGTCCCGGAGCTCCAGCTCGATATCGTCGGGCTGCACCCCCGGCAGTTCCATCTCGATGATGAAGGCGTCGTCGAGTTCCTCGATGTCGGCCAGCGGCACCCAGACAGGAGGCTGGTCGACACCGCCGGCCGCGGGGAGATCACCGAAGAACCCCTGCATCAGCTGGCCCATCCGGTCGTACACGTCCTCCATCTCGTGAAAAGGATCGCGTCGCCGCGTCGCCGCGGTGCCGCCCGTATGCCTGGGAGAAGTCGAAGCGGGAAGCGTCATGGCACATCAGTCCCTTCGGCGAAGGAGCATGGTCGTCTGATCCCGACCACGTGGACGGGCCGCGAATGGCCCCGTGTGTTCAAACCATCCGCGGATTCGGGGTGACGAGGCACCATCCGCACCGGGTGAACCTCCACGATCACAGCAGCTGGAGCTCACGCGCCCGGCGGACGGCCTCGCGGCGGCGGTCGGCGTCGAGCTTGCGGTAGATGTTGCGCACATGGGTCTTGACCGTGTTGACCGACAGGGACAGCTCGGAGGCGATTTCGACGTTCGACAGCATGCTCTGCAGATAGCGCAGCACGGTGAGCTCGCGGTCGGTGAGGGGCCGCCCCGCCGCATGGTGGTCCGGCCCGGCCTCGGGAGGCCGGTCGTCCGTGCCGCGGAGGAGTTCGCTGACCGTCGACCAGAAGGCGGTTCCCGTGTCGAGGTGCTCGGCGAGCAGGTCGCGGCCCTCCTGGCCGCCCTGGGTGAACACCCGCTTGACCCCTTCGGGTTCGGCGAGCTCCAGGACGCGCTCCAGCAGGCCGGAGGCCCGTCTCGCGTCACCGGCCGAGTGGACGGCCAGCGCCTCGAGGAATCCGGCCTCGAGCCTGGAGACGAGGTAGGGCTCGGCGGACTCCTGGCCGGCCCAGCGAGGAAGTGCCCGGAGCGCGGCGTGCGGATCGTGGTCGCGCAGGTATGTGCGGGCGAGCGCCAGCGCGAGCACCGTGGACTCCCCGGGCGCCTCACGCAGCAGTTCTCGTGCGGTGACCGTGTCTCCATAGCTGGTCCGCAGATCCGCCTCGGCGGCGGCGAACCAATGCCGCAGGTAGCGCGACGACTGCCTGCCGGTCAGCCTGCGGCGGCCGGCCAGCAGCACTTCGTAGCCCTCCGTGAGCCGGCCCTGGGCCTGCAGCAGGCCCGTACGGAAGATAGCGATCATGGCCTGCAGGGGCTGTTCGGACACCGGTTCGCAGAGATGCGCCGCGAGGTCCAGATGGCGCTCGCTGGCCTGCAGGTCACCACGCTGGTAGTGCACGATGGCCTCGGCCAGGTAGGCGTGTGCGCTGTGGGTGTGATGGCACCGCCCCTCGCACGGCGGCATGCCGAGAGCGACCCGTGCCGTACGCTCCGCGAGTCCGAGTTGTCCGCGAAAGGCCCTCAGCACGGCGATGCGTCCGGCGCACGCCAGCCGGGGGCAGAACAGCCCCGCACGCTCCGCGGCGGCGAGCCCGCGGCCCAGGGCCTCCTCGGCGGGGTCCAGATCGCCCAGTGTCAGCCGCTCGGCGCCGAGCGCCGACAGCGCGATCGCCCGGGCTCCCTCCCGCTCGACCTCCTCCAGGTCCCCGTCGGCGTCCGTCCGTTCCACCTGGCCGAGCAACCGTTCGGCGGAACCGAGGATCCTGGCGACGTCCCCTCCGAGTTGGGCCTCGATCAGACGGAACGCGGCCAGCATGACCGCGAACCTCCCCTTACGCTCTTCGGACAGCAGGTTGCCGGAGCCGGCGGCGAGGTGCAGATAACTGCCGGCGGCCTCCAGGTCGCGCGCGTTCAGCCGATCCGCCGCGCAGGCCAGGGCCAGGTCGGCGTCGGCACCGAGGGCGGCGGGGGGCGGCGGTGTGCGCATGGGCGCGAGTGGCGTCTCGTCCTGGGCGCCGAGCGCCACCTGCGGCCACTGCCCCTTCGCGAGTCCCTTGGCCAGACACCAGTCACGGGCGGCCAGGGCGTGCCGCAGAGCCTCGGCGGGCAGGCCGTTGGCGGCGTGCCAGGAAGCCGCACGGCGATGCAGATCCGGGATCCACTCCGGCCGCTGGCGGCGCAGCTCGGCACGGAGCGCGTCGCCGAAGAGCCGATGGTAGCGATACCACGTCCTCTGGTCTCCCAGCGGGACCACGAAGGCGTTCGCGCGCTCGAGGTCGGTGAGCACGCGCTCTCCGTCCTTGCGGCCCATGAGCGCGTCGACGAGCGGCCCGCAGACTCGTTGCAGGACGGACGTGCACAGAAGGACGTCACGGAGCGCCGGAGACTGGCGTTCGAAGACCTCACCGGCGAGGTAGTCCACGACGCCCCGGTCATCGCCCCCGAACTCGGCGACGAACCTGGCCGGCTCCGGATGTCCCCGCATGGACAGGGCCGCGAGCCGGAGCCCTGCCGCCCAGCCCTCGGCCCGTGCGTGCAACTCTCGCAGATCCGCATCCGATATGAGCAGATCATGGTGGTTGAGCAGTTCGGCGGCCTCGGACGGCCGGAAGGCCAGCTCATCCGCCCGCAGCTCGGTCAGCTCACCGCTCAGCCGCCATCGCGGCAGCGGGAGCGCCGGATCCACCCGGGTGGCGATGACCAGGCGGAGCCTCGCGGCCGCGTGCCGGACGAGGAACTGGAGCCCCTCCGTGACGCGAGGGTCGGCCACCCTGTCGAAGTCGTCGAGGACGAGCACCACGGGCTCGGGCATCCCGGCCAGGGTGCCGGCGAGCCTCGTGAGATAGACGCCGTCACGCCGGTCGCCGGGTGACGGCAGTACGGACCGGCCGTCCTTGCCACAGGCCTCCGAAGAGCTGAGGGCGGCGTGGACGTAGGCCCAGAAGCGGTCGCCCACGTCGTCGGGTTCGAGCGTCAGCCACCCCACCGAACACGCCGGGCTGCCCGTCCGCACCCACGCGCTCAGCAGCACCGTCTTGCCGTAACCGGCCGGTGCGGACAGGAGGGTGACGGGACCTCCGATACCCGAGTCCAGCAGCTTGCCCAGCCGCGGCCTGTCGACCAGCCCGTCCGGAAGGGCGGGGACGGCGAGCTTGGAGATCAGCAGCGGCGTCCCCTCCGCGAACTCCCCCGGGCTCGGGACGGAGGTGGCGTTGCCATGCGCCCGATCCGTGACCGGCAGGTTCTCGGGCCGGGCCCGCGAGGGCTTCTGGCGCATCCGTCACCTCCCCCGGAGGCAAGCGATCTCGTGTCGCGATCCGATGCCATGGATGCGAATCAAACGACATAGTCCTTATAGGCCCCGATCTGGGACTTTGTCGCTTTTAGCTCGACCTGCCCAAGGGCATAGTGGTCAAACCTGCCACCCCGCACTGTGGGCCGCTCCTACCGATGATCTGCAAACGCGAGGCCGACCTCGGGTGTCCTCACCCCGCCGGGGTGAAGCCACCCCCCACAGCCGTGCCGTCAGGGGCTGGGCATGGTCTCGATACGACCATCACGGCGATCCCCTTTATCGCCCATACGGGATGATTCGCACTCACCCTCTGTCGTCGAGCATGGGCTGCGATGGAGCGTTGTCTCAGTCTCGGGGGCTAGTGATGGCGAAGGCAGTGGGTATTGATCTGGGGACGACGAACTCGGTGATCGCCACGACGGAGAACGGGCAGCCGAAGGTGATCCCCAATGCCGAGGGGCAGCGGACCACGCCGTCGGTGGTGGCCTTCACCGA
>DASYNF010000248.1:0-10260 GCA_036008685.1 Actinomadura sp. | reverse complement strand
CTGCCAATTGAGCTAACGGCCCGCAGACAGAAGACTACCGAGATCGTGTACCCGTCCGCACCGTGGTAACGGGATGTGTGATCAAGCCGGTGCCCGAGTGGAGCCCGGGGTGCCGGCGTCCCGGTGTGCCGGCTGTGCCTTCGGTGAACGACGCCCACAGTGGCTGAATCGGCACCGTGGGTCAGGGCGGCGGCACGGTCGAGATCCGCCGCGGACGTCTCGTCGGGGCGTCCGCGGGACCGGCGGCCCGTGGCCTGCAGGGCCCCGAGGCTCGTGCCCATCCGTTCGAGGTAGGCCTTCATGGCCTCCGCGGGTCCGGAGAAATCAGCACGGTCGGCGATAATTCGTTTTCGCGCGCCTCTGGTGGTCAGTACGGTCGGGCCATGCTGAAGCCCGACTATCCGCTGCGAAGCGAACGGCTCCTGCTCCGGCCGTACGGCATCGACGACCTGGAGGATCTGTACGACATCTGGTCGCGCCCCCAGGTCACCCGCTATCTCTACTTCGGCCCCCACGACCGGGACCAGGCCCGCGAGGCGGTCCTTGGGGACCGGTCTCAGGCCACGACGCTGCGGGACGAGGGCGACCGCCTGATCCTCGCGGTGGTCCTGCCCGAGACCGGCGCGGTCATCGGGGACGTGCTCCTGCGCTGGACCAGCCGGGAGCATCGGCAGGGCGAGATCGGCTACATCTTCCATCCGGCCCACGGCGGCAAGGGCTACGCGACCGAGGCCACCAGAGTGATGCTGCGGCTGGGCTTCGAGGAGCTCGGGCTGCACCGGATCATCGGCCGGCTGGACGGACGCAACAGCGCCTCCGCGCGGGTCCTGGAACGCCTGGGCATGCGGCGTGAAGCCCACTTGGTGCAGAACGAGTTCGACAAGGGCGAATGGACCGACGAGGTCGTCTACGCCCTCCTGGAAGAGGAGTGGCGTCACGCCCGGGGGCATGGCACACCTCGGGCCGTGCCGGAGCGGGCGGACGGAGGCTGACCTCCGCCCACCCGGCCCTGCGTGGCACCGGCGCGTGCGGCCACGGCGGCCGAACTCACCGTTCGGACCGTTCGAACCCGCTGGTCCGCTCAGTCCCGCAGAAACGACCCCACGAGCGCCGCGACCTGGTCCGGCCGCTCCCAGAAGAACAGGTGGCCGAGGCCGTCGAGCAGCTCCACCCGTACGTCCGGGATGCGGCCGGCCAGCAGCCCGGCGTTGCGGGGGTCCACGACCTGGTCGGCGGTGCCGTGCAGGACGAGGGTGCGTGCGCCGATCCCGGCGAGGCGTCCGCCCGCGTCATGCCCCAGGGACGCGGCCGCCTGGGCCTGCCAGGCGGCCTGGTCCTGGGGGACGGCGCGGCGATGCCGGAGGATGCGCGCGGGCACCTCCGGCCGGTCCCGCAGTGTGTCCTCCGAGAGCGCGTTGTGCACGAAGCGGCGCGATGCCTCCTCCGGGGGCAGTTCGCCGGCCCGGCGCATCAGCTCGACGGTGCCGGCGGGCAACGGGTGGGCGTCCGGGCCGCCGGGCGTGGTGCAGCCCAGCACGAGGCGGTCCACCCGGTCCGGATGCCCGATCGCGAGCATCTGCGCGATCATGCCGCCGAGGCTGGCGCCCATCACGTGCGCGCGCTCCACGCCGGCCGCGTCCAGCACGGCGGCCGCGTCCGCCGCCATCGTCTCGGTGGAGTAGGGCCCCGGCGGGGCGTCGCTGTCTCCGGCGCCCCGGTTGTCGAAGGCGATGACGGTGAACATCTCGGCGAGTGGCGCGGCGAGCGGCTCCCAGCCCCAGCGGCCGTAGCCGAGGCCCTGGATCAGCAGCAGCGGCGGGCCGTCGCCGGTCACCTCGTAGGTGAGGCGGACTCCGGCCCGCTCGGCCGAGCTCAGCCCAGCCAAGCCGCGACCTTGGCCATGGCCGCGGAGTCCCAGCCGAGCTTGAGATGGTTGAGCGCCAGGGTCGCGGTGGCGGCCCGGTTGGCGATGCCGTCGGTCGCCTGGCAGCTGGCGATGAACACCGCGCCGTCGGAGGGTCCGGTGTGCTCGTTGTGCATGAGGGCCATGTCGGGCGAGCTTCCGCACAGTTCGTAGACCGGGACGCTCGCCGGGACGCCGGCGTTGATCAGGGGGCGCACCAGCGATCCCTGGTCGATGGCGTACTGGATGCCGTGCCCGGCCGTGTAGAGGCCGGTGCCGCCGTAGTAGGTGGTGTACCAGTCCTGCTCGGCCGTCGGCAGCGGGTAGACGTCGTCCCAGCGGTAGAGCATCTGCCGGGCGCCCGGGTAGGCGGTGCCCTCGTAGCTCAGGTCGGGGTGGCCGCGCCAGACGCCGTAGCAGACCATGTCCGTGTGCGGCGCCGGGGCGTTGAGGGTGCCGCCGCACTCGGGGAAGATCGCGAAATCGTGGCTCCAGCCGTGCCGGTAGCCCCAGTCGAAGCCCTTGTTGGGCCCGCCGAGGAGGATCAGGCGGCGTACGTCTCCGGCGTAGGCGGTGCCCCATGACTTGCGCAGCGACGAGGTGTACATCCGGGCGTTGAAGGCGCCCTTCGACCAGCCGGCGACGTCGACCTGGGAGGCGCCGGTCTTGGCCTTGATGAGGCGGATGGCGTCGGCGATCTGCTCGGCCCAGTAGTAGCCGTCGCCGGTGGTGTGCGGGAAGCCGATGGCGAACACGCGGTAGCCGCGGGCGTCGAGATACTGCATGAGCCCGGTGGTGGGGCAGGTCTGCTGGCCGCAGCCATAGTCGCCGCGGGCCGCGGGGTTGGCCCAGGCCAGGTCGGCGATCTGGTTGGCGCCGTGGACGAGCAGCACGGGTACGGGTTTGGTTCCGCTCTGCCAGCCCGGCGCGTGGTAGAGCAGGAAGCGCGAGGAGTGCGGCCGGGCGACGTCGCCGAAGAAGCGCCGGGTCTGCCCGGTCTGGTCGCCACGCCCGTCGGAGGGGTAGCTCTCGGCCGCGAACCCGGAGGAGGTGTCGCGGTAGCGCTCCACCTGGGACCAGCCGTTTTCGATGCCGGTGGTGTAGGTGCTCTCGAGTGTCACGGAGGCGGTGGCCGCCGCGGGAAGGGCCGGCAGACCGGCGAACAGGAGTGCCAGGGCACTGAGGACGAGGAAGACGCGGCGCATGGCGGCCCCTTTTATGAGAGGTGATTCACCTGTTACTTTGAGGGCGGCCACCCGCCCCGTCAAGAGCCGCACCGGCGAAAAAAGGTGATCATGGACAGGATCTCTTCCCGGACCGCCGCCACATCCCGTCTCGCCACCCATCTGCTGGAGGCGGGCGAGGGTGAGCCCGTGGTCTTCGTGCACGGCAATCTCTCGGACGGCACGGTCTGGCGTGAGCAACTCGCTCTGCTGCCCGCCCGGTTCCGCGGGATCGCTCCCGACCTGCGCGGCTTCGGCCGGTCCGAGCCCGCCCCCATCGACGCGACGCGCGGCCTGCGCGACTTCGCCGACGACCTCGCCGCGCTCCTGGACGCGCTCGGGCTCGACGCGGTCCATCTCGCCGGGCACTCGACCGGGGGTGGCGTGATCATGGACTTCGCGACCGCGTGGCCCGATCGGGTGCGCACGCTCACCCTGGCCGCGCCGGTCTCGCCGTACGGCTTCGGCGGGACGAAACCGGACGGGAGTCCGTGTGCGCCCGACTTCGCCGGTTCGGGTGGCGGCACGGCCAACCCGGACCTGGTCCGGTTGCTCGGGGAAGGGGACCGTTCGGCCGACCATCCGCTGGCCCCGCGCAACGTGGTCCGGTCGCTGTTCTTCCCCGCGGCCGAGGGCGTACGGGACGAGGACGCGACGCTGGCGGCGATGCTCCGGACGGGCATCGGGGACGACCACTACCCCGGCGACGCCCTGCCGTCGCCGCACTGGCCGGGCACCGCGCCGGGCACTCGTGGCGTGCTCAACGCCCTGTCGCCGAAATACTGCGACCTGACCGGGTTCGCGACGTCCGGTTGCACGGCGCCCGTGCTGTGGGTCCGCGGTGACCAGGACGCGATCGTGTCGGACGCCTCGATGGTCGATCTGGGCCATCTCGGGGCGATCGGCGCCGTCCCGGGCTGGCCCGGGGAGGACGTCTTCCCCGCCCAGCCGATGGTGGCCCAGACCCGGACGTTGCTGGAGCGCTACGCGGGGGCGAGCGGCGCCCACCGTGAGGAGGTCTTCGGCGACACGGGACACTTCGCGTTCACCCAGCGGCCGAAGGAGTTCGCCGCGCTGCTGCACGCCCACCTCGGTGCCGGGTCCTGATGTCCGAAGGGCTGACCAGCACCCGGGGCACCCGGCTGTCCCGGCGGGGTGAGCAGACCCGGCGCAGGCTGCTCGAGGCCGCCGAGCGGGTCTTCGCCGAGCTCGGCTATCACGACGCCTCCATCGTGAAGATCACCCAAGCGGCCGAGGTCAGCCAGGGGACGTTCTACATCTACTTCGAGGGCAAGCGGCAGATCTTCGACGAGCTGGTGGCCGACCTGAACCGCAGGGTGCGGCACGCCATGTCGGAGGGGATCGCGCGGGGCCACAGCCGTGCGGAGGCCGAACGGTTCGGGTTCGCCGCGTTCTTCCGCTTCACCGCCGAGCATCCGGCGCTGTACCGGATCATCCGCCAGGCGGAGTTCGTGTCTCCGGAGGCCCTGCACGAGCACTACCGGAAGATCGCGGAGGGCTACGTCGCGGGGCTGCGCCGGGCGATGGACGACGGTGAGATCGTGCGCGCCGATCCGGAGGTGCTGGCCTGGGCGCTGATGGGCGTCGGCGAGATGATCGGCATGCGCTGGATCCTCTGGCGGCAGGCCGGGACACCGGAGGTGCCGGAGCACGTCTTCGAGGAGATGTACGGCTTCATCATGAGGGGGCTCGGCACGCCCGCGTCGAGCCCGCGACCCGACGACGAGCGGCCGGACCAGCGGCCGGACCAGCGGCCAGGCGGGCGAGCGGACCACCGGCCGGGCGATCCCGGGGCGCGGCGATGACGGCGGACGGTGCCCACACGCTCGGCCAGTGGCTCAGGGACCGGGCCCGCACCACGCCGGACCGGGTCGCGATCGAGTTTCCGGCCGGGGACCTCCGGATCGGCTATGCCGAGCTCGACGACCGCTCGGACCGGCTCGCCGCCGGGCTGGCCGGTCAGGGCCTACGACGTGGTGACCGGATCGCGACGCTGACGGGCAACCGGCCCGAGCACGTCGAGGTGCTGTTCGCCTGCGCCAAGGCCGGCCTGGTGCTGACTCCGCTGAACCCGCGGCTCACGGCCGCGGAGCTCGCCTACCAGCTCGACGACGCCGAGCCGGCACTGCTGCTGGCCGGAACCGGCCAGGCCCGTACCGCTGAGGAGGCGGGCCGGCTCGCCCGGGTCGCTCCCCGCGTCGAGCCCCTCACCCGGGCGGGGCTCGACGCGCTGTCGGCCGGTGGCGGCACATCGGCGGGCGCCGCACCCGAGGCCGCGCGGGACGGCGACGGGCTGCTGCTGATCTACACCTCCGGGACGACCGGCCGGCCCAAGGGGGCGGTGCTCACTCACGCCAACTGCTTCTGGACCAATCTGTCGTTCGACCTCGGCTGCGGACTGCACGCCGACGACGTGGTGCTGCAGGTGCTCCCCCAGTTCCATGTGGGCGGCTGGAACGTGCAGCCGCTGCTGGCCTGGTGGAAGGGCGCCACGGTCGTGCTCACGGCCGCGTTCGACGCCGGGGCGGCGCTGCGGCTCATCGGGGAACGGCGGGTGACGACGATGATGGGCGTGCCGGCGACGTATCTGTTCATGGCCGAACACCCCGACTTCGCCACCACGGATCTCGGCGGCCTGCGGCAGGTCGTGGTCGGCGGGGCGCCGATGCCGGAGCCGCTGCTGGAGGTGTGGCTGAGCCGGGGCGTGCGGATCGTCCAGGGCTACGGTCTGACCGAGGCGGCGCCCAACGTGCTGTGCCTGCCGCCGGAGTACGCCGCCGGCCGGGTGGGCTGGGCGGGCCGGCCGTACCCGCATGTCGACGTGGCCCTGCGCGACACCGAGAGTGGGGCGCTGCTCGACGGGCCCGGCCGCGGTGAGCTGCTCGTCCGGGGGCCGAACGTCTTCGCCGGCTACTGGCGCGACCCGGGAGCGGGCCGTGCGGCGGTGTCCGGCGGATGGCTGCGCACCGGCGACGTCGCCGAACGGGACGCCGAGGGGTTCTACCGGATCCGCGACCGGGTGAAGGACATGTACGTCTCCGGCGGAGAGAACGTCTATCCGGCCGAGGTCGAGTCGGTGCTGCACGCCCATCCCGATATCGCCGACGCGGCCGTGATCGGTGTTCCCGACGACCGGTG
Source organism: Actinomadura sp. (assembly GCA_036008685.1). Taxonomy (GTDB): domain Bacteria; phylum Actinomycetota; class Actinomycetes; order Streptosporangiales; family Streptosporangiaceae; genus Actinomadura_C. The sequence goes on along the minus strand of DASYNF010000248.1, from coordinate 3,975 downwards.
GGGCGAGGTGGGGTGCGCGTTCGTCGTGCCGCGGCCCGGCGCGCGCGTGGAGGCCGAGGAGCTGATCGCGCACTGCCGTGGGCGGCTCGCCTCCTTCAAGGTGCCGCGGCACGTCCGTACGGTCGACCGGCTGCCCCGGTCCGCGGTCGACAAGGTGCTCAAGACCGAGCTGCGGGCCCGTTACGAGCGGGCCGTGTCCGGGCCGCGGTCAGGGCCGGGCGGCGCATGACCCGGGTCACCCTCGCCGCGACGGCGTCGTACCTGCCGGACCGGTTCATGCCGGCGGCCGAGCTCGCGGAGGCGACCGGCATTCCGGCCGAGGTGGTCGAGGAGCGGTTCGGGCTGCGCGGCAAGCACATCGCCGCGCCGGACGAGCACGTGAGCGACATGGCGGTCTCGGCCGCGCGCCTGCTGCTGGAGGAGCAGGGACTGTCGCCGGACGGGATCGACGCGATCGTCTACTTCGGGTCGACGTGGAAGGACTATCCGGTCTGGCACGCGGCCCCTCGCGTCGCCCACCTCCTCGGCTGCCGCAAGGCCGCCGTGGTGGAGCTGGCCTACGTGTCCTGCGGCGCCCCGGTCGCGATCCGGATGTGCCGGGACATGCTCCGCGGCGAGGACGAGCTCCGCACGGTGCTGGCGGTGGCCGCCTCACGCGAGTCCTACCTGCTGGACTACGGCAACCAACGGTCGCGGTTCGCGTTCACGTTCGGCGACGGCGCGGTGGCCGCACTGCTGGTGAAGGACACGTCCGGTCCGGAGGTGCTCGGCTGCCACATGCTGACCGACGGTTCCTTCTCGGGGGACGTGATGGTGCCGGCCGGCGGCAGCGTCCGTCCGGCGAGCCCCGACACGGTGGCGGCCGGGCAGCACTTCCTCAACGTGACCGACCCGCCGGACATGAAGCGGCGGCTGGATCCGGTCACGCTGCCGAACTTCCTCGCGGCGGCCGACGGCGCACTGGCCCGGTCGGGAGCGACCCGGGCGGACGTCGCCCACCTGTGCGCCCTCCATGTGAAGCCGTCGCTCCACCGTGCGCTGCTCTCGGCTCTCGGATTGAGCCCCGACCAGGCCACCTATCTCGACGACACCGGTCACATGAGCGGTGTCGACCCGCTCCTCGCCCTCGACCGGGCGGGCCGGGCCGGCCGGCTCTCCGACGGCGACCTGGTGCTCCTGCTGGCCGCCGGCACCGGTTACACCTGGGCGGCCAGCGTGATCCGCTGGAACAGCCGCAAGGGCGTGTGAAGGTGATGCTCTACGGTTGCGGTCCATAAGTGATCGTCCGGTCCCGGACGGGGGGTGCCCCGCCTCGGCGCCGGCCGGACAGTGGCGAGACCTGGCCAAGGAGGTAGGGCATGGCGGCTCGAACGGAAACGGTCACCGTGGCGGATGGGACGTTCGACCTGCCGGTATGGCTGCCCGAAGGCGGCCGCGGACCGGCGATCCTGCTGATCCAGGAGATCTTCGGGGTCGGGCCGTACATCCGCGCGGTGGCCGGGGACCTGGCGGCACTCGGCTATGTGGTCGCCGCCCCGGATCTGTTCTGGCGGGTGCGGCCGGGCTTCGTCGCCAAGCCCGGCAAGGAGGGCCTCCAGGAGGCGATGGACACGGCGTCGCGGTTCGACCCGGGCACGGGCGTCGCCGACCTCGAGGCGGCTCACGACCATCTCGCCGCCCTGCCGGAGGTGTCCGGCGGGGTGGGGGCGCTCGGGTTCTGCCTGGGCGGCTCCCTGGGTTACGCCCTCGCGGCCCGGACCAAGCTCACCGCGGTGGTCTCGTTCTACGGCTCCAACGTCCCCGAGACACTGGACCTGCTCGACGACATCACCTGTCCCCTGCAGTTCCACTTCGGCGGCGCCGACCCGTACATCCCCCGCGAGCAGGTCGCGGCCGTGGAGCGGGCGGTGGCGGACCGGCCCAACGTGGAGATCCACGTTCAGGAGGACGGCGGACACGCGTTCCACAACCGCACCTCCCCGATGTTCCACCAGCCCGAGCCGGCGGCCCGGGCATGGGGACTCACCGAGGAGTTCCTGGCCCGGCACCTCCCCGTGCAGGACGTCTGAAGAGGGCCACGAGCAGCCCTGCCGCGGTGGCCCCGAGGAGCCCCATGGCCTGGTCGCCGAGGGTGTCCCGGTAGATCCCCACCGACTCGGGGGTGTCGAGGATGAAGGCGCCGTACTCCGCGATCTCCCAGCAGATCGCGGTGATGGCGCCGATGCCCGCGCAGGTCAGCACGAGGGCCCACCGCGGCAGCGCGCCGCCGCGGCGCAACGCCACCCCGGCCGCCCCGGCCAGCAGGGCCCAGTTGGCGAAGTGGCAGGCGTCGTCGAACCAGGTCACGGTGTCGTAGAGGTCGAGCGCGTTGCCCGCGACGTCGATGACGAACGGCGCGACGAGCAGAGCGTCCACGTCCCAGGGATAGGCGGTGTGCCGGCCGGCCCGCCGGCGCAGCGCCCACACCAGGGGTACGAGCAGAGCCGCGACGGGATAGGCCACCGCGCGCGCCGCCATGGCCTTGTCGGCGAACCGCGGCCAGTCCGGGTGTGTGAGGGCGAACAGCAGCAGCGCGATGAGCGCGGCCTTCAGCACCCACGCGGCCGTCCGCCAGTGGCCCGGCCGCGCGTCTTCGCCGTACGTGGAATCTCGTCGTACCCGCTCTGGACGCACGCCCCCCAGTATGCGGCCGGAGGCCCGTCGGACCGAGATCCGGTTTCGGCCGGATCCCCGTGCGTCAACTCAGGTTGACATCTTGATTCTGTCAACCTATGTTGACGCCATGAACGAAGGAGTCCAGCTCGCGCAGGACGCGAGCAGCCGGGATCCGGCAGTGGGACTACGGGCGGTGCGAGCTCTGCGTGACCTGACCGAGCGGCTCGAGTCGCTACAGGTCGCCAACGCCCGCGAGCTCGGATGGTCCTGGCAGGAGATCGCCACGGTCCTCGGCGTGAGCCGTCAGGCGGTCCACAAGAAGCACGCGCGCACGCGCGGGCCCAGAAAGGAGCGGTGACGATGTTCGAGCGATTCAGCCGCGACGCCCGCGACGTGGTCGTCGCGTCCCAGGAGGAGTCGCGGAGCCTCGGTCACGACCGGGTCGGCACCGTGCACCTGCTCCTCGGCATGCTCGGGGACGAGGACGGAACCGCGGGGCAGGCGCTTCGCCGGCATGGAGTCGACCTGGACCGGCTCCGGGAGCTGGTCCGCCACGCGGTCGGGGCCGGCCGCACACCCCTTGACGGCGACGCCCTCGCCGTCATCGGCATCGACCTCGACGCGGTCCGCCAGGCCGTGGAGGCGAGCTTCGGCGAAGGCGCGCTGGAGCGCGGGCGCAGCGTGAAGGGACACATCCCCTTCACCCCGCAGGCCAAGAAGTCACTGGAGCTGGCGCTGCGCAGCGCCCTCGCGCTCAAGCACAAGCGGATCTGCGGCGGCCACCTCCTGCTCGGGGTCCTCCGCGCGACCGGCGACGACAACCTCGCGCTCCAGGTCCTGACCCAGGCGCAGGTCGATCTCGCCGGCCTGAAGGCCACCGCGACCGAGCTGCTCCGCGCCGACGCGGCCTGAGGCCGGTCCCTCCGTCCGCGGGCCGGTCTCACCGCGCTCCGAGGACGGCGACACCCGCTCCCGCCCCGATCGGGTGAGCGCGGACACCTGCGAGATCACGGTGCCGATCAGGGCCGTGATCTTGCAGGTGTCCGCTCGCGATCGGCGGCGAGCGCAGATCAGGTGGACGGGAGGAGGCGTACGACGGTGTCGGCGGCGGGAGCGTCGGAGGCCAGGCGGAAGGACTCCCCGGCCCAGAGCGCCATGGCACCGGCATCGCCCTGTCCCGCGGCCGCCTTGCGCAGTGGCGAGGTCAGGTGGTGTACGTGCGGATAGGCGGCGGGCGCGTGCGGACCGTGCTCGGCCAGGAAGCGGTTGACGAGCCCACGGGCCGGCCGGCCGCTGAACGCACGGGTCACGGCGGTCCTG
>DASYNF010000247.1:0-42968 GCA_036008685.1 Actinomadura sp. | reverse complement strand
CGTCTACTTCGACCACCCGCAGCACGCACCGGCCGAGCACACGCTGAACATCGACTTCATCAACCCGGAGCAGGGACCGTCGGCCCGGGTCGCGGTGGAACTGACCGCGGAGGCGGCGCGCGACCTCGTGCAAGCGATCCTGAGCACACTCGATTCCGTGCCGCCCGGCCTCGCGGACGCCTCCGGGGCCGGTCGGGGGAGCGGCGCCGAAGGCTGACGACGCACAGACCGATCTCGATGATCTCGCTGACCTGCCCTTCAGCTGGCCGCTTCGGCCAGCACGTCGCCTCGACGTCGATGACGTTGAGAAAGCGCCCGAACGGTCGCATGACCGCACGCTACTGATCATCGATCGATTCGCCGGCCGGTTTCCCGGGCCGTGTCGCGGGGGTCGGGGCCGATCATCGGGCCCCGTCCTCGGCCGCGGCTCCGTGCTCGGGGCTCGTCCCGCCCGGCGCGCCGTGCGCCGTGAGAGCGCGCAGCATCGCCCGGACGACGGGGCGGTCACGGCTGCCGGCCCGCATCAGTGCGACGACGTCACGCCCGGCGCCATCGGCCTCCACCTCCAGGACCTCGACGTTCGGCCACCGTTCCACGTCACCGGAGGCCGGGATCAGGGCGACGCAGCCGTCCGCGCCGACCAGGACGGCGACGACGGCATAGTCGTTGGTCCGGTGCACGACATCGGGGGTGAACCGGGCCTGCCGGCACAGCGAGGGGACCAGCCGCCCGAAATGGCTGCCGCGGTCCCCGGCGATCCAGCGCTCCGCCGCCAGCCTGGCCATCGGCACCGGGCCGCGGTGGCGCGCCAAAGGATGATCGGCCGGAACGGCGAGCCGGACCGGGTCGCGGAACAGGACCTCCTGGTGCAGACCCCCGGAGAGCCGGAGCGGCGTGGTGTCGTAGGAGGGGACGACGGCGAGATCCAGCTCACCGGACGGCACCGCCACGAGAGCCTCCTCGGTGGTCAGGCTCCGGCTCTCCACTCGCATGAGCGGATGCTCTCGGCGCAGGTCCAGGAGCACGTGCGGAAGGACCCGGATCGCCATGGTCTGCACGAGGCCGATCCGGACCGTGCCGGACACGGTGCCCTGGAGCCGCTCGACCGCGGCGCCGGCCTCCTCGAGCTCCCGCAGCACCCGCTCCGCCCGTACGGCCAGCTCGGCACCCGCCTCGGTCAGCCGCAGGGTCCGGCCGACGCGTTCGGTGAGCGGGGTCCCGACGGCCCGCTGGAGCGAGGCGAGCTGATGACTGGCGGCCGACCGGCTGAGGAACAGCGCCTCCGCCGCGGCGGTCAGGGTGCCGCGCAGCCGCAGTTCATGCAGGAGGCGGAGGGCGGGCACCGGAAGCATTGGTGAACGATATCGAACGGTCACGGGCGGAAAGTTGAGCTTGTCCGCCGGATGCCCTCCTGATCTCCTGGAACGGCGGAGACGATGAGTGGAGGGCCTATGACCAGCACGACGGACATGTCCCGGAGTACGCCCCCGGCCGATGGGTTGCCCTACCCGCCAGGGGCGATCCTCGACGGCACGCAGGCCCATCTCGCCAAGCTCGCCGAGGCCTGGCGGCACATCCGGCGGCGCCGTGAGGCGGGGCTTCCGCTGCACAACGCCACGGGACTCGAGCGCGGCCTGCGGCTGCCAGGAGATGTCGACCCATGGATCCTGGACGACGAATGGGCCGGTGCGCTCTGTGACGGCGAGGTCCGCGAGCTCGGCCTCGCCCACCTGGGCGGAATACCGGGCCACCATGACGTCTTCGTCACCAACCGGCTCACCGCCGCGCTCTACGCCGCCGTGCAGGTCACGGTGCCCGGGGGCTCCACGGTGGTGGGGGTCTCGCCGAGCTACAGCCATCCCGCGGTGGTACGGGCGGTCCGCGACGCCGGCGCTCGCCTCGTCGACACCGTCGGCGTCGCGGAGTTCGAGCGTGCCCTGGAGGAGCACGGCGACGTGCGGGTGGTCGTCTTGACGAGGCTCGCGGTCACCTACGAGGTGCTCCCCGAGGAGGAATTGCACCGCGTCGTCGAGCTGGCGCACGCCCGTGGCCTGCTCGTCATCGTCGACGACGCCGGTGGAGCCCGGGTGGGCCCGGCCGTGCTCGGTCAGCCGCGCACGCTCGAACTCGGCGTCGATCTCGGCGCCACGGGCATGGACAAGTACGGGCTCGCCGGGCCCCGCGTCGGGCTGCTGGGAGGGCGCGCGGATCTGGTCGCCAAGGCCCGGGCGCGCTCCTTCGAGCTCGGGACCGAGTGTCGTCCCATGCTCTATCCCGCCGTGGCCCGCAGCCTCGCGGGATACCGGCCGGAGCGGGTCCGTGACCTCGTCGCCTCGACCCGGCAGGTCGGGGAGGCGCTGCGCGAACGGCTCGGTGACTGGGTGGAGCACACCCCCTTCATCACCAGCCTCCCCGGCGAGGCGATCCGGGCGGAGCTCGCGCGCAGGGCCGGCGCGGTCTCGGCCGGCCTCGCGGCGATCGAGGCCACAGCGGCCCTGGCCATGGTCCTGCTCCGCGACCACGGCCTGCTGACCGTCCACTTCGCGGGCATGCCGCCCGGCACGGCGGCGCTCATGATCAAGTTCCTCCCGGAGGTCACCGTCGCCGCCATCGGCGGCCCGCAGGCGTTCGCCGCGGCCGTGGACGGCTCACTGGACGAGGCCGCGTCCGTGGTCCCCGATCCCGAGGCCACCCGCCGGCTTCTCGTCGGCGCGCCGGACTGAGCCGGGTCGTCGGCCGCGGGCGCGGACCTGGCAGCACATACTTGAACACTCAACGAACGGGAGATACAGTAGAAGTTGAATGTTCAAGTTTTGCTCGCTCGGACCCGCCCGCGGTGGACGCCGGCTCGAGCGCGATGATCAAGGATGCCGTCATGACGCGTACGCCCGTGCTCTACCTCAGCCATGGAGCCCCGCCCCTCGCCGACGACAGGCTGTGGACCGGCCAGCTCGCCCGCTGGTCCGCCGAGCTGCCGCGGCCCACGGCGATCCTCATGGTGTCGGCGCACTGGGAGGAGGCGCCGTTGACCCTCGGCGCCACCCGTACGGTGCCGCTGGTCTATGACTTCTGGGGCTTCCCCGAGCACTACTACCAGGTCACCTATCCGGCGCCCGGGGCGCCGGAGCTGGCCGGCAAGGTCGCCAAGCTGCTGCGCGGTCCACGAACACCGGTGCACGAAGACACCGGCCGCGGGCTGGATCACGGCGCGTACGTTCCGCTGGTGGAGATGTTCCCGGACGCCGACATCCCGGTGCTGCAGATCTCCATGCCGACCCTCGACCCGCGGGAGCTGTACGAGATCGGCCGCAGGCTGGCCCCGCTCCGCGACGAGGGGGTGCTGATCATCGGAAGCGGCTTCTTCACCCACAACCTGAGCGGCATGAACTGGTCGCTGCCCGGTGGCCGGGCGCCCGCGTGGTCCGCGGAGTTCGACGACTGGGGACGTGAGGCGCTGGACTCCCATGACGTCGACGCGCTGCTGGACTTCCAGGGCAAGGCCCCGAGCGGCCACATGGCCCATCCGCGCACCGAGCACTTCGCGCCGCTGTTCGTGACGCTCGGCGCGGGGGAGGCCGATCACGCCACCCAGCGCACCGTCATCGACGGGTTCTGGTACGGCCTGGCGAAGCGATCCATCCAGGTCGGCTGATCGCCCCGGCGCACCGGCCGGCCGCGGCGATGATCATGGCCGTGAACCCGAACGCCCAGTAACACGACCGCTCGCCGGCGAGGGCGCTCGAGCTCATCGGCGAGCGCTGGACGCTGCTCGTGGTCCGGGACGCCTTCTACGGAGTCCGGTGTCCCCCGAGGACCTGGAGGTACGGCCGGGGCCGGGGTCCCGGCCCGCGACGATCCGGTGAGCCGTGCGCTACGCCGGCCGCACCGCCTGCTCGAGCCGCTGTTCGCAGACGGCCCCGAGGCCGTCTAGCCTTCCCCGGCCGGATCCCCCTGAGCGGCCGGGGAGGTGTCCCGCCCGGCCTTGCGGCCGCCCCGGCGCTTCGCGCGGCCGGCGACGAGGACGTCTCCGGCGGTGCCGTCCCCGATGCCGGGGACCGGTCTCGGAGGCTCGGCCGCGTCCTCGGACTCCTCAGAGTCCCGCGCGGCCCGGGTGGCCCGGGCGTTCTCGCCGGGCGGCGTGGCGGAGCCGGGTCCCGTGGCGGCCGTGGCGGACGTCGTCCGAGACCGGCCACGGCGGTCCGGAGGCGGGCTCGGGTCCTCGGCCGGCGTCGCCTCGCCCGTGAGCGCGGGTGCCGCGCGCCGTGACGGAGCCGGAGAAGGGTCCGCGCCGATGGCCGGATCGCGGTCCGCGGTCCCCTGCCGTCCGGTCGCCGCCCGGCCGGCGGCGAAGGCGTTCCCGTCGGCCGGCATGGCGACCGCGGAGTCCGGCGCGGCCGTCCGCTCCCGCCGCGGGGGGAACAGCCTGCGGTCGAGGGTGAGGCGGCCGCCGCCTCCGGCGGCGAACAGAAGGCTCGCGACCCCGAGCACCAGCACCAGCTCGAACCCGTTGCGCGCGGCCCCGCCGTCGATCAGGAACACGCCCTTGCCGGCATGCACGAACGCGAAGGCCCCGGCCATGTCGAGGAACACCAGGATCCCCGCGACCGGGAGCGCGAGCCCGAGGATCAGGGCGACACCGCCGAGGAGCTCGGCGAACGTGGCATAGATGGCGGCCGCCGTGGCCGCGGGCACCCCCATGTCCTGGAACCGCGCGCTCGTCGCCGTGACGCCGACCTGGATCTTCTGCCACCCGTGGGCCAGGATCACGATCCCTACCCCGACGCGGGCGAGGAGAGCGACGAGGTCGTACAGCCGCCGAGTCCGCATGGTCGCCTTCCCTCTCTGTCCTGGGAGCGCATGGGCGCCCGAGGGCGGATCCTAAACCCTCCCGCCGGCCCGTAGCCCGGCGAGTGCCTGGGTGACCTGCCGGTCCCCCCGGCCGTACCGGGTCGTGAGCCCCCGGGTCGCCGAGCAGGACCGTGATGATCTCGCTGTGGCGTCTGCTGAGCTCGTGCGTCGCTCCGTTGATGTGCGGCCGGGCGCGGTCGCGTCCGAGGGCCTCCAACTTCAGAGCGGGCTCGGAGTCGCTCTTCTGCGCGATGAGCAGGAAAGGTCCTCCGGGGGCGAGCCGCTCCACGACCGCCGTACGGCCGGTGGGCAGCACGACCGGTCCCTCGCGCGAAGCCACGAGTCCCGTATCACCTTGCGCACGCCGCGAGAGGACATGTGGTGGTTCATGTGGTCCTGCGGCGACCGGGTCACGCCACCGAGGATGCGCAGGCGGCCGCGGACATCACGGATTCCCGGCTCCGCGCACCCCTGCTCGACCCCGGGCTTGGCTAGGGTTTGGGTCCTATCTCCGTCCATCGGCCGAGGGGACGCCATGTCGATGCAAAAGGGCACCAACGTGCCGGTGCCGGCCAGCAGGGTCCGGGTGGAGCTGGGCTGGCGGAAGGCTCCGGGGATCCCGGACGCGGACGCGTCGGCGCTGCTCCTCACGGCCGCGGGCAAGGTGCGCTCCGACGGTGACTTCGTCTTCTACAACCAGCCCGCGCACCACAGCGGCGCCGTCCGGCACGAGGGCAAGCACGAGGACGGCGCGGCGGTGCGTGACACCCTCATGGTGGACCTGCCCGCCGTCGAGGGCCAGGTCCAGAGGATCGTCGTGGCCGCCTCCGCGGACGGCGGGACGTTCGGCCGGTTTCCCGGCTTGTACATACGCGTGCTCGACGCGGCGAACGGCGCCGAGGTGGCGCGGTTCGACAGCACGGACGCCGGGTCCGAGACGGCGCTCGTCCTCGGTGAGCTTTACCGGCGCGACGACGCCTGGAAGTTCCGGGCCGTGGGGCAGGGCTATGCCTCGGGCCTCGCGGGCCTCGCCACCGACTTCGGCATCAGCGTCGACGATCCCGGGCCCGCTCGGTCGCCCGCGCCCACTCCGGCCGGGCCGCCACAGCCGGCCCCCGCCCCGGTCCCGCCCGCACGGCCGGATCCGGCGTCCACGCCACCGGATCCGCCGGTGCGTCTTTCCAAGATCACCCTCACCAAGTCGGCGCCGTCGGTCTCGCTGACCAAGCGGGGCGCGACGTCGGGGGCCATGCGGGTCAACCTCAACTGGAGCGCCCGCCCCGGCGCCGCGAAGGGACGTTTCGGCAAGCTCCGCCGTGGCAGGGACCTCGACCTGGACCTGTGCTGCCTGTGGGAGCTGACGGACGGCCGCAAGGGCATCATCCACGCGCTCGGGGACTTCGGCAGGCTCGGGCAGCCGCCGTACGTCGAACTGGACCGGGACGACCGCAGCGGCGCCGTGGAGACCGGTGAGAACCTGAGGATCAACCTCGACCACACCGCCGAGTTCAGGCGCATCCTGGTCTTCGCGGAGATCTACGACGGAGCCGACGACTTCATCGGGCTCGACGCGACCGCGACGCTCTATCCCCAGAACTCGCCGCCCGTGGAGATGCGCCTGGACGACTGCACGATCCCGGCCCGGGACGCGACACTGTTCCTGCTCGAGAACGTGGGAGGTGAGCTGGTGGCGCACCGGGAGGCCAAATACGTCCTGCCGCCGCCGGGCCGCCCGCGCTGGGGCAAGCTCAACGTCGACCAGGAGTACGGCTGGGGCCTGGACTGGGTCGCCAGCAAGGGCAAGGACTGACCGGCCACCGTCCCGCCGCCGTGAAGCCTCTCCGCCGAACGGTTCGATCGCGGCCGGCCGATACCGGTGATCCTGTGGTCGTTCACGCGAACGACCACAGGATCACCGGCGCGGGCGGGGGCTACGCGGCCGGGGCGTTCCACTTCTGGTTCGCGCCCCCGGAGCAGTCCCAGATCTGCAGCGGGGTGCCGTTGGCGGAGCTGACGCCGGTGGCGTCGAGGCACTTGCCGAGGGCGCGCAGCGTGCCGTCACCGGGACGGGTCCACTGCTGGGCGGCGCTGCCGTTGCAGTCGTAGAGCTGGACCCGCGTGCCGTTGGCCGGGTCGGCGCCGGCGACGTCCATGCACTTGCCGAGGGCCCGCAGGCTGCTTCCCGAGGCCGTCCACTGCTGGGCGCCGGTGCCGTTGCAGTCGTAGAGCTGGACCTGGGTGCCGTTGGCGCTGCCGGCCGCCGCCACGTCCACGCACTTGCCGCCGAACCCGGTGATGGGGCCGGTCGAGCCTCCGCCTCCGCCACCGCTGGTCGTCACGTGGACGTAGTCCACGACCAGCTGCTGCGGGAAGACGGTGCCGCCATCCGGGTCGCCGGGCCAGTAGCCGCCGACCGCCAGGTTGACGATGAGGTAGAAGGGGTGGTCGAACACCCACTGCCGGCCGGCGGTGTCGGCCGGGGTCCTGGTCTGGTAGACGTTCCCGTCGACCGAGAAGGTGAGCGAGTTCGGCGCCCAGTCCACCGCGAACGTGTGGAAGCCGTCGGCGAACGCCTGGCCGCCCGGGAGCGAGTAGCCGGCGCCGATGCCGCCTGAGCCGGAGTAGCCCGGCCCGTGCAGGGTGCCGTGCACCATCCCAGGCTCGAACCCGACGTTCTCCATGATGTCGATCTCGCCGCTGGCCGGCCAGCCGACGCTGCCGATGTTGTCGCCGAGCATCCAGAACGCCGGCCACATGCCCTGCCCGCGCGGGAGCTTCATGCGGGCCTCGAAGTGCCCGTAGGCCTGGGTGAACCGGCCCGCCGTCGAGAGCCGCGCGGAGGTGTACTGACAGGCGCCGTACCAGCAGGTCGTCCCCGGGTTCTCTCGCTTGGCGGTGATGACCAGGTGCCCCTGGCCGTCCAGGGCGGCGTTGCGGGTCCCGGAGGTGTACCACTGGCGCTCGTGGTTGTTGACGTTGTCGCCGGTCTCGTACTGCCACTTACCGCCGTCGACGCCCGCGCCGGCGGAGCCGTTGAAGTCGTCGGTGAAGGTGGCCGCGGCGGCCGAGACCCCGGACCGGGCCGTCGGAGCGGCGGCGGCCGGCGCGGCGGCGGTGACCGTGCAGCTCAGCGCGGTCAGCGCGGCGGCGGCCCAGGCCAGTACGGGGGAGCGGGGGAAGCGGGGTCGTGCGGACATGGTGTTCGCCTCTCGTGAGGGGGGCACGGTGGAGAACTGTTAAGAGACCTTTCAGTTTTTCGCAACGTATCCCCGGCCACCCGGCCGGTCAAGACCCGGGCCGCCGCGGCGGACGCGGAAGAGGTCCCGCCGGTTCGTACCGGAGCGCGACGGCCCGCTAGCGTTCGTCCGTGGTCTTCGACATCGGCGCCGTACGTGCCGCCTATCCCGCCCTGGCCGATGGCCACGCCTACCTGGACGGCGCGGCCGGCACCCAGGTCCCGCACGCCGTCATCGACGCTATGGCCGACGCCTACCGCGTCGGGATCGGCAACGTCGGCGGCGCCTTCCCGGCGAGCCGCCGGTCGGAGGACATCCTGGCGGAATGCCGCCGGGCGGTCGGCGATCTCGTCGGCGGGCGGCCGGACGGCGTGATCCTCGGCCCGAACATGACGACGCTGACCTACCGGCTCGCCTGCGCGCTGGCGAAGGAATGGACCCCTGGCGACGAGATCGTGGTCTCCCGGCTGGACCACGACGCGAACGTACGGCCGTGGGTGCAGGCGGCCGGCCGCGCCGGAGCGACCGTGCGCTGGGCCGAGGTCGACACCGCCACGGGGGAGCTGCCCGCGGAGCAGTACGACCGGCTCGTGGGTGAACGGACCCGCCTCGTGGCCGTGACCGCCGCGAGCAACGTGCTCGGCACCCGGCCGGACGTCGCCGCGATCACCGCCAAGGCGCATGGGGCAGGCGCGCTCACCTACGTCGACGGCGTCCACGCGACCCCGCATCGCCCCACCGACGTCGCCGCGCTCGGCGCCGACTTCTACGCGACCAGCGCCTACAAGTGGTCCGGGCCGCACATCGGCGCCGTCGTGGCCGACCCGGCCCTGCTCGAGACGTTGCGTCCCGACAAGCTGGCGTCCTCGCCGGACGTGGTGCCGGAGCGCTTCGAGACCGGGACGGCGGCGTACGCCGACCTCGCCGGTGTGGTGGCCGCCGTCGAGCACCTGGCGTCCCTCGACCCGGCCGCGTCCGGCCCGCGGCGGGAGCGGCTGCTCGCGTCGATGGCCGCCGTCGAGGCGTACGAGCTGGAGCTGTTCGGCCACCTGCGCGCCGGGCTCGAGGGCATGGAGCACCTGACGACGTACGGCCGGGCGGCGCGCCGCACGGCCACCGCCTACTTCACGGTCGCGGGCCGGACGCCACGCGAGGTCGCCCGGCACCTCGCGGACCGCCGGGTCAATGTCTGGAACGGCCACAACTACGCGTGGGAGCTGACCGGCGCGCTCGGCATCCGCGACTCCGGCGGTGCCGTACGGGCGGGGCTGGTCCACTACAACGACCGCTCGGACGTCGATCGGCTACTCGAGGGACTCGCCGAGCTGGCGGCGTGACCTGGCGGTCGGGCTCGGCGCCGGGCGGGCGGCCGGACGGGGTCCGCGTGCCGCCGTGACGGCACTGCCATCATGATCGGATGCGGATTCTGCGAACCCCCGATGACCGCTTCGCCGGCCTGCCCCGCTTCCCGTACCGGCCGCGCTATGCCGAGGTGCCCGACCAGGACGGCGGGACGCTTCGCATGGCCTACGTCGAGGCGGGGTCCCCGGACGGGCCGGTCGTGCTGTGCCTGCACGGGGAGCCGAGCTGGTCGTTCCTGTACCGCCACGTCATCCGGGTGCTCGCCGCCGAAGGGCTGCGGGTCATCGCGCCCGACCTCGTCGGCTTCGGCCGCTCGGACAAGCCCGCCGAGCCCGCCGACCATTCGTACGCCCGCCACATCGAGTGGGTACGGGCACTCGTCTTCGACACGCTGGACCTGCGGGACGTCACTCTGGTCGGCCAGGACTGGGGCGGCCTGATCGGCCTGCGGCTCGTCGCCGGGAACCCGGACCGGTTCGCCCGTGTGGTCGCCGCCAACACAGGCCTGCCGACCGGCGACTTCCCCATGCCGGAGCCGTGGCTGCGGTTCCGTGCGGCGGTCCGGACCGCTCCGTCCTTCGACATCGCCCGCTCCGTGCAGTCGGGCTGCCGGACGCCACTTTCCGCTGAGGTCCGGGCCGCCTACGACGCGCCGTTCCCGGACGAGTCCTACAAGGCGGGGCCACGGGCCATGCCGGGACTGGTGCCCACCGAGCCGGACGATCCCGAGGCGCCCGCCAACCGGGCCGCCTGGGACGCGTTGAAGCGGTGGGACCGGCCGTTCATGGTGGCGTTCAGCGACCAGGATCCGATCACCGGCCCGATGGCGCCGCTCTTCGCCGGGCTGGTCCCGGGGGCACAGGGCCGGGCGCATCCCACCATCGAGGGCGCGGGCCACTTCCTCCAGGAGGACGCGGGGGAGCGGCTCGGCCGTGAGATCGCCGGATTCGTACGGGATCCGGCGTGAGCGACGCCCTGCCGGGTCTGGAGGCGCCGCGAACAGCCGCGAGATCACGCCTGGACGCCGATTATCAGATCGAGGCCGGCCTCGGCGGGATCCCGGCCGAGCGGACCGGCCGGGCCGGCGGGGGCGTGACCGGAGAGAACGACCGGGACGCGGGGGACGGGACCCCGGGGCGGCCGCCGCGGATCGCGGGGGTCGACGAGGTGGGACGCGGGGCCTGGGCCGGACCGGTGGTCGTCTGCGCCGCGGTCACCGACCTGAGCGCACCGCCGGCACTGCCAGGACGAGGCGGCCGCACCGTCGGGCTGACCGACTCCAAGCTGCTGACGGAGGCGCAGCGCGAGGCCTTCGCCGAGGTGCTGCCCGGCTGGCTCACCGCGCACGCCCTCGGGTCGTCGAGTCCCGAGGAGATCGACGAGGTCGGCATGACGGAGGCGCTGCGCCGTGCCGCCGTACGCGCTCTCCAAGCGCTCCCCGAGCCGCCGGACATGGTGATCCTGGACGGTAAGCACGACTTCCTCGGCAGGCCGTGGCGGGTTCGATGCGAGGTCAAGGCCGACCAGCGCTCGGTGACCGTGGCCGCGGCGTCGGTCCTGGCCAAGGTCCACCGCGACCGGCTCATGGCCGCGCTCGACCCGGAGTTCCCCGGCTATGGCTTCGCGGACAGTGCCGGCTACCCGTCCCCGGTCCATCAGCGGGCCCTCGCGGAGTCCGGCCCGACGCCGCACCACCGGCTGTCATGGTCCTACCTCGACGACCTGCCGCGGTGGCGCCACCTGAAGAAGCACCGCGACCCGCAGGCGGGACCTGGGCAGATGTCGCTGCTGTGACGGCATGGCGCCGAGTCGCGCCGTCTCGTCGGCGTGGACCCGGACGTACCCGCGACACGCCGCGACACGCCGCGACTCGGCCGATGTGGCCGATGCGGCCGCCTCGGTCGCACGTCGACAAGATCGGCCAGTAGAAGACCATTTCGGTATGGCGGTGAATACCGTCCTCGGCCGTACAAATGTCCCGTGTTGGGATTTGGTTCTGCCGCCGGCATCCGGTCTGCGCTATACACGATATTGATGCGGAACTCGGACCGATCCGGCTCCCGCGCCGCGGTGAGCACCGCGGCGCGGGATCTGTTCGAGCGCATCCGATGGCGCTACTTCCAGGTTCAGCCCGGTGTGCGGCCGCTCGCCGGGCTGCTCGTCCTCGTGTTGGCGGTCGCGGTGGCGGTGGTCGCCCATGCCCCCGTCGTCAGCGTCGTCGTCTTCGCCGGGGTGCTGCTGCTCGCCATCGAACTGACGATGCGCTCACCGGCCGGGACGGCCGTCGTCGCCGTCATCGTCTGCTGGCTCGCCGCGTCGGTCCCGCTCGGCCGGCTCTACCCGGTGCCGGAGCACCATGCGGTCTTCCTGGCGTTACTGGCCCTGCCGGTGGCCTTCGTCGCCCTGCGGCTGCGGGGTTACGTGCCCTGGCGTACGACACTGATCGTGCTCACCGCGGCGGGGATCGCCGTGGCCGCCACCGCGCATCCGCTGCCGGAGCTGCACGTCGCCCCCGCGTGGGCGGCGGCCCTGGCCGTCCTGGCCCACCGCTGGGATCGCGCTCGCCGGAGCGTGCCGGCGGAGGCCTATGACACCGGGTGGGTGCAGGAGCAGCCGGGCCGCGAGGGCGCGTCCCCGGGCGGCGGTGAGGCCTCCGCCGCCGCCGGCGTCCCCGCCGCGACCCAGGCCGGCTATGAGGAGCGGGCCGCCGCCCAGACGCCGGCCCGCGAGTCCGATGACGACCCGGACATCTCCGTCGGCGAGGCGCTGGAGGAGATCGAGGAGATGATCGGTCTCGAGCCGGTGAAGCGGCAGGTGCGCTCGATCGCCGCCTCCATCGAGGCCGCGCATCTGCGGGCTCAGGCCGGGGTGCCCTCGGAGAAGCCGATGAGCCATCTCGTCTTCGTGGGGCCGTCGGGCACGGGAAAGACCACCGTGGCGCGCGCCCTGGCCAAGATCTTCTATGCCTTCGGGCTGCTTCCGGCGGACAAGGTCGTGGAGGCCCACCGGGCCGACCTGGTGGGGGAGTACCTCGGCGCGACCGCGCTCAAGACCAACGAGCTCGTCGACTCGGCGCTGGGTGGCGTGCTGTTCGTCGACGAGGCCTACGGGCTCGTCAACGCCGCGGACGGCCAACCGGACCGGTTCGGCAACGAGGCCGTGCAGACCCTGCTCAAGCGTGCCGAGGACGACCGCGAACGACTGGTCATCATCCTGGCCGGTTACGAACAGCAGATGGAGGAGTTCCTCGGCTCCAATCCCGGGCTCGCGTCGAGATTCGGGACCAGGGTCCGCTTCCCGAGCTACTCGCCGGAGGAGCTGCTGCGGATCGCCGACTTCCACACGCGCGCCCGCGACGACCGGCTCCACGAGGGCGCCCGCAGCCTGCTGGTGTCGCGGTTCGAGGAGGTGTGGCGGCGCGGGATCATCGACGAGCTGGGCAACGGCCGGTTCGTGCGATCCCTCACCGAGGCGGCCGCGCGGGCCCGGGACGTCCGTGTCGTCTCGGGCCCGCGGCCGCCCACCCCCGGCGAGCTCGTGACCCTGCGCGCCGAGGACGTCGAGGTGGCCTTCTCCGAGGTCACCGGGCGCTACCGCGGCTATGCCGAGACGCCTACCCTGGACGAGGCGCTGGCGGCACTCGACGCGATGGTCGGACTGGCGCCGGTCAAGCGGCAGGTCCGCGAGATCGCCGCGCGGCTGACGGTCGCGAGGATGCGCAGAGAACAGGGACTGCTCGCGCAGCGGCCGATGCGGCACTTCGTCTTCGTGGGCCCGCCCGGCACGGGAAAGACGACCGTCGCCCGGGTGCTCGGCCGGATCTTCTCCGCGCTCGGGATGCTGCCCCGCCCGGCCGTGGTCGAGGCTCAGCGCGCCGACCTCGTGGGAGAGCACCTCGGGTCCACCGCGGTCAAGACCAACAAGGTGATCGATTCGGCGCTGGGCGGTGTGCTGTTCGTCGACGAGGCCTACTCCCTCGTCAACGCCGGCTATTCCGGCGGTGACGCCTTCGGCGCGGAGGCGGTGCAGACGCTCCTGAAAAGGGCCGAGGACGACCGGGAGCGGCTCGTCGTCGTGCTCGCCGGCTACGAGGCGGACATGGACCGGTTCCTGCACTCCAACCCGGGCCTGGCCTCGCGGTTCGACGTACGGGTCGCCTTCCCCTCGTACGGCCCGGACGAGCTGCTGCGGATCGCCGAGCTCATCGCGGAGCGGGCCGGCGACACCTGGGAGGACGCCGCCCTGGACGACCTCGCGGGCATCTTCCAGCGGGTGTGCGGACAGGGCTGGATCGACGAGCTCGGCAACGGGCGGTTCGTCCGCTCCCTGTACGAGAAGGCGTGCGCGCTCCGTGACGTGCGCGCCGCCGAGCTCGGCGACGCCGTCACCACGGCGGACCTGACGACGGTGACCGCCGAGGACGTCCGCACGGCCTACGAAGATCTCACCGCGCGCCTGTCCCCCCCATGATCGCCTGTCCCTCTGGCCCGCATCCCCCCACATGGCGCCGTGCTCTCGCAACGGCCCCGGCGGGGGCGCTCGGCCCGTACGGTGGCCGGCATGGAAGCTCTCACGTGGGCGCAGGTGCTCGCCTGGCGGATGCGGCGGCAGTTTCTCGACGAGGCCGTCGACCTCCCGGCGGTCGAGGTGGCGCGGCGGCTGGCCGGAGTGCAGGCGCAGGTCGGATCCGCGGCCCGGCTCGCCATCGTGCTCAGGCAGACGGCGTCTCCCGAGCGGGAAGTGGAGCGGGCGCTGTGGGAGGAGCGTTCGCTGGTGAAGACCTGGGCGATGCGGGGGACCCTGCACCTGCTGCCCGCGGATGAGGCCGGCGCCTATCTCGCACTCTGCGCGACCGTGCGCAACTGGGAGAAACGGAGCTGGCAGAAGGCGTTCGGGGCCACTCCCGCCGATCTGGAGGCCATGGCCGCCGCGGCCGCCGACGCGCTGGGCGACGGCGCCTGCCTCACACGCGAAGAGCTCACCGCGGAGATCGTCGAGCGGACCGGCTCGGACCATCTCAGCGAGGTCCTCGGCTCGGGCTGGGGCACTCTGCTCAAGCCGCTGGCCTGGTGGGGGGTGCTCTGTTATGGGCCGTCGCGCGGGGCCACGGTGACCTTCGCGGCGCCGGAGCACCGCATAGCGGGCTGGAGCGGTCGTCCGCCGGTCGAGCAGGCCGCCCGTACGGTCCTGCGGGCCTTCCTCGGGGCGCACGGCCCGGCGACGGCCGAGGCGTTCGACGCCTGGCTGATGCGGGGGCTGAGCCGGGTGAAGGAGCTGAGGGCCTGGTTCGCCGCGCTCGAGGACGAGCTGACCGTCGTCGAGGTCGAGGGCACGCCGATGTACGTCCTGACCGAGCACCTCGACGAGATCCAGCGGACCGGACCGAGCCGGGCGGTGAGGCTGCTCGGCGGCTTCGACCAGTACATCCTCGGGGCCGGGACCGGATCGGCTCACCTCATCCCGTCCGAGCACCGGGGCCGGGTGAGCCGAAGGGCCGGCTGGATCTCCCCCGTGGTCCTGTACGGCGGCCGGGTCGCCGGCGTCTGGGAGGTCAAGGACGGTGAAGTCGAGACGATGACCTGGGAGGACGTCCCGGATGACCGGCTCGCCGCGGAGACGGCCCGGCTGACCGCGCTGACATGATCATGAGCCTCGGGCCCGGCGCGGCACCGGAACGCCGGGTGGCCGTGACCCCGGGGAGCCGCGACCCCGAGAGGCCCGCGGCGGGTCTGGTGCGCGCCATGGCGCGCACCAGACCCCTGACCGCCGGTTACTTCTTCGGCAACCGCACCTCGTCGGCCTCGGCCGACCCGCTGCGGTCGTCGGGGCTCACCACGAGCCAGCCCTTGACCGGGGTGGTCTCCAGGGCCGCACCGTCGGCGGTCAGCCCGACGTTGGTGGCGCTCCCGGCCGGCAGGTCGACGGACTGACCGGTGGACACCGGCGGCCGGTGGGAGTCCCACGTCGCCGTGGCCGTCTCGTCGGTCAGGCCCGACGGCACCGTGGAGAACGCGTTGACCGTGTAGGACAGCCGCGATTTCCCATCGGCCAGGCCCAGGTCGGAGGCCAGAACCGGCAGCAGGGCCGTGGACCCGTTGGCCGGAGCGGTGGCCACCCACGCGTTGACCAGCGTGCCGTCGGCCTTGAAGGTGAACGAGGCGAACCGGCCGTCGAACGACCCCGCCGTCACCGCGCCCAGGTCCGCGCCGACGACGATGTAGTCCGGCTTGCCGTCACCGGTGGTGTCGATCGGGACGTCGAACTCACCGGCCGCGGCGGTGGACCAGCGGCCGCGGGTGTTCACCGCGAAGACCAGAGCACGGTCGGAGGCCGAGCCGCCGAGCAGCGATCCCGGCAGGGACTGGACACCGGCGGACCGGACGTCGATCGCGTCCTCGCCGCCCGTGACGTCGTCGCCGTCGGAGATGCCCCAGGCGAAGACCTCGCCGTATCCGGCCCGTAGACCGTCGTTGCGCACCCGCACCGAGGTGCCGAGCGTGCCGTTGCGGTCGGTGAACCGCCCGGCCTGCGACGAGGTGACCCCGGACTCTGCGGAGGGCACCGCGAGGAACGCGACCCGGAGCGGTGCCGCGCCCGCCACGTCGCCCCGCGGGGTCGCGGTCAGCGCGCCCTCGACGGTGGTCAGCGCGCCGAAGTTCGACGCCTGCGCCGCCGGAAGGGCCGCTGCCGCCGTGCGGCTGAGCGACAGGGTCACGCCGGCCGTACGGCTGGACCCGGCCGGGAGCCGGACCGACCTCGGCCATACCTGCACGGTGGCGCCGACGGAAGAGCCGTTCACCGCGGTGGCGAGGTCATAGGTGACCGCCGTCTTGCCCGTGTTGTGCAGTGTCACCGTCTTGGTCGCGCGATAGGAGCCCCGCAGGGACTGGTAGCCGAACGACAGGTTGCCCCCGTCGCCCTGAGTGCTCGCGACGACCGTGGCGCCGGCCGCCTGCCGGGCGTTGACGACCCCCGACCCGGCGATCCGGGCCGTGTAGCCGGAGATCTTGCTCTTGGCGTCCGCCGTGCTGACGATCGCGGCCTTGATCAGTCCGGGCTTCCACGACGGGTGGGCCTCCGCGACGAGTGCGGCGACGCCGGCCGTCAGGGGGGACGCCATCGAGGTACCCGAGATCACCGCGGGGCCGTTGCCGGTACCGACTCCGGTG
This sequence comes from Actinomadura sp., assembly GCA_036008685.1. GTDB lineage: Bacteria > Actinomycetota > Actinomycetes > Streptosporangiales > Streptosporangiaceae > Actinomadura_C. Next base: position 26,353 of record DASYNF010000247.1, on the reverse strand, counting down.
GAGACGATGCTCACGCCGGGGGCCGTGACGTCGGGCTTCAGCGCGCTGTCGACATTGCGCGGGCCACCGGAGGTGAAGTCGGCCGCCTTGCCGTAGCCGGGGTTGGCCACGGACGACGCGGTGAGCGAGGCGCTCTTGCCGTCGGCCCCGGACATCGCCGCCGCATCGGGCGTGGGCGCGCCCTTGACCCCGAGGAACGGGATCGTCACGTCGTACTTCTCGTGGGTGTCGGGGTCCTCGGTGATCGGGCCTTCCATGGGCGGGTAACCCGGGGTGGTGTTGATCATCGCGGCGGCTTTGGCGCCGGCCTTCTGGGCCAGCACGGCCCGCCGGGCCCGGCCGCAGGTACCGCGGATGGTGACGACCAGCTTCCCCGCCACGCCACCGGGATGGCCGGAGTAGTCGGCCGGCTCGCAGCCCAGCGACACCGGGCCGTTCGGGTAGCTCGTGCGGAGCACGGCCACCTCGAGTGAGCCCTCGTGCAGCTCGGCCTCGTTGGAGTTCTGCGCCACGAAGGACGAGTCTCCGATGGAGACCTTCGCGGCCGGGACCGACGCACGCGACGCGTCGAGCGCCGCCACCGAGATGGCGGTCGTCGCGGCGGACGGCCCGCCGGTGATGTAGGCGTTGGGGCCGCTGTTGCCGGCGGAGGCCACCACGGTCACGCCCGCGCGGGTCAGCGTGCGGACGGCCTGTACGGACGGTTCGTCGGTGCGGCTGAACGGCGAGCCGATCGACATGTTGACGATCCTGGCGCCGTCCTTCATGGCCTGCTCCATGGCGGCGACCATGATGTCCTCGGAGACCGACCCCTCACAACCGAAGACCCGGTAGGCGAGGACCGACGCCTGCGGAGCGATGCCCGGCGGCACGCCGAACCTCCTGCCGTAGGTCGTGGCGTCGTAGGGCCCGTTGTAGGTCGACCCGTCAGCGGCGACACCGGAGCCCGCGGCGGTGCCCGCGACGTGCGAGCCATGTCCGTTGCAGTCGAGCGGATCGGGGTCCGGCTTCGGCGTCTGCCGGGCCGGGTCGCTGGAATTCGCGTCGTAGTCGTCGCCGACGAAGTCCCGTCCGCCGATCACCTTGGCCGTGGGGAAGGTGCCCGGCTCGATCTTCGTGCCGTCGTTGGCCTCGAAGTCCGTCGCCTTGCCGGGTCCGCCGAACATCGCATGGGTGTAGTCCACACCGGTGTCGATGATCGCGACCTTGACGCCCCTGCCGGTACGGCCGAGGTCCTGCCAGGTCTTGTCGGCCTCGACGTACTTGCCGCCGGCGGCGTTGTCGGGCCTGTACGTGCGGACCGGATGCACCGCCACGACGCCCGGCACCTTGGCCAGCGTGGAGAGGTCCTTGACCGCGACCTTCGCCGCGACGCCGTTGAAGACCTCGGTGTAGTGGCCGAGCACGGAACCCCGGACGTCCTTGACCTTTTGCTCGACCGGCCGCTGCCGGCCGCGCAGACGGTCCCGTAGGGAGACCTTGCCGGCGCGCCCGGCGGTGGACGCGCCGACCGGGTCGCCTTCGAGCTGGAGCAGGACCTTCACCTGCCGGGCCGGATCGAGGGTTGCGGGGGTGAACTGGCCGCGGTTGACCGCACCGGCCAGATGCTGGAACCGCGGGCCCGGGCCGGCGTTCGCCGGCGCGCCCGAAAGGGAGGCCGACAGGAGCGCGAACGCGCTCACCGAGCCCAGCACGCCACCGAACAGCGCACGTCTCTTCACTTGTCACCTCGGGGGGAGGAAGGTCAATAACGACCATAAATATGGCAATGCTCCCCATAGGTGCATAAGTGATCTGCGGTAACGATGCGGCCACGCCAGATCTCGCCGACCGCCGCACCGCTCCTGACCACGTCGTCCCGCGGTGCAAGGCGGACCCCCGCCGGCCGGAGGCCCGTGTCCGGCATCGGCCACGAGGGAACGAAGGCGGAGGACGACCGCTCAGGCAGGGGTGCGGGCGGCCGGGCCTACTCGCGGCCTATCCGTGGCCTACTCGCCCTGCGGCGCCGCGTCGGTGAAGGTCCACTGGGCGCTCACGGCGTCGTAGACCGCGACCGGGGCCGCGGACTCTCCGTCATAGCGCCACAGTCGCGCGCCGTGCGCGACCCGGACGGCCCGGCGCGGGACGGACGGCACCTCGAGGACGGCGTCCACGGTGGCGGCCTGTGCGGCCGTGCGCCGCATGCCGTCGAGCCGTGCGACCGTCGCCGAGTCCAGATGGATCTCGCTGGCCAGGCCCGCGTTGACCACAAGGGACCATCTCGGGTCCGGCCATGCCGCGGCGAGCCCCCCGAAGCTCGCCTCCCGGAAGCCGCCGGCGTCGTCGCCCAGCGCCTCGGCCATCGCCTCCCGGGAGGTGAAGGCCATCAGATACGTGCCCGTGCCGATCGTCGTGGTCGCGAAGCCTGCCTCGTCGCCCGTGTCGGGCGCGTCGATCACCAGGACGAGGTCCGTGGACAGCAGCAGCTCGAAACAGGTGAGGTGGTCGCCGCGGCCCTTGGCCTCCGCCAGCCGAGCCTCCAGGCCGGTGCCGTCCGGCCCCGCGGGCGCCGGCGGAGTCATGCCCTCGAGGTCGGGAGGACGGGGCTCGGGCTGCTCCGGTACGGAGGGGGCCGACAGCGCCGCGGCGTCGGCCACGCGCCGCCGCCGTCGTCCGGTCGTCCCCTCGAGACCGGCACCGGACGGCTCGTACACCGGTTCCGCGGTCCGCCCGGTGTGGCGGCTCTCGGTGATCCGGCTCGGATCCGCGGGGGCCAGCCCGAAGTCGACGAGCTCGATCAGGCCGGTGCCGTGCCGGTGGAAGGACTCGTACACCAGGTCCGCGGGACGCCGCAGCCCCTGCACGTCCCGGAGCGCGGTGACCATCATGTCCGCGAGACCCGCGAAGTCCGGCGCTTCCGCGAAGGGGGGAAGCTCTGTCCACCAGTTCGCCGGTGCCCAGTCCGGGGTCGGAGGCCGCCAGCCGGCCTCGGTCAGGACCTCCTCGTCCGCGGGGGTGAGCGCCAGCGGGCCGTCGAGGAAGTTGTTGCTCACCGCCTCCGCGTAGAGCCGGTCCGGCTCGCGCATCGCCTGGACGTAGTGGCGGCTCTCATCGTGTTCCCGGACGATGAGGATGGTGTCGCGATGGAGACCCGCCAGCTCACGGCCGAGGCGTACGGCGAATTCGGACCACTCCAACAAGACCACTCCTCACCGGGCCGGAGTTCGAGCACCCGGACAGGGTGCCGTCGCACTGGCGTTGCTAGGGGGGCGGCGGCACCCTCCCCTGACAGCACAGTAAATGCCGATAATCGCCGCCTCGGGGCGTCTCTCGCAAACCGCTGGGTCAGTTCTCCGGGCGGTTGTGGCGCAGCGCACGCAGAGCGGCGCGCAGCGCGTCCGCATCGCCACCGTGACGATCGGTCACATCCATCAGCCGGTGCAGGATCTGATGCCTCTCCCAGCCGAGGTCCAGCATGGTCTGAGCGGTTTCCCACAGTTCGGGCGGATCACCGGCCCACAGCCGCGCGGTGAGCCGCTCGTGCGCCTCGAGGTGGGCCTCCGGCGCTCCCGGATGCTCGAACTCGAGGAGCAGCCGCCGCTCGGCCGGATCCGCAGGGTCCAGCGCCGCGAGGTCGACCTTGCCGTGCCGGCCACTGAGGAAGGGCAAGGCGAAGGCCCGGCGGGACAGGGCCTCCATGTCCCCGTCCGGGAGCAGCCGCTCCACGATCTCACGTCCGAGGCCGAAGGCCGTCGGATCACGGTAGGCCTCGGCGAACTTCACCGTCGCGTCCCACACCGCGTCGAGAGTCGCGCGCAGGCCCTCCTCGGCGAGACGGGTGCGCCGGCCGGCCCATCGGACCCACGCCCCGAGCACGTGCGGCATCGCCTCCTGCTCCGCCGGCCACAGCAGCACCTTGCGCGGAAGCCACTCCAGCAGGAACCGCTCACACTTGATCGGACTGACCCGGAGCGGCCGGCCCAGGTCCTGCGTACAGCCGTAGTGAATGATCTGGTCGACGCACCGGCTCGCCGCGGACAGGTCCGACAGTTCCTCGGCCTCGTCCGAGGCCAGGAACTGCGCGGCCAGGGTGGCGCGCCGGTCACGGCTGTAGGTGGGAGGTCCGGGATGCCGGCCGCCGGGCGGCAGCGTCCGGACCCTCGCCCGGACGAACGCGTGGTAGGAGGCGAAGTTCTCGTTGACCGGCGGATCCCGCATGCCATCGGTGACGCTCAGCGCGGATTCGAGCAGCGCCCGGGTCCGGCCCGGCTCCATGTGCTCGAACCGCATCAGCGGGTTGTCCTGGTCCTCACGCCTGCAGTGGTCGAGGAGCTTGTCCACCTGGGAGGACACCCACGCGTCACGGACCATGCCGCCGAAGTTGTGATCGACCAGGACCACCACGGCATGTCGCTCGTCACCGCCGTAGGTGAAGGTGCAGACGATGGAGTCCTGGTCCCCGTAGACGTCCCGTGAGGTGAAGCACTCCTCGTAGGCCACCATGCCGACCCGGTCCGCCCAGCCCGCGCGCGCCACTCCGCGGTCCATGAGGTCCAGCGCGGAGCGCTCCGCCATCGCGGCCTGCCGGCTCGTGCCGAGATAGGCCATGCCGGTGAGGAGGGCGAGGGCGGCCGGCGTGCCGGCCCTGGCCGCGTGCTCCACGAGCGCCTCACCGACCATCTCCTCGACGTCGGAGTCGTCGAGGCGCCGTCCCCACCAGGCGCCGAGGATCTTGCTGACGATGAGCTCGGCGTCGAGCGGGCTGCGGACCGCGAGCAGCTCCCGAGCATGCCGCAACATGCCGTTGAAGATCGCGTAGATCTCGTCCGAGGGCGGTTTGGCCTCCCCCGGAGGACGGCGGCGGCTGCGGGGACTCACGGACTTACCCTCTCAGATTCGCTCGTGACAGTCGCCTGCGACCTGCGCGATGCCGCGGCGGAATGTTCGGGAAGGACCGCTCCGACCAGCGGTACCGATATCGGCGGAATTGTTGCCGGAAGAGCCGTCCATGTTTGGAAGCGCCATTTTACTGCCCCATGCTGGGCATGCTCGCCATTGCCGGGTGCGTGGCGCGTGGCGGACTCGATCGGACGAGCCGTACGGCCTGGGTCCGCGCCACCGTGTCCGGGCCATAGCGCCGGCTCAGAGCCCGGCGCGGAACTCGGCCGTCCAGGATCGTCCCGGCTGTGCCCTGGTCGTGCCGCTCGGGCGGTCTCGGGTCAGCTCCGCGTAGACCCGTTCGTAGCCGGCCGCCATGACGGCCACGTCGAAGTGGCGGGCGACGTGGCGGCGGCAGTCCGCGGCATCGAGCCGCCCGGCCTCCTCGATCGCCGCGGGAAGCTCCGCGGGATGGTCGCGGACGAATCCGGTCACGTCCGGTACGACGATCTCTGGGACCGAACCACGGCGCAGTGCGACGACGGGGGTGCCGCAGGCCATGGCCTCGATCATCACCAGGCCGAAGGGCTCCTCCCACTGGATAGGGAAGATCAGGCAGTGCGCGGCGGCGTACAGCTCCCGCTTGCCCGCCACGTCCACCTCGCCGACGAACTCGGTGTCGGAGCCGAGACGGGGGCGGACCTCGGCGTCGAAGTATTCCCACTCCTCGGGCTCCTGGAGTTTGCCCGCGAGCACGATCGGCCGACCGGACCGCCGTGCCGCGTCGATGGCCAGATGGGGAGCCTTCTCAGTGCTGAAGCGTCCGATGAACAGGACGTAGTCGTCCTTGCGCCGGTTGAACGGGAAGTCCGCGACCCTGATGGCGTTGTGCACCGTGCCGACCCAGTTGAGGTCGCGGGCCAGCCGCCGCTGCGCCTTGGAGACCGCCACCATATGGACGTCCGGGCACAGGAGGCGGTAGTAGTCGAGCATCTCGCCCTCGCAGGGCCCGTGGGCGGTCAGCACGGTGGGGACCCCGCGGCCGCGGGCGGTGAGCGGACCGGCGAGGGTGTTGTCGTGGACGACGTCGACGTCGAGGTCGTCGAGATAGCGGCCCGCCCACGCCGCCTGCATCACCTCGGGCATCGACTGGCCGAGCCGCTGTGAGGGCGGTTCCTCGTAGGTGCGCAGGAAACGGGCGTGAGTGCCGTTCGTACCGGCGCCGACCAGCACGACGTCGTGACCGCGCTCGATCAGCGCGTCCGCCAGATCGGCGATCAGGGACTCGATGCCGCCGTACGCCCGGGGCGGGACGTCGTACCAGGGCGGCAGTGTGATGGCGAGACGGAACCGCCGGGTTCGGGGAAACGAGGTGGACATGGATGGAAGTTGCGGGGTCCGAGACGCCTGGCCGGCTCGGGGCGGGATGTTCATAGGGCGACTCCTGACGGCGTCACGGAGGTCAACGGGGGACGGGCCTCCTGGATGAGTTCGATCTCCTCCGGCCAGCCGCTGACCTCCGTATGGCCGCCGGACACGCGTATCTCCACCTGACTGCCGAAGAGGGTGAACCGCTCGATCCGGAGTTCTCCGAAGCCGGGTGGGAGAACGGGGGCCAGCCAGGCCTTCCGGTAGGGGATCCAGGGATCGAAGCGCAGCAGCGTCCGCAGCAGGTGGATCGGGCTGGCCGCCGCCCACGCCTGGGGTGAGCAGGAGGTGGGATAGGGGATCGGTCTCGGGTATTCGCTCCGGTCGAAGCCGCAGAACAGCTCGGGGATCCGGCCGTCGTACGCGGAGGCCGCGTCGATCAGGCCCATGGCGATGCGCTGCGCCTGCTCCACGAACCCGTAGCGCATGAGACCCGCGGCGATCATCGCGTTGTCGTGCGGCCACACGGAGCCGTTGTGGTAGCTCATCGGGTTGTAGGCCCCCATCGTGCGGCCGAGCGTGCGGACGCCCCAGCCGGTGAACATCTCCGGGCTCATGAGGTGGTCGGCCACGGCCTGCGCCTTGTCGACGTCGACGATGCCGCACAGCAGGCAGTGCCCCATGTTGGAGGTCAGCGCGTCGATGGGCCGCTTGTCGCGGTCCAGCCCCTCGGCGTACCAGCCCCGGTCCGGCAGCCAGAACGTCTCGTTGAAGGCTCGCTTGAGCTCGGCCGCGCGATCGAGGTAGCGCCGCGCAAGGGCGGTGTCCCTCTTTTCCAGCGCGAAGTGGTACATGGCGAGATAGGCGGCGTAGACGTAGCCCTGGACCTCCACGAGCGCGATGGGCGGCTGCGCGATGGTCCCGTCGGCGAAGTTGACCCCGTCGTAGGAATCCTTCCAGCCCTGGTTGACCAGCCCCCGGTCGGTCTTGCGCTCGTACTCCACGAAGCCGTCGCCGTCGAGGTCGCCGTACTCCTCGATCCACTTGATCGCCCGGTCGGCGTGGGGCCGGAGCCTGTCCACCTCCTCGTTGTGCAGCCCCCAGCGCCGCAGCTCACCGAGGACCATGAGGAACAGCGGGGTGGCGTCGACGGACCCGTAGTAGGCCGCTCCCCGTGGCCGGCTGTGCAGGATCCCGGCGTCGACGCCGTTGCGCAGCTCGTGCATGATCTTGCCGGGCTCCTCCTCGTTGAGCGGGTCCACGCATTCGCCCTGAAGGTCCGCCAGGGTGAGCATGCTCCCCAGAGCCAGGGAGCGGTCGAGGGGCAGCGCCATCCAGGATGAGATCAGCGAGTCGCGCCCGAAGATGGTCATGAACCAGGGCGCACCGGCGGCTATCGACGGCGGCCGGTCGGGATGCGACTCATCGAAGATCCGGAGAGAGCCGAGGTCGGCGCGGCTTCGCTCCAGCGCCCGCGCGAGTCCGTTGTGCCGGGTGCGGACGATCGGGCTCTCCCGCTCCCAGGCCTGCAGGAGCCTGGCGGGGTCGGCGTACTGGACCGGCCGGTGCGCCGGAAACCGCGGTGGCAGCACCTCCCCGTCGATCACCGGCTGCGCCAGCACGGTGGTCTCCCAGGTCCCGCGCGCCGGTACGGCGATGTGGAAGGAGAGGATTCCCGGGGTCGCGAGGGCGTCCCGGGCGCTGACCTGCACGCCGCGCTCCCGATCCGGCAGGGAGGCCGAGATGGCGATGCTGCCGTCGCCGACCTTCACCGACCGCTGACCGCGTTCCTTGATCAGGCCCGCCTTGACGTCGAAGAGGTCCGCGAGGTCGGAGTCCACGGCCAGCGCCAGGCGCAGGCCGGCCGGCTCTCTGGACATGTTGTGAACGACGATGTCCTCGCGCATGCCGCCTCCGACATAGCGCGCCCGCGTGACCAGCAGGCTGCTCTCGGCCTTGCCCGGACGCGGGAGGCCCCGGCCGAGGAAGGTGGCGGAGAAGGGATCGGCGGGTATGACGGCGACCGGCTCGAGGAGCCGGTCGTCGACCCGCAGTTCCCAGCGTGAGACCAGCCGGGTGTCACGGTAGAAGAGCCCGTCGGTCCCTCCCCGGCTGATGTCCCCGGACGCCGCGCAGACGCAGAAGGCCGTGCCCTCGACGAGCGTCACCGTTCCCGGAGCGGGGACGGCCGGTATTTCCTGTGCCGCCCATTCGCTCATGCCGACCACCCCGTCTTCGCGATCTCCCCGTGGCCCCTGGAGTCCCCGCCTGGGATCCAGGCCGCCCTACCCACGAATAAAGTGATAAACCCCCATAAAGGGGAGTTTCCGGACAAAAGGCACCCGGAAGTCGATGAGGCGGGCCCTCCGCGACCGGATCCGGCCACCGGAACCGCCGGGGTCCGGGCCGGCCCGCGCGGATCGCCCACACCCACGCCACCCGCCGTCATCGAAGCGGATCGCCGTGATCCAGGCCGCTGCGGCGCCCCGCGACGCGGGACTCGCCGAGATCTCCGTCCGGCTGCCGATCGGGAGGCGGGCGTTCTATCATCCGTACTTGCTCAGTATCCAAAGACAGGCGGTTCACGCCGAGGTCCGGGTCCGTCCCCGCCACCGCCCCGCGGTGGCGTGCCGGCTCCGGACGGCGGCCTCGTAAGGGGCTGCCACAGGCTGGAACGAAGGTGCCGAACCGGCGGACGGGGGTAGGACTTGTCTTCGGTGTCGTACCACCGAGATGATGAGGGCCTGACGCCGACCGGTGTTGTGATGGAGCGGGGAGTCCCAGCCTGCTCCCATTCGCCCACAGAAATGAAGATCTGCCTCGTGCTACAGCCTCGCCTACGACGGAGGTGTCGACGGTGAGCACCGATACTTCTGTTCCACACCCCCGGGTGGTCGGCATGGACGCGTCCGACGTCGCGCTGTTCGAGACGTTCATCAAAGAGGCGTCCATCGGCTTCGCGTTCTTCGATACCAAGCTGCGGATCCGCCGGGTCAACGAGACCCTGGCCGGGATCCATGGGGTGCCGGCCAAGGAGATGGTGGGACGGCGGCCCGGCGAGGCCGTCGCGGCCGACGCGGCCACCGCCGCGTCCATGGAGTCCTCGCTGCGCACGGTCCTCGACGAGGATCGTGCGCTCATCGACTCCTTCACCCTGAGCGTCGAGGTCCCCGCGGGCGAGGCGGAGGCGAGGGGCCACGGCGCGGCGGCCGGGCCCGTGACGGTGACGGGCACGAGGATCCGGCACTGGACCTATTCCTGTTTTCCCTCGCGGAGCGCGGACGGGAAGGTTCTCGGCATCGTCTTGATCGCTGTGGACGTGACCGACCGCCGCAGCGCGGAGGAGGTCATCCGCCGCAAGGAGGAGCGCTATCGCTCCCTCGTCGAGGCGAGTTCCCAGGTCGTGTGGGTGACGGCTCCCGACGGAACGGTGACCGACGACGCGCCGGAGTGGCGTGCGATCACCGGCCAGACGGCCGACGAATACCTCGACGGCGGATGGCTCGGGGTCGTCCACCCCGAGGATCGTGCCCGGATCGAGGCCGCCTGGCTCCAGTGCGTCGAGGGCGACCGGACCTTCGAGACCAACTACCGGGTGCGGACCAAGACCGGCACCTACCGTCACTACGACGTCCGCGCCGTGTCGGTCCGGCGCGGTGAGGACGTCATCGAGTGGGTGGGCGCCAACACCGACGTGACCGGACAGCGTGAGGCCGAGGAGATGCGCGGCCGGCTGACCGAACAGCTGTCCGCGGCCGCGCTGCGTACCGCCCGGCTGCAACAGGCCACGTCGATGCTGGCCGAGGCGCTCACGGTGGCCCAGGTGGTGCAGGTCATCACCGAGGTCGGCCGGTCCGCCATCGGAGCCGATCACTCCGCGGTCGCGCTGTTGAACGACGACAAGCTGGCGCTGCAGATCATCACGCCGAGCGGGACCGAGGACAGTGCTCCGGTGCCGCGCGACGGCATCCCGGTGAGCGCGTCCACCGTCATGTCCGTCGCGGTCCGCCAGAGCCGGCCCTTCCTGGCCGAAAACCCCGACAGCCTCCGGCGGCAGCTGGGCGGTGACGAGACCGATCTGTTCCGGCAGCACATCCAGGAGCGCGCCTGGGTGGGGCTTCCGCTGCTGGCCGCGGGCGCGCCGATCGGCGCGCTGAGGTTCTCCTTCGGCCGGCCTCGTGAGATCACCGAAGAGGAGCGCGTGTTCCTGGAGGCGCTCGCGGGCCAGTGCGCCCTGGCGGTCGAACGGGCGCTGCTGTTCGAACGTGAGCACAAGACCGCCGAGGAGCTCCAGCGCAGCCTGCTGCCGAGTGACCTGCCACAGCTGTCCACCATGCAACTCGCCGCTCGCTATCACCCCGCGACACGCCACGTGCAGGTCGGCGGTGACTGGTACGACGCGTTCCGCCTGCCCGATGACCGGCTCGCCATCGCGGTCGGCGACGTCATGGGCAAAGGGGTGCTGGCCGCCGCCGGCATGGGCCGGGTGCGCAACGCGCTGCGCGCCCTCGCGCTGAACGACCCGCGGCCGGCCGCCGTGCTCTCCGGGCTCGACCGTCTTTTCAGCGCGACCGAGGACGAAGAACAGTTCACGACCGTGGCCTATGCCGTCATCGATCCGGAGACGGGAGTCGGCGTGCTGAGCAACGCCGGACATCCGCCACCGTTGCTGATCAGCCCTGATGCGCCCGCGCGGCTCAGTACCAGCGAGCCGGGGACTCCTCTCGGCTGGCCGAGTCAACGACAGCAGACAAGTTTTTCCGTCAAGTCCGGCAACACTGTGGTCTTTTATTCCGATGGACTTGTGGAAAACCGTAGGCGTGGAGTGGACGCGGGCCTCGACGAACTCGTCGCTGTCGCCGCGGACGCGCCACCAGAGGTGGTGGGAGATCCTGAAATAATCGTCGACTTCTTGGTCGATCGGATGCTTGCCGGGTATGAGCAAGACGATGATGTGACCGTACTTGCCCTGCACGTTCCTCCGAAGACCACGTAGTCCGTACGAAGGACCGCTCCGCTCCCCCTAAGGTAGGTGTGTTACCGGGCAGGACTCCCCGTACGGAATGCGCAGCCGTGCCAGAATGCTGACCCTAGGAGAAGCAGGTACGCTGCTTTCCCGCGCGGGGTTCGTGGCCCCGCCAGAGCGAGGCCACGCCCGACAGGCCGCCTGGGTCAACCTAGCCACATGTTTCGAGAGGTGTTTGTGTCGCCTGCCAGTTCGACCTCGAAGCCAACAGAGCAGCTGCACGAGCACGTCATCGGGCAACTGATCGAGCGTGGACGGTCCCAGGGATACATCGAAGCCGACGATGTACGCCGCGCGTTCGAGGAGGCCGACATCCCCGTGTCCAAGGCCTCGAGCGTTTTGCGGAGCCTCAGCAAGGAGGGTGTGACCGTCATGGTGAGCGCTGCCGACTCCGCGGCGCCAAAGCGTCCGCGCAAGCGCGCCGCGACGCAGACGGCGCGGAAGACCAAGAGTGAGGATGGGCCGGGCTCCCGGCAGGGAGCTGCCAAGAGCGTGGCGGCGGCCAAGGACCAGCCCGACACGGTGACCGCCGTCGTCGACGATGGTTCCGCGGGCACCGCCTCGGGCGAGGGACGTGGCCGGGCCCAGGCCGCCAAGCCCAGCAAGGCCGCGGCCAAGCCCAAGCGCGCCGCCGCCAAGAAGACCACGCAGGCCAAGACCGGCCCGGCCGCGAACGGGGCCGCGAAGCGGGGGACCCGGAAGGCCGAGACCGGCCCAGGTGAGGACGTCGAGGTCACCGACCTCGATGAGGATCTGGAAGTCGACCTCGAGTCCGGTGACCCCGGGCAGGACACCGCCCCCTCCGGGCCGGAGTCCGAGCGGCCCGAGCCCACTGTCAAGAAGAGGGACTCCGAGGAGGAGGCCTTCGTCCTCGGGGACGACGACGAAGACGCCCCGGCGCAGCAGATCGCCGCCGCCGGCGCGACCGCCGACCCGGTGAAGGACTACCTCAAGCAGATCGGCAAGGTCCCGCTGCTCAACGCCGAGCAGGAGGTCGAGCTCGCCAAGCGGATCGAGGCCGGGCTTTTCGCCGAGGAGCGGCTGGCCGTCGAGGGCCACGCGATGTCCGAGGACGACCTCGAGGACTTCGAGTGGATCGCCGAGGACGGGCGCCGCGCCAAGAACCACCTGCTGGAGGCCAACCTCCGTCTCGTGGTCTCCCTGGCCAAGCGCTACACCGGCCGCGGCATGCTCTTCCTGGACCTGATCCAGGAGGGCAACCTCGGTCTGATCCGCGCGGTCGAGAAGTTCGACTACACCAAGGGCTACAAGTTCTCCACCTACGCGACGTGGTGGATCCGGCAGGCGATCACCAGGGCCATGGCCGACCAGGCCCGGACGATCCGCATCCCCGTCCACATGGTCGAGGTGATCAACAAGCTCGCCCGGGTGCAGCGGCAGATGCTTCAGGACCTCGGCCGTGAGCCGACTCCCGAGGAGCTCGCCAAGGAACTCGACATGACCCCGGAAAAGGTCGTCGAGGTGCAGAAGTACGGGCGTGAGCCCATCTCGCTGCACACTCCGCTCGGTGAGGACGGCGACAGCGAGTTCGGTGACCTGATCGAGGACTCCGAGGCCATCGTCCCGGCCGACGCGGTCAGCTTCACGCTGCTGCAGGAGCAGCTCCACTCGGTGCTGGACACGCTCAGTGAGCGAGAGGCCGGTGTGGTCTCGATGCGCTTCGGGCTCACCGACGGCCAGCCGAAGACCCTCGACGAGATCGGGAAGGTCTACGGCGTGACACGCGAGCGCATCCGGCAGATCGAGTCCAAGACGATGTCCAAGCTGCGTCACCCGTCGCGGTCTCAGGTACTGCGCGACTACCTCGACTGAGACCCGAGCGCGGGTCCGGGCCCACGACGGGGACATGACATGTCCCCGTCGGATGCCCGCGCGATGGCGCGCCGACACGCCCGGACACGCGGGGTAACGAGATCTTTACGTAGGTGGACCGGGCATCGCGTCCTGGAGGACGACCTCGGCCTTCCATGGCCGCCCGGAGCCGGTGGGCGATGTCAGCTCCACGATGTGCCCCAGGTCGCCGAGGATCTTCGCGAGCTCTTCCGGGGTCTCCGGTTCCGCGTCGGCGAGGATCAGGTCCCGGGCCACCTTGCCACGGGTGGCCTTGGCCATGTGGCTGACCACCGACCGCCGGACCATGCCGTCCACGATCCGTTCCCGTACGACCCCCACCATGACCGTCGGCGCCTGGGGTCTCCAGGCGGCGGCGTAGGGCGCGGAGCGCATGTCCACCACGAGCCCGCCGGGCCGCATCACGCCGGACAGCGCCGGCCGCCACAGGGGTGCGAGCGCACCGAGCGGCGGGAGCTTCACCCCCATGGCCAGGCGGTACGGCGGGATGGGGTCGTCGATGCGCAGCACTCCCCACAGGCCAGAGAAGATCGCCAGCTGCTCCACGGCCCGCTCGGCGGCCGCCGCGTCGAGGGTCGGAATCGCCAGGTTGTCGTACAGGACACCGGTATAGAGACGGGCGGCCGGCAGCGTCGGGGCCGAACGGGCCACGCGGTTGCGGCCCACCGCGTCGGCCTGGCCCGGGCTCAGTCCGAGGACCTCCCCGGCCCGGCCGGCAGGTCCCTCGCACAGTCCGACGAGGGCGGTCAGCACTCGCTCACGGGTGGGCGTCAGCTCGGGCCGGCTCAGCCGGTCGAGGGCGAGTGCCGGGCCGTCCCCGGTCGTGGCCTTCCCCTCTGATGGCGGCAGGAGGATCAGCATGGTTCTCCGAATTCATGGACATGTTCCGCTGATCCCAGGATCTCAGGAGTGACCGGGGAGACGGACTTCGGCCGGCTGGTCGCGCGGGCGCCGGCCCGCGCTCCACAGTGAGAAGCCCGGCGGCCCCTGCGTGGTGGCTGATCCGGAACGCAGAACACGGCGGGCACCGGAGCCGGTGTCCGCCGTGTTGTGTCTATGAGTGGAGCTGCTCGAACTACCGTTCCTCTTCTGAAGCGGCGGCAGGGGTTTCGACCAGCCGGTCGGTCTCGTCCTGAATATCAGCCCCGTTGGAGCGGAGCGCCTCGCTGTACTTGCGACCATGGTGAGCGCAGAACAGCAAGTCGCCGCCGCCCGCAAGGACCGCACGGACATAGGCCTGGGCACCACAGCGGTCACAGCGATCTGCGGCCGTCAGCGGCTTGGATGGGGCAAGGGCTCCAGTCACGGCACCTTCCTCGTCTCGGGGTCGGTACTTAAAAGAACATCTAACCGGACGCGGACGTTCCCAACCCCCCCGTCAGTACGCCCACAGCAGAATGGCTCAGTAAGTGACGTATGTCACAACGGTAGCGCACAGTTAGGGTATAGCCCGAAAAGTCGCTGTGGATGTACCACGGGCTCGCGTACTATCTTCCCGCATCAGCCTTCGGTGTACGAGGACCGGTGACATGGGCCGGCGACGTCTTCGGAGCAGTCGAGGCTGGCGACCCCCCGGTTGGGGGTAGCCTGCTGCCTGACGTGCCGCCCCCCGAGGAGTTCGACCAACTTGACCGCTGTGACCGCCGAAGTGGCCGCCGACGACCCGCACGGCTATTCCGCCCGGCACCTCTCGGTGCTGGAGGGGCTGGAGGCCGTCCGTAAACGGCCGGGCATGTACATCGGCTCCACGGACAGCCGTGGGCTGGTGCACTGCCTGTGGGAGATCGTGGACAACTCGGTCGACGAGGCGCTCGGCGGCCATTGCTCCCACATCGAGGTCGTCCTGCACGCGGACGGCTCCATCGAGGTGGGCGACAACGGCCGTGGCATCCCCGTCGACATCGAACCCAAGACCGGCCTGCCGGGCATCGAGCTCGTCATGACCCGGCTGCACGCCGGAGGCAAGTTCGGCGGTGTCTCCTACACCGCCTCCGGTGGTCTGCACGGCGTCGGCGCCTCCGTGGTCAACGCGCTGTCGGCCCGGCTCGACGTCGAGGTGGACCGTGACGGCCATACCCACCACATAAGCTTCCGGCGCGGTCTTCCCGGAGAGTTCCTCGACGAGGGCCCGACCTCCAAGTTCAAGAAGAAGTCCGGGATCAGGGTCGGCAAGCGGGTCGCCAAGAAGTACACCGGGACGCGGGTGCGGTTCTGGCCGGACCTGCAGATCTTCATCAAGGACGCGACGATCGCGACCGACCTGGTGCTCGACCGCATGCGGCAGACCGCGTTCCTGGTGCCGGGTCTGTCGATCTCCGTGCGGGACGAGCGTGGCGACGAGCCCTTCGAGGAGTCGTTCCGCTTCGACGGCGGCATCGGTGAGTTCTGCACTTACCTCGCCTCCGGTGAGGCGGTGAGCGAGGTGCTGCGACTGCAGGGCCGCGGCCACTTCACCGAGACGGTCCCGGTCCTCGACGAGCAGGGCCACCTCACCCCGACGGATCTGGAGCGTGATCTCGAGGTCGACGTGGCGCTGCGCTGGGGCACCGGCTACGACACGATCACTCGCTCCTTCGTCAATGTGATCGCCACGCCCAAGCACGGGACCCACGTCTCCGGCTTCGACCGGGCCCTGGTCCGGACGATCAATGAGCAGCTGCGCACGACCCGGCTGCTGAAGAACGGCGATGACCCGGTGCTCAAGGAGGACATCCTCGAGGGCCTCACCGCGGTGGTCACCGTGCGGCTGCCCGAGCCGCAGTTCGAAGGACAGACCAAGGAGGTCCTCGGCACCTCGGCCGCGACCCGGATCGTGACACAGGTGGTCGCCAATGGTCTCCGCGAGGCCTTCGACCCGCCCAAGCGCGCGCAGAAGCAGCAGATGCGCAACGTGCTCGAGAAGATCGCCGCCGCCGCCAAGGCCCGCGTCGCGGCCCGCACCCAGCGCGACAACCAGCGGCGCAAAACCGCTCTGGAGAACTCGGCACTGCCCGCCAAGCTGGTCGACTGTCGCACCTCCGACGACCGCAGCGAACTGTTCATCGTCGAGGGGGACTCGGCCCTCGGCACCGCCAAACTCGCCCGTGACTCCGAGTTCCAGGCCCTGCTGCCGATCCGCGGCAAGATCCTCAACGTCCAGAAGTCCTCTGTCGCGGACATGCTGAAGAACGCCGAGTGTTCGGCGATCATCCAGGTCCTCGGAGCCGGCTCCGGCCGTACCTTCGACCTGGACGCGGTCCGATACGGCCGCGTCATCCTGATGGCGGACGCCGACGTCGACGGATCGCACATCAGGTGCCTGCTCCTCACGCTGATCTACCGCTACATGCGGCCGATGCTGGAGGCGGGCAGGGTCTTCGCCGCGGTGCCGCCGCTGCACCGGATCCAGCTCAGCAGCCCCAGGAGGGGCCAGGACAAGTACATCTACTGCTACAGCGACGCCGAACTCCGCAAGAAGCTGGTGGAGCTCGAGCGCAAGAACAGACGCTGGAAGGAGCCGGTGCAGCGCTACAAGGGACTCGGTGAGATGGACGCCGACCAGCTCGCCGAGACGACCATGGAGCCCAGGCATCGGGTGCTCAGGCGCATCCGGATCGAGGACGCCGAGGAGGCCGCCAAGATCTTCGACCTCCTGATGGGGTCGGAGGTCGCGCCGCGCCGCGAGTTCATCACCGCCGGCGCCTCCGAGCTGGACGCGACCCGCATCGACACCTGAGCCGAGCCCGAGGCCGAGCGGATCGACGACCCCCGCTCGGCCGGCGCCGGGCCGGGGCGTGAGCCGACCCGATCACGGCCGTGCCAGGCGGGAACGTCAGCGGAACCGGACCAGGCCGGGAGCGGGACCCAAGGCCCACGGGCCCGGTGCTCACGCGGGTTGGTCGCGCGGCTTCCACTCGATGCCGCAACCGAAGCTCGGCCTGTGCGGGCCGGGGACCGGTCGTCCGCCGAGGACCTGGTAGAGCGCCGCCCGGAGGGTGGCGCCGTCGGCGGGCAGGTCGTTGTCCGGCCGGGCGCTGTCGAACTCGCCCCGGTAGGCGAGCAGCCGATCCGCGTCGTAGAGGAAGAAGTCCGGCGTGCAGGCGGCCCGGTAGGCCCTCGCGACGGCCTGTGTCCCGTCGATCAGGTACGGGAAGGTGAACCCGGCCCGTTTCGCCTGCTCGGCGAGGTGGTCGGCATCGTCTGCGGGACAGCGGCCGGGGTCGTTGCTGCAGATCCCGAAGGCGGCGAGGTCCTCCTTCTGATACTCCGCCACCACCTCTGCGATGGCGTCTTCGATCCGGCGGACATGGGGACAGTGGTTGGACAGGAACGCGACGAGTAACCCTGGGGCGTCACCGAAGCCGTCGCTTGAGACGGTGTGGCCCTCGGTCGAAGGCAGCGTGAAGTCCGGCGCCGGAGTACCGAGCGGGACCATGAGCGAGCAGGCGACCATGGGAGCATTATCTCACCGGCCGTATTTCACGCCGGCCACGACTGATCGGCCTCTGATCGGCCTCTGATCGGCCTCTGATCGGCCTCTGATCGGCCTCTGATCGGGCTCGTGGCCCTACTCCTTCGAGGGTTCCTCCGCAGGCAGGTGGGGCGTCCTGGGAGACGCCGGCACGATCGGGCAGCCGATGGCGGCGATGGCCGTGTTCAGCTTCTCCCCGGACCCGTCCCTCCGGCCGAGCTCGCTCGGCAGTTCGGCCGGCGCGCCCGTGGACGAGGCCGCCCGTACCGGCACCGGCCCGGCCCAGCCGAGCAGGAGGATGTCCTCCCCCTTGAGGAACCGGTGGGACCGTACACCACCGGTGGCGCGGCCCTTCGCTGGGAAGTCGGCGAAGTCGCTCACCTTCGCCGCCCCCGTCTCGGTGCCCGGAAGCTCCGAGGAGGAGCCCGCGACCGTGACGACCACGGACGGACGGGACGCGTCCACCGCGCCGAACCAGAGGACGTGTGCGCCCTCAGAGAGCCGGATGCCGGCCATCCCGCCGGCGGGACGGCCCTGCGGACGCACGGCCGCGGCGTCGAAGCGCAGCAGTTGCGCGTCACTGGTGATGAAGACCAGCTCCCAGTCCTCGGACTCGAGCTGTACCGCTCCGACGACCTTGTCCTCGTCCTTCAGCCCGATGACATCGAACTCGTCCCGGTTGGCCGGATAGTCCGGCAGGACCCGCTTGACGATGCCCTCCCGGGTGCCGAGGACGAGCCCAGGACCCTCGGTGTCGAAGGTGCCGAGGCCCACCAGCTCCTCGTCCGCTTCGAGGGTGATGAACTCGCTCACCGGAGCTCCGCCCGCGAGTGAGGGCGAGGAGGCCGACGGGGGCAGTGCGGGAAGGTCCACCACGTTGATCCGCAGCATGCGCCCGGTGGAGGTGACCGCGCCTATGTCGGCGCGGACCGTGGTCCGGACGACCGACACGAGTGTGTCGTGCGCGGATCGCTGCTCACCGGTGAGCTCCAGCGGCCCCTCCTCGGAGGTACGGGCCATCAGCCCGGAGGAGGACAGCAGCACCAGGCACGGGTCGTCGCTCACCTCCAGGGGAATGGGCTCGGCCTTGGTGTTGGCCGAGGACTCCAGCAGCACGGTGCGACGGGGGCTGGCGAATCGCTTCGCCACCTCCTTGAGCTCGCGCGACACCACTTCACGGAGCTTGGCCGGCGAGTCGATGATCTGGGTGAGCTCGGCGATCTCGCGGCTCAGCGTCTCCTTCTCCTTGTCCAGCTCCAGCCGGTCAAAGCGGGTGAGCCGCCGCAGGGGGGTGTCGAGGATGTACTGCGCCTGGATCTCGGAGAGCTCGAAGATCTGCATCAGGCGCTGCTTGGCCTGTGCGGAGTCGTCGCTCTCCCGGATGACCTGAATGACCTCGTCGATGTTGAGCAGCGCGACCAGCAGGCCTTCGACCAGGTGCAGCCGCTCCTCGCGCTTGCGCCGCCGGAAGAGGCTGCGGCGCCGGACGACCTCGAGCCGGTGGTCGATGTAGACCTGCAGCAGTTCCTTGAGCCCGAGGGTGCGCGGCTGGCCGTCGACCAAGGCGACGTTGTTGATCCCGAAGGTCTCCTCCATCGGCGTCAGCCGGTAGAGCTCCTCGAGGACCCCCTCAGGATGGAACCCGTTCTTGATCTCGATCACCAGCCGCAGGCCGGTGGTCCGGTCCGTGAGGTCCTTGAGGTCGGAGATCCCGTTCAGCCTCTTGGCGTTGACCAGGTCCTTGATCTTCGCGACGACGCGCTCGGGACCCACCCCGTACGGGAGCTCGGTGATCACGATGCCCTTGCGGCGCGGCGTGACGTTCTCGATCTGTGCGGTGGCACGGGTGCGGAACGTGCCTCGCCCGGTGGCGTAGGCATCGTGGATGCCGGTCAGTCCGACGATCTTGCCGCCGGTGGGCAGGTCGGGTCCGGGCACGTACCGCATCAGGTCGTGCAGCGAGGCGTCCGGATGCCGGATGAGATAGTGGGCCGCCGCGACGACCTCGCCGAGGTTGTGCGGAGCCATGTTGGTCGCCATGCCGACCGCGATGCCGGCGGCGCCGTTGACGAGGAGGTTGGGGAAGGCCGCGGGGAGAACCTCGGGCTCCATCTCCTGGCCGTCGTAGTTGGGCCGGAAGTCGACGGTGTCCTCGTCGATCGAGGACACCATCTGCATGGCCTCGGACGACAACCGGGCCTCGGTGTAACGCATGGCCGCGGGGGAGTCGTCCCCGCCCAGGGAGCCGAAGTTGCCGTGTCCGTCCACGAGCGGCATCCGCATGGACCAGGGCTGTGCGAGCCGGACCATGGCGTCGTAGATGGCGCCGTCCCCGTGCGGGTGCAGCTTGCCCATCACCTCGCCGACGACGCGGGCGCACTTGACGTGTCCGCGGTCGGGCCGCACGCCCATCTCGTTGGCGGAGTAGAGGATCCGCCGCTGCACGGGCTTGAGCCCGTCACGGGCGTCGGGGAGCGCCCGCTGGTAGATCACTGAATAGGCGTACTCGAGAAAACTCCCTCGCATCTCCTCGGAGACGTCGACGTCTACGATTTTCTCTTCGAAGTCGGCCGGAGGAGGGGTCTGCGTAGCGCGTCGTGCCATGGAGCTATTGTTCCGTGTCCCAGGGACAGATACGTACGGTCGGCGTCGCCGCCTGCTCCCCATCTGTCACACCGGCCACAATGGGCGTGCCCGTCACGCTCGAGGAGGCCCGAGATGAGCTCTCACGCCGATTTCCAGAACGAGATCTACCTCCATGGGGTCGCGGACGTGCGGCCGGTGCTGCCGACCGACCTCACCCGGCTGGAGCGGCTCGCCCGTGAGCACCTGTCGTCGGAGGCTTACGGCTATGTGGCCGGATCCGCGGGTACGGGTGCCACGGCACGGGCCAACCGGGCGGCCTTCGACCGCTGGCGGATCGTGCCGAGGATGCTCCGCGACGTCTCCGCACCCGACCTTTCGGTGCGGGTCCTCGGGACCGAGCTGCCCGTGCCCGTGCTGCTCGGCCCGATCGGGGTGCTGTCGATCCTGCATCCGGAGGGCGAGCTCGCGGTGGCCCGGGCGGCCTCGGCGCTGGACGTTCCCATGGTGCTCAGCACGGCCGCCTCGCACACGATCGAGCAGGTCGCCGAGGCCGGGGGTGACGGCCCGCGCTGGTTCCAGCTGTACTGGCCCAAGGATCGCGCCCTGGCCGCCAGTTTCCTGAAGCGGGCCAAGGCGGCCGGCTACACGGCGCTCGTGGTCACGCTCGACACCATGACGCTCGGGTGGCGGCCGCACGACCTCGACCAGGGTTACCTGCCGTTCCTGCGCGGGATCGGTGTGGCCAACTATTTCTCCGACCCCATGTTCCAGAAGGGCGTCGGCGGGCCCATCGAGACCAACCGGGACGCCGCGATCATGCACTGGGCGGCGAACTTCTCCGACCCCACACTGACCTGGGAGGACCTGGCCTTCGTGCGCGAGCACTGGGACGGGCCCATCGCGCTGAAGGGCATCCAGCATCCCGACGACGCCCGCAGGGCCGTGGACGCGGGCATGGACGGCGTCATCGTGTCCAACCACGGCGGCCGGCAGGTGGACGGGGCGATCGCCTCGCTGGACGCGCTTCCGGAGATCGCCGCCGCCGTCGGGGATCAGACCACCGTCCTGTTCGACAGCGGTGTCCGTACCGGCGCCGACGTGGTGAAGGCCCTGGCGCTCGGGGCCCGCGCGGTCCTGCTGGCGCGCCCCTACGCCTACGGCCTGGGACTCGCCGGAGAGGCCGGCGTACGCCACGTGCTGCGCTGCCTGATGGCCGATCTGCACCTCACCATGACACTGGCCGGGGTCACCCGGCCCGCCGATCTCGGCCGGGACGCACTGGCCGGGTGAGCCCGGGCAGTACGTCCCGGCCTCGACCCGGCGCCGTGCCCGAACGGCAGGGAAGGGTGTGAGGTGGCTAACGGATGAGGGACTTGGGGCCGGATGTCTGATTCTGATTTACTCGGGACATGACCGCCGTACGTCCGATGTGTCTCAGGCAGACCGCGCGGGCCATGCGGTGTCGCCGGATGCGCGCCTCTTCATGGCCTCGTCGGGCTCATGCCCGGATGTGAGCGGACTCGGACCCGCTGAGCACATGACCTTTGTTCTGCACCTGCTCAGCCACACGCCGTTCCCGCCGGGGACCTGCTGAGCCGCTCGCCCGCCCGCGCTCCTGACCGTCCGTCGTCTCGCCGGTGTGCCCGGCCGGCGCCTCCCTGGGATGATCCCTGTGATTCAGATCGAAAAAGTCCGGAAGGTCTACCGCACTCGAGGGCGCGAGGTCACGGCCGTCGATGGTGTGGACCTGCACGTCCGCGAGGGCGAGGTGTTCGGGGTCCTCGGCCGCAGCGGCGCGGGCAAGAGCACGCTGTTGCGCTGCGTCAATCTCCTGGAACGCCCCGACGAGGGCCGCGTGGTGGTGGGCGGACGTGACCTGATGACACTGTCCGGAGCGGACCTCCGGCGGGCCAGGCAGGGCATCGGAATGATCCACCAGCACTTCGGACTGCTCGGCTCCCGTACGGTCGAGGGCAACGTCGCCTTCCCGCTGGAGGTCATGGGCGTGTCCCGGGCCCGCCGGGCGGAGCGCGTCGGCGAGCTGCTGGACCTGGTCGGGTTGAGCGACCAGGCCAAGGCCTATCCCGCGCAGATCTCCGGTGGGCAGAAGCAGCGGGTCGGCATCGCCCGGGCGCTGGCCGGTGAGCCCAAGGTCCTGCTGTCCGACGAGGCCACCTCCGCGCTGGACCCCGAGACCACGGATTCGATCCTCGAGCTGCTGCGGAGCCTCAACCGCGAGCTCGGGCTCACCGTCCTGCTGATCACGCACGAGATGAACGTGGTCAAGCGGATCTGCGACTCCGCCGCGGTGATGCGGGCCGGCCGGTTCACCGAATCGGGCCGCGTGCACGAGTTGCTCACCCGGCCCGGCTCCGAGCTGGCCCGGGACCTGTTCCCGCTGCCGCCGGCCGCGCCGCGAGACGGCCACACCATCGCCGAGATCACCTTCGTCGGAGAGGACGCCGGACGGCCCTTCGTGTCGGCTCTGGCCCGCACGTTCTCCGTCGACGTGAACATCCTCGGCGGTGCCGTGGAGACGGTCGGCGGCGCCCGGGTCGGCCGGCTGCAGATCGAGCTGCCCGGTGACGCGGAGGCCAACGCGTCACCGCTCGCGTTCCTGCGGGACTCCGGGCTGGCCGTCGAGATCAAGGCGCCGGCGCGGCGCCCCGTGGAAGAGGTGAGAAGCCGGTGAGCCGGGACGAGATGGTGCCGTTGCTGAAGGACGCGACGGTCGACACGCTCTACATGGTCGGGGTGTCCACGCTGCTCACGGCCGTGCTGGGCCTGCTCCTCGGCGTACTGCTCGTCCTGACCGACCGCGGTGGGCTGCTGTCGCTGCCACCGGTCAACCGGCTGCTCGGTGCCGTCGTCAACATCGGCCGCTCGCTGCCGTTCATCATCCTGCTCATCGCCCTGATGCCGTTCACCCGGCTGATCGTCGGCACCACCATCGAGAGCACCGCCGCCATCGTGCCCCTCACGGTCGGCGCGATCCCGTTCTACGCGCGGCTGGTCGAGACGGCGCTCCGGGAGGTCGACCGCGACGTCATCGCGGCCGCCAGGGCCATGGGCGCCTCGGTGCGCGAGATCGTCGTCAAGGTGCTGCTGCGCGAGGCCCGGCCGGGCCTCGCGGCCGGCCTCACCGTGACCGTCATCGCGCTGATCGGCTATTCCGCCATGGCCGGCGCCATCGGCGGCGGAGGGCTCGGCGACGTGGCCGTCCGGTACGGCTACGAGCGCTTCGAGACCGGGGTCATGGTCGCCACGGTCGTGGTCCTGGTGGTGCTCGTGCAGCTGATCCAGATGCTCGGCGACCTGGTGGCCCGCCGCTTGTCCCGCAGGTAACCCCCCATCAGTGAGATCCGTACGTGCGATCCCCGTACGGTCCGACAGGAAGGCACTCCTCGTGCTACGCAAGATCGCCATCGCGCTGGCCTCGGCCGGGCTCCTCGCCGGGCTGACCGGCTGCGGCTCCTCCGGCTCGGTCACCTCCGTCAAGGCCGACCCCAGCGCCCCCCTCAAGGTCGCCGTCAACCCGGTGCCGCACGGCGAGATCCTCAAGTACGTCAAGGACAACCTCGCGGCCAAGGCCGGGCTGAAGCTCGAGATCGTCGAGTTCTCCGACTACGTCCAGCCGAACACGTCGCTGAAGGAGGGCCGGGTCCAGGCCAACTACTTCCAGCACGTGCCGTACATGCGGGAGTTCGAGGCCTCCAAGGGCGTCAAGCTCACGTTCGTGGCGCCCGTGCACGTCGAGCCGCTCGGCGTCTATTCCAAGAAGGTCAAGGACCTGCGGGCGGTGCCGCAGGGTGCGACGGTCGCCGTGCCCAACGACCCGGCCAACCTCGGCCGGTCGCTCAAGCTGTTCGCCGACAACGGCCTGCTCACGCTCAAGCCCGGCGCACGGAACGTGACCGAGCGGGACGTGGCGAGCAACCCCAAGGGCCTGAGGTTCAAGCCGCTCAAGGCCGCCCAGCTGCCCCGGTCCCTCGCCGACGTGGACCTCGCGGTGATCAACGGCAACTACGCCATCGAGACCGGGCTCTCGCCGGCCAAGGACGCCCTGGTGCTGGAGAAGGCCGAGGGCAACCCCTATGCCAACGGCCTGGTCACGCTGCCGCAGAACAAGGACGACGCACGGGTGAAGAAGCTGGCCGAGCTGATGCGGTCGCCCGAGGTCAGGAAGTTCATCGAGCAGAAGTACGCCGGGTCGGTGCTCCCCGCGCCCTGATCCGGGCTCGCGCTCATCCGTTCGCCCGGCCGGGGCCGCCCCGGCCGGGCGAACGTGTTCCCGGACCGGGCGGCGAGGTTCGCCGTCCAGGGCGGGTCATGTCCTCGCCTGCTGATAGGACAGGTCCCAGCTGTTTCAGGAGGGAAAGGGACACGTGACCATGGACGAGCACCTCGCCGAGTTCGCCGGCCTGCCGGTCGTCGACTTCCAGTTCACCGACGAGGAGACCGGTGAGGCCGCCGGAGCCGTTTCCGGGGACACCGGCGCGCCCGCGGGCCCGGTGGCCTGGCGGGTCGGCACCCACTTCGACGGGACGCCGTTCGGCGAGGTCTTCGAGCGCTTCCTCGAGCAGGTCGACACCCCCCGGGTGACCGCTCTGGTCATCGGCTACTGGGGAGCGTCCTACGACGACGGCGCCGTGGACCCGGTGGCCGTGCTGTGTGAGGCCGCGGACCGGCTGCCGAACCTGCGCGCGCTGTTCCTCGGCGACATCCTGCCGGAGGAGGCCGAGATCTCCTGGATCGAGCAGTCCGACATCACGCCTCTGTTGTCGGCCTTTCCGCCGCTGGAGCGGCTCGAGGTGCGCGGCGCCGACGGACTGGGGCTCGACGCCTTCCGAAGCGAGGCGCTCCGGGTGCTGCGGTTCGAGTCGGGCGGCCTGCCGTCGGCCGTGGTCCGGGCGGTCGCGGCCAGTGATCTGCCGGCTCTGGAGCGGCTGGATCTGTGGCTCGGCGTGGATCAGTACGGCGGTGACGCGACCGTGGAGGACCTCGCGCCCATCCTCGGCGGTGAGCGGCTCCCGGCCCTGCGGCACCTCGGGCTGGAGGACGGCCAGATCCAGGACGAGATCGCCGTGGCCGTCGCGAGCGCGCCGGTCGTGGCCCGGCTGGAGTCCCTGAGCCTCGCGATGGGGACGCTGACCGACGAGGGGGCCGAGGCCCTGCTGTCCGGCCGGCCGCTCACCCACCTCAAGTCACTGGACCTGCACCATCACTACCTGACCGATCAGATGGTGAAGAGGGTGCGCGGAGCGCTCCCGGGAGTGAAGGTCGACCTCGGCGGCCAGGAGGACCCGGAGGAGGACTGGCGCTACGTGGAAGTCGCCGAATGACCTTCACCGTCGTGGGGACGCCCGGTCACCGGAGGGTGGCGCTGTTCGGCGCGGCCTGCCGGTCCCGGGGGCTGCCGGAGCCGCATGTCGTGCCCTGGCGGGACGTGCTGCTCGGCCGGGACCTGACCATCGCGCCGGGCACCCTCCTGCGGATCGACTCCCCGGGCGAGGACCCGGAGGCGGACGCGCTGCTGCGCGGTCCCGGTGACCCGACCCGGGTCGGCGGCGGTGCCGCCTGGTACCGCGGTTTCACGGGAGGTCTCCGCCGGATCGCCGCCGCGGCCCGGGAGGCTCGGCCGCTGAACGATCCGGACGAGATCGCGGTGATGTTCGACAAGCGACGCTGCCACGCCCACCTGCGATCCGCCGGGGTGCCGGTGCCTCCCGCGCTCCCCGAGGTGCACGGCTACACCGAGCTCCGGACCCGGATGGCCGAGGCCGGATGGAGCCGGGTGTTCGTCAAGCCCGCCCATGGATCGTCCGCCTCGGGAGTGGTCGCGTTGCAGACCTCCCGTGACCGGATCAAGGCGGTCACCTCGGCCGCCATGGGGGAGGAGGGCCCGCACAACTCCCTGCGGGTCCGTACGTACGTGCGAGAACGCGAGGTGGCGGCACTCGTCGACGCGCTGGCGCCGGACGGGCTCCACGTCGAACGCTGGTTCCCCAAGGCGGTGCTGGACGGACGCGCGCTGGACCTGCGGGTCGTCGTCGTCGCGGGCACCCCGACCCACGCGGTGGTCCGGACGAGCCGTCATCCCATGACCAATCTCCACCTCGGCGGAGCTCGCGGTGACCTCGGCGCGTTGCGGCACAGGCTCGGCGAAGCCGGGTGGCGGGAGGCGCTCGAGGTCT
>DASYNF010000246.1:0-17021 GCA_036008685.1 Actinomadura sp. | reverse complement strand
GCGAGCACGGCCAGCTCACCAGGGGTCCACTCGACGCTGTCCCTGACCCGCTGGGCCGCCTCCGCGGGCCCCAGGGAGTGCCCGTCAACGACGATGGCCCCGTCTCCGGGTAGGTGAGAACCCTGGCCACCGAAGACGGCGCGCCGGTCGGCCGGGTCGGCCACCAGAGACCGGGCCAGCTCCACACCGGCCGGATAACCGGAACGGGCGATCTCGGCCGCCACGAGGACCCGGATCCGGTCGACAGAGGAGAACAGGCCACCGGCGTCGCCGTCGGGCAGGACCTGGCCCCCCAATCCCGCCACGATCGTCCTCGCGTCGCCCATCACCTGCTCATAGCGATCCTCAGGCAGTTTCCCGAGCCTGTGACGCGCCCTGTCCATCCCGCCGGAGTCCGTGAGCGAACCGCCGTCCAGGGTGTGGCCGGCATCCGGCAGGGCGCCCGGGTGCGCCGTCGTACCCGCATCCTGAGACGACGTGGGAACGGCTTGCTGATGCTCGGTGGCGGCACCGGTCTCCACACCGGCGCGCGCCTGGTCTACGGACTGCTGCCCCAGGACCCTCGGGTCGCGGTGGAAGGCGGAGGTTCTCGCAGGTAGATAACTTGCGGAAACGCGGGCGTCCCGCTTCGAGGCCCAGTGGGCCATCGCGGGCAGGTCCAGGTAATCGTGGCGGACGTGCGTGGGGTCGGCGATGGCGAAGAGCCGCTCCTCATCACGGCGGATCGCCTGCACGAAGACCTGGTGGCCCGGAACCGCGACGAGGACGCCACCCGCCTCATGAACCTGCTCCCAGAACGCCTCCCGGCCGGCATCGTCGCGCAGCGAGAGCCCGAGCTCGGCCGTCGGGTCGAGCGCCCGGTCCCGCAGTTGCTCGCCCAGTGTCCGCGCGTACATGTCGCTGACGCCCGTCAGCCGCCGGCCCGGCCGATCCACCGCGAGCACCGACGACGCCAGCCCACTGGCGATGAACGAGCCCCGGATCCAGCGGCGGGTCAACACCGGAATCGGATGATCGGGGTCGATGACGGCCGCGAGCTTCTGCATGGTCCTGGCCCAGCGCCGGACGTGCTCGGCCAGCGGCTCCCGGGCCTGCGAGGGATCTGCTCCGTTACGCGTGGACCCGATCAACGCCATCGTCTCGAGGTGGATCCGGTCGAACTCCTCGCGGGCCTCCCGCACCCGGTCGCCGAGCAGACCCCCCACCGTACGAGGGCGACCGGACAGGCTAAGCCGGTCGATCTTCTGCAGGGCATCTCTCGCGACCTGCAGCTGCGCTTCCACGGAGTCGGCGAGCGTCCGTCCCACCTGCAACAGACCGGCGATCGTCGGCACGCGGGTGCGCAGGTGCTGGTCGGCCGACGCGGCCACGCAGGTGTTCATGAACCGCTGCTCTTCATGTCCGCTCGCGCCGAACATCGCCTCGGTCAGCAATGGGCTGTCGAGCAAATCCTTGAACAGCGGATCCTGCGCCAGCCGGCGACCCGACTCGCCTGTCAGGTTGTGCAACGACAACCGGACGAGCCGGACGAGCAGCGGATCCCCGGCGGAATGGCCGAGCCCCGCCAAGGTGCCGTCGACCCACGGGTCACGGCCGCTCCTGAGGTCAGCGTCAAGGTCGACGAGCAGCCCCACCAGCCGGTCGCGGGTGAGCATCTGAACGGCTTGACGGTCGTGGCGACGCGTGGTCTCCGACGGCCACCGGTGATGCCGCACGTCCCGCAGCATCGTGTGGTGACGCTCGCGCACCGGCACGAAGGAGGTCGCCAGCAACGCGTCATGGACCAGCGAGACGAGAACGGCGCGCTCAGGCTCCGCGAGCCTTTCGAGATGTCCTTCGATGGCCTGGAGAGCGGACGTCACCTGCTCGGAGGAGAAGACCTCCGAGGAGTAGTCCTCCAGCCGATCGGCCCCGGTGAGCTGCCCGAGTTCCTGCCCGCGCGCGTTCAGTGCCGCACGGTCCGGCCACAGTGACGGTGTGCTCCCAGACGAGGTCCCGGCATCATCTGTCGAATGACCGGGCACATCGGCCTGAGAATGGGCGTCCGGCTCGGACCCAGGATGCGCACCGGTTCGGGGCACGGGCTGCGTAGCGGATTCGTACTCGGGCGGATCCTCATACGACGGCGGTGAATCCACCGGGCCCTCACCCGGCCTCGTCAGCCCATCACTCCCCGACGCCTCGGATCCGCCCGCCTCCTGATGCCGGACTCCTTCAGTCGCGCCCGCGCTCGTATCCCCTTCTTTCAGGTGTCCGGCATCCGCCATCTGCTCGGGTCTCTCGAGTCTGGCCGAGAAGCGACTGGCGAGCACGGCGGCCGAATCTGGGCGGTCATGATGAAGTTCGAACGCGATCCGATCCAGCGGCTCCTGGTGGCTCGGGTTATCTTTGACACCGTCGAGTTCGAGGCCCATAAGATACGCCGCCTGCTCGCGCAATGCGTTGTACCCATCGACGGGCTGGCTCCGCAGGACTTTCCGGACCCTTTCTGGCCATTCAGTGAGGACAAGATCCCGAGCCAACGCAGTGGCGTTTTCCAGCAACTCACCCGAAGGCCTCTGTCGTATCCACAAATCCTGCTTGAGCTCTGCAGTGACCTGCTTCAAAGCGTTGCGATACCAGTCATCGGGGACTTTGCCGAGCTCGGACCGGAGCAAATCACCCTGCATCTGCTGCCGGAGGATCCGCTCCGCGATCTGCGCCGGCCCGCCCGGGGGTGTAGGTGACCAGAATTCCCGCCGCTCCTCTATCAACCGCAAAAGATCAGGTGGAGACAGCTTCATCAGATCAACAAGGGAGGTCCCGGACTCACTCCTGACGTCACGCGCGTACTCCGCCATAGTCGCAGGCTTGAGGCCCGTACGGCCGGACAAGTGGATGATCTTAGCAAGATCGCGAGTACGCCCGATACTCGAGAACATGCGGCCCGCATCATGCAGCGGGTTACTCCACAAGTTACGCGGTTGCGAATATATCTTCTTCAACTCATCTTTGAAGAGAAGCATATATCTAGGGTCAATGTCGATATCACAGATCAGCCTATAGACGTCACGGGTGGGCATCCCCAACGCCTTACTGATCTCGTGGATATCGTCTGGGATCCGACCGATGCTCTCGGTCAACCGCACCAAGCTGGCCATGTCCAGGACATCAAGCTGACGCCCCAGCTCTACCAAGCGTGACGGCTCGAACCACTGCTTTTCCAACAACGACTGAATCTGCTCGGCCTTCACGTTCCATTTTCCGGCCAAGTCACGCACGCTTCCGGGCGGGATAGGCCGACCCCGATATGGCGGCGGCGAATCCGAAGTGCCCGCACTGGCCGGATGATCCGCGGATCTCGGCGCCGGCTCCGCGGCATTGACATGTGCGACGAGACCGGGCGGCATCCGTTCGTGTCCTGGCACATCACCGGGCGGCTTTGTTCTCGGGTCGTTCGCCCGCACCGGGTCACTGCCGTGACGTTCGGCTAGGGAGGACGGCTCGCCGGGCTCCGTCGGTCGCCGCGACGCATCGGTAGGCTCCGGGCCCGTGTCCTGTCTGCGTGGTCGAGAGGCGACGAGCTCACGCGCCACCTCGGCCGCGTTCACCCGTCCCTGTTCCTGAGACGACCCCGGCTTTTTCAGCTCAGTGGCCACCTGTTTCACAGCATCGCGGAACCAGCTGGACACATTCTCCGGCTCTGACGGCAGCCCAGCAGCCGAGAGGCGCTCACGCAGGATCCGCTCCGCGGCCTGTTCCGACGTCTCCAGCCTGGCCGACAGCCGCTCCGCGAGCACAGCCGCCGAATCAGACCGGCCATGGTGGAGTTCGAAATCGGCACCATTCCCGCCTGCGGCGATCTCCTCATGATCAGGGGATGAACCCGCAAAATTCACATGAGCCTGCGAATTCTGGGATTCTGCCCCTGGCCGCATCTCCTGGCCCGGCTCCGGCCCGGCCACGTCCGGCCCCTGGCCGCTTACAGGAGGTACGGACGGAGAGGCATGCTCACCGGACTCAATGGGGTGCAGCGGGACCTCGGAGGCATGCCCTGAGCTGCCGGGCTCGTGAACGGACGGCATTGTGGACCCGCTCTGCGCAGCGTCCTGCAACTCAGCGATCCGGTCGCCGCCGCGGTCGGCCGCATCCTTGGCCGGCTTCAGGTCGATCGTTTTGAGGAGCTTTCCCCGGGAGTCGAACCGCTGCGCCTTGACGATGAACTCCCGGCGGATCCCCCCGGCGAAGATCACCTCTTGGAAGGACGGATAGGCGTCCCGTCCCAGGGTCGCGGCGAGATCGATGCCACCGGGCGCCTGGATCACGTACCGGTATGCGAGGCCAACCCAGTCCGGCCGGAACACGTCCGATCGGCTGGTGGACACCCACCCCTCCTCATGCTCGACTCCACCCAGCTGGTAGCTGCGCAGGCTCAGCTGGGAGAAGGACTTCCCGCGTGGCACGAACCCCTCCGGGGGGAGCTCATCCGGGTGCCGTCTGTCCCACCGGTACAGCACATCGTCATCGGTCCGCCACGACACCGTCTCGGGCCCCGACGGGCCGGCGGACGTGGCCCGGACCTTGGCGAGATCCTCGAGCGTCACCGGCCACACGGCGGCCGCGAAGCAATTCGATGGCGGAATCTGCGTTACGACGGGAACGTCCGGAAGCGGAAACGCCCCTTCGTCCGACCAATGGTGCAGATCATTGAAGCCGATGGTGCTCATGGCATCGTCCCGCGGGCCGTTCACCTGATAGCCCCGATCCTCCAGCTCCGGAGCCAGTTCGGTGATGCGGGGCTCCAGCGCCCTCATCAGCCCCGCCAACCGCCCCAGCTCCGAAGCCCAGGCGTCGTAACCGCCCGGCCAGGTCGCCGCGTCGGGCAGTTCCGCCGCGTTGAGCTTCGTGTACGGCCGCCCGTTGGTGAAGCCCCGCAGCTCTTTGCCGAGGCTCTTCATTTCACCCTCGAGCTCGGCCCACTCCTTCAGCAGCCGTTGCTCCTCCTTGTCGGACGGCTCTGGATCGGCTCCGCGGCTGTCCTTCACCCGCACGTCTACAGCCAGGACGTCGTCGTAGAACCACTCCCGCACGGCCTTGAACCAACGCCCGTCGGAGACATGCCCGTCGCGGCCGGGTTCGTAGGTCCGGTTCCACATCAGGTCATCGTCGACGAGCCGCTGCATCGCCATCGCAGGCGGGCCCGGCTGCTCGCTCGGGCCTGCGGTCTCGTTACCCGGCGGAACAGCGTCCTCCGGCGGCGCCACGGGATCCGTGGAAACAGACCCGCCATCCGCCAGAACACGGAGAACCTCATCCGCGGAGGGCGCCTCCGCTCCCTGCCCGTTATGCCGGGGATCCTCAGCCGGGGACTGCAGAGCAGCATTGTCCAAGCCATCACGCCTGACTCCGAACTCTTTCCCGAGAGCCTTGAGCCGTCCGGAATCGAGTCTGTTGCCCGACGCGCTGTTGTCGTGAGCGACGAGCGTGTGCTCCGGGGCGGACTCCTCAGGCGCCAGGTCCTGACCCGAGGGATCCGCCCGCAGCGGCTGCCATCGCTCCGTGTCGACCGTGTACGTGGGCGTGGGCGTGGACCACGACTCCGTCAGGATGCGGTTGGGTTGAACGAGGTCGCGGGACGACTCGTCACCGGTGCGCGGCGGCCGGTCGGCCGTCCCGCGTCCGACGTCGCCGTACGAGTGGAAGGCGTTCTCGTGACCTGCTTCGTGTCCCAGCCATGCGTCCGGCTTCAGGCTCTCTGGTCCCCACAACCTGTGGTAATCGGTGAACCAGTCGGTACGGTAATCGCGCCCGATCGCGTCCAGTGTCGGCTGGTCGATCTTGCGGTCAGCGCTGAGTCGGCCGAATCCCTTACCGGCACGGGTCAGCGCCGGCAGCGCCTCGGCCTCGAACGCGATGTGCACGGCGAGGTCGTCCCGCAGGGCCTGGTACTGCCGCCGCCACTCGGACAGCCGGTCGCCCAGTGGGCGGGAGGCATCGAGGAGGTTGTCGAAAACGGCGTCGAAAACGGCGGCGACCCTGTCCTCGAAACCACTGCGCACGCGGTCGCCGGCGTCGGATGACAGCGGTGTGGCGGACCAGGCGAGAATGTCGTCCGCGGCGTGCCGGCGCGCGGTGGCCAGCGCGGGCTCGCGGGCGAGCAGCCGGGTGATCTCCGCGTGGATCGGACCATGATCGAGGAGTTCGTCGAGTTTCTTCCGCCACTCGCCGAGCCCGGCGGCGGGGTCGTGTTCGTCGCGCGAGTCCATGTGACGCTGGAACCCGGCGTCGACGGTAGCGGCGAGAGCCTTCTTGACCTGGTCGAGCACGTGCAGTGGGACGTCACGGCCACCCAGGTCGAAGGTGCCGATGAGCTCCGGCCCGAGTGCCGACAAGGACTCACGCCACGACGCGGCGGCCTGATCCACGGAGCCGAGAGACTTGGTGATGGCCGCCTCACGGATCGCCTGCCGGAGGAGGCGCCGCGGCACCTCCGTGGCGTGCTCGTGGGAGCGCCGGCTCCACTGGTCCAGCGCGTCCCGCATGTCCCCGCGGAAATGACCGGCCGATTCCGTCGAGCCGAACACCGCCACGAAGCTCTCGTCGAACGCCTGCCACGACTGTTCCCGCAGGAACCCCACGCCGGCCTCGGACAGCGAACCGTGCTCCGGTGCGAGATCCGCGAGCAGCACGTGGTCCTGCTCGGTCAGCTCGTCCTTCCAGGAGGGGACCACCTCGTCGAAGGCCTTGTCCCACTGCGCCTTGGCGGTCTCATAACCCGCCCGCAGGTCCAGGTCATCGTGCAGGGTCCCGATCATGGTGTCGAGCCGACGGTGGCCCTGCTGGATCCGGGACTCCAGCCGGGCGCCGATGTCACGGCTGGTGGCGAAGGCCGTGTCGACGCTGGATTCGAGCCGCTGCTCGAACACGGCGAGCATGTCGTCGTGGATTCGCTGTCGTACCTCCGGCTCAAGGTCGAACTGCAGTGGCGAATCCTCTGGAGCCAGCCGGTGCTCCCAGGCCGTGAACGCGGACTCGAACCGCTGCCGGCCCGTCCGCATGGCGGCCTCACGTACCGCCGACAGCTCGAAGGAACCGGACAGTTCCTCGCCGAGGCCATCGTGATCCGTCGCCGCCTCGCGCCACCGGATGGAGTCCTCATCGGACCGCTCCCGGATCTTGGCCAGCAGGTCCGCCGGCAGGTCAGGATGCTCCTGCGCCCACGAGTCGAACTCCTCCTCGAAGCGGCCTTTGTCGGCCGCCAGAGCCTGCGCCGCCTCTTCCTCTGTGGCCAGCCGCGCGTCATAGGTGTCGTGCAGGTTCTGCTGCGCCTGGTGCCACTGCGGAACGCGGGAGTCCTCGGCGTTGACGTACGACGGGGGCGGTACGAAATCGTGCCCTGGTCCCGTGTCGGCCGTGCTCCGGTGGTCGGCGATATGAGGTGGTGCCCCGGTTGCTCCGTCCGGGGTGGGCGGATGGTGGTCGACGGGAGAGACCGCACGGGACGCGTCATCGCCCTGGGCGTGCTGTTGCTCCGGCAACGACCGGACGGGATCGATGAGCTCTCCATGCCCAGAGAGCGAATTCCCGAAATGCTGAGCAGGTGCCGAAAGCTGGGATGTCGCAGCCGGAGGATCCCACGGGATCGCAATGATCTTTTCGCTTTGGCCACTTGGAGTGGTCCTCACAAAGAAGCTACGTTCCCCAGTCGTCCCATCGGCCAAAAGGCCATAGCCGATGTGCTCCCTCCCGAACCGGGCGGCAGAGATAAGGTTCGTGGGTGCAATAGTCTCCCTGCCGATGGAGACGCTGACGACCTGAGCAACGCTGTACCCTCCCTCGGCGCCGGCACCGGAAGAACAGATGACCAACAGGACTTGGGTGTTCTTCGGCAGCGCCCGTATACTCGGACGCCGCCGCAACATAAGTCCCATTTCGGGCGCGAGGACGGTTTTGGTGCCGTACTCCGTCGGGAGATAGACCTCTCCCGGAGCGCCATGCATCAAGATCGCGAATACCGGACGTTCCGGGTCAAGGGGCGTCTGCTCCCTGGTCGGCTGACCGTCCTGGACCGGTTTCCCGTTCTCATCCACGTGGCGCAACGGGAGGGGGCCAGATTTGAAGGCACCGATCATGCCCTCTCGGGTGGCCTGATCCAATAGCCCCAGGTATGCGCGGCCCCGCTGGATCCCTGTGGATTCGGCGGCGATGGTCAACGAAATGATCTTGTCGTCCGGGATGCTCTGACCGTCGATGGTCTTGACGAAGGCCCCATCGCCTCCTGTTGGGCCCGCCGCATCCTGTGGCAGGTAACCGCCGAGCCTCGGCTCGACCCTGTTCCAGTGTCCCCAGAGAAAGCGAGGGGACCCTGTCTTGGGAGTCCCGGCGTACCTTGTCACTGCATCCAGAACGGTGCCCGGGCCGCGACGCACCAGTTGCACATCGGTGGTGTAGGCGAAGACCGTCCGGTTCAGGCCGTCCGCCAAGGCCCGTGGACGCTCCAGTCCGCCGAGCCCCAGCCTGTTACCCAGGAGAACAACCGGTGCCTCAGGCCGGTGGTGTCCAAATTCGTGCTTCAGCTTCGCTATCAGATCCTTGACCGTCAACTGTATGGTGCTACCATCGCGGCCGGCCACGGCGATATTCCAGTCATCACCGATCATCACGAAAATCGGATCAGAATCCGGATCCCAAACCACCTTTGGTGTGGCGACTTCGTGCTTCACACCCGAGAACATGTGAGTTTGGTGAAACTCGATCATGCCGGTATCTATCGGATCCTTGATGGTCGGCAGTCTTTTCGCCAGTTCGGTGATCGGCAGGAAGGCCAAGCCCGCCCGGCGGCCATTCGTGCGGAGAATGTAGGCGAACCCCTCCGTGCCATCGCCGCCCCGTACGAAAGTCACCTGCGGCTCCAGCCGCATCCACTCACCCAGGTCGTATCCGGGCGACGGGGCATTGTCGGAGCCGACGGTCTTTATCACCGTCTCGAGACGGGGTCCGGCGCCGTCGGGATCCGCCGTCAACCGGGTTTCGTTGGTGTGGAACCAGACCGGCCGTTCCAGATGCTCGACCAAGAGCCGCGGCAACCCGTCGTCTCGCAGCCCGGATCCCAACAAGACGATCGGCCCGTCGCCCCCGCCGAGTTGTCCGGCCAGCGTCGAAGCCAACTGCCTGTCCGTCGACTTCACATCGACGCCGTCGGAGCCGGTCACGACGATGTTGGTGGCATCGTCGACCACGACGTAGACCGGCTCGGATGTGGTGTCCCAGCCCACCGGGTGCGGTTCGGAGACCTTTGACGTCGAACCGGAGTCCAGGACCTGGTGGAACTCCCGTATCCGCATGGGGACCGCACCACCGATGGCCGGCTGTAGCTCCGCCCACCTCTTGGCCGACACGAACGCCAGGGCCGCCGGTCTACCGTCCGCGCCGGACAGAGTGTAAGCACGCCCCTGCTGGCCACCGGACAGTGGCACGGTCACTGTCTCGGCCCGTGCGACTCCCGGATGGGTCGCAACCGCCCCCGGCCCGAGATTCACGTCCCGGAGCAAACCAAGGACTATGTCCCTTGGAGCCGAACGGAGATTCTCCCAGCCGTACCCTTCGCTCGTGGCATGGCGAGTGAACCTTTCCAATTCTGACCACGGGATCTCGTACCGCCGCGCCAGCTGGAAGACGGCCGCCCGGTCCTGAGGGCTCTGCGCGCCCAGGTGCGTCTGGCAGAACCACAGAAGGTTGTCCGCAAAAGGCTTCTCCAAGGACTGGGCCTGCTCACCACGGCCGGCCAGCCTGGCCATCCGATCCGGCAGCACCGCGACAAGGTCAGCCGGGTCGGCCGAAAGGTCATGGGCGACCCGGAACAGGGTCTTCGGGTCCGTCATCTCCAGGCCGGTCGCCAACTGCGCGATGTCCTCCGGGACACGGCCGATCGTCTGGCTCAAAACCTTCAGGGCGTCGAGATCGTCGAGCCCCAGCGACTCCCCGAGCCGGCTCAGCCGTTCGGGGTCGGGTGTGAAGTCCGGCACGCTCTCGGCATCAGCGACCTGCGGCTCACCGTCCGCGTTCGCGCTGAGCATGTGCTCCGGACCGGATGGGTCTGCGCCTTGCCCCACGCCCTGGCCCGGTTCCCCGGCATGACCGTGTTCGGCCGGCCCGGTCGGCGCCTGCCCGTGCCCCGGCACGTCCCCGGACGATTCTGTTGTCGGATCGTTCGCCGGCACCGGGCCGCTGTCGTGACCAGACGGCGAGGACGACTCACCGGGCGCATAACCGTCGTACACAAGCCCCGTGTCCGCGGACACGGTCGGTGTCATGGGTCCGCTCTCCCCATCGGCCTCCGGCGGGATCCCCTCGGGCCCGGACGCGGACTCGCCACCCCCGGCCAGAACACGGGATATCTCGACGGAGCCGACCCCGCCCGTACCGGCCTCTTGGGTCTGCCCGGAGTCCCGGGTCGCGGTCCGACCGGCCGCGCCGTTTCCGTCATAGCGCTTTTCACCGGGCCGGCCCGACGATTGCTCGGGCACCTCCCGGGACGGCCTCGCCCCCGTGGCACTCGCCGTGCTGGAACCGCCGTCACGACGTGCGGCCGGAGAAGAAGGCCCACCGGGCTCAACGCGCGACCGGGACGCGTCGGTCACCGACGTCGGATCATTGCTCTGAGACACGGGTGGGGGCGCGAGCCAGTCCGGCCCACTGTTTTCCGGTGTGACCTCTCGCTGAGGGGTGGTGTCGGCACTGCCGCTCGCTCGCGAGACCGGGGAGCCGTTGGGATCCGTGTGGGTCTCGGCCTGCCCGCCTCCGACCGTTCCGATGCGCGTGGGGACACTGCCGGGTGACTGCTGTGATGGCTCCGTTGCCGGGCGCGGAGGCGACGCGAGGTCCGGCGAGCCGGCCGAATCCGTCGCGGGGGGCTGAGCGTGCGATGCCGGTGGCGGCGAACCGGCCGGTTGGGGCGAGCCGGCCGAGGCCGGCATGGAGCCCGGTCCGGGTGCGGCCGAGGGGCCGCGCACAGCGTCCACCCCGCCCTTCAGGAACGCACGGGTGGCTTCTCCCGCGGCCCGGCCGGCCTCGGCGCCGGGCAGGATGTGGTTCAGCGGGCCCATGATCGCCATTGACGCGCCGGCCCCGAAGTTCATCTGGAACCCGTGCGCGGGATCGGCCCACAGGGCGGCGAGGCCCCCGGACAGGGCGCCGTTCACTCCGGACACCCCCATCTCGATGCCGATCTTTCCCAGCTTGAGCGCCCGGGAGTCCGGATGCTGGAGAGTGCGGAGCACCGCCTCGGGAAAGTGGTGTGCGAGCGCTTCGCTGACGCCGGTCCCGAGCCCGGCGGTCCCGTTCTTTGCGAGCAGGCTGTCGGCCCAGGCGGTCTTGATGGTGTCGTTGGGCAGACCCGCGCCGGCGTTCCTGGCGAATGCCGGCCAGTTGCCGGCGAACTGCTTGCCGAAGTCCGCGCCCAGTGAACGCGCCGGGCCGGCTCCGAGCGTTTCGCCGAAATGATCCTCGAAGAGCTTGCCGAAATCCTTCTTGATCTGATCTGTCGCCGTAAAACTCGTTGCGCCTCCTTGAAGCGCCTTTGTGAGGTCGAGGGCGTGCTTGTCCGCGAGGCGTGCCAGTTCTGAGGTGAAGGTGTCTTTCAAGCCGAGCTCAGCCGGGTTGACCGTCTTGTTAAGGTCGATCTTCAGGACACTTGCGAAATCCTTCCCGACGGCTTTCGCGACGCCCTTCTGGAGCCACTGTGTCGCGATGCCCGCCGGCCCGGTCAGGCCTCCCATGATCAGGCCGAACTCCGCCGACTGCGCCGTGGTGTTCCAGTCGATGGAGTCGCGCTTCCCGTTCAGTATCTCCGTGCCCTGGATGAGCAGGTCCATCGGGATGGTCATCGCCTCGTTGATGACCACATGTTGCACGATGTTCTCGGTTACCCACGAGAGAATCCGGCCGATGACGGCCTTACCGAACAGGCTCTGGAATCCCCATTCGATCAGGGGGCCTTCGATGCCGAAGAAGGAGAGCATGAACGCCCACTGCCACTGAGCGAACAACTGAGCCAACTGGACCCAGATCATCAATTGCGCGTAGTCGACATTGACCGCCGTCTGCCGGTTGATATCACCGATCGACCTGGCCATGTCGGCCGCGGCCTGGATGTAGTCGGTGTTACCGGATGTAAAGCCGTCGACCCATTCGTCGAACCGGTCCGCGGCCTCCATGTCGAACTGTTCGCGCACGGCGACCTTGGCCTGCCGGGTCGCGTCGGCCACCCCAGCGAAACCCGCTGACAACTGGTACCAGTTGTCAGCGGCCTGGAACCCCTTGTCCGGGTCGGCCTGCGGCCAGGCCCCAGGGCCGAATACGACGTTGGCCATCCATGCCAGTGCCGGGGGGAGCTCCAGTGACATGGACTCAGCCGTGTCCCTGTGTCAGGCGCCGCGCCGTGTCCGCATTCAGCTGCTCGGTGAGATGGAGCTGTTTTGCGAGATCCACCGTCGCCGAGGCAGTGGCACCGAAGCCGTCGATCAGGGCTTGGCCCATCGTCAGAAACGTCTCTTTGGCACCGACGTACTGCCCCTCGAAGGCCAGCGCTATGGGGTCATCAGTGCCCCACCACCTCGCGACGTCCGCCATCCTGCTGTCGTGCGCCTCGATAAGATCTTTCGCCATTTGGCCCGGATCGATAAGATTTCCGGCCCCATCGAGCATCCCCTGCGGGTTCGCCGCCATTCTGTCTGTCATCACAAACACTCCTCTCAGTCGTGGCTGTTGGTCCGGCCGGCATCCCGCGCGGCCTGCAGGTCGGCGGTGAGCTCCTCCAGCACGGAGTTGAGGCTCGAGTTGCCGGACATCGTCTCGCGCAGGTTGATCTGCTGCGGAGCCAGCGGCTGGAACGTCTCCGCGACGATCCCGGCCATCTCCGCGCGGGCTTCGGTTACCACCTGGGTGAGGACGGAGGCGAGCTGAGCCGGCGCCATCGTCCGGTACTTCGTGGTGTGGAACTTCAGCTCGGACAGGTCACCACGGGCGTTAACCGTTGCGCTCACCAAATGATCCTTCGACGTGACCGTCACGCGTCGCGCCTCCAGGCTTTCGCGCGCCGCTTGAAGCGTTGCCTGACGCTCGGCCAGTTGTGCGAGAACTTCGCCGAGCTGCTCCTGGTATCCCGAACTCATCCTCATCCCCCATTTCCCAATCTCCGCGGGCACCCGCGCGTGCCGCCGGTCTGCGTCCGAGTACGGTCGGCGCGGCCTTGGGGTCAGTCCCCCAGACCTCTTCGTCCTCGGCAAGCCACGTCGTGCGTTCCCTGTCCTGAGTCGGCTGACCACCCGGCCCTCCCATGCCGGCGCCCATCCCGCCCGTAGGCGGGTAGAGCGGCACGCCACCCTGCCCAGGAGCGCCTCCCGGGCCCATGGCGCTCGCGCCATTGCCGCCGACGCCCCCGGCCGCGCCGACCTGGCCGGCAAGCCCTGCGACGCCGTTGACCCCGGAGGGTCCGGAGAGCCCGGAGGGTCCGGAGAGCCCGGAGGGTCCGGCCATCGTCGGCGGCAGGTAGTTGGCGCCGGCCGGCGCCATGCGGCTCACCAGATGCGGATTCACTCCGAACCCACCGACCGTGGGGAACTTCGTGATCTTGGGGACCGTGATCTTGGGAGGAGGCTGACCGAACGGCGAGCCGGTGCCCATGCTCGGCGGAAGCTTCGGCTTGCCGATAGTGGAAGGGAGCCCATTGCTCCCGCTCTTCGGCCCGACGGGAGGAGAGGACGTACCACCCTTGGAGGGCGTACCGGTCTTACCCGTTCCCGTATTCCCCGATCCGATCCCATGACCGATGGCCGGCGGAACCATCGCCGACCCGGGTGGGAGCGGGACATTCGGGTTGGAACCGCCGGTCGGGTCGGAACCGCCGGTCGGGTTGGAGCCGCCGCCCAAGCCGCTGGCCGGGCCCGTCAGCAAGGACTTCCCACTCGGACCCTTCCCACCGGACAGGCCTGAGCTCCCACTCGGAGGAGCCGTCGAAATCGAGCCGCCACCTGAAGGTCCGGTCACGCCGGAGTCCCCATTCGGACCACCCAGACCGGACATGCTCGAAGACCCGCCCACAGGAGCGGTCGACGTCGAGTCGCCAGGAGCGGACCCGCTTGAATCCCCACCCGAAGGAGCTCCGAGACCGGTACCGCCAAGAAGGTTGCCGATGGCGCTGTTCGGATCGACTGCGGATCCTGAGGTGGAGGGCTTACTCAGGTCGTGCGTCAGGGGATCGATATGACTGAGGGTGGCTCCGGCGGAGGCGTAGCCGGATGCGAGTGCGTTGGCGATCTCCGGTACGTAAGCGTCCAGCGTCCTGCGGATATTCTCGGCCCATATCTGCTTGGCGAAGGCCTCGATGGCCACCCACAGGGCATCGGACTCCAGACGGGCATTCCCGGGGAGAGCCTGGGTTATCCCGCCCCACTGCATTGTTCCGGTAAAAGTACCGTCTACGTGGAGCTGACCTTGAACGCCGCCAAGGGCCGCTGCGACAGCCCCTGCGGGAGATGCCGCAAACGAGTTACCCCAGCTGAAATAGGCGCTCTGGATCCGCGCGATGGCGGTCATTAGCGCCTCCTTTGCAGAGGCGACGGCGTCCGGCATCGGCTGCAGAGCCTGTGAGGCCAGCCCTAGTGTTTGGTTCAAACTACCCAGAACGTCATAGAAAGCCTGGGAACCCGATCCCTTCCAGCCGCTGTCACTGCTGTGAAGCTCATCCATCCAGGACTGGACCGTGGGCTGCTTACCCTCCAGGAAGCTCTGGACGGCGGTAAGCGCGTCATGGGCCTGCTGGAACGTGATCTGCTTGGTGCTCGTCGTTCCCTGAGGATCTCCGTAGACCTGCCCGATGATGTGCCAGGCCCCCAGATTGAACTTGGCCCAGGGGGAATCGAGCGATGCGCGGTCCGCCCCCGGATCCCCGTTCCCCAGCGTGCCATCGCTGTTCGGGGGCGCCGCGGTTCCGTGGTAGTTGAAGATCACGCCAGAGGTGTAGATTTGTCCATCCCCGTCGTATCGGTACGAGAACCACGCATCCATTCCGCTCTCAGACGTTTGATTCCACATGTACTGCGTGAACCAGGGCTCTGCGATCACCGCGTCACGAGAACCCATCGGCGGCGCACTCCCGGTCGGACTACCGCCACCAGATGCACCACCGGCACCCCCACCGCTGCCGCCCCCATTGCCGTCCGCGAATATGTTGACCAAGTCTTCCCAGTGGCTGATATCCGTGGCGTTCAGGATCCCCGGTGACTTGTCAACATATTTCGGGTCAAGCTGGGGCTTCTTGTAACTACGGGGGTCCGGCCCATTCGGCCATACGGTCAACTCGGTCAACGACGCCTCACCTTAGTTCTAGCCTCAGCGAAGCTATTTCTTCGTGTCCGTCGCACTGGCGTTTGTACTTGCACCTGTCGCGTTCGGACCTGTGCTCGTGAAACTGGGGGTGGTGATTATATTCGCGCCAATGGGACCAACATTAGACATTGGGCCCTTGGAAGTGGGATTGAGGTCCGAAAAAAGCTTGTTCAGGTCTGCAGCGTTATAGGAGTTCTTCTCCTCAGTCGCCTTCGCATCCGAGCTCGCCAGGGTGACGTCGGTTTGAGTCTTTTCTATGAAGCTCTTGAGCCAGGAGAGCCTTCCGTTCACCGCACCGGCCAGTGCGCCGAAATACGCCTGCATGTCATGCGCGGGCACGAAAGCATCAATCCTCCCACCGTTCAACGTCTTCGGTGGGGTGGCGTTCGCGGATCCACCCTGATTTGGCATCCCGATATAGCTCGACACCTGGTGGTCCATCATCAATTTATCGAGCTCTTGCTGGAAACCCTGCAGACGCCCAATGATCTGCTGAATCTTGCTGAAGTCGACCTTGAACTGGTCGTTGACACCGTTGACACCGCTGACACCGTTGGCGCCGTTGCTGCCTTTTCCGTTCGGGCCCCCTGTGCCACCCGTGCCGGCGCCGCCGCCCGAGTTCGGGCCACCTGCCTTCGTCCCCAACTCACCACCAGGGGGCTTGGAGCTGCTATCCGGTGCCGTACCACCGCCACCACCACCTCCCGAGTCACCCGTGCCCGTACCGGAGTCCTTACCGGAAGGGGAGGGATTCGCGCCCGTGCCATGACCGGTGCCCCCAGAGTGGTGACCGATCCCCGAGCCGGTGTCGTGGGTTGCGACCGGGCCACCTGCTCCCACGTCATTCCCAGACGTGTCGTGCCCGACGGCTCCGTCCCCCCCCGTAGCGGGAACGACCCCGGCAGGGTTGGACCCCACATCCGTAGCGGGAGCGACCCCAGCAGGGTTGGACCCCACACCTGTAGCCGGAGCGACCCCGGCGGGACTGGACCCCGTGCCCTTGCTGACGCCGGGGTCGGAAGGAGCCCCGGAAGAATGGTGGTGCTTACCGTGGTGACGCCGCGAATCATCGTGGCCGGGCTGGTCTTTGCCCGCATGCCCGTGACCGGGCCGGTCTTTATCCGCGTGGTGATGGCCGGGCTGGTCTTTGCCCGCATGGTCATGGCCCGGCCGGTCTTTATCCGCATGCCCGTGGCCGGGCCGGTCTTTATCCGCGTGGTCGTGACCGGGCCGGTCGTTCCCCGCATGCTCATGCCCAGGCCGATCTTTGTGGGGGCCCGAACCCATCCCATCACCATTCCGAGAATGGTCGTGATGATGGGTGTGATGACCCCCGCGGTGATGGTGCGCCAGGTGCCCTTCGTGATCCTCTGCTGGATCGAAGTGAACCTCGTCCACACCGGCGAGATGAGCCTTGAACTCGTCCGCGCCTGCGACAGGATCCACGGGCACGTCGCCGGCCGGAACGGTCGCGACACCGGCCAACGCCCCACGCACGACGTTTTTGTCCGCGGGGAGCGCATCCGTGGACACCGTTCGTACC
Source organism: Actinomadura sp. (assembly GCA_036008685.1). Lineage (GTDB taxonomy): Bacteria > Actinomycetota > Actinomycetes > Streptosporangiales > Streptosporangiaceae > Actinomadura_C. The sequence continues at coordinate 112 of DASYNF010000246.1, read as the reverse complement.
AGGTCGTGACCCTCGTCACTGGGCATGAGTCACCTCTGCAGCATGGAAAAGGGTCGCTGGGACCTCGTGGGATGCATCGCTCCGAACCGGATGCCGACGCGCCATACGTGCC
>DASYNF010000245.1:0-9488 GCA_036008685.1 Actinomadura sp. | reverse complement strand
GCGTCGAGATCGACTGCGACCACTCGCCCTTCTTCTCGGCCCCCGACCGGCTGTCGGAGATCCTTGCCGAGCAGGCGACGCGTGCCGCGCCGCCGGGCCGGGGGTGAGGCCAGGGCCGGGTACGGACGGCGGCCGCGGCCCGCCGGCCTCGGAGGTCATGGAGGCCGGCGGGCCGTCATCGGGTCGTGCTCAGGACAGGGCGCCGGTGTTGTCCCGGACTCCGAGGGGGCGCAACGCCGGCATCACCTCGGACGCGAAGAGGTCCATGCTCCGGACCGTACGCTCGTGGGGGATGTCGCCGATGGCCATGAGGGCGATCAGCTGCCCGAAGCCGAGTCGCTCGTGCAGCTCGGTGAGCCGGTTCTTGACGGTCTCCGGGCTGCCGACCACGGCGTAGCCCTCGGCCAGGAACTCCTCGTAACTGGTCTGGGAGTAGGGCTTCATGCCCGCCTTCAACAGTCCCCGCATGGACGACGGAGACATGTAACCGGGCGGATAGACCAGCTCGGAGCCCTGCTTGAGCCCCTTGTGGAACAGCCACTCGATGTGCTGCCGTGCTTCCCGGTGGGCCTGCTCGTCGGTGTCGGCCACGTAGACGGGCAGGGACAGCGCGATCTTCTCTGGGGCCGGGGTGTAGCCGAGCTCGGCCGCGGCCGAGCGGTAGCCGTCGAACCATCGTGCGACGATGCGGGAGGGGGCGTAGACCGACATGTAAGTGTGCCGCCGGCTCGCCACGAACTTCATCGTTTCGGTGCTGCCGGCGCCCGGGATGTAGACCGGCGGGTGCGGTTGCTGGACGGGCCGCGGCCAGACGTTGACGTAGCGGTATTCATAGTTCGGGCTGACCCACTGGAAGACGTCGTCCGAGGTCCAGGCCTTGATGATGAGGTCGTGGGCCTCATTGAAGCGGTCCCGGGAACGGGTCGGGTTGACGCTATGGGCGAAGTATTCCCACCCGATGCCGCGGACGAAGCCGGACACGACGCGGCCGTCGGTGATGTGGTCCAGCATCGCGATCTCCTCGGCCACCCGTAGGGGGTTGCCGCGGAGGCCGATCGCGTTGCCGAGCACCATGATCTGCGCGGTCTCCGTGCGCCGGGCCAGCGCCGCCGCCATCAGGTTGGGCGAGGGCATCAGCCCGTAGGCGCTCTGGTGGTGTTCGTTCACCGCGATGCCGTCGAAGCCGATCTTCTCGGCGTACTCCAGCTCGTCGAGGTAGCGGTGGTAGAGCCGACGGCCGAGCTGAGGATCGAAGTACTTGCTGGGGAACGTCAACGACGGGGACCGGTGGTTCTCGTCGAAGTCGTCGGGCAGATACGGGTAGGGCATTAGGTGGAAGAAGACGAACTTCATCTGCTCACTCCGCTCGGTGGGGCGTCGACGCGACGAAGTCGCCGACGATCGAGGCGAACTCCGCCGGTCGTTCGAGGTACATGGCGTGGCCGCAGTCCTCGACCACCGTGAGACGCGCGCCGGGGATGCTGTCCGCGTAACGATGGCCGTGCGCCATCGGGACGATCGCGTCATCCGCCGCCCAGACCACCTGGGTGGGGGCGAGGATCCTTCGCAGTCGGCGCTCCAGCTTGGGATTGCTGAGGAAGGGCGTCCACCCGAAGCGTGCCAGCGCGGTCTGGTCCCGGTAGGCGGCCAGGATGTCCTCGACGTCCGGGTCACCGGCCGGGAACATCGCCGCCGCCCGGTCGGGGTCGGCGAACAGGGCGGGGCCGAGCTGCTCCGGCGCCATGAGGAACAGATCCGCGACCGGATGGTCCGGAAGCCGCAGCCCCACCGGGCCGAGCAGCGTCAGGGACCCGACTCTGTCCGGAGCGGCGACGGCCAGCTCGGCCGCGATCCACCCCCCGAACGAAGCTCCGACGATGTCGGGACGCTCCAGCCCCAGCCGATCGATGACGTCGATGTAGTGGTAGACGAGGTCGGTCATGTCCTCGACCTCGGGGAGTTCGTCCGAGGGGCCGAACCCCGGATGGGCGGGCGCCACCACGTCGAAGCCGGCGGAGAGCCGCTCGAGGAACTCGTGCCACACCCCCGCGCCACCGGCGGCGTGCAGGAACAGCAGCGGTCTGCCCTCGCCGTGACGGAACAGCTGGATGGATCCGCCGGGAAACTCCATGGACTCGCTCGCCGGGCCGGCGGCGGCGCCGGCCCGATCGTTTTCGGCGATGACGTTGGTCAACCTGGTCCGACCTTTCTCGCGACGCCGCACCGGCGACGCCTGGGGATGCTCTGTGTCCGGTACAGGGACGGTAGGAAGAGGCCGCCGGGCGAGCGAGCCGCTTTCCGCACGATTGGACCGCTTCCTGCATCGAGCCGGTCGGACCGCGGACGACGCTTGACTTCACGTACGGTCCGATGAATTCTGCACGGACACGTAATACGGGCATTTGTCCGTTGCGGAGGTGAGCATGGTGGCGTCATCGGACTCCATGGCCGCGTGGGCCGACGGGCCTGTGGAGCGGGCTCTCGACCATTCCGCGGCCTTTTCCACCGCCGATCCGGCCGAGGCGAGGACCCGTACCCAGCGACTCCTGAAGTGCTCGCATCGGATGACGGTGCTGGAACGTGAGCGGCCCTTCCGAGCTCGCGTGGAATACGCCTCCATGGCCGGACTGGGGCTCATGTCGTCGGCCTACGGGACGTCGGTCGAGATCTCGTGTGCCCCGCCGATCCAGCTCGTCACGGTCAGCTTCGTCTTCGGTGGGCGGATGCTCGTCGAGCACGGCGGCGGTGGCCGGACGACGGCCGACCCGCGCAACGCGGCCGCGTTGTCCTACGACCGTGTGGTCGGGATGCGGTGGGCCGCCGGCGTTCGCCAGCTCATGCTGACCATTGAGAAGGCGCGGGTGGAGGACTATCTCCGCCGTCTCCTCTGCGGGCCGCTGCGGGAGCCGCTGCACTTCGAAACCGTGGTCGATCTGGACGGCCAGGGGCAGGGGATCACGAGTGCGGTGACGACCATGCGTCACGCCATGTCCAAATGCGGGAAAGCCGGCCCTCCGCCGGTTCTCGCCGCGGAGATCGAGCACAATGTCCTCGCGGCGCTACTGTTCGGGCAGCGCCACAATTACACGGACACGGTCTTCTCTTCCGCGGCGCTGCCGTCTCCGCGGGTCGTCCGCCGCGTCGTCGAACTCATCGAATCCTCGGCCGAGGAGGGCTTCTCGGTGGCAGACCTCGCCGCGTTCGCCGGGGTCAGCGAGCGGTCGTTGTACGCGGCGTTCCGTCGTCAGCTCGGCACGTCCCCGATGGCCTACGTCCGCCGGGTACGACTGGAGCGTACGCACGAGGAACTGCTGTCGCTCGAGCCGACCGGGACCACCACGGTGACCGACGTCGCGCTGCGCCACGGGTTCGCGCACACGGGCCGGTTCGCGGCGGCGTACCGGGCGCGATACGGCGAATTCCCCTCGGACACGCTTCGCCGTTAGTCACGCTTCGTCGTTGGCGCGGTGACCACATCTGGTCGCCGGGTCCCAGGGCAAGGGGGCGTTCGAGCCGGCCAGGACCCAGGACGTGCCGGGGGCGTCGTCCTGGGCCCTGATGTGGATGACGACGGCGCCTTCGACCTGATGGTTCAGCGCGCCGAGCGTTCTCCATCGGCGGGGAGCACGGCTCGGAGGTAGCGGCCCCGGAAGAACAGCAGCGGGCGCGCTTCGGGGGCCGCCCCGAGGTCGTGCACCTCCGCGACGACGACCGTATGGTCACCGCCGTCGTGCTCGGCGTACAACCGGCAGTCGATCCAGGCCGCCGCGTCGTCGAGCCGTGGTGCGCCGTTGCCCGAGGGCCTCCAGGAGACGCGGGCGAACTTCTCCGTACCTGACCGGGACATCGCCGTGCTCAGCTCTTCGTGGTGCTCGGCGAGCACATTGACGCAGAAGGAACCGAGCTCACGGATCCGCGGCCAGGTCGTCGAGGACCTCGCCGGGCTGAGCAGGACCATCGGCGGATCGAGCGAGAGCGAGGAGAACGACTGGCAGGTGAAGCCGAGGGGTCCGTCCGGGCCCAGCGCCGTCACCACGGTGATCCCCGAACAGAAGTGCCCGAGTACGGACCGGAACGTCGTAGGGTCGATCCTCGGCCCGGTCCCGGCCACCGTGTTCATCGGACACCACCGGCGACGATCGCGACGTGGCGGATGTGCGCGCGGTCTGTGCGCTCCCTGAAGAACGCCCCCGACTCCGGCGTGGTCCGCTCCGCCGCCAGGACCAGATCGGCTTCGTTCTCTCGGCCGGCGTCGCCGGTGACGACAACGACGACCCTTCCCTCCCGCGGCACATCGAGTGCCCGGATGGCATCGCCGGTGGGCATGGCCATCACCCTCTCCGTTCGCTGCGCGCCGTTCCGCCGACCGCTCGGGGATGAGCGCTGATCACATGTCCGGGAGGGTACAAACGCTGCCGCGTGACACGCGATCCGCTGCGCGCACGGCCGGTCCGGTTCGTGCAAGGCGTTGTCGGCCCTGGAACGTCCCCGGGGCCCATTCCGCGGGCACGTCTGGACTCTTGACAACGGGGCGGACGTGCGCGATTGTCGGTCTGCGTTCACCTAGCGGACATGTGTCCGCCGATGCTCGGCCAGGCGCGTGAGAGACCACGAAGGAGAGCCAGCGATGACCCAGGCGTTTCCGGAGACCCCGGCCGGCACGGAGAGCACCACGTTGCCGACGCGGCTGCACCACAACGCCTACGTGACCCGGGATCAGGAGGCGACGCGGGCGTTCTACGAGGACGTCATCGGCCTGCCACTGATCGCGACGTGGAAGGAAGCGGACGAACTCTTCGGGGCGGTGCGCACCTACTGCCATACGTTCTACGGCCTCGGGGACGGCAGTGCGCTGGCGTTCTTCCAGTTCGCCGATCCGGCCGACCAGGAGCAGTTCGGCCCGAAGATGCCGCACTCGCCCTTCCAGCACATCGCCCTCAAGGTCACCGAGGACGTGCAGAACGCCATCGCTCAGAGGCTCGAGGACGTGGGCTGGAAGCCGGAGGAGACCTACGTCCTCGAGCACGGCTACTGCCGCTCGCTCTACACCAGCGACCCCAACGGCCTGCTGCTCGAGTTCACCCTGGACAGCCCGGGCGTCGAAGAGTCCGACGCCGAGCGTCGGCGGACCGCCCGCGCCGAACTCAAGGCGTGGCTCGAAGGCGACCACACCAGCAACAACACCTGGCGCTGACCTGGGGGGTGCGGAAACCTGGATCGACGGTGACGTCCTGCGGGTTCATGGCTCGAGATCCTTGTTCCGTGGCACCAGGTCGCGGTGCTGCGCTATCAGGTGAACCACCCGGTCTGCCGCCGGGTGACCGTGTCCTGCTGGCTGTGCCGTAGCGGCTGCCGCGGCCCTCGTGGAAGAGCTTCTTCATCACTCCGGCGACCCTGCTGCGCTGGCACCGTGACCTGGACGCGGGGAATGGGCCTGCCCACGGCGATCCTGCGCTCAGAACCGACGCCGAGGACGCGGTCGGTAGTGACGATGATCCGGCAGCCCTGCACCGCCGCGGTGAGCGTAGATGGCACCGTCAGGGCTGCTGCGCCTGGGGTCGAAGGATCCGTTGCCTCGTGGTCGAGGAGCCACCCGCGTTTTCCGGCGCATCCGGAGGCGATCTCAGCGTGAGTCGGATCAGGGTAGTGCAGCCTGGCGCATTCGCAGTCGAGGTGCCCGCGGTCGTCTGGGGGCGCCGGTGTGGACAACGGTCGATCCGACTGGTCTAGCATCGTTGATCGGCGCGAAAGGGTCCGAGAGCCGGTCGAGCAGATCGAGGAGTGTCATGATCTTCATTACCGCCAAGTTCCGAGTCTTGCCCGAGGACGCCGACCAGTGGCCGGAGATCGCTCGTGAGTTCACGCAGGCGACTCGTGGCGAGGCGGGGTGCCTGTGGTTCGACTGGTCACGCAGTCTCGATGACCCCACGGAGTACGTGCTGGTCGAGGCCTTCCGCGATGACGACGCCGGTGCCGCGCATGTGCAGTCCGACCACTTCAAGGCCGCGCAGCAGACGTTGCCGCCCCACTTGGCTGAAACGCCGCGGATCGTGAGCGTGAAGGTGCCGCAGGAGGACTGGTCCGCCCTCGGTGAGATGGCGGTGCCGGCGAAGGGGTGACCCGGCCGGGCTCATCCGGCCGGAAAAGCCCGGCCTCCATTGCTCGAGCTGGAGCAGGCCGTTGTCGGCGACGAGGTACGGTCGGTGATCCGGCGGGACATGGAAGGCGTCGCGCGCCTCGAAGGTCTCCTCGATGAGCAGGGGATCCTGGACGCGGCGCCTACCTGTTCAACGACGAGAACACGGCACTCGTGCTGCCGAAGCGGCATGAGGCTCGATCCGCGACTTAAGAGCAGACCCATTCTCTTGAGATCGGATATCCCCAGTGGCGCAGCGTTCGGCGCCCACGTGTCCACCCCATGGGCGGGTCCGAGAACGCGGAATGTGCCATACGACAAGAAACTTTTCGGCGGATAACGCTACTTGTCAGGAAATATCGGCACAAATAAGCTCAGGCCGACCTCTCCCGGGTCATGCGGCAACGCTGTTCTCGACAGAGAAAGGCCCCCCCCGTCATGCTGCACCGCACAGTCGCGCGCGCCCTCATCGGCGCCGGCGCGATCACGCTCTCGGTCACCGTCCTCCCGCCGGCGAACGCCTCGCCCGCCGCGGCGCCGAACGTCCCCGAGCGCATCCTGGCGACCACCACCCTCTACTACGACGACAGCCAGGCCGCTGAGTTCAAGAGCGCCGTGGCCGCCGGGGTCCAGTCCTGGAACTCCAGTGTCCAGAACGTGCGCATCGTCAAGGCCTCCTCCGGCCGGCGCGCCGAGATCCAGATCGTCGCTGACGACGGATGGCCGCGAGCCACGCTCGGCCCGGTCCGTCCCGGTGGGCGGGTCACCGTGTGGTACGGCCGGCAGGCGGTGAGTCAGGGCTACAACACCACCCGCATCGCCGCGCACGAACTCGGTCACAGCCTTGGCCTGCCGGATCGCAAGCCCGGCCCCTGCTCGTCGCTGATGTCCGGCTCGACCGGCGGTGTCTCGTGCACGATCGCCACGCCCAACGCTTCTGAGCGGGCTTCCGTGGAGGCCAACTACTCAGGCGCCGCAGCCGCGGCCCGCGTTCCCTCCGGTGGCGGCATCGTGGTCGACGCCCCCTGAGGGTCCGGGGCCCGCTGATCCTGAGGGTCGCGCGATCGGTCATCCCCGTCTACAGTGAAGTTTCTTAACAGTTGCGCGGTTCCCGGGGCCGCGCCGCTAGAGAGCGCTCTCAGGTATCCAGTGAAGTTGAGGGGATCGCCGATGAGTCACCGTCGTCATCTCAAGAAGCTGCTGGGCGTCCTCGCCGCGTTCGCGGTGCTGCTGCCCGCGTCCGTCTCGGCCGCCATGCTCCCAGCCGCGGCAGCCGCCGGACCCGACCTGCTGCCGTTCACGGTCGCCAACAACACCGGCCGCGGTGACGCGGTGTACCTGTACGTCATCGGGGTCAACCTGAGCACCGGCAAGCTCGGCTACGCCACCGCCGGCGGGTCGTTCAACAACTGGCCGGCCGGCGCCAACCCGCCCTCACCGGCGCCGGACGTGTCGATCGCCGGCCCGGGCAACGGTGGCAGCACCGCCATCCGGGTCCCACGCGGCATGTCGGGCCGGGTGTACTTCTCCCTCGGCCGGAAGCTGAACTTCTTCCTGACACCCGACGGCCTCGTCCAGCCCGCGCCCTGGGCGGCGGGCGACTCCAACCGAGACATCCTTTTCGACTGGAGCGAATTCACGTACAACGACGCCGGCCTCTGGCTGAACAGCTCGCAGGTCGACATGTTCGCGATCCCGCACGCCGTCAGCGTCACCAACGGCTCCGGCGCGACGAAGTCAACCGGCACCCTGGTCGCCAACGGCCGCGACAACCTCATCAACGCCATGAAGTCCCAGCCCGGCTGGGCGGGTTCGGTCTACACCCGCTCCGACGGCACCGTGCTCCGCGTGCTCGCCCCGGGTAAGGCCACCGACGCCGGTCAGCTCGGCGCGACCTATCTCGACCCGTACATCACCGGCGCGTGGAACGCCTACACCAGCAAGACGCTGACCGTCGTGCCATTCGCCGACCAGCCCGCCACGAAGTACTACGGGCACACGTCCGGCACCACCATGACGTTCACCAACAGCGCCGGGCAGCAGGTGGCGTCGTTCAACAAGCCCAGCTCCGCCGATGTCTGGGGTTGTGCCGGGAACTTGGCCGCCCCGAACGACCAGGTCGTCGGGCCCATCTCCCGTACGCTGTGCGCCGCGCTGAACCGCGGGACGCTCGGCACGATCGATACCCAGCCCAGCACCGACGCGGCTGCCTTCTACCAGAACAACCCGACCAACCAATACGCCAAGGCCGTACATGCGAATATGGCGGACGGCAAGGCGTACGCCTTCGCGTTCGACGACGTGGCGAACTTCGAGTCCCTGGTCAACGACGGCGACCCGCGCTCGGCCGGCATCTCCCTGAACCCGTTCACCGGCGGTGGCACCACGCCGCCTCCGACGGGCGGTGGCAGCACCAGCACGATCGTCAGCAACTGGAACGGCAAGTGCATCGATGTGCCGTCGGCCAACTTCTCCGACGGCGTGCCGCTACAGGTCTGGAGCTGCAACGGCACCAATGCCCAGGCGTGGACGTTCACCGGCGGTGCCGTGCGAACTCAGAACAACAAATGCATGGACGTGGCGTGGGGCGCCACCACGAACGGCGCAGTCATCCAGATCGCCGGCTGTTCCGGCAATGCGGCCCAGCAGTTCGTTCTCAACTCCGCCGGTGACCTGGTCAACCCGCAGGCCAACAAGTGCGTCGACATCAAGGACTGGAATCCGAACGACGGCGCGCAACTCCAGCTGTGGGACTGCGCCGGCACCGCCAACCAGAGATGGCACAAGAACTGACACTTCGCACGCCCGCGGGTGGCCCCACGATCCGATCGCGGGGCCACCACCGGGTTCGCCGTCTTGCCGCACCACATGCCCAGCCTGCTTGTAGCGGTTCATCAGTTGGGGCCAGTCCAGTCCTGGCCCATGACCGACCGTGGGCGGATTACTGGCCGGGCGGGAAGTTGTAGGACTTCGGCACATCGACCTTGGCGCCCGCGGGTCCGTAGACCAGGGCGATCTGGCGATGTGGGAGCAGCTCGATCGTGGCCGGGTCACCGCTTAGGGGCTTGCCGCCGGCATAGGCGACGAGCGTGCTCTTCCCGTCGGCTTTCAGCCCGCCGATACCGGCGGCCGACAGTTTGACCTGCCACTCGCCGAACAGCTGGCCGAGGGTGTAGCGCTTGTTCGCGGTCGGCGCCTCGATATGGATCATTCCGGTGTCGTCGTGCGTGTGGAGCTCCGACATGGCCTGCTGTGCGGGTGAGATCCCGATGTTGCCGGGTACCTTCACTGGCTTGCCGTTGACGATCACATCCAGGTGTGCGTGGAAATGCTTGGCGGTGCCTTCCATGGG
>DASYNF010000244.1:0-1831 GCA_036008685.1 Actinomadura sp. | reverse complement strand
CGGTGCCGGTGATGCTCCGGGTCAGGCGGTGGTCACCCGAGTGCGAGCCTGGCGACGCTTGAGCGACCGCCGCTCGTCCTCGGAGAGGCCACCCCAGACCCCGGAGTCCTGACCGGAGCTCAGCGCCCAGTCCAGACAAGGCTGCATCGCCGGGCAGCGCCGGCAGACGGCCTTGGCCTGCTCGATCTGCACGACAGCCGGGCCGGTCGTCCCGATGGGGAAGAACAGCTCCGGATCCTCGTCCCGGCAGAGCGCGCGGTGGCGCCAGTCCATGGCTTGGTACTCCTTGGTGTCGTCTACGGTCGATTGGTTCAGTCGCTTGCCTCGGACCGCGTGGTGGGCCGACACCGGTTGCCCAGCGCTGTGGCAGCGACTACTTGCTTTGTTACCGGCAAGTTGCGTACTCACGCGATGTTTTCACGAGAAGTCCGCCTGTCAAGCAGATCGAGGCCGTCTTAAGACCCCTCGTGAGCAAGCTCACCACGCGCGTGGTAGGCCCGCCACTCGACCGGAGCACACGCCGTGCGGACCGTTGACAACCCGAGGCGGCCGTGCGTGAGAAGGGCTCAGGCCACCACGCGCAACGCGGCCGGCACGTGGCGCACCCGGAGGCCGGTGGCGGTGCCCAGATGGTCGCCGTCGACCTGCCAGCCCTGGGGTCGGACCGCGCTGAGGACGAGCTCCTCGAGGTCGTGTCGGCGGTGCACTCCACGCCCCCGGGGGTCGGGCTCCCGGGCAAGTGCCTGACGCAGGACGTGCAGCATCCGCGCCGGGCCCATCCGGCCCAGCGCGAAGACGTCCAGGCCCGCGTCGAACGACGCCTGCGGGGACGGATTGACCGGCCTCGCCCCCAGATAGGTCCACGGGCTGACGTTGGAGATGAGGCAGAGGAACAGGTCCTCCAGGGGCGGCTCGCCCGGTAGCCGGAGCGTCATGGCCGGACGGCGGCGCTCCCTGCCGAGCAGGAACTCGGTGGTGGCCTCCCGGACGTACAGGGCTCCGGTGGACCGCCGTCCCGCGGCCCGCCGTGCCTCCACCCGGGCGATCACCTCGGCATCGAAGCCGAGACCGGCCGCGAAGACGAACCAGCGCGGGGGCGTCCACTCGGTCGCGCGCGCCGTGGCGTCCGCTTCCGCTTCGGCGACCGCGGCGGGCGGGGCGGCGCCGGACACGGGCGCGGCGCTGCAGCCGAGGGCGCTGGCCGTGCCGAGGGACACCAGGCGGGTGCGCCCGGCCCGGAGCGAGCCGAGGATCTCCGCCGTTGCCTCCACCGGGTCCCGCGAGCGGCCCAGCGCCCGGGAGAAGACGTTCGTGGAGCCGCCCGGTACGACGGCGAGCGTGGGCAGGTGCGCCGACGGGCCGTTCTCCAGCAGGCCGTTGACGACCTCGTTGACCGTGCCGTCCCCGCCGACGGACACCACGAGGTCGATCCCCTCGGCGGCGGCCTGGGCCGCGAGCTCCTTGCCGTGCCCGCGGTGCGTCGTCTCGACGACGTCGAGCTTCAGCTCGCCGGCGAGGGCGCCGACCAGGACATCGCGCATCGTGGCGGTCGTGGTGGTCGCCGCCGGGTTGACCACCACGAGCGCGCGCATGCACCCAGGCTAGCCAGGGCCGTCGCAGGCGACCGGAAGGAAGTGGCCCGGGCGGGGGAAGGGGCCCGCGTAATCTCGTCGTCGTGACCGACCAGGACGAGCCGCAGCAGCCGGGCGGACGGGCCGATCGGCTGTTCGGCGCCGCCGCGCGGCCGGTGGAGGGCCGGTCGCCGCGCGACCGGCCCGAGGCTCCCGGCTCACTGCGCTGGGCGGCCCTCGTCGTCGGCATGGAAGCCGCG
>DASYNF010000243.1:0-14552 GCA_036008685.1 Actinomadura sp. | reverse complement strand
CGGCGGCGTCGGCAACGGTCAGTTCCAACAGTTCAACAGCCATCGTTCATACCCTCACAGAACACCGACCGCATTCATATACCGATGGCTCGCGTGGGAGTAACTCGCTGACGCCGCGCCTGCGACGCCCCGTGCACGGCCCGGGCGATCCAGACCTTCCGCGGACGGTCGGTCGATGGTCATTCGTCTGTCGAGACGCCGGTTGGCCCAGTGTCGGGTTCGTTGGGCCGTCCGGGTCGTGTCGGGTCGGCGGGTGTGTAGATCGTCAGTCGCAGCACGGGGTCTTCGTTGGCCTGGAAGGTCGCGTACTCGAAGCCGGGTGTGCCTTTTGCGGGATGGTGCAGCACCTTCCGTCCGGCGCCGCTACGAACAACGTCGTGCTGTCCCCACCATGTGTCGAATTCGCGGCAACCGCGGCGGAGCCTGGCCGCCAGCCGTGTGAACGCCGGGTCGGGCGCCCATAGATCGTGCGCCGCGCGGAACTGCGCCGTGACGCGTTTGGCCTGGTCGGCCCAGCGTCGCCGAACAGGCGCCGGGCTTCTGGATTGAGTAGCAGGTAGACGAGTATGTTGCGGTCCTCATCGGCGACGCGGCCGGGAACCTCGGCAGCGCCGGGGTCGCCGTGGCCCTCGCGATGGGTGCCGCCCACGTCATCGCGCCGGGACGCAACGAGGAGACGCTGGCCGAGCTTGAGCGCCGATTCGGTCCACGGCTTCGGACGGTGCGGCTTTCCGGCAACGAGGACGACGATCGCGAACGGATGACGCACGCGGCACCGGGCCCGATCGACGTCGTCCTGGATCTGCTGCCCCCCACAGCGGACGCCACGCCGGTGCGGGCCGCCGCCATGACCGTCCGCGAACACGGCCGGGTCGTACTGATGGGCGGCGTCGGGATGCCCGGTGGGGCCGACCTCGCCCTCCCCTACCCGTGGATCATGCGGAACAGCGTCACCGTCCGCGGCCAGTGGATGTACCCGCGCCACGCCACCACCCGTCTCATCGAACTCGCCCGGTCCGGCCACCTCGATCTCGACCATTTCCACGTCACCGAGTTCGCCCTCGACGACGCCGACAAGGCCATCACACACGCCGCCGAACGCGGCGGACCGTTCAACCTGACCGTCATCCGGCCATGACCCCCGCCAGACCACACACCCCACGAACACCGCCCACCTGGGCTTACGCCGGTCTCTCCGAATGACGGGCGAGGCGACCGGCCACGGTCACTCGCTGGCCCGGTCACTCGTCGGTGGGACCGCCGGATCCGAGGAGAAGGGTGTAGCGGCGAAGCCGGTCGCCGTACAGCGGGTCGCCGTGGGCGAGGCCGACGGCCGTGACATCACGCGGGAGCCGGGCCAGGCTTGCGGGCCGCAGGGAGGGGTCGGCGGCGAGCGCGGGCGGGCCGAGGGTCAGGTGGGTGCCTCGGCTGAAGATCGCATCGCCGACGAGCAGGCTGTTGCTGGGTTCGTGGAGCAGGGCGATGTGCCCGGGAGTGTGCCCAGGGGTGTGGATCACGCGGAGACCTCCCGCGCCGTCGATGTGCTCGCCGTCGGTGAGCAGGGCGTCGGGTGTCACGGGATTCCAGTGCAGTAGCGGTGCCCGGTCGAGCAGGCGGCCGAGGCGGCCGGAGCGTCCGGATGGCGGCACTCGCCCGGCTTGCAGCCAGGCGGCGTCGGCCTCGTGGACGAGGACATGCGCACCGGTACGGACTTTGAGCTCGGCGGCGCCCTTGACGTGGTCGGGGTGGGCGTGGGTGATGACGATCCGGCGGATGTCGGTGAACGTACGACGGATGTCGGCGAGTGCGGCCTCGATGCGCTTGGGCGCGGATGCCCAGCCGACGTCGACAAGGGTGAGGCCGTCGTCGCCGTCGATGAGGAAGGCGTTGTCTCGTGAGGTGGTGGGGATCCGGATGATGCCGGATGCGAGCTCAGGCATTGTGCTGGGCCTTCGGGTCGGTCTGTCCACTCAGTGCTCGGGCGGCCTCCGCCGGCAGATAGCCCTCGCGGGCGAGTCTGGGGAGGATGCCGCCGGCGGTGAGTATGTCGAGCACCAGGCCGGGCAAGGGTTCGGCCGCCAGGCGGGTGCCGGTGGTGAGGTTCTCACACCAGCCTTCGGCGATGTGCAGACGCGCCGTGTCGCCGTCGTGGAAGGCCGCGGCGGCGCCCGAGACGCTGAGCGCGGGGAGCCCGAAGTTGATGCAGTTGCGCAGGAACAGCGAGTTGAACTCTTCGGCGACCAGCGCCCGTACGCCCAGCTGCTTGAACAGCGAGGCGACCGGACGCGAGGAGCCGAGGCCGAAGTTGCGGCCGGCGATGACGATGTCGCCGGGCCGGACCTGGTCGGTCCAGCCGGGGCGGAGCTCATAGAACACGTGCTTCGCCGCTTCGGGCAGCGGAAGTTTCATGGCGAAGCCGGGGTACATCGCATCGGTGGTGACGGAATCGCCGACGACCCACACGCGGCCTTCGATCTGTTCCCGCATCAGGAGATCTCCGTTCGGGGGTCGGTGATGTGCCCGGCGAGCGCGGAGGCGGCGACGGTCGCCGGGGAGGCCATGTAGATCTCGGCCTCCGGGCTGCCCATCCGGCCCTTGAAGTTGCGGGTGCTGGCGGTCAGGCAGACCTCGCCGGGCGCGACGACGCCCATGTGGTAACCGAAGCACGCACCGCAGGTGGAATTCGTCACCACCGCCCCGGCGTCGGCGAGTGCTTGGACGTAACCCAGCCGGACCGCGTCGCGGTAGACCTGCTGGGAGGCGGGGGTGACCAGCAGCCGTACGCCCGGCGCGACCTGGCGTCCCCGGACGACCTCCGCCGCGATGCGCAGGTCCTCCAGCTGGCCGTTGGCGCAGGAGCCGATGAAGCATTGGTCGACCTTCCGCCGCTCCATCTGGGAGACGGGAAAGGAGTTGTTGCTGACCGTGCCGGGCCGCGCGACGTAGGGCTCGAGGGCGGACAGGTCGATCTCGCGGACGGCGGCGTAGGAGGCGTCGGCGTCGGGGACGGCCGGGGTGTAGGGACGGCCGGTGTGCTCGTCGAGGAACACACGGCAGACGTCGTCGACACCGAAGGTGGAGAAGTCGGCGGAGATCTCGGCGCCTTGGGTGGCGATGGTGCGGCGGTCGTTCATCGGGATGGAAGCGAGGCCGGGGCCACCGTATTCGAGGTTGTGGTTGGTGGCGTCGCCGTAGGTCCCGGCGATGTGCAGGAAGATGTCCTTGCCACTGACGATGCCGGGTTTGGTGCCGGCGAGCTCGTAACGGATCGTGGGTGCGACGGAGAACCAGGTCTTGCCGGTGCACAGGATGGAGAACACCTCGGCGGGGCCCAGGCCGCGGGCGGCCGTGTTGTAGGCGCCGGCGGCACAGGTGTGGGAGTCGGTGCAGGCCAGCACCTCGCCGGGGCGGGCCAGGCCGTTCTCGGCGATCACCTGGTGGCAGATGCCATGCCGGCCCACATCGAAGAATTTGGTGATGCCGAAGTCCCTGACGAATGCGCGGGCTCTCGGGCCGCCCGCGGCGTCGTGGATGGTGGGGGCGGGCACGGCGTGGTCCATGATGACCGCGACCCTGTCGGGGTCGGAGATGCGCAGCGGCTGCACCCAGCTGGTGGCGAACTGCAGGTCGATCAGCACGGTCAGGTCCACGTCGCACACGATGGTCTGTCCGGCGTGCACCTGGTCCAGGCCGGCCGACCGGGCGAGGATCTTCTCGATCATGGTCATGCCCATGCGGTCTCTCCTTCGTTCCGGCCGCGGTAGCGCTCGCCGAGGGCGGACCAGTCGCGCAGGCCGAGGAGCTCGAAGAAGCCTTCGGGGCCGCCGGGGACGAGCGAGGCGGTGTCGATGCCGCGCAGGGCGGCCAGGGAGTGCAGCATCGCGACCGCGCCGGCGCCGAGTGCGGCTCCAGGGTGGATGGCGATCCGGTAGCCGAGCGCGGCGAGCCGCCCGGAAGGCGTGTCGGGGGTGAGGCCTCCCTGCACCATGTTGATGAGCAAGGGCGCTTCGACCTCACGGGCGATCTGCTCGATCTCGGCGAGGCTCTGCGGAGCCTCGACGAAGATCAGGTCGGCACCGGCCTGCGCGTAGCGGTTCGCCCTTTCGATCGCCGCGTTCAGGCCGAGCGGTGCGCGCGCGTCGGTACGGGCGATGATCACCAGGTTGTCGTCGACGCGGGCGTCCAGTGCGGCTTTGAGCTTGCCGAGGTATTCATCGGTGCCGATGAGCTCCTTGTCCGGCAGGTGCCCACAGCGTTTGGGGAAGGCCTGGTCCTCCAGGTGCAGGGCCGCGACCCCGGCACGTTCGTACTCGCGGACGGTGCGCACCACGTTGAGCGGTGCGCCATAGCCGGTATCGGCATCGGCGATCAGCGGGATGTCACCGAGCACACCGGTGATCACACGGGCACGCTCGGCCATCTCGGTCTGGGTGAGCAGGCCGATGTCCGGCAGGCCGAACCCGGAGGCGGACACGCCCGCGCCGGTCAGGTAGGCGGCGGAGAATTCCATCCTGGCGGCCAGGGATGCGGAGATGCCGTCGAACACCCCGGGCGCGATGGTCAGCGCGTCGCCGTCCAGCAGTTCGCGCAGGCGCGCAGATGGGGTCATGTCGGGTTTCTTTCGGTCCAGGGCGCCGGCGGCGCGGCGGTGTTGGTGTTTGTGCCGGTGTCGGTGAACAGCGCGGACAGCTCCGCGCACGTGTCGAGCAGCCGGTCCGCGGACGCGCGCATGCGGTCCCCGGTCCATCGCGCGGCCGGGCCGGACACCGCGACCGACAGCGGGGCGACACCTGGCCGTGAGGGTTCGAACGTGGACGACACCGGTGCCGCGATACCGTGCACACCCGGGTGATTCGCGCCGAAGGACATCGCGTAGCCGGCTCGGCGGACCTCGTCCAGCGAGGCCCGCAATGACCGCGGATCCTCGGCCTGGGCGATGACCGGCTCGGCCTCGGCGGCCTTCAGGTAGGCCAGGATCGCCAGACCGGCGGAACCCCTGGACAGCCAGGTCAGCTCCCCGATCGTCGCCGCGCGCCGCAGCGCCTGCCGCTCGGTTTCCACGCCGAGGATCAGCACGGCCCGGTTACCGCTGCGCACATGCAGGGTCACCGTCTCGCCGACCGTCTCGGCCAGGGCGCGCAGCGGGGGGCGCGCCGCCGAGTAGAGGTCGGCCTGCGGCAGTACGGCGGCGGCCACTCCCACGAGGCGGCTGCCCAGGCGGTAGCCGCCTGACTCCGCCCGTTCCAGATACAGCTCGTCCTGCAGGACCCGCACCAGCCGGTAGCAGGTGCTCTTGGACAGCCCCACCCGCGCGGCCAGGTCGGCCAGCCCGACCGGCTCCCCGGCGGTCACCACCGCCTCGATCAGCCGCAATGCGCGACGAGCCGTCTCCGCGCCCTCGACCTTCCCGGAGGTCGGCGACTCGTTCTCAGGCATATGGTCTCACTATGTGAAGTTTCGGTTTCATTATTGGAAACGCTATGCCCACCGGCGAACGCTCGTCAATGAGTCTTGGCACGGTCGGCGCGCGCGACGGGCCGCTCGTTCACTCTGGCCCCACTCCCCCACTGAGCCCCGTTCGCGTTGACATGCAGCCATTCGGCTGCCTATAGTTCAGGCAGCCGAATGGCTGCATGTTAGGAATGGCGAGGGATGGACGAGGTTTTCAAGGCGCTGGCCGATGCCAGCCGCCGCCGGCTGCTCGACAGCTTGAACGCCCGGAACGGACAGAGCCTGCGGGAACTGTGCGCCGGGCTCGAGATGGCGCGGCAGTCCGTCAGCAAGCATCTGGCGGTGTTGGAGGCGGCCGATCTGGTGACGACCGTCTGGCGTGGCCGGGAGAAGTTGCACTACCTCAACGCCGCGCCGATCAACGCCATCGCCGAGCGCTGGATCAACCAGTACGACCGCGAGCGGGTGCGCGCGCTCGCCGACTTGAAATCAGCATTGGAGCAGGAACCGATGGGCAACCCCGAGTTCGTCTACACGACCTACATCAAGACCACGCCGGAACGGCTCTGGCAGGCGTTGACCGACCCGGCTTTCACCCGTCGCTACTGGGGGGTCGCTTTCGAGTCGGATTGGCAAGCGGCGTCGACGATGACCTGGGAGCAGGATGGTGTGACGATCGCCGATCCCGCTCAGGTCGTTGTCGAATCCGAGCCGTATCGCCGGCTGGCCTACTCCTGGCACACCTTCACGCCGGAGTTCGCCAAGGCCGCCGGGTTGAGTGACGAGGTCTTCACCAAAATAGCCAACGAGCGCCGGTCGAAGGTGGCCTTCGAGATCGAGCCGCTCGGGCAGATGGTGAAGCTGACCGTCGTACACGACGGCTTCGAAACCGGGAGCACCGTGGTGGAGATGGTCGGCGAAGGTTGGCCGCATCTCCTGTCCGGCCTCAAGACACTGCTCGAAACCGGCGAGACTCTTCCCGCCGGCACAGACTGAGGTCCCCACCACTAGCGATGACAACCGTGCTGGCACACTTCGGGGCATCCGATCGAGGCCGCTATGCACCATGCGCTCAGCGGGGTCTGGTGTCCCGCCGGTGGCTGTACCAGGTCCGCCGGATGAGGCTACGGACGGTGATGATCGCGGCGGCTGGAGGCGCGTTGATCGATCGCGGCTTTCACGGCCCAGTTCGGGCTCTGGCGAGGGTGGCCGTGGAGTTCTGCTCGCCCGGTAGCCCACAGGAGGACCTGGACGGGGTCTCCTGCGGGAGCGTCGGGAAACAGGCGGTGTACCACCGCCGCGCAGGACGGTTCGGAAGGAAGCCACGCGATCCCGAGGCCTTGGGTGATGTCGTAGGTGTGCATGAGGGTCTCATTGACTCCGAGCGCTGCGAAGCCGGTCGGATCGGTGGGCCCCCAATGCCATGCCCGAGTGTCCGGATCGGCCGTCGCGATCGCACTGCTGAGAAGGTTCCCGCAGGCGGCGACCACCTGAAGCACCTCCTGAGGCGGTGCGTCAGGCTGGATTCTGAGGTCATAGGGCAGGTAGGCGGTAGCCGGACGGCCGGCTACCTGTCCCGCATAGGCCAGTAGGTCATGTGCCGTATGCGCGGCTGTTTTCCAGCAGCTCCAGTCCAAGCCGCCGGCGCGGACCTGCCAATCCGACGAGGTGTGCGGGCCGAGCACCCGTAGCATCTCGGCTACGGCCTCATCGACGTCTGTGCCGCCCATCGAACGCATTGCAAGATCTTCGCAAATGAAAGCGTCCCCGAGGCGGTGAATTCCGGAAAACCGCAGCGGACGGGCAGTGACCGGTCGCCGGGCGAGACGGGCCCGGCGACCGATGCACGCCGACTACCAGGTGACCATGAGTTTCCGGACGCCGTAGTTGGTGCCGTAGGTGTCCATCTCGACCTCGTCGAGCGGCCCCGCGAGCCGTAGGTTCGGGAACCGCTGGAAGAGCCGCGGAAGGATCGTCTTCAGCTCGGCTCGCGCGATGTTCTGCCCCAGGCACTGGTGCACGCCGAAGCCGAAGGCCAGGTGGCGGGTCATCTTGCGGTCGAAGTCGGGGGTGTCGGGGTTGTCGAACGCCCGCGGGTCGCGGTTGGCCGCGGGCATGGCGACGACGACCAGGTCACCCTTGGCGATCTGCTGACCACCGATCTCCAGGTCCTCCTTGGCGACGCGCCCGAGCCCGAACTGCACGATGGTGAGGTAGCGCAGCAGTTCCTCGACCGCGGGCCCGACCTTGGCCGGGTCGTCGAGCAGGTTCTGGCGCTGTTCGGGGTGGGTGAGGAGGGTCAGGGCGGACAGGCCGATCATGGCCATGGTGGTGTCGTGCCCGGCGAAGAGCAACAGGACCCCCATGCTGACCAGATCCTTGTCGGTGAGGATCGAGTCCTCCCGGTCCGCGGTGCGGACGAGCTCGGCCAGCAGGCCCTCGGACTCCGGATCGGCTCGCTTGGCGGCGACCAGCTTGGTGATGTAGCCGATGAGCCAGCGCGCCCCGCTGTCGCGTTCGGCCTGGGTCTTGCTGACGTCCATCATCACTTCGGTGGCGTGGTGGAAGCCGTCGCGGTCGGTGTAGGGCACGCCGAGCAGTTCACAGATCACCAGGCAGGGAATCGGCAACGCCAGGTGCTCGATGAGGTCGACGGGCTCGCCCTTGGCCTCGATGGCGTCGAGGTGCTCGGTGACGATCTTGTCGATGTAGGGCTGCAGCTTGGTCTGGACGGACTTGGGCGTGAACCGGCCGGCCAGCAGCCGGCGGTAGGCGCCGTGGTCGGGCTCGTCCATGAACACGAACCCGGGATCGAGCTCGCCCGCGGGGTTGTCGTCGTCCGGGTCGATGCCCTCCTCGGCGGCGATGTCGTGGCGGGGACGGCGGGCGCTCAGCCGGGAGTCGGAGAACACCTGGCTGCCCTCCTCGAACCGGGTCACCAGCCAGCCGACCCGTCCGCTCGGGAACCGCATCCTGATGATCGGCTGCTCCTCGCGGAGCTGGTGATACTCCAGCGGCGGGTCGAGCAGGTGCTCACGCTTGACCGGCATCTCCGGCAGTTCGACGGTCATGATTGTTCTTCCTTCGCTTCCGCCGCACCGTGCTTGCGCAAGGCGGCCTCGACTCCGTTGTGCAGCTGGGTGCCGTTGCCCCAGCCGACGTAGTAGTGCAGGTGCAGGACGGCTTCGCGGAGCTCCTCCGCGGTGAGCTCCTCGTTGGCCAGCGCGCCGCGCACCTGGATCTCGATGAGGTCCGCCCGGCCGAGTGCCGCGGTGGCGCCGATGACGAGCAGACGCCGGTCGCGTACGGACAGGCCGGGCCGGCTCCAGATCTCGCCGAACAGATGGCCGATGGTGTCGTCCAGCATCGGGCTGCGCTCGGTGGGCATGTTCTGGCTGAAGCCGGGGCCGTAGACCTCGTCCATCATCTCCAGCCCCCGCTTGATGGCGTCCTCGCTCATCACGACTCCTTCTTCACAGGGATCGCCAGCGTCTCCGCGACGTTCGCGCGCGTGACGTCGACCAGGGGTACGGGCACGCCCACGTGTGCGGCGAGCTCCTGCGCGGCGGCGAGGTCCTTGTCCATCAGCCGCTCGACCTGGGGCACCATGGCGCGGACCTCGTCGCGGCCGGCGAGGCGGTTGCGCTGCCAGAGCAGCAGCGTGGCGCCGTCGGGGTCTGCTTCCTCGATGACCGTGAGCAGCTTCGCCGGGTCCACGTTCGCGGCCTCGGCGAGCGCCGCGGCTTCGCGTACGGTACGCCAGCTGCCGTAGGTGATGACGTTGCGGGCGATCTTGGTGGCCATGCCGGCTCCGAGCGGTCCACAGTGGACGACCTTCTTGGCGAAGTCGTCCAGCACCGGCATCGCCCTGTCCACGGTCCCGGTGTCCCCGCCGAGGATGGCGACCAGGCCGTTGTCCGCGGCCTTGTCGCCCGGGGTGACCCCGCAGTCGAGCAGTGACACCCCCGCTTTCGCACAGGTTTCGGCGAGTTCGTGCACCACCGGCACCGCGACCGTGGACAGCAGCACCACGATCAGGCCCGGGTGCGCAGCGGACAGCACGCCGTTCTCCCCGGACAGCACGGTACGGGCCTGGTCGGCGTCGATCACGGCGACGAGCACCACGTCGCTGATGCGGGCCACCTCGGCCGGTGACGCCACCGGGGCGGGAACCCCGGCCAGCTTGTCCGCGGCGTCGGGACGGATGTCGTACACGGCGGGCACGCGGCCACGGCGGGCGAGGCTGACGGCGACCCCGCCGCCGATCATGCCGAGCCCGATGACGCCTGCCCGGGGCGCGGGCCGGTCGGCGAGCGACCCGGTTTCCGGTGTCGCCGATCGCATGTTCATGCGCTGACTCCTTGCTTGGTGGGATCGACCGATTCCCAGGGGGTCGGCGTGGCGACGAGTGCGCGGGCCGCCCTGACGGGGCGGACCATGTTGATGCCGACCGCGGCCCGAACGAGATCGTTCTTGCCGTAGAGGGCGACGAGCTCGCGCTCGGCCAGGCTGCCCTGGGTCACCGCGAAGCGGTCACTGCCCTTGGGAAGGCCGTAGATCTGGATCTTGCGGTCGTACTGGTCGGACCAGATGTAGGGCACCGGCGCGAAGGGAGCCGGGGCGCCACGGGAAAGGATGTTGCGGGCCACGGCCATCCCCTGCTCTCCGGCGTTCGTGCGGTGCTCGACGCGCAGCCGCTCGCCGAACGCCGGGTGGATCCACGAGGCGACATCGCCCGCGGCCCACACTCCGGGGCCGGCCTGGCAGTACTGGTCACAGAGCACCCCGTCGCCGATCTCGATGCCGCTGCCCGCCAGCCAGTCCACGTTGGGAACGGAGCCGATCGCCACGAGCACCGCGTCGGCCTCGATCACCCGGTCGTCGGCCAGCCGCACCCCGACGGCACGACCGGCGGAGGCGAGCACGTCCCGCACCATGAGTCCAGTGATGATCTTGACTCCGTGCTCGGCGTGCATGCGGATGAGCAGCTCCCCGAGTTCGGGCCCGAGCACATCGGACAGCGGGGCCTCGAGGTCGGAGATCAGGGTGACCTCGGCCCCCGCCTCGCGGGCGACCGCTGCCGCCTCGGCGCCCAGGAACCCGGCGCCGACCACCACCAGCCGCGGCTTCGCCGCCAGCGCCGCCCGCAAGGCCATCGCGTCGGCCAGTGTGCGCAGCGTGTGGACGCCGGCCACACCCTCCGTCCCGGGCAGCCGCCGTGCGCGCACCCCGGTCGCGATCACGAGTTCGTCATAGGAGACCCGTGATCCGTCGGCCAGCGCGACCATCCGCTGCGCGGGATCCACCGCGACCGCCGCGGTCCCGAGCCGCAGATCCAGGTTCAACCCGGAGATCGTCGCCTCGTCCCGCAACCAGACTCGTTCCTCCGGCCACGCCCCCGACAGGATCTGCTTCGACAGCGGCGGGCGGTCGTACGGGAGGCACTCCTCCTCGCCTATCAGGGTCACCCGGCCGTCGAAGCCCTGGCGTCGCAGCGTTTCGGCGACCGAGAGCCCGGCCGCCGACGCACCGACGACGGCCACACTCGACGGCCAGCTCATTCCCGTACCGCGATGGCCGCCGCCGGGCAGACCGCCACCGCCTCACGTGCGGCCGCGTGCTGCTCCTCGGGCGGGTCGGCGTCCAGCAACACGACGACGCCGTCGTCCTCGCGCTGGTCGAACACCTCCGGCGCGGCGAGCACACACTGGCCCGCCCCGCAGCACTTCTCCTCATCGATGGTGATGCGCATGAAACCCCCCTTGACCTCATGGCGCAGGCATCTCAAAGCACAGAGAACGACCAGGTCAGCGCCATGATCTCGACTCGCGAACCTAACCTAACTAAGTTCACCTAGCGGTGAGGCTATACCTCTCGTGACCGCTCGGTGACGTGACCCCACCGTGATCCATGCCACAGCGTGCGCGCTCTTGTGCGGGCGGTAGGCGGGCGACGGACGGTCCTTGGGTACGATCCGGCCCGACCTCGATCCGCCGCAAACGAGCTGCTCATCAGAAGCATCAGCAGGGATGGGCTCGGGGCCGATCCTGGTGATGAGATTCGTTGACGACCAATGGCTGATCGCCGGCATCGGCCACGACTCCGTGGCGGATGACCCTCGCTCATTCGGGAGGAGGAGACTCCCAGCGTGCCATGACGTCGCCATGTCGCAGCGTGTGCAGGCGGTGGGCGAGTTGCTTGCGGGCAAAAGACTTGCTCGGCGCTGTCCGGATGTAGGAGCTGAGACCGCTGATCTCCCGTGCGGCGATCAGCGTGCCCAGTCCCGGCCATTCGCGCACGTCCCACCCATACGTCGCCGTGAATCTCTCGATGTCGTTCGCCGAGGGGCGGCCGAATCGACGCCTGGTGTAGTGGACCTGCATGAGATCCCATTCCCGAGGCCCGATGGCGACATGATCCCAATCCCCGAGGAGGATCTCACCGCGTGATGTACGCATCAGATTGTTGGGATGTGCGTCACCATGGATCAGGCTCGGCGGGTACGGGAACTCAAGGTCGAGCCATAGCCCGCGGAGCTCGGCGATCCGACCGTTCAGCCAGTCTCGATCGCTGGACGACATCGCATCCGGTGTCGTCTCGATCGCGTTGACGACGCTGGAAAAGGGCGGATCGAACTGTCCTGGGCAATGGGATGGCGCCGGCTGTTCGTGCAGCGAGCGCAAGATCTCTCCCAAGTCGGCGCCGGTCGGACGCGGTTCGCGCACCGTTGACTCGTAGCGCCAGATGGAGACGGCATGGCCGCGTACCACCAAAGGTTGTTGATCCGAGCCGGCCGGCACAACGCAAGGGAACCCGCGCGAGGAGAGCAGGCGCGTGACCGCGACGGATGCGGCGACGCGATCTCGCGCGCCGGACTTGATCGCGATCCGGATCACCAGGCCTGCGGACGGCAGCGCAAAGATCGCATTGCTGTGCAAACGCAATAGCTTCGCATCTTCAACCGGCGCCTGGATGCGCTCGTTTACCTCAGCCAGAATGGCTTCAACCTCGGCGTACAGATCACTGTCGGCCATGAAGCGAGCCGACCTTATTTGGGGAACCCGGTCATCACCGGTTGGGCCGCATCGAACACATCCCGGACGGCGGCCGTCTCCTGGTATGGGCGTAGAGCGTCAAGCACTTCCCCAAGGCGGATCCTGACACGGTCAGAGGTCACTTGGCCGATCAGCTCGATGACCTCGTGGGCCGCGGCACAGGCTCGGTCAAGATCCTTCGGCTTGGTCTGGGTGTAGCCGATCGCCTGGATGCCAAGAGTGAACGCTCGTGGCCGAGGGTCCGTACGTACCTTCATCGATTCCTCGGCCGCCCGTACGGCCTCCTCCCCCATGCCCAGGTTGTAGTAGCAGCGCGCTTCTTCGTGACGGAGGTGCCCCCAGCCGTACATGCGCATCCAGTCAGGTTCCTCGGCGCCGCCGGCCTTGTCGTAGGCGTCCCACACCTCGCCGAGAATGCGCTGTGTCTGGGCATGGTCGCCGGTCATGGAGCCTGCGAGCGCCTGTTTGGTGAGGATGAAAGCGCGTGCTTGCGGTGAGGACTGCCGGGCCATGGCCGCAGCCCCGCTGGTATAGGCCAGTGCCCGTTCTGTGTGCTTAGCGTGGGATGGCTCGGCACCACGGTAGCGCGCCAGCATCGCCTGATGGATTTCATGCTCGCCTCGGCGAGACAGGACCCAAGCGGTGAGCGTGAGGTCGTTGGTCTCTTGCGCCATGCTCGAGGCTGTTCCCAGCAGCCGGAGGGACGTCCTGGCGTGACCGGTGTCAAGGTGCATTGCGGAGACGCGCAGAGTGAACTCGGTCGAGACGGCGAAGAGCCGACGCAGCAACCGCTCGTCAGCGTGCGAATGAAGGCGAGGCTGTATGACCGTCGACAGGTAGTCCGTCGCGTACTGACGGGCGTGGGTCCCGCCGAACTGGCGATCTGACGCGGTCAGTGCGTTGAGCATGTTGCGGATTACCTCGGCATCTCCGGCGCCTGCGCTCACCGGGCCAGGACTAGGCCGCATCGGGGCCACCTCTCCCTGCTCGCTGAACAGTTCACTCTCGTCGAGGCGAAAAGCGATGGCGTAAGCGGCGGCCCAGTCTCGCGGGAAGTGCTTACCCTTTTCCCAATCCCGGATCTGCCGCGTGAGCGAGTCAACCGGCGTGTGCTCGGCACCGATAGCACGGCGGAGGCGGCGGCCCATCTCCGCCTTACTCCACCCCCGCCCTTCACGCTCGGCCTGGAGTCGTTCCGCCCATGGCGGGCGTTCCCGTTCGTCGGTCATCGCATGCACCATTCGCCGAACTCGACACCCGGAGAGTCAAAGTCTCCGGCTCCTTCTCCGCATTCTCATCTGTCGGGACGATATCCGCAGGCTGTCGACTTAGCGTGACCGAATCGCTACCCCGACGCAAGGAGCCGGCCACGTGCAGGCACAACGATCTTGGGAACCGCCGCGGATGTATTCCTGGACCGTTGTGGCGCCTGGCGGCGACTCCCGCGGCCTTGGCGCACTCGGCGTCACCGATGACCGTGCCCGGGCTCTGGCGCGTCTCGGCGACGCGCTCCGGGACGCCCCGGTCGACGCCCGCGGCCTCGTCCACAGGGTGATGCTCAGCTTTTCCAGAGTCGGCTATCTGTACGAGTCCCTGGAGGCCCACGGCCGGTACGACCCGGACAGCGGCGCAGTGGTCTGGGAACCGATCCCCGAGCCGGGCCAATGGGGAACGCGGCTTCACGCCCGGGTCACCGATCTCCCTGAGGTCATCGGGGATGCCATCCCACCCGAGGCCATCGCCGCCGGCCTGGCCGACTACGAGGCCGAGCAGGGCCGACCGTAGTGGGCGTGATCTGGAATCAGGCGATGGCCTTGCACCTGCTCAGGCGCCGGTTTCCTGGCACTCCGGTGTGGTTCGGCAGCTTCACCCACCACTGGTGGGCCCTGGAAGGCGACCGGCTCGTCGAAGCGGCGACGGCCGAGGAGCTCGGCCGTGTGCTGGACGGTCTGCGCGCGTTGCGGCCACGTCAACGTGGTCGGACCCGGTAGCGCGCATCCGGCGCGAGACCGCTTCAGGAGTCGTCGTCGACGACCGTCGCGGCGA
>DASYNF010000242.1:0-3504 GCA_036008685.1 Actinomadura sp. | reverse complement strand
GACCTCCGGCACGCCGAGGATCTGCTCGATCGGCTCCGCCAGGTCCTCGTACCGCGTCAGGTCGATGGTCTCGCAGCCGAAGCTCCCGGCCTGGGCGAGCCGTTCCGGCGTGTGGCCGCCGACGATCACCACGGCGGCGCCGAGCAGGAAGCACGCCGTGGCGCAGGCGAGGCCGACCGGGCCGGGCCCGGCGACGTAGACGGTGGACCCGGTGGTGACGCCCGCCGTGTGGGCGCCGTGGTAGCCGGTGGGGAAGATGTCCGCCAACATGGCGAGGTCGAGGATCTTGGCCATGACCGTGTCCTTGCCGGCGGGGAACTTCAGCAGGTTGAAGTCGGCGTACGGGACGGCGGCGTACTTCGCCTGCCCGCCGGGCCAGGTGCCCATGCCGACGTAGCCGTACGCGCCGCCCCATCCTCCCTCGTCGTTCACCGTCTCGCAGACGTGGGTGTTGCGCTCCTTGCAGTTGCGGCAGCGGCCACAGGCGACGTTGAAGGGCACGCTGACCAGGTCGCCCTCGTGGATGAACTCGACGTCCGCGCCGCACTCGACGACCTCGCCCGTCATCTCGTGGCCGAGCCTGAGGCCCGGTTTCGCGGTCGTGCGCCCGCGCACCATGTGCAGGTCGGACCCGCAGATGGCGGAGGCGATGACCTTCAGGATCACGCCGTGATGCATCGGGCGGCCGTGTCGTTCGAGCGTCGGGAACGGCAGGTCCTCGACCACGACCTCGCCCGGCCCCGTGTAGACGACGCCTCTGTTGGTATCCGCCACGTCCGATCCCCCAAAGCAGGAGTGAGGTGGCGCGCACAGAGCGGTGGCAAGACCCCGCCCGCGGCGTCTTGTGCTCGCAGTCTACTCCGGGCGGATCGGCGTCGAATGTCCTGGTAGACGGCCAGATCAGGCCGGTGCCAGAAACCCGGCCGGGCCGCATGCCATCTCGCGCTTGGGACCACCGCAGGTCGGAGCGGCATCCATTTTCGTGACGGCTTATCGGCCGCGGCGCATTCCGATGCCGGTCAGGGAGCCTGGCACGGCAATGACCCTCTGGGGCGCCGGGGAGCCTTTGAAGACTGTCGCCTAAGTGAGAGCGCCACCGGGCATATCTCTTCCAGATCAGGGCAGTAGTGCTGCGTATTCAGAGACTGAAAGGAAGTGCGATGCACGTCACAGGAATCATCACGGCATTGGTCCTCGGTTTGGTGATCGGGGTGCTGGGCCGCATGGTCGCACCGGGACGCCAGTCGATCCCCATCTGGCTCACCATCGTCGTCGGGATCATCGCGGCCCTGCTGGGAACCGCCATCGCCGGTGCTCTGGGGGTCTCCGACACCAAGGGCGTGGACTGGGTCGAGTTGGCCATCCAGATCGCTCTGGCCGCTGTGGGCGTCGCAGTGGCCGCCGGAGCATACGGCCGCCGTCGATCACTGCGCTGAGGCGACCGGATGACGCAGGTCCACCGGCTCGGCGACCATCGATGAGTTCACCCGGCGCCCCGTCACGGGCGCCGGGTATCCGAAGGAGCTCGGAATGGACAGCCGGGCCGGTGGACGTTTCCGGCCGGGCCAGTAATACCACCCAGCCGAAGACACGTAAAACGATCGAGTACGGCAGTCTCGGCACCATCGCCGCATCGTGTCCCAGCCGAACCGCACGGATGAATGAAACCGCAGAGCAGGCCCTGTGGCACAGTGTCCGGCAGCAACACGGCTGGTGAGCACGGGCTCCACCGAAGGTGACCAGCGGGTCACCTGGTCGAGAATCCAGTCGACCCGAGGACCAATTATCTCGTGGACTTCCATCGGACACCATAGAGCTGCGCTTCCTTGTCCACATCGGACCGGCTGGAAGGACGAAGCCATGGGCAGCACGTTTCAGCGAAACAAAATCGCCGGGGTGTTCGACGCGATGGACGCCGACGGCGACGGTTTCCTGCAGGAACCGGACTTCGCGGCGCTGGCCGCACGGTGGACCGCCATCCGGGGCGTGGCGCCCGGTTCGGCGGACCACACCCGGCTGACCTCGATCATGATGGGCTGGTGGGGCAGCCTGCTGGCCGCCTCCGACCTCGATCGCGACAACAAGGTCACGCTCGACGAGGTCCTGTTGGTCGTCGACCAGTTGGGTGGCATGTCCGACGCGGTCACCGGAACCGCCGAGGCCATGTTCGAGGCCACCGACGAGAACGGCGACGGGCGGATCTCCTCGGCCGAATACCACCAGCTCATCGAGGCGTGGAACGGCTGTGAGACCGACACCGACGAGATCTTCCCGCTGCTCGACCTCAACGGCGACGGCTATCTCTCCAGGGACGAGTTCATCCGGCTCTGGACGCAGTTCTGGGTCGGCGACGACCCGGACGCGCCCGGCACCTGGGTGTTCGGCCGCTTCGAACTGCCCATGCCGCACGGGCGCTGAGCCTCCGGTTCGACGCTGATCGCCGACTCGACGCACATCCACACCCGTCCGGTCACGGGCCTGAGGTGGAGAGCCCGCTGCGCGGTCAACCCCCACTCTGGTCAGCGCGTCCAATCAGCGAGGTCGGAGCAGCTGAGACCGGGAGGCGGAAATGAGCGATCAGTGGCATGCTCCTGGGCCCCTCGGGACCTTCTCAGGGCCACCGCCTCCGGGGTGGACTCCCGCCACGGGACCTCCCGGTCGCCGGCAGCGGCGCGGCCTTCGCTATTGGGCGAACCATCGCAAGGTCGCCGGCGTCTTCGGCGGGATTCTGGCGGTGCTCTTCGCGGTCCTGGCCCTCGCACACTATTCATCCATGGTGGACCTGCGTGACCGCGGTGTCGTCGTGCCCGGAACCGTCGTGGGAGTGGACAAGATCAGACATCAATATGCGGATGTACGCTTCACCACCTTCTCCGGTGAGCGCATCAGGACACGCCTGAGTTCCTCCGACCTCGGATCGAGCCCAAAACGGGGTGAACGGATCCAGATCAGATACGACCCCGGTTCCCCGACGATAGCCAGGGATGCTCGCCTGCGACCAAACTTTTTCGAGGCCTGGGGCATGGCCGCGGGTGCCGCTTTTTCGGTCGTTCTAGCTGTCTTGGCCTGGATGGGGCGTCTCCCACGGCTCCGCTGAAGCGGTCAATACGGGCGGGGGTGCCCGGAACCCGGCCGAGCTATGGGACCGCGAGTATTCCTGGAGAAGATCTGTGGGACCCGAGAACGGCACCCCATTCGTCAGGTGGTGTCGAAGCACCCATCGAATCCCCTCATGGCTCATGGTCGTAAGGCCGGCCAGTCCGCCGGAAAACCTAGATCGTCATCCCGGCGCCGCGGCCACCACGAGATGAAGCCGGTATGAACGGCAACGGCCGTTCCGGCGAGCGGAACCCTCTGCCGAATGGGGGCTGCGATTTCCACCGCTATGTGACACCGTGTCCGATGAGACGCGTCGGTATCACTGGTGAGGGTGAGGAGCGCCGGATGAGTCCTGCTTTGGTGTTGGTGCACGGAGCGTGGCACGACACGTGGTGCTGGGAGAAG
>DASYNF010000241.1:0-5645 GCA_036008685.1 Actinomadura sp. | reverse complement strand
CGCCGGTTCGACACGACCGTGCTAGGAGCGGGCTCCCGTTTCGGCCTTCTCCGGTCCGCCTGGTGGGTCCGGAGGCGCCGTTACGGATGCAGGCCCGTGATGTCGCGCAGCGGCTCGATGGATCTGGGGTCTTCTGGGTCGGCCCCGATGAGTTGGCCGATGCGATAGAAGCGGTACCGATCCGTGCTGCGGTGGATTCCGAGGGCGGCCGCGGTGCGGGTAAGGTCGCCGCGAAGCCCGCGATATTTCGCCAGGGTGCGCACCAGCAATGCCATGAACTCGTCGGATTGGGCCGGCCGCGGGTGGGCCACCGGTCTGGTTGCAGGCCGCATCGGCTAGTAGCGCCCGTCATGCGAGATCGCCATCAACACCTCCGATAGCTACGACGCCGCCGATGGCGAGAGCCTTGCGGCCGCAGCGCCGTCGCGGCCCCCCG
Organism: Actinomadura sp.; assembly: GCA_036008685.1. GTDB lineage: Bacteria > Actinomycetota > Actinomycetes > Streptosporangiales > Streptosporangiaceae > Actinomadura_C. Next base: position 5,209 of record DASYNF010000241.1, on the reverse strand, counting down.
GGCCGTCGGCTCCGAACCAGTCGAGGCTGCCTCGCCCGCGCGGACGGCGTCTATCGGCAGACCTACCGATCCGCGCGGTGGCGGCGGGTGGAGAAATCTTGGGAAGAGTCGTAGTTCGGGCCCTCGCTCGGCAGCCGCCGAGCCGGGTGTGGCCCGCTCACCGCTGCTCGCCGAGCAGCGCGTGCGGCAGGTACAGGCCCTGGCCCATGCCCCGGGCTCGCTCGCGGCCGGCGGGTGCGACACCCGCCAACCCAGCGGCCCGAGGAGCGCCTGATTACGAGCCCGACGACGACAGTCAGGCATGTCTATCCCTGATGATCCCCATGGGCGCTCGCGCAAGGCGAACGGACTCGCGGCGCTCGAGCTCGGCGAACCTCCGCGCGGCCTCTGCCTTGGCACGCAGCTCGGTGGCGCGCTCGGAACCCTCCTCGGCCCTGCGCTGGAAGGTGGCGGCGACGACGTCCTCGGTATCGGCGATCTGTGCGGCAAGGAAGGCCAAACGAGCTCGAAGGTCGCGAGCGCGATCGTGACTGGCCTGTGCCCTCACCCAAAGCCCGGTCCAGTCCTGCTCATCCACGTCCTACTCCGTCCGTCCAAGACGTCAGTGGCGGATCACGGAACATGCCGTCTTGCCATCGCCATCCCGATCGACACCTCATGCCGGACCCGATGCCGAGGCCGCGTGTGGGTGCCCGCATCGCGAGGCTGTCTCATCTGCACTCCCGCGAACTCCTACCCGTTGCTTCTGTACCTACTCGCACAATCTGAAGTCCGGGCTCCGCCGCCCGGGCCCGACACCGCTCAGAGATCACGGGGAGTGCAGCGGGGTGGTGATCCCCTCACGGCACGCCGAGACGGCATCCAGACCGAGGGGCGGGGCACACTGTCAAGCCGTCGCCAGCAGTGACGCTCGGCAGAGAAGTGGGTTCTGCCGTGTACTGGCCATTCGGGTATGTGGCGCTCAGCTTGAGACTCAACCTTCTGGGGCTCGCGGGCTGCCGCCTGGGTGCGCCCCGGGTAGGCCTTCTTCTTGCCCACAGGGTGGTCGGGTGTGGGCGTGGAGGTGCGGCCGGGCGGGGTCGGAAGGGCGTCAGTGGCAGGGTGCTCGTCCATCTGCACTGCGAAGCCTGCGGGCCGGAACGCGGGCGCGCGTTGAACTGGCCTGCGCTCTCCGCGAGGATGAGTTGGACCGGCACCGGAGCGGCGGGATGGAGGCGACCGGTGCGGGCAGCGGTGGTCCACGAACGGTCGGCCCCCTTCACCGTGGAGGAGGTGGAGCTGGACGCCCCGGGTCCGAACGAGGCTGCCGACCCTCGAACCGGGTTCAGCGGTGCTGGGTGGCCTGTCCGAGAACCCAGTGGGCGCCCTTGCAGTCGGCGGGGAGCGGCGGGAATCGGTGGCCCTTGACGTCGGTGCTTTCATGCCGGTGGCCGCAGCCGCTCTCACACTGGTAGATGCCGCTGGCCGGCACGATCTCGCCGGGCCGGTACGTTGCGCCGTGCTCAACCATGAGGTGCCTTTCCCGTCAGCGGCTCCGATGACGACGGCGCCGTCATGATCGGTCTACCCGCTGACTGACACCGGAATCGTGTCCTCTGCACCGACGTACTGAGCGCCGTGGGGCAGCCGGCAGACTGCCGCGTCGGCGGGGCCCGTCCTCGGCCGCCGAGCGGCTGGGAGACAGCGCCTACCAGTCGATCTATCGGGACGTCGGAGGCTGCCGTGGGAGGACGTGCTCGCGTTGGCCACCGGCGGCCTCTGAATCACCACGTTCGGATCGGCCGACGCTCAGCCAGGGCAGGCATCGATCCCGATGAGGATCAGGGATAGGGCTCGGTGCCGTATCGGCTCATCAGGGCAAGAATGTCGGCAGGGTCGAGTCGTCCGTCAGGCCCGGGGCGCAGCATGGCGAGCTGCTTGAAGTAGTCGATGTACCGCTCGGGCGTGACGGTGCAGAGAAGGCTCGCCGGGACCTGGTCGTCGGCATTGCCGAACGTGTGCGGAACACCGATCGGTGCGGTGACCAGGGTGCCCGGGGTGGCGAGGTTCCTTTCGCTCCCACTGGTGAACCTCACGGCGCCCGTCAGGACGAAGAAGCTCTCGTCATGCTCGCGGTGAAGGTGTTGAGGCGGCCCGCCCCATCCCGGCGGGAGTGTGCACTCCACCGTGCCCCAGCGCCCATCGACCGCGTCGCCGTCCGCGAGAACTCGGAAGCTCACGCCGCCCGCACTCCAGGCATCACCAGCCCCCGCGCCATTGACGATGACCATCGTTGTCCTCCTCTGGAGACTCGGTGTGGTGGGGCGACGGAATCGAACCACCGACGGAGAGTGGTGTCGAGCACGACGCAGCAGTAGAGCTTGCCCTCACGGGTGGGGTGCTCGGTGATGTCGGTGACCCACAGCTGGTCGGGGCCGTTGCGCCGGAAGTCGCGTTTGACCAGGTCGGTGACGGTTCTGGCGGGTGGGGCGCGTTTGGCTCGTCGGCGCAGGGACAGCCCGGCCAGGCCGGCGCGCGCCATGAGTAGGGCGATGGTGTTGTGTCCGACCACGATGCCCTGACCGTGGACCAGTTCGGCGTGGATTCGCGGAACGCCGTAGGTCTGCCGGGACGCCTCGTGCACCGCCCCGATCTGGTCGGTCAGCCACGCGTGTCGGATCGCTCTGGCCGACGGGGGCCGGACCCGCGCGTCGTAGTAGCCGGACCGGGACACTCCGAGCGCGAGGCAGGCTCGTTTGACGAGGACGCCCTCAGCCGCGAGCTCGGCGACGAGGCCGTAGCGCACTTTTGGGAGCACCACCTCCTCGACCGCGGCGGCTGCTTTACACAGGATCTTGACCTCGTCCTCGAGCTCAGCGATCCGTCGTTGCGCCACGGCGAGTGCGGCGGACTCGACGGCTTCGGGCGTGGGGCTCTTCAGGCCACGGTCCATCAAGACCAGGGACTTCCGGCGATGCAGGCAGGACTCGGCGATCCCCGACGACGCGGCGACGTCACGAACCGTTCGTCCCGAGGTGAGAAGGTCCAGTGCGCGGCGGCGGAACCCCGGTGGGTAAGGCTTGGGCACGACGAGCGCCTCCTTCGGCAGCCATCGAACCGCAGTCTCTCGACGGCCGAGTCCGTCGAACCGGGGGAACATCACCGAGTCCGCCGAGCCGGGGGAACATCATCGTCCGTGGAGGATGGTGAGCGGAGGTTCGTCGCTGGTAGAGGGGCCGGGCGGATCGCGGTGCTGGCAGCATCGCGGGGTACTTCGCCCGGGCCGGGTGAGTGTCCCGAAACCACGCGTTCACTCTCGTGGCGACAGGCGGGGTCGGAGCATCGAATGTGGTGCGAGCCAGCAGCCGGGCGTCGCACCTGCAAGCAGATCGCACGGGCCGCCACGCCGGAGGTGATCCGCTACGTCCGCGCCGTCACCCACACCACCCGTACCGGGAAGACGGCGTCGCGGTTGGTGAGCACGCGCCAGCCAGCCGGTTGAGGTCGCCGCCATGGTCCGATCGGCCGGCCCCGGGCGAAGAGCGCCCCTCGAGACTCAAGTCGTCGCTGACGGGTCAGCTGGTGAGGAAGGCGAGCAGATCTCTGTTGAACTCCTGCTCGTGGGCACCGGTCAGCCCGTGCGGAGCACCCGGGTAGATCTTCAGTCTTGCATTCGGCAGGATTTTCGACGACTTCAGGGCCGAGGCCCCGATCGGCACGATCTGGTCGTCGTCGCCGTGCAGGACGAGTGTGGGGACGTCCATCTTCTTGAGGTCCTCGGTCAGGTCTGTTTCGGAGAAGGCCTTGACGCAGTCGTAGGCGCCCTTGATTCCGACGGTCATCGACATCAGCCAGAACGCATCCCGGGCTCCTTGTGAGACATTCGATCCGTCCCTGTTGGCGCCGTAGAACGGGACAGCGAGGTCGCGGTAGAACTGCGACCTGTCGGCGAGCACCCCGTTCCGGATCTGGTCGAACGGCTCGCGTGGCAGGCCTTCGGGGTTGGCTTCGGTCTTGAGCATCAGTGGTGGGATCGCGCCCAGCAACACCGCTTTGGCGACTCGGGCTGTGCCGTGTCTGCCGATGTAGCGGGTGACCTCGCCGCCGCCGGTGGAGTGTCCGACGAGCACGATGTCGGTGAGGTCGAGCGCTTCGATCACCGCGGCGAGGTCGTCGGCGTAGTGGTCCAGGTCGTTGCCGTACCACGGCTGGCTCGATCGGCCGCCCCCGCGTCGGTCATGGGCTATCGCCCGGAAGCCGTGCGAGGCGACGAAGTTGGCCGAGCCGTCCCACGCGTCGGCGGTGAGTGGCCAGCCATGGCTGAAGACAACGGGCTGACCGGCGCCCCAGTCCTTGTAGAAGATTTCCGTGCCGTCCTTGGTGATGACCGTGGGCATGGCCCACTCCTGTCCAGAGTTCGAGGTCGACCGTGAGATCGGTGAGCCTGGAACTGCATCAGGCCGGCCTTCAATGCCACGGTCTGCCAGAGGGATTGACCGTCAATGCTTTCGGTCTGGCGGCGGGCATGCCGCCGGGTTCGGGCGGCGGCGGATCCTCGTTCAGGTGACCGTGACCGATCCGGCCATGTTCGGGTGGATCGAGCAGATGTAGCCGTACGTCCCGGCCTTCGAGAACGTGTAGCTCCAGGTTTGACCCCGGCTCAGGGTGGGCGAGTGAAGGGGCCCGCCGGAGATGTCGTGCGGGGCGGAGTCGTTGTTCGTCCAGGTCACCGTGGTGCCGGCCGGGACGGTGACGGCCGCCGGCGAGAATGCGAAGTTCACGATCGTCACGGTGCTGGCCGCGACCGGCTGCACGGCCGCAGTGGCCGCCGGTGCCGGCATGGACATCGGGTGCTCCGGCGGTGCCACGACCGGGGCGGCTGGCGGCCCGCCGCAGGCGGCGAGCGTGGCCAGGGCGACCGCCGCCGACAGCGTGCCGAGATACGTGCTGGTACGTGCGCAGGATCTCATTACTACCTTCCTGTCCGCGCTTCGAATGGGTGCCGTGGCGGCGGCGGCACCGGTCGTCGCCGTGTCCCGTTGCTTGGGACGGTCGCCGAAAGCCGGGTTTACGGCGTCGCATGGGACGGCGCGCCGGCCTGCGGTGTTCGAAGCCGGCACAGCAACGTTCGGGTCCCGCCGAGGGCGGGTGGGACCAGCAGCACGATCGGAACGATCGCGAGCACGGCCACCTTCAGGCCGCCGGCGCCGAACAACGCCGACAGCCGCCT
>DASYNF010000240.1:0-12979 GCA_036008685.1 Actinomadura sp. | reverse complement strand
CTTGTTTGTCGAGGATCGAGACGGTGTATTTCTGTGGCAGACCCTTGTCGTCGACCCAAAGGATCCAGGGGACGTCCTTCAGGCCGCTGCTGTTCATCTTCTGGAGCTCCTGGCCGGGCATGGCGTTTGTGGCGGTGGTCCCCTCGTAGCGGTGGACCGCGACACCCTTCATCTGCTCTGTAGCAGCCTTCTTGGTGAACTTGCCGTTCTTCACCAAGAGGAGCCCCGTATCGGTGGAGACTTCGCGCAGGGACTGATCGACGCCGTCGATGATGGTGGTGAGGATCTTGGCCATGGGGCCGAGTTGGGCCGCCTCGATCTCTTGGCGGGAGAGGCGGCACCAGGGCTTGCCCGGTTCGAACTCGGTGCCCTCAGCGCGGGCGTAAACGACACCATTGACGACCACGGCGTGTGTCGCACCGGACTGGGTGATCGTGAGTTGAGCCGTGGGCGTGGGGGTGTCGGTACGCAGATCTCCGCTGGCCTCTTCCTTGCTGCCGTCGGAGGCGGTGGTGACGACCTCGGCGTGCAAGCTACGGGCGGCCTTCACCTGCCGGCCAATGGTGGCCACCAGACCGGCCGGGTCTTCGGGCAGGGTGACGGGGCCGACCGTGGCGGTCGCCGGAGCGGTCCCGGCGCCCTTGGTCGTATTCGCGCCGGTCACCTTGCTCTTGTCATCAGTACATCCAGCGGTGGCGATGGTGATAGTGAGCAGGGCCGCCGGGAAGGCGATGCGTTTCATAACCGATCACCCTAAACCGCTCTAAGCCCGATGAGATCAGGTCTCTGATTTGGGTCCTGGGGCCCTGTATCTCGCAGGTATGGCCATGGTCTGATCTGACGGATCTGTCCCTTTTCCGTCGTGGGGTGTGGCTGGTGCTGGGGTCGGGGCGAGGTCGCAGGCGTGGTCGGGATCGTGGGGCGTCCGCGGTCGAGTACGGCGCTGTACTGCTACTGGTGTCCGCGATCGTGGCCGCGGTCACGGTGGTGGCGATCCCCGACACGGTGGCTTCGAAGACCAAAGCGGCGGTGTGCAGCATCTTCTCGGGAAAGGACTGCGACCCCGGCAAGGACGTCAACGCGGGTGGGCCACCATCTCCGGGAAGTAGCCAGCCTGTTCAGCCTCCGACTACAGCGACGGCTCCGGCCTCATCGGGACCGGTGTCCGCGGAGGAGACGGAATATGACAAAGCCAAGCAGGAGGCCGATCAGGCCGAAAAGGACGCCAAAGCGGCCGAGGGCGAATTTGCCGGCCTGGACAAGGAGCTGCTGGACTTCCTGATCGATCTGATCGGGATAACGGACGCCAAGAACTGCCTGACCAAGGGTGACATCGTCGCGTGTATCTCCGCGGCGGCGGACTTCGTGCCGTGGGGCAAGGCGTTCAAGCTGCTGAAGAAGCTACCCAAGGCGTTCAAGCTCGCCAAGAAGTTCAAGAACATCTGGGACAAGGTCGACGCCGCTCGTAAGAGGCGCAAAGCCGCCAAAGATCGTCTCGACAAGGCCCTGGAAGCCTGCAAGCGCAAACCTCACAACAGCTTCGCGCCTGGAACCTTGGTGCTCTTCGCAGACGGATCACATAGCCCCATCCAGGACATACGTGTCGGCGACCTGGTATGGGCGAGGGATCCGACCGACGGCCGTAGTGGATCCCGGCCGGTCACCGGCCTGATCAGCCGATATGGGCGCAAACATCTGGTCGACGTCGCGGTCGACGTCGACGGTTCTCCTGGCGGACGCGCCTTCATCATCACCGCCACCGATGAACACCCTTTCTGGGTCACCAACGCCCGAGCCTGGATCGACGCCCAAGATCTTGTCTATGGCGATCAGCTCACCACCGCCGACGGCCGGCTCGCTCTGGTCACGGCCACTCACGAGCGCATCCGGACCCAGCGTGCCTATAACCTGACCATCGAGGACCTGCATACCTACCACGTCACTGTCGCCGGCCATGACATCCTGGTCCACAACGACTCACCGCCAGGCACCTCTGGGGAAGGGTGCGGTGACGCTGCCGAGGACGCAGCCAAGCTGGCAAAGAGAAAAGCGTGGGACGATGCCCTTGGCAACCCGAGTTCCCTGCAGGGAATAGACCCTGAGGACGTCAAGAAGATGATCCCCGAGGATTGGGTGAGCAGCCCTCAGAAAAAGGGTAAGGGGACCAAGTACGTCAACCCTCATCGCAAGGGCGAGCAGGTTCTCATAGAGGAGGGCTGGCCGGGCGCCAAAGATCCGGTTCACGCCGGTCCTTACATCAAGATCAGCCGAAATGGAAAGATAGAGCGCATTCCGCTAAAAGGGAATCCGGCGTTGCCATGACGACCGAGGAGCAGTTCAGGAAGGCGGTCCTCTGGGCTGCCATTGAGGATTACTCGGGACTGTGGGAAATCGTGTGGGAGCTGAACACTCTGGATCCCGAGGGAGCGGAGAAGCAGCACATTCAGATGTCCAAAGCGATTGTGCGGGACTTTTTGAACCGTGATTGGGTACAGCTGTTCTGGTGTCAGGAGCCCTATGGGGGTGTCACCCTCATAGCCGAGAAGGAGATCGGCCAGGTCCTCGCCGACGCCGCTTCGTGGATGCCTCCCGATCCGGAGGCGGTATCCGTTCGGGTATCCGCCACTGACGCAGGCGAACGCATGTACGACCAGCTCGCTTGATCGTCTGGTGGCGGACAAGCATGCCCGCCGGCTTCTGGATCCCATGATGCTTGGGAGTGGAGGGTCCAGGGCGGAACCGGGGTTTCTTCATCACGCCGTTAGCCGGGCTTTCGTGATCGGTGCGGCCATCGGTGGTTCGTTATGGTCGGCAACCTGGTAGGGATCTGGGGTGTGCTGTCTACGGTTGGGGCCCATGGTCCAGCGGCCGCGAGATGTGAAGCCGGCCGGCGTGCTCGGGCTCTGTCTCGGCTGGTTCGGAGAGCCGGCATGGTTCATGGGGCTCCGGCTCGGCTTCGTGTCCGGCGGATTGGTGAGTATCCGCCTTTTCGTTACACGAGCCTCCCGCAAGACTCAGATCCCGTATGGCCCATATGTGGTCGCCGGGGCGTTGGCGGCCATCATCGTCCATCCGGGGGCCGTGTTGCAGCTCCTGCAGTAGGGTCCGGGATTGGGCCTGCGGGCCCTGTGCGTTACGGGATTCCGGTCTTACCGTTCCGTCCATGCGTGGAGCCACAGTCCGTCGGGCCCTGCAGGCCAAGGCCTCTGATCACGGCGCGACGGCGATCGAATACGGTGCGATCCTGCTGATCGCCGCCTCGATCGCCGGTCTCCTGGTTCTCCTGATCCCGAACCCGCTGGGTCATGGGGTCAAGGTCGCGGTATGCAAGCTTTTCGGTGGAACCAACTGCGACCAGCCCCCCTTCGACTACAAACCTTCACAGGCCGGATGCATCACGCACAGCAACTCCGACAAGGTCGGATACAGCATCACCGTCTTCTCGGTGAAGGTGGGACAGAATTTCCAGCTGGTGAAGACCAAGACCGCCGATGGCAAGGTCACGCTCATGGTGGTCCCGGTCGACTACAAGCTGGGTGCCGATGCTGAACTCGGCGCGGGGCTGAAGATCGGCAAGAACGGCGGTCTGGGCTTCGACCTCGGCGCCAAAGTCGAGGGCACGGTCAACCTGAAATACGGTGACGCCTGGAAGTTCGACAGCGAAGCCCTGGCCGCCGAGTTCCTCGACGACCTGAAGTGGGACTTGGGGCGTAAAGAGGCCGAGAAGACCAGCCCGGGCCTCTGGCTGTTCGACAAGGCCACGGGATGGAAGCCGAGGACTCCCGATTCCCAGATCCAGCAGGCCGAGCTGAGCGCCGAACTCGCCCTGCGGGGCGCACTCGGCGTCGGGAAGTTCACGGAGAGCACGAACCCTGACACGAACGCGACCGAGAAGAAGGTCAAGGACGGGGGCACCGGCGCCGAGATCGAGGGCAAGGTCGGCGATAGCGTCATCGTCACCAAGGACAATACTCAGCCCGGCAAACCGGGTTATCCGCTCACCTCCTACACGTTTCAGGTCAAGGGCAGTTACAAGCTCGGCGCCAAGGCCTTCGGCTATGGCCCTGGAGGTGAGCGAACCTATCTCGGCCAGACCAAGGTGACCCGAGACAAGGACGGCAGGCTGGTCAGCATTACTTGGGTGACCACCCAGGAGGAGAACGTCAGTGAGGGATTCAAGAACCCGGGTGATCAGAATGGGTCCGGCAAGGGCACCGGCAAGAAAGTGACCACGACCACCACCACGGTCGCGTTCGACGACACCAACCGTGTCGTCGGTGAACAGTGGATCCATGACAACGCGTTCCTGATGCCGCTCCAGACGGTCCGGAACGCGGCCGATGAGAACGGTTCCTTCAGGAACGTCGATCCGGGTCCGAATGCCAGCCCTTTCGATCGCTTGGTCTACGATCAAGGAAAGGTCAGCCGCAACACCTATGCCGGCAACGTCGACGAGTTCAAGATCGCCGGGAAAGTGGGCGCGGAGGTGAAGTTCGGGTTCGATGTGGGGTACGAGGGCGAAGACCAGAATCTGGTCGGCTCCCAGTATCTCGGTGCGCCGCAGAACGGTGCGCGCACGTTCCAGGAGTGGCCCGAGTGCAAGCCGAACTAAGAGGGAACCGATGAAACCAAGAGCATCCGAGGCCCTGGCCATCGGTGGTGTAGTGGCAATGATGCTGTCGGCCTGTTCCCCCGGTGGGGCGGGGGAGACCCCTGGGGGGTTCGTTCGCGGTGAGGGCACGAAGATCTCCGTCGCCTATCCCAAGGGCTGGCAGAACGCCGACCCCGGTCGGCGGGCTTACGCGGTGGCCGCGAGGATGCCGTCGAATGCGGCCTCGGTGAGCGTTCAAGAGGACTTGTCGAAGCGCGGCAATGAGGACCTGCTGGTGGACATCGTCGAACTGGCGACGCAGACCGGGTCGGCCGATTACCGGCGGAAGGGCACTAAGTCCATCAAAGTGGCGGGTGCGCAGGCGGCCGTGCGGGTCGACTACGCCTACAACGCCAAGCTCACCGACAGCGGTCCGGCCGACGCGCCCGCCGAAGGGGTCGACATCGGTGTCATGGGCAAGGACGACCACGTGCATGCGGTCCGCATCACCTGGCTGCGCGGCAAGCTCGATGACAAGATCCTGCGAGGCATCATCGATTCGATCCGGGTGAAGTGACCATGGCCCGGCTGTGTGCCGCATGGGGAGCGGCCCTCCTGGTGTGGCTGGTCGGGTTCGCCGTGGTCGCGCGGCTCATGCCCCCGATCGCGCCGGGTGATCATATCTCCGACTTCGACAAGACCGTACGGCTTCATGTGCCATGGATCGTGATCAGCACGCTGATGGCGCTGGTGGCGGGTGCGCTGTACACGGACAGGTCGCGGCCCGTACGGCGATGGTCTGCGATCTTCCTCGTGCCCGCGCTGGCCACCCTGGCCGGCCTTGTGGCGGGGTTGGCAGGCCGGACCGCGGTTCCGGGTGCCTTCCTGTATCTTGCCGAAGGCGTAGCCGGCGTGCTTATCGGAACGGTTCTGACCAATCTTATGACGGCCAAGGAGACAGCGACCTCTGGTTATTTTTGAGCATATGCGGGCAGCTTCCGTTGACATGAAGCATGACTGTCCGCGGTGTCTTGAGTACGGGATTCGGAGGTGACCGGCCGCACGTGAGTTCGAAACTGTTCTTCCTGGGGATCTGCGGGCTCATCTGGGTTGCTCTGCTCTGGCAGCTCATCGGTGTCTGGCGGGCGCGATCCTGGCCGACCGCTCCCGCGGTGGCCGTGGACGTCCAACGGATGACGGTGAAGAACAGCGACGGGCCCGACCGCGTCCGTTATGCCCCAGTACTGCGGTTCTGGGTGCCTGAGCGGGGTCAACTGGAGGCCGTTCCCGATTACTGGTCGACGCGGCCCGCCGCCCAGGTGGGCGAGCAGGTGACCATCCGCTACGACCCCGCCGATCCCGAACGGATCCAGCTGGTCGGGGCCAGGAAAAGCGGTGCGTTGCTTCTCATCTTCGTGTCGCTGATCGCGATACCGGCCTTCGCAGTACTCTTTCTGGCCATGTGAGTCCCCGCGCGAGCAGGTCTCAGGGGCCTTGCCGCCGTGGCTGCTCAGCTCGGTTCATTCGTCGTTGTCGGCCTCAGAAGCCGTGGACGAAGGACGTGAGTCGGTCGACGGGCGCGGGGCCGGTGTCGTTTACGCCGCACAGGCCACCGCGGTCGCCGAGCACGATCCGCAGCGCGGGATCACGTGGACCGCTCCGGTCATCACATGGGCGACGGTGAAGTCCTGGTCCCGATACGGCGGATTGGTCCGATCTTGGCCGCGTCCCGGATAACTGCCGGCGACATAGGGCGTGGCCGAGAGGTAACGCTCGAGTGCCGGCTGCCGCTGATCTTTGGAATCTGACGGTGCCCGAAGCCGGTCACGTGAGAACGAAGAACGTGACCGTGGTGGCGATGATGGCGACGACGGTGCCGAAGGCGATGAAGAGGGGGCCGTGGACGGCGCCGCTGCCCAGCATGGTGTCCAGGCGTGCTCGCCGAGGTTTGGCCGGGTCGTAGACGACGGTGACCTGCTGGCCCGCGCGGACCGGCGCTGGATTGGTGCCGAGGTCGGACTCGGTCTCGATCATTGTCCCGTCGCCCGTCTGGAAGCGCAGGATCGGGTAGAACTGGCCGCCGCCGTAGTCGTCGCTGTCCCAGCGAAGCCGTACGACGACACCGGGCGCACGCTGTCCGTAGGTGCGCAGCCGCCGGCCGATGCGGATCACATGGGCGCCGAACGCGATGAAGCCGAGTCCTGTCAGCACACCGATCGGCGGAATCGTGTAGCTCACGAGGTTTTCGAGCTCCACCGGCCGCACCTCTTCCTTGTCCCGCTCGCATGCCGGCCAACGGGTAGGGTCCCCGGGCCCACCGCACGTTAGGCCTGGAATTGGGTCCCTGAGCCCTCTCGCAGGTGCGCCCGCGGCTCGTATCTTGCCACACAGTGTCCGGTGAGGCCGGTCTTGGAGGCGGGCGCGGTGATCGTACGTTCGAGGGGGCCGGCGGCCGATCGTGGAGCGAGCGCGATCGAGTATGGCGCGATTCTCCTGCTCGCCGGCGCGCTCATCGGAGCGCTCCTCATGGTGGGGATTCCAAGCAGGTCGCGACCAATGTGAAGGTGGCGATCTGCCGCATCTTCGGCGGGAACTGCGAAACGCCTCCAGGAGCCAAGGACGAGGACTTCAAGCCAAAGCTCTGTGAGAAGTCATCGGCGGAGAACAAGTACGGGGCCACCATCAAGATCGCGGTCGTGAAGATCGGCGATGAGTACTCCTTCCTTCGTCAGGAGATGGCCGATGGGACCGTACGGCTCACGGTGATCCCGACCAACGCCGAACTCGGGTTGGAAACGGGGGCAGGGGGCAAGATCAGCCTCGGCAAGAACTTCAAGCTCGGTGCCGATATCAAGGTCGGGGCCAGCGTCAAGGTCGGCGTCGGGGACACCTACGTGTTCAAGAACGCCCGGAGGCCAACAAGTTCGAAGGTGACATCAAGGAATTGTCCTACCGCGACGCCACCAAGGACATCGCCGGCGCTTCGAACCCGCACCTGAGGAACCCGCTCGGCGGCTGGGTGCTGGACAAGGTCGACGAAGTGACCGGCCGTCCGAAGATCAAGGACCCGGAGATCACCACGACAACGATCTCCTACAAGGAGGCGGTCGAGGGCACGCTCGGCCTGTACATCCCCCAGGCCGGTGACAAGAAGGACGGCTCTGACAACTGGGACTTCAACACCAGCACCGGCGTCAAGGTGAAAGGGGAGAGGGGGGGCGACATCGTGGTCACCCAGGACAACACCGATCCGGACAACCCGAAGACCTCCTACATGGCCAGTCTCCAGGGAACCATCGGCGGAGGAGCGGAGGTCCTTGGAGCCGGCGCTGAAGGCGAGCTCAAATGGTCCGGCGGGCAACGGCTGGTCTTCGACAAGGACGGCAAGCTCATCGCCGTCGTCTATCAGACGACCTTCGAGAAGGGCTGGCAGGCCAACGGCAAGCTGGGCGGTAATTACAAGGACACCAAGGGCAGCGGCAAGGGCAAGGGCAAGGACAAGACGGTCGAGACGGTGACCACGACCATCCCGATCGACAACGATGCCGACCGAACCGCGATGACGGAGTATTTGAAGACGCACCCGTCCCAGTTGCCGGAGAACCTGCTGCGCTACATCGGCGGCGACGACAACGTGATCAATATCGATCCCGGCCCGGCCGCGAACGTGCAGGACCGTCTGATGTATCAGAAGGGCACGGTCCTGAAGCAGCAATACGAGAACGAGACCGACGGCTTCGAAATCGGGGCAGAGGCCAAGCTCGGGCTGGTGCTGGGCGCTGAGGTCAAGACGGAGAGCTCGAAGAACAACACGACGAAGGCCGAGTATCTTGGAGCGCCGCGGAACGGCCGGCGCGAGTACGTCCCCCATACAGAATGCGTGAACTGAGGTGAGCCCGATGAAGCGTCGCCTTCTCACAGGCGCTGTAGCCGTGATCGCTGGGGCGTTCGCCGTGGCCGGATGTCAGGGCGGCGCCGCCGACCTCACACAGGCCGAAACGCCTCACGTGCGGGTCGGATACCCCAAGGGCTGGCAGCGGGCCGACGACGGGCAGCGCCTCACGGTCCGCAAGCAGGAGGGCGGACGGACGGTCGCCCAGCTGGTGGTGCTCGAGCGCGTCACGAAGGCCACGACCGCGGACCTCGCGGTGAACGCGGTGCAGGCCGGCAAGTTCGCCCAGCAGGACTACCAGCGGGGCAGTGCCAAGAAGGTCAAGGTCAACGGGGCCAAGGACGCCCGCAGGCTCGACTACACCTACACGTCCGTGGACGGTGGCACACGGCAGCCCGCCTCCGGCACCGACGTGGTCGCGGTGGTCGACCGCGACGTCTACGTGGTCCGTGTCACCGGGCTGAAGGATCAGCTGAAGCAGGCGGACGTGGACGCGATCGTGAAGTCGATCGAGCTCAAGGAGGGCTGATGCGGCTCCTGCGCGCGTGGCTGGCCGCCGCGGCGGTCGTGGTGACCGGGCTTCTCCTCGACAGCGTGGCACTGATGATCGCCGGAAGGCATGTCGGATCCTCTCCAGGTGTCATCCACACTGTGCTGCTCGTACACGTCCCGTGGACGCTGATCTTGCTCACGGCCACGGTCGTCGCCTCGCTGGTCCATCGGGAGCAAGTCCCGGTGGCGCGACACCTTGCCGCCGTATTCGGTGTGCCCGCACTGACCATCACAGCGAGCCTGGCCCTGGGCATAGCCCAAGGCGCCGTAATGGGCGGGGTACTCAGCGCTGCCGAGGCCGCCGTCGGCGCCGTGCTCGGCTGGCTGGTGAGACGTCGCTTCGCCCAGCGTGACCAGGGCTCCTACTTCCCGGCCTACTGATCCATCCCGAGGGCGCGCTGTGAACGACCGGCGGCTCCCGAACCGCACGGATCAGCCCAGACGCTCGCGGGCGCCGGGCTGTCGCCGGCGCGGCATGGCGGTGCTCATTGCGGTCTCAGTCTCCTCTCGGATCCGCGTGCACTGGTCGCCGGCGGCTCGGGCCGGCGATCCGATGCCGACCGGGGCGGGTGGAGTGCGGACAGGCGTTCACAGGCCGGCCGCGTTGGCGATCACCGTCGCGAGGCCGATGGCGATCAGCAGCGGTCCGAACCCGACGAGCAGGAACAGGCTGACCCCGGCGCGTTCGGCGGTTTGCTCCGGATGAGCCGGGTCGTAGGCGTCGTCACAGGCCTGCCGGGTTTCGGGCCGGGGAACGAGTAGAAGGAGCTGGCCGCCTCGATCACCCGCCCCTCCTCGGTGGTGAACCTGAACCGCCCTGAGTGGCTTTGGACCGCGGGCCTGGAGCCGATCACGTCCTCACGGCCGACGAAGACCCCGGGTGCCTTCCGCAACCGCGGCTGAAGACGCGATCTCTTCACCAGGGTCACCACTCCTTCGAAGAGGACAAAGAGACCGATCACTATGCCGACCACATGTCCGATCATCTCCGCAGGTCACCGGCACTCCTGATAGTTGGTGTGGTCATGGGCTCCACTAGGCCGGCGGCCGGCCCGGCGCCGAACCGGCCTCATGCGGTCGGTACGAACTCCTCCCGGGCCAGGGCCGCGCCGACGGCGGCTGAAGGTCACCGTCGGCGCGGCCGCTAGGGCACGGGGCCCGAGATCTGCCGGCGCCGGCGCCCGCGGGCGCCGGTCGCTCTGTCGCGGCCGTACGTTCCGTCAGACGGATCCGCTGCCCATGCCCGCGTTCGGAAGTGCGCTGGGGACCGTGCTGAGCGTTTTGGCCGCGGTCCTGCGGCTGCGGCGGCTGCGGCTTTCCAGCCGCTGGGTCAGGTATCCGAGGGAAAGGTTGATCGCGATGTAGATGAGCGTGACCACGATGGCGGCCGGGATGAGGTTGCCATAGTTGGAGCCGACCGATTTGAAGCCGAGGTTGAGCAGGTCCTCGTACGCGACGATCCAGCCGAGGGCGGAGTCTTTGAGCAGGACCACCAGCTGGCTGATGATGGCCGGCATCATCACGGTGGTGGCCTGTGGCACCAGCACGAGCCGCATGACGCCGTTCTTGCGCAGCCCGATGGCGTAGGCGGCCTCGGACTGTCCCTTGGGGACCGCGTGGATGCCGGCCCGGAAGATCTCGGCGAGCACCGAGCCGTTGTAGAGCATGAGGCCGACGACCACGGCGGTGAAGGCGGTGACCTCGGGGAACTCCCGGTTGAGGGCTCCGGCGATGGTCGGCGGGCCGGAGAAGATGAAGAAGATCAGCAGGAGCAGCGGGATCGCGCGGAAGAACTCCACGATCGCGCCCGAGAGGATCCTGATCCATCGGTGATCCGACAGCCGGCCGAGTCCGAAGACGACGCCGAACAGCAGGGCCAGGACGGCCGCCACGATGGTGACCTTCAGCGTCCCGACCAGACCCGGGATGATGAACTCTGTCCAGGTCCCGACCTCGATGAAGGGCTTCCACAGCTTGCCCTCGAACTGGTCCGCTCGATTGAGCCGTGAGACGACGACATAGACGATCGCGAGCAGTACGGCCGCGCCGGCCAATGTGATG
Organism: Actinomadura sp.; assembly: GCA_036008685.1. Classification (GTDB taxonomy): domain Bacteria; phylum Actinomycetota; class Actinomycetes; order Streptosporangiales; family Streptosporangiaceae; genus Actinomadura_C. Next base: position 1,883 of record DASYNF010000240.1, on the reverse strand, counting down.
AGGTTGTTGCGCAGCCGCGCCCGGGGTCCGGGGGCGTCGAAGAGAACGGAGGCCTGCTGGGCTTTCACCGGCCGCCTCTTCACGGGCGGCCGCACCTGCGGGGGAGCCTCGGTGGTGATCGTCATCGGACTACCGCCCATCGCTTGGCCGCCCAGCCGAACAGGAAGCCGGTCGGCAGGGTCAGAATCATGAAGCCGACCGCGAAGCCAAGAAAGATCGGCAGGGTCGCGCCGTACTCCTCGAACATGTCCTTCATCAGTGAGGCGGCTTCGAGGTAGCTCGCCACGAGCACCAGCGTGGTGTTCTTGATCATCGCGATGGCGATGCTGCCGAGGGGGGCGATGACGGCCCGGAAGGCCTGCGGCAGGATGATCATGCGCAGTGACTGGGTGAACGTCAGCCCGATCGCCCGGGCGGCCTCCGCCTGGCCCACGGGCACCGTGTTGATGCCGGCCCGCAGCGCCTCCGCGACGAACGCCGCGGTGTAGGCCGACAGGCCGAAGACGGCCAGCCAGTAGAAGTTCACCGACGTCGAGTCGGACAGCTTGACCCCGAGGGTGTCGCTGAGTCCCAGGCTGCAGAACAGCAGCACCAGGGTCAGCGGGGTGTTGCGCAGTGTGTTCACGTAGACCGTGCCCGCCGCGCGCAGCACCGGCGTCGGGGAGACCCGCATCGCGGCGATAATCGTCCCGAGGACCAGCGCCAGCAGTCCGGTCGTCGCCGAGAGCCGGAGGGTCGACCAGAAGGCCTCGGCGATCGGGCCTGACTCCTTGATGAGCGGGCTGAAGTCGAAAAGAACGTCCCAGTTCATGATGCTCCTAGAACCGGCGCCGGTGAGCCGATGCGTCCGCAGGGCTCACCGGCGCGGTGGTCGCTGCACGGAGAGGTCAGCTGCAGCCCTCGGCGGGCGGCTGGGCGGACTCGAAGGGCAGGCCGGCCTTGCCGAACCACTTGTCCCACAGCTGCTTGGCCGTGCCGTCCTGGTACATGGAGGCGATGGCCTTGTTCACGGCCTCGCAGCCCTTGGTGTCGCCCTTCTTGAGGCCGACGCCGTACTTCTCGTCGGTGAAGGGGGCGTTGACGACCTTGAAGCTCGCGCCGTCTCGCTGGGCGTAGCCGGCCAGGATGACGGCGTCGGTGGAGATCGCGTCGATGGAGTTCCCCTTCAGCTTGGTCATGCACTCGTCGTAGCCCTGCGCCGGGACCAGTTCGGCGGCGACCTTCGCGTTCGTCTTGTTGGCCCCCTCGGTGATGTTCTTCCACGAGTTCGAGCCCGAGACCTGGCAGAGCTTCTTGCCCTTGAGGGAGGCCAGGTCCTTGATGGAGTTGTCGTCGGCCCGGACCATGGCGTCCTGGTGGGTGACGATGTAGGGGCCGGCGAAGGTCACCTTGGGCTTGCGGGCGTCGATGATCGAGTAGCTGGCGACGATGAAGTCGACGGTGCCGTTCTGCAGGAACGTCTCACGGTTCGCGGAGCGCGCCTCCTTGAACTGGATGTCCTTCTCCTCGGCACCGAGCTTCTTGGCGATGTACTTGGCGACGTCCACATCGAAGCCCTCGGAACCGCCGGTGGTCTTCAGGCCGAGTGCCGGCTGGTCGTACTTGACCCCGATGACGAGCTTCTTCTTGTCGGCGATCGACGAGGCCTCCTTGGCCGCGCAGCCGCTGAGGGCCATGGAGACGGTGGCCAGGCCGGCCAGTGCCACCCCGGGGAACGAGAATCGCATGGTGAATACCTCTGGTTTCCTTGCGGAACCGCGTCCCGCGGCTCAGTGAGTAAGGATCTTGGAAAGGAAGTCCTTGGCGCGGTCGGTCCGCGCGTCGGTGAAGAACTCCTCGGGGGTGTTCTCCTCGACGATCTGGCCTTCGGCCATGAAGACGAC